>NZ_JBIVQL010000001.1:0-642774 GCF_044755105.1 Arthrobacter sp. NPDC092385
CACCCGCTACGACAAGCTCTCGCTCACCTACCGCGGCGCAGCCGTCCTCAGAGCCATCACACTCTGGCTCCAAGCATTGGGAGACACGCCCTAGGTGTGCAACTGACCGAGGCTTATGACAGCGGATCCAGGGTTTTCTGCTTGAGGCGTTCGTAGGGTGTGATCCCGGCAAGAGCTCCGGGTGGGTCGATCGTAGTTGTAGTGGTCCTCCCATTGCTGAAGACGGTCCTGGAAGAGGTTCACATCATCGATGACCTGTCCCTCGAGGAGGCGGTGGAACTCCTCGGAGTCGATCCGGTGTGAACGCTCCACCTTGCCGTTGAGGCGGGGCGTGGCCGGCCTGATACGGATGTGCCCGATGCCTTTGTCGAGCAGATGCCAGTGGAAGGACTGCCCGAACTCGCTGCCGTTGTCGGTTTGGGCCTTCTCGACCTTGACCGGCAGCTTCGAGAGCACATGATCGATGAAGCGAATCGCGGTCTTCTGGTCATGCGTCGGACAGGCACGGTCTGCCCGAGGGGCTCAATGAACTTCACATCAACCTGCAGCGCGTGCCCTGGCCGCTGCTTCTCGTACCTCTTCCAGCGGGTCTCAGTACGCTTGTGGGGCTGGGATGCAGGGAGGCGGTTCAGGTTGACCTTCTTTAGGTTCCGCCAGACACCGGAGGCGCTGATCGTGATCTCGTGATACCGCTTCAGGTACATCGTGATCTTCGCCGGCCCGAAGTGGTACTGCTGACGCAGCCAGAGGATCTTCTCGACCACGTCCACCTCTGTCGCCGTCGGTGAATGGTGCGGAACGCTCGAGCGGTCCTTCAACCCTTCGAAGCCCTCGGCCTCGTAGCGCTTGAGCCACCTGTAGTACGCCTGCCGGCTGACGCCGTAGTAACGACGCGTCGCCGCGACGCTCCCGCTGACCTCCTCAACGTGACGCAGGATCGCGAGCTTGTGATTGGCTCGACGCTCCATTGCTCGAAGGGCCGACGCGGACGGTCTTGATGTCATGAAGTCTTCCTCTCAACTGGAAGACCCGACTGTCAACAACCTCCGTCAGTTCTATAACCAGTGATGCCGGTGCGACCATCATGCTGTCCTGCTATCAGATTGCTGATTGTGCATGCGCAGTAGCGCTGACGTGACCTTTCGCCTGTCAACTCCGGCATTCGAGGGTCGTCTTGCAGCGAACAGGGGTGTGGGAGTGGCGGCATACGCTGCAGGATGGGAGGGTAAGCCGCGCACCGTGCTGTCAGCGCGTCGCGGTAGCGCCGCTTGAAGGAGATCTTCATGCCACTCAAGCGGCCGACCCGATATGTACGTTCCGGCCGGTGCCTTTGCTGCGCGCCTTCCGCAGTAAGGACAGGAAGTTTCCGATGCCCTTTCGCAGTAAGCAGACCCTTGAAGCGTGGGTTGAAGAGTTCCGGACCACCAGGGAGGGCGGTGCGCTGATCACCGTCCTGGTGCAGGACGGTGACGAGGGTGCTGATACCGGGCTCGTGACCGTCCCGCTGCGCGATGACGGAACGGAGATCTTCATGCAGCCCGTAGCCGTCGGGGACCCGGCGTGGTCGATCACCATCGGCATGCGGGACGCTGAAACAACGTTGAGTCCAGCACAGATGCATGGGCTTGCCGCAGAGCTCCTCGTCGCGGCTTCGCTGTGTCAGTTCCTTCAGGAGAAATCCCTCGGGCACCTGGAGGAACCAGGCGCTGAAAGACCTCACTGATCAGAGCTGTGCATTATCGGTACAGGTCGTCCGTAGATCGGTGGCTTACACATACAAGCGGTGCCCGTTCGGGTTGGCAGGACTTCTAGCACTCGAATGGTTCGAGTGCTAGCATTTTTTCGTAGTTGAGCGGAGGGCACTCAACTCAGGGGAAGAACCACCACCCGCTCACCAGTGGGGGGGTGCTGGTTCCACCAACAACTCCAGCAGACGTATCCTGCCGTCAACGACCACGCCTTCCAGGAGGAGCTCCGACGAGCCCTCGCCGAGAAACCGGAACATCACTCGATCCCCATCAGAACTGACCCCCGTCTCGACCGCTGGCGCATCCCCTCCGGTAGCGGGAGGATGTTGTGACAGCGAGCAGGGTATCGGAGGTAGGAATGTCAGTGGAGCCCGGCGCCCCGACGGTGGCAGACGTGCTGGCGGAACTGGCGACGCTCGAGGATCCGCGCATGCGCGCGGTCAACGAGAGGCACGGGGACGACCACGGCGTGAACCTCTCGTCGCTGCGCACCCTGGCGAAGCGGCTGAAGGGCCAGCAGGACCTGGCACACGAGCTCTGGGCCACCGGTGACACCGTGGCGCGGCTCCTCGCACTGCTGATCTTCCGTCCGAAGGACCTCGGCGCGGAGGAACTCGACACGATGCTGCGCGCGGCGCGCGCTCCGAAGGTTCAGGACTGGCTCGTGAACTACGTGGTGAAGAAGAGCCCGCACGCCGAGCACCTCCGCCTGGAGTGGATGGCGGACACCGAGCCGGTGGTGGCCGGCGCCGGGTGGGAGCTCACCTCCGAGCGCGTGGCCAAGGCGCCCGGTGGGCTCGATCTGTCGGGCCTGCTGGACACGATCGAGGCCGGTATGCAGGCGGCCCCGGACCGCCTGCAGTGGGCCATGAACCATACGCTGGCGCAGATCGGCATAGAGCACGAGGAACACCGGGCCCGGGCCCTCGACATCGGTGAGCGGCTCGAGGTCCTCAAGGACTATCCGACGCCGCCGAACTGCACGTCACCGTTCGCGCCGATCTGGATCCGGGAGATCGTCGGGCGACGCACCGATCCCGGTGTCCCCTCCAGCGGTCCCGCTTCCGCCTGATATCCGCCGGGGTAGAGGACTAAACTGGTTCTGCCGGAGATCGCCCGGCCCCCGCGTCCCCCTCCAGAGAGGCCCCTGATGGCTGCTGCATCGCCTGCACCGGGTGCCGGCCCCGATACCGCCCAACTCCTCGCCTGGAAGCCCTTCCTGGCCCGGGCCGTGGTGAGCGCCGTGTTCGGGCTCATGACCATCTTCTGGCGGGAGCCCTCGACGCTGGTCCTGTCGGTCGTGGGCGGGCTCTACCTCCTGCTCACCGGCGCGGCGTACCTCTGGACGCACCGGATGCAGCACTGGGGACCCCGGGCGAAGCTTCTGACCGACGTCGGCGGGGGGCTGCTCCTCGGCGCGGGCATCGCGAGCCTCGTCTTCATCGACGATCGCAGCTTCGCCTTCGCGGGCGCCGTCGCCCTGGTCGTCGCGGGAGGGGCCGAACTGGTTCGCGGGTCGGCGGTGCGGGGCCACGCGGCCGCTCGCGATCTCATCACGGTCGGGACGATCGGCCTGGTCACCGGGGCCATCCTCCCGTTCGTCGATGGACTCGGCGCCCATGCTCTGCTCGGCGTGACCGGGGGAGGCGCATTGCTCACCGCCGTCGTCCTCGGTATCGCCGCCCTCAGCTACCGGCACGATTCAGCGCTCAGCGCACCCTCCGCCTCCGGCGCCCTCGGCGAGCCGGACCCCGTAAACTAGATGCTCTACGTCTCGTAGAAGTATTGCTTCACCGGAAGGAGTGCCCGTGGCCAAGCGCCAGCCGGGGAAACCCACGCAGGGGCGGTTCCGCCACGGCATCAAGGCCCCGCTCGTCTTCTCCGCGGTCCTCGCCGTGGTGGCCGGGGTGGCGACGTCCATCTTCGCCACGGGCGGTGGGACCAACGAGTTGCGCGTGGATCTCGGCCTGACGGCGGCCGGGATCGCCTTCATCGCCTCCCTCGTGATCTGCGCGATGCTCATGATGGCCGAGACACCGAACTCCGAGCACCTGAGCAAGGGCTCCGGCGTCAATCGTTCCTCCGCCAATCCCGATCGCCAGGCGCAGCCCGCACAGCGCGGCGACGAATCCGGCGACGAACCCGGCGACGAACCCGGCGACGAACCCCGTTACGGAGTGCGCCTGCCGAAGCAGGACGGCTAGCGCGCGCCTCTTGACGGCGCTGTTGGCCTCCCCTCATGGGGGACGACATCGCAGGATTTCTTCATAGTTTCAGCAGCATGGTGCGCCTCGCTCAGGAAGCGCAGCCGCATTCCTCGCGGGGCAGGGAACTCCTCGACGAACTCACCGCGCATCTCGGCGCCGCACCGGGTACGGTGCCGGTCGTGGTGGAGGACGTCCCGTCCAGCCGCTTCGTGGATGCGGATATCGTCCTCTCCTCCCTCATGGACGGGGAGGGTCGCCTGGTCGGAATCGGCGGAGGCGACCAGCGCCATCACCTGTCGCTGTCCGACATGCTCCAGCAGGCGGACGCGTATTCGAACTTCCCCCTCTCCCAACCGGACTACGCCAATCTCCCCGTGGGCCCGAACGAGCAGCGGCAGACCGTCGCGCTGGGCCTGCGCCTCCTGCACCGGGACGGCGTGCCGGTTGCGCTGCTCCAGCGCAAGGCCGAGCCGGGGTACGGCAGGCAGGCGGCGTTTATCGAAGTGCTCTGCGCGAACGCAGTGGTGACGGCCGGCCTCCTCGCGGAATTCCGGCGGCGGATGCAGCACGAGAGCGTGCTCAAGGGGCAGATCCTGTCCCTGACCATGGAGGACTTCGGCCCGAGCAGCGCCGGCGTGACCTTCCACCCGCGGCCGGGCCTGACGGTCGACGACGTCATCCTCCCCGACGGTCTCCTGGCCCGGGTCACGGAGCACGCGCTCGGCATCGCAGCCCACCGGGAAGCGCTCGTCGCGGCCGGCCAGCACCTCAAGCGCGGCATCCTCCTGTACGGGCCGCCCGGCACGGGCAAGACGCACACGGTCCGTTTCCTGCTGAGCCGGAGCGAGGGGACGACGGCGATCCTCCTGTCCGGCGGGAGTCTCGTCAACGTGGGGGAGGCGGCCCGCATGGCGCGTGCGCTGCAGCCGTCGATCGTCGTCCTCGAGGACTGCGACCTCATCGCCGAGGACCGCAGCTTCGGCCAGGGACCCAAGCCCCTGCTGTTCGAGGTGCTCGATGCCATGGACGGGCTCGACGCCGATGCGGACGTCACGTTCGTCCTGACCACCAACCGCGTCGACATGCTCGAGCGGGCACTCGCGCAGCGGCCCGGCCGCGTGGACCTGGCAGTCGAGGTACCGCTTCCCGCCGAGCACGAGCGCGCAGCCCTCCTGCGGCTCTACGCCCGCGGGCTGCCCTTCAGTGCGGACGTGATCGGGACGGCCGCCGGGAGGATCGACGGCACGACGGCGTCGTTCACGCGGGAGCTCGTCCGGCGGGCCGTCCTCGGTGCCGCGCTGCAGGGCGTACCGGTGGCGGATGCCCACCTGCTGGCCGCGGTGGACGAACTGATGGCCGACAGCGCGTCCCTCACGAGGAGCCTGCTCGGCAGCAACGGTGCGGGACGGGAGGATGGCGGACCGGACGGACAGCCGACCTTCCAGTACGGTCCGGGCGGCCTGGCCGAGGGCACAGCGGGCGACGTCGGGCGTTAGCTGCGCTGGTTCCCCGCGTTCGCGGGGCCGGCCGGCTGGTCGCTCCCGGGGAAGTGACCAGCCGGCCGGTGGCCGGTCGGTTCAGCGGCCCGTGCGGCGCTTGCTGTAGACGTCGAACGCCACCGCGAGCAGCAGCACCAGGCCCTTGATGACCTGCTGCCACGCCGCGTCGACCGAGAGGATGGACAGCCCCTGGTTGAGGACGCCCATGACCAGTCCGCCGATCACCGCGCCCACCACCGTTCCGACGCCGCCCTGCACGGCGGCTCCTCCGATGAAGACGGCCGCGATCGCGTCGAGTTCGAAGCTTCCGCCTGCGGAAGCCACGGCGCTGCCCGCGCGGGCCGTGCTGACCACGCCGGCGAGGCCGGCGAGGAAGCCCATGTTCACGAAGATGAAGAAGTTGACCCACTTCGTCTTCACGCCGGACATCATGGCCGCGTAGAGGTTCCCTCCCATCGCGTAGACGTGCCGCCCGAACACCGTCCGCGAGAGCAGGAACGAATAGAGCAGGACGAGCGTCGCGAGGATGACGAGGATGATCGGCGTGCCCCGGTTGTACGCCAGCAGGTAGCACAGGTACATGATGGCGACGACGGCGATGGCGATCTTGAGGACGAAGGACAGCGTCCGCTCGCGGGGCAGGTTCAGCCGGCGCAGGTCCGCGCGTCCCTTGAGCTGCTGGACCACCAGGGCCAGCGAGGCCAGGGCGCCGATGCCGAGCGTGATGAGGTCCGGCGTGCCGGTTGACGGGAGCGTTCCGGAGCCGATCGAGTTGAAGGCCCGCGGCAGTCCGCTGATGGTTCCACCGGTCAGGAGCACGAGGGCCACGCCGCGGAACACGAGCATGCCGGCGAGCGTCACGATGAACGCCGGTATCCCCACGAAGGCGACCCAGAAGCCCTGCCACGCACCGATGAGTGCGCCCACGAGGAGCGACAGTGCGACGGCGGCACCCCACGGGAGCCCCCAGTTGTTCATGGAGAGTGCCGCCACGGCGCCGACCGTGGCGACGATCGAACCCACGGACAGGTCGATGTGCCCCGCGATGATGACGATCACCATCCCGATGGCGAGGATCAGCACGTAGGCGTTCTGCTGGATCAGGTTGCTGACGTTGCCCGGGTACAGGAGCCGGCCGCCGGTGAGGACCTGGAACAGGAGGATGATGACGGCGAGGGCGGCGAGGATGCCGTACTGGCGCATGTCGACCCGGCGCCGCTTCTTCTTCACGGGGTCGGGCCGCGGCGGGACGGGAGCAGTGGCCTGCTCGGGCGTGGTGGTGGTCATGAGGCCTGTGCTCCTTGGTTCCTGGCGGCGGTCATGTGGCGCATGAGCTCCTCCTGGGTGGCGTCGGCGCGGTCCAGCTCGCCGGTCAGCTTGCCTTCCGCGATGGTGTAGATGCGGTCCGAGAGGCCGATCAGTTCAGGCAGCTCGCTGGAGATGACGATCACCGCTTTGCCCTGGGCCGCCATCTCGTTGATGATCCCGTAGATCTCGTACTTGGCGCCGACGTCGATCCCTCGCGTCGGCTCATCCAGGATCAGCACGTCCGGTCCCGAGTAGATCCACTTGCTCAGGACGACCTTCTGCTGGTTCCCGCCGGAGAGGTTGCCCACCACGGAGGAGACGCTCGGCGTCTTGATGTTCATCTGCTTGCGGTACTCGTCGGCCACGGCGTACTCCCTGTGCCGGTCGATGATGCCCAGGCGCGCGAGCTTCCCGAGCGCCGCAGCCGACACGTTGACCGTGATGCTGCCGATCAGGTTCAGGCCGTAGCGCTTGCGGTCCTCGGTGACGTAGGCGATCCCGTTCCGGATCGCCTCACCGACGGTGCGGGTCTGGATCTCCACGCCGTCCTTGTAGACCCGGCCGGAGATCCCGCTCCCGTAGGACCGCCCGAAGATGCTCATGGCGAGTTCCGTGCGGCCGGCGCCCATGAGTCCCGCGAAGCCGACGATCTCGCCGGCGCGGACGTGGAAGGACGCGCGGTCCACGACGATCCGCTCCACATCGATGGGGTGGTGCACCGACCAGTCCTCGACCCGGAACTTCTCCTCGCCGATATCCGGTTCCCGCGGGGGGAACTGGTGGTCCAGCGGACGCCCGACCATGGCACGGATGATGCGGGTCTCGATGTCGTCGCTGTCCGTGACGCGGAAGGACTCGATGGTCTGGCCGTCACGGATGACGGTCACGGTATCGGCGATCGCGCGGATCTCCTTGAGCTTGTGGGAGATGATGATCGAGGTGATGCCCTGGGTCCGCAGCTGCTCGATCAGGTTCAGCAGGTGCGCGGAGTCGTCGTCGTTCAGGGCAGCCGTGGGCTCGTCGAGGATGAGGATCTTGACCTCCTTGGAGAGCGCCTTGGCGATCTCCACGAGCTGCTGCTTTCCCACGCCCAGTTCGAGCACCTTGGTGGCGGCGTTCTCCTGCAGTCCCACCCGGGCGAGCAGCTCGGTGGCCTGGAGGTTCGTCTTGTTCCAGTCGATCACTCCGCCGCGCTGCACCTCGTTGCCCAGGAAGATGTTCTCGGCGATCGAGAGGTACGGGCTGAGCGCCAGTTCCTGGTGGATGATGACGACGCCGTCGCGCTCGCTGTCGTTGATCGAGCCGTAGGCCACCGGCTCTCCGTCGATCGTGATCGTCCCGTCGAAGCTGCCGTGCGGGTAGACACCGCTGAGCACCTTCATCAGGGTGGATTTGCCGGCGCCGTTCTCGCCGCAGATCGCGTGGACCTCGCCGCGTTCCACGCTCACCGAGACTCCGTCGAGGGCCCTGATGCCGTTGAACTCCTTGACGATGCCGTCCATCTTGAGGATTACGTCACTCATGCTGTTCTCGCTTCGCTCTCGGGCAGAAGGGGGCGCGGTTCGTGACCGCGCCCCGTTCTGCCCATTCGATGGTCAGAGACCGATGTCTGCTGCCTTGACGAAGCCGGACTCCACGAGCGTCGGCTCGACGTCGTCCTTGGCCACCACGACGGGGTCGAGGAGGTACGACGGCACCACCTTGGTGCCGTTGTCGTAGGTCTCGGTGTCGTTGACCTCGACCTCGTCGCCGGCCACGATCGACGCGATCATCGATTCGACCTGGCTGCCGAGCTCGCGGGTGTCCTTCCAGACGGTCATCGACTGCTGGTCGGCCAGGATGGCCTTGACGTTGGCGACGTCCGCGTCCTGTCCCGTGATGATGGGCCAGTCGCTACCGGGCTTGTAGCCTGCGGCGTCGAGGGACGCCTCGATGCCGAGCGCCAGGCTGTCGTTGGGGGAGAGCACGACGTCGACCTTGTCGCCGCCGGTGTAGAAGGACTGCAGGCGGTTGTCCATCTCGGCCTGCGCGTCGTCGGAGCCCCAGCCGAGGATCCCGATGGCCTTCCAGCCGTCGTTGTCCGCCGGGGACTTCCCGGAGGGGACGACCAGCTGGCCCGATTCGACGTAGGGCAGGAGGACGTCCCACGCACCGGCGAAGAAGAAGGCCGCGTTGTTGTCGTCCGGGCTGCCCGCGAAGGGCTCGAGGTTGAAGGGGCCCTTGCCGTCGGCGAGGCCGAGCTGCTCCTCGATGAACTGGCCCTGGAGCTGGCCCACCTTGTAGTTGTCGAACGTGGCGTAGTAGTCCACGGCCTCGGTGCCGTTGATGAGGCGGTCGTAGGCGATGACCTTGACGTCCTGGGACGCAGCGTCCTCGAGGGCGGGTCCGAGGGTCTGTCCGTCGATGGCCGCGATGACGAGGATCTTCGCCCCACCGGCGACCTGGTTCTGGATCTGGCTGATCTGCTGGTCGGTCTTGTTGTCGGCGTACTGGAGGTCGACGGTGCAGTCCGCGGCCTCGAGCTTCTCCTTGAGCCCCTCGCCGTCGTTGATCCAGCGCTCGAGGCTGCGCGTCGGCATGGAGATGCCGACGTTGCAGCTGCTGGCGGAGTCGCCCTCGGCTTCGGGGGTCGATCCAGCGGGCGCGCAGGCCGACATGCCCGCTGCGACACCGACTGCCAGCAGGAAGGCCGAGACATTCTTGATCGTGGTCATGGGTTGAGCCTTTGAAAAGGATCCGACCGGTGGCGGGTGAACCGGGGTACGGGCCGGTGGTGACGGCGGGTGGCCCTGGTTCGCCTGATGGCTGGATCGAGCTGATACAACGCTGTAGCGCCCGGCCGATGTTGCCATCGACGATATGTAGGCGAAGACAACTTATCCATGTGACAAGGGTTACATCAAGGGGACTCGGAAACGTTACCGAAGTGAAACGTGCCGCGGAGGATCAGGCGCCCTGGGCCTTCCGGGCGCGGTAGGCCTTCACGTGCGTGCGGTTGGCGCAATTTCCGGTGTCGCAGAAGCGCCGGGAGCGGTTGCGGCTCAGGTCCAGGACCACGCCGTCGCAGTCCTCGGCCGCACAGGAGCGCAGGCGGTCGAGTTCGTGCCCGCGGATGACGTCGGCGAGGGCCATGGCGGCCTCGGTGGCCATCCGCTCCTCGAGCGGGGCTTCGGGAGCGGTGGCGTGGAGGTGCCAGTCCCACTCGTCGTGGCGGACGAGTTGGGGGAGCGCGTTGGCCCTGCGGAGGATGGCATTGACGAGCCCGACGGCGTCGTCCTCCTCGGCGAACCAGATCACCTGGAGTTCCGCACGGAGTGCCCGGACCGAGCGCAGCTCGTCCTCCGTGTGCGTCCTCGAGCCCGTGAAGCGCTGCTCCTCGAGGAAACGGTCGAGGCCCTCGAGGGTGTCGAGCGGGTCGACGTCGTCCTTGGCCGTGTTGATCAACGCGGCGGCAGAGGAGAGCGCCACCTCGGTGTCATAGGTGAAAGACATGTTGACTCCTGACATCGCGGCCCCTAGTGTCACGACCATAACCATTTGTCACTCATGACACCAGTCAACCGACCCGAAGGGAGTGGACGTGACCCTGCGCCCCGCCGCCGGCCTCTGGATAGCACTCGTCTCCGCTGCGACGTTCGGGGTCTCGGGCCCGTTCGCCAAGTCCCTCCTCGAGATCGGCTGGAGCCCCGGCGCCGCCGTCGGCCTCCGCATCGGGGGTGCCGCCGTCGTCCTCCTGATCCCCGTCCTGATGGCGATGCGCGGACGCTGGTCCACGCTGCGCGGCAACGCGCTGACCATCGGGGTCTACGGGACGACGGCGATCGCCCTGTGCCAGCTGTTCTACTTCAATGCCGTACAGCGCATGTCCGTCGGCGTCTCGCTGCTGCTCGAATACCTGGCGCCCGTGCTGATCGTCGGGTTCCTGTGGCTGCGCAGCCGCAAGGCACCGCAGGCGCTCACGATCATCGGGTCCGTCACGGCCATCCTCGGGCTCCTGCTGGTCCTGGACCTCACGGGCGACGCGCGCCTGGATCCCGTGGGTGTCCTCTTCGGGCTCGCCGCCGCCGTGTGCCTCGTGGTGTTCTTCCTCATGTCCGCCAGGGTGGACGAATCACTGCCGCCGCTCGTGATGGCCGGCGGAGGGATGGTGGTCGCGGCGGCGACCATCCTCGTCCTCGGGCTGACGAACATCATGCCGTTCCGGTTCGTGTTCTCGGATGTGTCCCTCGCGGGTGCCACCTACAGCTGGATCGTCCCCGTGGCCGTCCTCGTGCTCGTGGCGACGGTGGCCGCCTACGTCACCGGGATCGTGGCCGCGCAGCGCCTCGGCTCGAAGGTGGCCAGTTTCGTGGCGCTGACCGAGGTGATGTTCGCCGTGCTCGCGTCCTGGCTGATCCTGGGCGAGCTGCCCAGTGCCATCCAGTTGCTCGGCGGGCTCCTGATCGTCGCGGGAGTGGTGTGCGTGCGCTTCGATGAACTGCGCACCGCCGATGCCGGTGCCGCCGCGCCGGATCAGCCCAATCCTGTGGAGCCGCTGCCGCGCGCGTGAGTGTGGCGTGGGCTCGCCGGTGTCCCCGTCAGGCAGCCGGTGGGAACAGGGCGTCCTCGACGGCGCGGGTCAGGGAGCGGATGAGCTGGACCTGATCGTCCTCGACGTTGCCCCCGGCGCTTTCCGTATAGATGACCAGCGCGAAGGTCGACTCGCGGTAGCTGAGGAGCGCGGCGTCATGGAGTTCCCCGTCCACCTGTCCGTACTTGTGGTGGACCGTGACGTCGGGGTGCGAACCTGCGGGGATGAGCTCTTCGTTGTTGGTGTCCTGCATGTACCCGAGCAACCGGGCGGTGTTGTCCTCGTCGAGCAGGTCCCCCGTGTACAGCCGTTCCAGCACGACGGCCATGTCCGCGGCGGTGAGGAGATTCTCCTCGGGATCGTAGGTGATGCCGATGGACTCCGCGTACTCCTTGAGCCGCGGGTGGCCCACGGCATCCATGAGCAGGAGCCAGGAATCGTTGTTGCTGTTGTTGACCATCGCCTCGATCTGGAAGGCGGCATCGTAGTCGCCCAGGCTGTCGTCGAGGCTCGCCTCACCGATCTCGACGAGGTGGTAGAAAGCCGCGGCGGTGATGATCTTGGCCGTGCTGGCCGCGAAGAAGGCGGTCTCGTCCCCGAAGGTCCGCGTGGCGTCCCCGGAGACATCGGCGAGTGCCACCCCTACCCGGTAGTCACCTGCTTCCTCGAGGATCGCGGCGATGTCGTCGTCCAGGGAAGCGGGTGCAGCGGCGACGGGGGCGGTCGGAACTCCGGCCGGGGGCATGGCCTCCGTCGGTATGACCGACGGCGAGCGCACCAGGAGGTACACGACGACGACGATGACGGCCAGGGCCACGGCGGCCCAGATCGTCCGCATGCGGCGGACCCTGCGGGAGGGAGGGCGGCGACCGGGCTGCCGCACCGTCGGCCCGGTCACGGGAGGTCCCGCCGTCGTCGCGAACGGAACTCCTGGCTCCGGATCGGCCGGGGAGCCACCGGGTCGGGACCCTGCGCCATGTGCCTCCCTTCCTGATCGTCGCGCTCGCTGCTGCAGCAGCCACACAGCGCTCCATCATACGGAGGGATCCGACGGCGACGCCGCAGGCGGGGCGTGGCGCAGGCCAACAGCAGAACAGCGCGGTCCTCCAGCGCACAGTCATCGGCTGCGCCAAGGTGCTGACCGCAAGACGCGTGATGGTGCATCCAGCGCCAGGATCCCGAGGTGCAGGTCGGAGGGAGCGCAAGCGCTCCCTCCGACCTGTGCGCGGCGAAGGTGGCTGTCCGAAGGCCTCTAAAGGACCCTGGACGGAGCGATGGGCACAGGCTGGTTCTCCTCGGACGCTGCCGGCCCGAGTGGAACATGAGCTTCGTTGGCGCTGCCTTCCGGCGGGCTGTCCGGTCCGGTGCTGACCGTGGGCTGACCGGGTCGACGCCTTCCTGGCCGCCGTCTCCCGCCCCGGCCGTAGACGAGATACATGGTCAGGCCCATCAGGATCATGAGCAGGACGGTGTAGACGAAGGTGTTGGCGATCGCATTGACGTCAGCTCCTCCGTCGGTGTTGGCCTTGATCTGCAGCCCGAGGGGTTGGTAGAGCGGGTGTGCGAGGAAGACCGCGGTGTCGTAGTCGTCGAGCTGGCTGTTGAAGTTCAGGGCAGCGATGGCGGCGGCAGTGGGAAGCACGGCCGGCAGGAGGATCCTGCGGAAGGTGTACAGCGCGCCCGCGCCCATGATGGTTGCAGCTTCTTCCATGGAGTCGTTGACCGAGCTGAAGGCGGCTTTGAGCATACGGAGGGTGAAGGGGATCTTCACGACCACGAAGGCGATCAGGAGAATCACTGTCGTGCCACTGAGCACTGCTCCGCCCAGGAGGGGGTTGGGTTCGTCGTAGGTCATGACGAGCCCGAGGGCGATCATGGCGGCCGGCAGGATCCACGGGATGTGCAGCAGGTACTCGAAGGTCGAGGTGATCCTCGTGCGGTACTTCTGGATGATTCGTGCGACGAAGAGAAGTCCGCCGACGGTGATGATCGCGGCGAGACCGCTGTAGACGATGCTCACGATGAAGGGGCGGAGCGCCGACTCCTGGGAGAGGACGCGGGCGTAGTTCTCGAGAGTGAATCGATCCGGTGCCAGGACGCCGGTGCTGATGGCGGCGCTGTCCATGAAGGAGTACAGCAGGATCAGGAGCAGGGGCGAGACGTACAGGAGGAACAGGAGGTAGGCGAGGACGTGCATGATGATGTTCATCGGCCGGTTCCTGATGGCCTGCTTCTGCAGGGGCGCCGATACCTTCGCCACCGAGTAGTAGGTTCCCCCGCGTTCCAGGCGCGTCATGATGGCGAGCATCGCGATGGTCGCCACGCCCAGGATGAGCGCAAGAAGGGCTGCGATGTCGCGGGAGGTGGACGTGTTCGCGAAGGTGAGAATCATGGGCGTGATGGTCTGGAAGTCCTCACCCCCGAGAACCTGAGGCGCGCTGAGGGCACCGAGTCCGGTGAGGAAAGACAGGATGGTGACTGCGAAGAGCGTTGGCTTCAGAACGGGTAGGACCACCCTGCGGAGCGTCGTCCAGTCCGAGGCGCCCATGTTTCTCGCCGCTTCGATGGTTTGGAAGTCGACATCGCGGATTGCGTTGCCGAGGAAGAGGAGGTGGTTCGTGGTGGTGGCGAAGGTCATGACGAACAGGACTGCGAAGAACCCGCCGAACCACTCCCGGTTCATGTCGGGAAAGTAGTTGGCGACCAGTTTCGTGACGATTCCGTCTGCGCCGTAGATGAACTTGTACCCGGCCGCGAGAACGATCCCCCCGAACAGGAAGGTCGTCGCGTACCCGAGCCACAGGATCCTGGAGCCGCGGATCCGGAAGTATTGGGTGACCAGGACGACGAAGATGCCCACGATGTTCACCGTGACGGCGAGGACGACGGCGAGGAGGAAGCTGTTGGCCAGTGATTTCATCGCCCGGTCGGAGGACAGCAGCCGTTCCACGGCGCGGCCGGTGAACTCGCCCCCGGGGAAGAACGTCTCGGCGAGCAGGTTCAGGTTCGGCCAGAGCAGGAACGCGGCGCTGAACCACGTCAGAACGAGCATTGTCACGATGACCAGGGGCGACCTGAACATTCGTGAGCTCGTCCCGCGGCTCACGGTGTTCCCTGGTACTGCAGGATGTGTGCGGGATCAACGTGGAGTTGGACGGTGTGTCCTATGTCCAGGGCAGGAGCTCCGGTTTCCTTGACGAGCACCTTCACATCGGAGTCGTGGCTTCGCACTGTGTATCGGCTGTGCTGGCCGTGATAGCTGCGTGCAACCACTCGGCCTTCTATCGGGACGGTGTGGCCGTCCGGCTCGGAGGTATTGCCGAGGATCGTGCCCTTGCCCGCAGCGATGGATGGTTTCTCCACCCGGAGGTAGGAGAGCTGATGCGGATCCAGGTGCCTTCCAGAAGTCGAACTGACGCGGGAGACGAAGCCCGGGCCAAGCTTCGAGCTGTCACCGATGAAGTTGCAGACGAACTCCGTGGCAGAGCGTTCGTAGATTTCCTGCGGGGTACCTATCTGCTCGACCTTGCCCTTGTTGAAGACCGCGATACGGTCACTCATCGTCAAGGCCTCATCCTGATCGTGCGTGACATAGACCGTGGTGATGCCGGATTGGACCTGAAGGTCCTTCAGTTCCACCCTCAGCTGCTGTCGTAGCTTGGCATCGAGGTTCGACAGTGGTTCGTCCAGTAACAGGATCTTGGGTTTGAGGACCAGTGCGCGGGCGATGGCGACCCGCTGCTGCTGACCGCCCGAGAGTTCGGAGACATTCTTGTCGAGTTGGTTCTCGGTCAGGTCCACGCGCCGTGCGATATCGCGAACCATTTCGGTGCGTTCACTGGAGCCCGTCTTGCGGACCTTCAGACCAAAAGCGATGTTCTCCCAAACACTCATGGAGGGGAACAGTGCGTAGTTCTGGAAGACCATTCCCACTCCCCGTCTGTCGCTGGGAAGGGCGGTGACCTTCTTCCCATCGATGTGGATGTCACCCGAGGACGGGCTCACCAGACCGGCGAGGGTGCGCAGCGCGGTCGTCTTGCCGCAACCGGATGGGCCCAGCAGGGTGAAGAACTCGCCTTCTGACACTTCGAGGTTCAAGTCACTGATCGCCGTGAAGCTGTCGAAGGTGACGCTTATATTGTCGAAGCGGATCATGGGGGTCTTCCTTCACGTGGGCTGGGGAGAGGAAAGCAGGGTGCGCCACCGGATCTGTTGGATCCAGGTCGCGCACCCCTCTTCCAAGTCAGGGGTCATGGCTGACACGGCTGCGGCGGCCGAGCCCGCTAAGGCATGTACTCGAGCTCGATCTTTTCGATCCAGGAGCCGAGGTTCTCCTGAACGAAGGCCCAGTCGATGTCCTGGCGGGTGAACTGCTCGTCGAACTCGACAGTCTCCGGCTTCGCGCTCTTGAGCGCTGTCTCATTGACCGGCAGCGAGTTGAACTGTGCCGCCCATTCGCCCTGGACGTCACCACTGCCGAACCAGTCGATGAACTCCTTGGCCTCGTCCTGGTTGTCTGATCCCTTGATGAGGGCTACCTGCTCGATTGCATAGGGGACTCCGTCTTCCGGGCTCACGACCCCCGAGGTCACACCGTAGGCTTCCTCACGCCCGGGGATGGAGGAGGAAGGCATCTGACCGAAATCGACCTCACCCTCGGCGAAACGGGCGAAGAGATCAAGATCCGTGACAGCAGGAACACCGTTCTGGAAGTACTGCTCGATCTGCTGCCAACCCTCGTCGCTCACCCCGAGGTCGCCGGACTCATCCTTGTACCGGCTGAGGATCCCGGCCATGACGAGTTGGGTGGTTGCCGCTCCCATGCCGCTGACCCGCTCGTAGCGGTCCTTGTACTCATCCTTGGACCACAGATCCGTCCAGTCCTCCGGGGCGTCGGCTTCCGACACAGCGTCTGCGTTGTAGGCCAGGACGATCGCCTGCTCGACCAGAGGCCAGTACGCCTTCTCGTCTCCGGGATCAGCAAGGGCCTCGTCGACTTCCGAGGACCACGCAGGCGTGTACGTCTCGAGAACGTCCTCACTCTTGAGTTGCTCGTAGTACACGTTGTTCAAGCCGTATACGACGTCGGCAACCGGGTTGTTCTTCTCCGCGACGAGCTTGTTCGTGGCGTCCGCGCCACCTGCGCCGACGATCTCGATCTCGAATCCGGCTGCCTCGGCCTTCTCCTGCAGCCACTCGCCACGCCCTTCGGAATTGGAGTTCGTGTAGACGATCAACGGCTCACCGGCACCAGCCGTGGAACCAGCCTCACTCTCGGCGGAGGACCCACCACAGGCCGTCAGCAGCAGGGCTGCCGAAGCGGTAAGAGCGACGTAGCTAATTCTCTTTGACACGGAAGAACTCGATTCCCTAGTAGCGACACTGCTTGCACCAACCTCGCACAAAAGTAGCCAAAAAGCCCGCTTTCAGGATTGGTGCAACGATCAACAGTCCTCCTACCTCATGAACGGACGTCCGCTTGCCATGAAACGTGAGGTGAACTCACCTCCTGCGGCGGGCTCGCAGACGCTCGATGCACCGGTCAACGCGCACCGTTCGAGCTCGAGTTGCAGTTCTGGCGGCGGTCACTCGTACTCGGCTCCGGGCAGCCGCGACGATGATCGCCGCGTCCGCTGCAACGGTCCTGGCCCGGCCGGTTGATCCGTTGACCGCGGCGCGTGTCGTCGCCCGCCGCGGCACCGAGCGGCTCTACCGCACGTCACCGGCGGCGACGTCGAGGATCCAGGTCACCCCGAAGGTGTCGGTGAGCATGCCGAAGCCGGGACTCCACGCCGAGGCGCTGAGGCCGTCGATGATCGACGCGCCGACGGACAGCCGCGCCCAGTAGTCCTGCACCTCATCCAGCGTCTCGCCGCGCACGGAGACGAAGAACGGCTGGTCGGTGATGGTGGCGCCGTTCTCCCGGCGCGTGGAGCCCGAGGAGTCCGCCGGCACTCCTGCCTGACCGGGGATGTCGTAGGCCATGACACGGAAGCCCTGCTCGGTCTCGACCTGCCCGAACACGACGTCCTCGGCGCCGGGCGTCCCCGCAGGCGCACCGACGTCACCATAGGTGGCGATGACGGTCCGGCCCCCGAAGACGGACCGGTAGAACTCGAGGGCGGCACGTGCTTCCCCGCGGAAGTTGAGGTGCGTGGTGGTCGTGATGCTCATGGATGCTCCCAGTGCTGAAGGTGCCGGGCCTGTCCCGGCAGCAACAACGCTCGCAGGAGTGCAGGTCAGTTTCTGTCCTACATCCGATCTACGATCAGACCATGGCCACCACCTCCCGGCTCCTCGACCTGCTGTCCCTCCTGCAGGCCCGGCGCGACTGGCCGGGCGCACTGCTGGCCGAGCGGCTGGGTATCAGCCATCGCACCGTCCGACGTGACGTCGACCGCCTGCGCGAGATGGGCTACAGCATCCAGGCGACCATGGGGCCGGACGGCGGATATCGGCTCGGCTCCGGCAGCGAGCTGCCCCCGCTGCTGTTCGACGACGACCAGGTCGTCGCCCTGGCGATCGCCCTGCAGACGGCGGCTGCCTCCGGGGCGGCCATCGAGGAAGGGGCCGTCCGCGCCCTGACGACGGTCCGGCAGGTGATGCCCTCCCGGCTGCGCCATCGCCTCGACGCCCTCGAGGTCACGACGATCCCGGCTCGCCCCGGGAGCGCGACGCCCGCCCCGGCCGCGCCGGACGTGCTCGTCACGGTGTCCATGGCAGTCCGCGCGTGCGAGGTGCTGCGCTTCGACTACGCGGGTCACCGACCGACGGGCGGGGCCGATCCGGCGCCGCCCGCAGGGTGGAACCGCATCATCTCGTGACGTCCCAGGGCCGCTGGTACCTCGTCGCGTGGGACCTCGGGCGCGAGGACTGGCGCATCTTCCGCGCCGACCGGATCGCTCCGCGCATCCCGAACGGACCCCGCTTCACCCCTCGGGATATCCCCGGCGGCGACGTGGCCGGGTACGTGTCCGCACGGTTCAAGGGTTCGGAGCACGCCGACCGGTGGCCCTGCAACGGCAGGGTCATCCTCGGCCGACCGGCCGGGGAGGTCCTGCCCCTGGCGGGCGACGGCATCGTGGAAGACCTGGGCCCCACCGATGCGGCCTCGACGCCGGATCCTGGTCCTGGCTGGCCCTCGCGGCGTCCCTCAATCGCTTCGACACCTGGATCGACGTCGTGGGCCCTCCTGAACTCACCGAGGCCTTCGCGCGGCTCGCGGCCAGGAACGCCGCGACGGCGTCCGGCCGACCGGATCGCGCCGAGGGCCAGGAACGGCGCGCCGCCCCTGCGGAACGGACGCCCGATGCACCCGGTCGCTCAGGAACGCCTGGTGGGAGCGATCACCCTGATCACCGCTGAATCATCCTCTGCAGCAAGGCCCTGTGCCTGTCCCAGCAGGTACAGCTGCTCCGCGGCCGAGGCCACGGGCGCAGCGAGGCCCGCGGCCCGGGTCGCCTTGCCGACGATGCCCATGTCCTTCACGAAGATGTCGAGCCGGCTGAGGACCTCGGCACCCTCCTCCGAGTAGGCCTCCAGCATGCGCGGTCCCCGGTTCGAGAGCATGAAGGATCCGGCTGCCCCGGCCCCGAGGGCGGCGAGGGTCCTGGCGGGGTCGAGTCCGAGTGCGTCCGCGAGCGCCAGAGCCTCGGCTGCGGCTGCGATGTGCACGCCGCACAGCAGCTGGTTGACCGTCTTGAGCGCCTGTCCGTCCCCGGGGTTGTCCCCCACCACGGTCAGGGTGGACGCCAGGAGTTCCAGCACGGGCCGGGCCACCTCGAGCGCGGCCGGTTCGGCTCCCACCACGATCAGGAGGTCACCCTCGCCGGCGCGCTTCGGACCTCCGGAGAGCGGTGCGTCGACCAGGGCGACGCCGTGCTCGGCGAGGCGCGCCACGGTCGCCGGGATGGCGTCGGTCCCGACCGTACTGGTCAGGATGACGACGGCGCCGTCCCTCAGCACGGGGGCCACCCCCTGGTCGCCGAACAGGACGTCGTCGAGCTGTTCCCCGTTGCGCACGGCGAGGAGCAGCGCGTCCGTTCCCGCCGCTGCCTCCCGCGCGGAGGCGAAGGTGCGGATCCCCGCCCCGCGTGCCAGAGCGAGCCTCGGCTCGGCGATGTCGAAGCCGTGGACCGTGAGGGCCGTGGCGAGGCGCGTGGCCATCGGCAGGCCCATGGCGCCGAGGCCGAGGACTGTGACGGAGTAGCTTCCGGTCATGGGGTTCGCCATCCAATGCTGGGTAGGAGCTGTCGGGAGGTACTGGTCAGAAGGTGGAGCTGAGTTTCCTCGTCACCTCGGCGAGGGACGAATCGTCCCCCACATTGCCGGCGAAGACGACGAACGGGATGCCCTGCGCGGGTCCGTCCACCGGCTCCCACAGGCTCACGATGCCCGGCAGCATGGGGCCCCGGACCATGGCGTGCCTGATCTGCAGCCCGTGAGCGGCGACGTCCGAGGAGGTGATCCCTCCCTTGGCGATCACGAAGCGCGGTGGGAAGAGCCCCAGGGTGCGGTTCACGACGGCGACGACGGCGGCCGAGACGGTCCGGGCGATCCCGAGGCTGGCGGCCGCGTCGCTGGTCCGCACCAGCAGGCGGCTCGTGTGCAGGATGACGTCGCCCTGTCCGAGCTGCGCGACGACGTCCGCCACGACCTCGTCGAGGTGGTGGGCCGAGCGTTCGTCGAGGAGGTGTTCGACGTCGATCTCGATGGTGTGCGCCCGGTGGTGCTGGGCGGTGAGGACGCCGAGCTGCCGGGTGGTGACGCCGACGTGGGAGCCGACCACGATCAGCCCGCCGGCGGCGGACGGCTGATGTCCGGCGTACGCCTCCGCACCGGTGAGTTCGGCGCGGATGTCCTGGCCGATCCGCGCCCGCATGAAGGGCGGCCCGACGCGGTACAGGAGCTTCTTGCCGCGTCGTTCCGCTTCCTCCAGGCCGAGCGCCAGGGCCCGGAGGTCGTTCTCGGTCACGACGTCGGCGACGATGGGTGCCGCCTCGGTCGCATCGGAGAGGGCATCCGCGATCGCGTGGGCCGATGCCGTGGCACCGCCGCCGGTGCTGCCTGCGCGGATGATGCCGAGGTCCAGCACGATCACGGAATCCGCCGGGACACGTCCGCCGGTCTTCTCCTCCACGTACCGCGCGAGGGAGGCGTTCCGATAACCGAAGGTGGCATCGCGGGCGAACTCCGTGTCCGACACGGGAACGAGCTGGTCCTCGCCGAGCTCCGGCGCTCGCACGTAGTGCACGCCACCGATCGTGATGCGCCCGGCGTCGGGGAAGGCCGGAACGATCACGACGCCGTCGGTGGGTTCCCCCGTGGCGTCCAGGACGGTCGCGGCGATGGTGTCCGGTTCGAGGGGATAGTGCCCGCGCAGCGTCGAATCCGACCTGCTGACGAAGCCGAGGGGTGGTGCCACAGGTTCTGCGGCTGCCGCGGTCAGGGCATTCCGGACGATCTCCTCGTTCCGGGCCTTCGCCTCCGGTGCGTCGAGGCTGCGGGTGTTCGTGAGCACGTACACCGCCGGCTTGCCCTGGCTGAACGCCCAGGAGAAGTCCTCGACGTCCCAGCGCGTCAGGACCGGGAGGTCCGCGACGGACTGCGTCCCGGTCGGGTCGTCATCGAGGACGACGAAGATCCGTGCCGGGCGCCCGGACTGCACGACCGCGGCCACCTCCCGTGCCGAGATGGACACTTCTGGCGGGTAGCCGGACAACAGGGACGATTCAGTGGGCATGCAGCGCTCCGTCGTGCCGTGGGTGGAAGCGTGGGAGGTGGTCCGGGGAACCACCGGTGGCGGCGGGTCGTACCGCGCCGCCACCGGCGGTCAGTCCCCGTCAGTGGCCGGGTACGGCGGCTTCCTTCTCCTCGGCCACCAGCAGGGCATCCGAGCGGGACCGCATGTTGCGGGTCAGGATGAACATCACCGCGGCCAAGAAGGCGAAGACGCCCACCGAGATGGTGCCGTAGAGCCCTGTCTCGGTCGCGTAGCGCTCGTCGATCGCGGTGCGCATGATCGGGGCCACGAACCCGCCGAGGTTGCCCAGAGAGTTGATCAGCCCGATGCCCGCTGCCGCCGCCGTGCCGGTGAGGAACGCCGTCGGGTAGGACCACGTGATGGGACCACACGCCAGGAAGCTGGAGACCGAGACCACGAGGAAGGCGATCGCGAGGACGGGCATCCCGTTCTCGCCGGCGAAGGCAGCACCGATGGTCGCCAGGCCGGTCGAGACGTAGAACATGGTGCCCCACGTACGCCGACGGCGGATGGTGTTGGCATTCTTGCCCACGAAGTAGCAGACGAACAGCCCGACGAACCACGGGATGGCCGAGATGAGGCCGATCTGCCAGAACTCCGCGTCGGGACTGATGATGCGCCGCACCTGCTGCGGCAGGTAGAACGTGGTGCCGTACACGGCCACCTGGAGGCAGAAGTAGATGACGGTGAAGTACCAGACCTTCCAGTTGCCCATGGCGCGCAGGATGCCCGAGGGCCCGTCCGTGCTGCGTACCTCGTCCTCCGCTTCCATGACCCGCAGCAGTGCGCGTTTCTCGTCCTTGTCCAGCCACTTCGCCTTCTGCGGACTGTCGATGAGGAAGAAGATGGCGGCGATGCCGGCGATGACGGCCATCATGCCCTCGGTGAAGAACATGACCTGCCAGCCGCGCCACGGGGTGTAGGTGTCGCCGAACGAGATCAGTGCGCCCGAGATCGGATTGCCGAGCATCTGGGAGAAGGGCTGCGCAAGGTAGAACAGCGCGAACATCTGGACGCGGACCTTGTTGGGGAACCACTCCGAGAGGAACATGATGACGCCCGGGAAGAGCCCGGCCTCGGTCACGCCGAGCAGGAACCGCAGGACGATGAACATGGTGTCGCCGGTCGTGAAGGCGAAGGCCGAGGCGACGATGCCCCAGGTCACCGCGATCCGGGCCAGCCACCAGCGCGCCCCGAACTTCTTGAGCAGCAGGTTGGACGGGATCTCGAAGATCGCGTAACCGATGAAGAAGATGCCGGCGCCGAGGGCGAACGCGCCGGCACTGATGCCGCGGTCCATCTCGAGGGCGGCTTCGGCGTATCCCACGTTCGTGCGGTCCAGGAACGCGACGAAGTACAGGATGATGAGCATCGGCATCAGGTGCCGTGCGGCTTTCTTGACGGCGGAGGCGAGCGCGGGGCTGTCCAGGTCGTCTTTGACCGCGTCCGTAGCGGACATGGGACTCTCCTAAGTGCGGTTGTTGTAGTGGTGGTGTGCGGCTCAGCCCACGAGGGACGGGAAGATGAGCCAGGCCCCGATACCGACGAGGATGACGCCGACGGCGAGGAACAGGATGCGGGATTTCGACCAGTCGCCCATGTCAGTGCATGTAGAGGCCGCCGTCGACGTTCAGGGTCTGGCCCGTCACGAATCCTGCGTCCTCGCTGATGAGGTAGGCGATGGCTGCTGCGATGTCCCTGGGGGTGCCGATGCGCGGGAGGACGCCGTCGGCCGCCATGGCGGCTTTGCGTTCCTCCGTGAGCGTGCCACCCATGATGTCCGTGTCGATGGGACCGGGCGAGATGGCGTTGACCGTGATGCCCGCCCCGCCCAGCTCACGCGCCACGGACCGCGTGAATCCAATGACGCCGGCCTTCGCGGCGGAGTAGACGGTCTTGGAGAACGTCCCGCCACCTCGCTGCGCCGACACCGAGGACAGGTTGACGACCCGTCCGACGCCGTTCCCGACCATGGACTCGACGGCCCGCCGGGTGGCGTAGTGGACACCGTTCATGTTGATGCCCATGACGCGGTTCCACTCGTCGGCGGTGACCTCGAGATACGGCACGGGGCTGGAGACGCCGGCGAGGTTCACCAGGGCGACGACCTGCGGGAGCCCGGCCTCCAGGCTGTCGAAGGCTGCCCGTACCTGGGATTCGTCCGCCACGTCGGCCCCGGCCCCGGCTGCCGTGACACCGTGCTCCTCCGCGATCTCACGGGCGACCGCCTTCGCCGCCTCGTCGTCGAGGTCGATGACGCCGATGTTCCAGCCGAGTCCGGCGAGGTAGTGCGCGGATGCGCGTCCGATGCCGCGCGGCGAGGCGGCGCCGGTGAGGATGACCGACCTGGAGTCGGGGAATGCTGATGCCACGGTGGAATCTCCTTGCGATCAGTGGATGGGTGCAGGACCGAGTTCGTCCATGAGCTTCTTGATGGCCACGTACGCCCTGTTGCGGTAGGCGATCAGCTCCGCGGTGCGTTCCGCGGGGACGTCGAGGTAGCCGGACCCGGTCTTCGTACCGAAGTTCCCGGCGTCCACGAGCTGCTTCAGCGAGGCGGGTGTCGCGAAGCGCTCGGGCCAGCGCGTCTGCAGGGAGGCGTAGCAGAACGAGTAGACGTCGAGCCCGGCCATGTCGGCGATGGCGAAGGGCCCGAAGACGGGGAGCCGGAAGCCGAAGGTCGTGCGGACGATCGTGTCGACGTCGTCCGCCGTCGCGACGCCTTCCTCGACGAGCTGCGTGGCCTCGTGGAACAGGGCGTACTGGAGCCGGTTGAGCACGAAGCCCGTGGCATCCTTCACGCGCGCCGTCTCCTTCCCGGTGGAGGCGACGATCCCCTCGACCACCGGGATGATGGCGTCGTCCGTCCCCGGGTGCGGGATGAGCTCGACGCCGGGGATGAAGGGAGCCGGGTTGGAGAAGTGGACACCGAGGAACCGCTCCGGACGCTCCACTGCCTCGGCGAGACTCGCGATCAGAATGGTGGACGTGTTCGAGCCGATGATGGCGTCGGGGCGAGCCGCCGCGGAGATCCGCCGGAGTGTCTCGTGCTTGATCTCGATGCGTTCCGGCACGGCCTCCTCGATGAACTCCGCGTCCGACACGGCGTCCTCGATGGAGTCGGCGGCGGAGACGTTCGCCTCGATGCGCTCGCGGGCATCCGCCGGGAACAGGCCGTCGGCGGTGAATTGCTCCGCTTCGGCCAGCAGGCGTTCGAGGTTCGACGCCGCGATCTCGGCGCTCACGTCGGCGATGCGCACGGTGTGCCCGGCCAGGGCCAGCACCTGGGCGATCCCGCCGCCCATGTATCCCGATCCGACGACGGCGATTCTCTTCGGTGTCATGCGTCCTTCTTCCCAGGCAGGAGTGAGCGGATGTAGGTCTGGTTGGTGGCGCAGTTGCCGAGGCTGTCCCCGCCGTAGTGCTCGCACAGGAAGATGCCGTCGAACCCGAGCTCGACGGCGTCGCGGATCACCTGGCGGTAGTTGATCAGCCCGGCCTCCATCGAGCTGGGGACGCTCGTGGCCCACGATCCGTCCGCGGCCTCGTCCCGTGTGTAGTTCTTCACGTGCCAGTAATTGGCGTAGGGGAGGAGCTTCGCGTGGAGTTCGCGCCAGTCCTCCACCGGGCGGTGCAGGCGGATCAGGTTGGCGATGTCGGGATTGATGCCCACGTTGGCGAGGCCTATCTCCTCCACGAGCCGCACGGCGCTGTCGCCGGTGCCGAGGTACGTGTCCTCGTAGAGCTCCAGTGACATCTTCAGGCCGACGTCGGCGGCATGCCGGCCGAGTTCACGCAGGCGGGCGACCGCCGCCTGCCACACCTCCGGATCGTCCGGGTCCTTGGGGCCCGGCGCCGTCCAGAACCAGAGCGCTCGCCGCTGTGCCTCGCTGAAGGGCTGGTGGAGCCCGGTGGAGAACACCTCCATGCCCCACTCGGCCGCCGCGTCGATCGTCCGGTGCGCGTAGGCCAGGTTGCGCTCCTCATGGCCGGGCATGATCACGCTCTGCCGCTGCAGGTGGACGGACGGGATCCGCACGCCGTGGGAGGCGGCGATGGACAGGAATTCGTCGCGTCGGGACGGTTCGAGATCGGCGGGCCGGACGTGGCTGTCGGCGAGTTCGGCCAGCGCGAATCCGACGTGTTCCACCTGGCTGAACATGTCGTCCCACGCCTCGGGGCCGGCGTCGTGGAGTGCGATGCCATCCTTGCTGACCGTCGGAATGCCGTGCAGGCAGGTGGCGATCGGCCAGTCCTGCGCCGAGAACGCGGGTTGCAGCGTCATCTTCTTGCTCCATTGCAATCAGGGGAAAAGGAAAGAGGAAAGATCCTATAGGAAATATAGACGCAGGTTCCTGCCTCTGCAAGGCTTCGGTGCACCGGGGCTCAGGAGTCGGGGGAGTCCTGCAGGGAACGCGCGCGGACGCCCTCGAGGTGGGCACGCAGGGCTTCGACGGGCGCCTGCGCGTCCCCGCCGGCGAACGCGTCCAGGATCGCGGCGTGCTCCGCGGCAGCCTCGGACACATCGCTCGTACCCCTGATGACGGCCTGGCGCATCCTGTGCGTCAGGGCGCCCAGGTTGGCGTACATGTCCTGCACGTAGCGGTTGCCCGCAGCGTCCAGGACGACCAGGTGGAACGCGTTGTCGGCGTCGAAGTAGTCATGGATGGTCCGGATCGGGACATCGCCGTTCATCATGGCGGCGGTCACCCTCTCGCCCATCTCGCGGTGGTGTTCGTGCGCCTGCCGGAGGGCGGGGAGGAAGGAGGCGGCGCGTGGCGCCGCGAGCCGGGCCGCTTCGACCTCGAGCATGATGCGCGCCTCGAACAGCTCGTCGAGCTGCGCGGGGCCGAGGGGAGGGGCAACCCGGTAGCCCTTGAGTGCCTCGCGGGTCACGAGCCCGGTGCGCTCGAGCTGGACCATGGCCTCACGGACGGGCGTCGGGGAGACCTTGAGCTGCTTGGCGACCGTGTCGATCGACAGCCTCGCCCCCGGCTCCATCTCACTCGACAGGAGGATATCGAGGATCCGGTCGTACACGCGGTCCCGAAGGCCGCGCCGGTCGATATCCGGCACCGGACGGTCAGAATGTGCTGCTGTCATCACCGAACCCAATCTCCCATGCCTCGTCCAGGATGTCCTCGAATGCAGCCGGATCGTGTGCGAACCGGCCGAGGAACATGCCGTCGACATCGGGAGCGATGCGCGTCAGCAGGCCAGGGCCGGCACTACCTCCGTAGATTACCCTTCCCTGCCGTACCAGGCCGTCATCGGCCAGGTGCGCGCGCAGGGCGCCGGTGACCGCGCGTATATGGGTATCGGGTGCGGGCTCCGAGCGGCCGATCGCCCACACGGGCTCGTAGGCCACGATCAGCTCTCCGCCGACCCCCTCACGGCGCGTGACCGCGAGGCACGCCTCGAGCTGCCGCAGGCACGCCCGGATCGCCGACGCGTACTCGCCGCGTTCCTCCTCGCCGATGCAGAGCACCGGCACCAGCCCGTGCCGGAGGCTCGCGCGGACCTTCAGCGCGGCGGAGGAGTCCGTCTCGCCGAACATCGAGCGCCGCTCCGCATGGCCGATCTCCACGAGCCGGACCCCGATCTCCGCCAGCTCCGCAGCCGACACCTCACCGGTGTAGGCTCCCGCGTCCTCCCAGTGCACATCCTGCGCTCCCACGAGCAGCCCCCCGGGAGTGGCGAGATCGCGTACCGCGGCAATGGACGGGAACGTCGGGATTACGAAGGGTTCCACCACGCCCTGCTGGACCGCCGGGTGGGTGGAGGCGATTTCGGCGACCCGGCGCGTCCACTCGAGCTGGCGCTGGTGGCCGAAGTACATCTTGAGGCTCGAGCCGATCGTGAACCTCGGCATGCGTGTGCTACACGCCCTCGTAGGCGCAGATGTCGTCCACCTTCGCCTGGGATGCGCTCGAGGTGTCGAACGTGTAGGTCAGCCATTCCCGGACGAGCCTGCGGGCGAGCTCGATGCCGATGACGCGCTGCCCCATGCAGAGCACCTGGCAGTCGTTGGACAGGACGGACCGCTCCACGGAGAGGGGATCGTGGGCCGTCGCCGCGCGGATGCCCTGCACCTTGTTGGCGGCGATGGCGACGCCGAGCCCGGTCCCGCAGATGAGCAGTGCGCGGTCGGCCTCTCCCCTGGCGACGCGCTCGGCGGCCTCGATCGCGATCCTGGGGTAGGACGTGTGGCCGTCCGGCCCGACTCCGACGTCGACCACCGACTCGACGAGGTCGTTCTGCTCGAGATCCTGCCTGAGGATCTCCTTGTACTGGTATCCCGCGTCGTCGCAACCGACGATGAGCCTGAGGGCCATGTCTTCCTCCTAGTGATCCTCCGGGCGGGCGCCCGGTGCCTGACTGATGACGTCCGAGATGGTGGTGCAGATCAGCGCGAAGGACACCGCGCCGGGATCGGGCGTGCCGACCGACTTCTCGCCGTGGGACCGCGCGCGCCCCAGGGTCGCCCGCATCGACGCGGTGGCTCCCGCGGCGGCCGTGGCCGCGGCGGCGGCTCCCGCCCATGCCTCGGTGAGCCCGGACCCGTCCCCCACGCGTGCCGACAGTTCGTCGGAGAACGGTACGACGGCGTCGACCATGGTCTTGTCGCCGACCTTCGCCTTGCCGAAGGCCATCACGGCGTCCCGGGCTGCGGATACTCCGCGCGCGAGGTCCTTCGGGGTGGGCCGCGCGTCGTCGCCGAGAACCGCTCCGAACGCCTTCAGCATGGTGGCCCAGATGGCTCCCGAGGTGCCACCGGCGCGGTCGCTCCAGGCGCTGGCGGCGTGCCGCAGTGCTGTCTCGGCGCCGGCGCCCTGCTCGACGGCGGCACGTGCTGCGTCTCGCCCCGCATGGGCGCCGCGCTGCATCCCGATCCCGTGGTCGCCGTCACCCGCAACCTGGTCGAGGCGGCCGAGTTCGTCGGCGTGCTCGTCCACCGTGCGTGCAAGGGCCTCGAGGGCCGTGACGATGGTCGCGGCGCAGGCGCGGGACTCGGCGGAGGAGGCTCCGACGATCTCCTCGGCGTCGTCCTTCACCACCACGTCGACGCGCTGCTGCTCGGCGACCTGCCCGCGGCGGAATCCGGGGGTGTCCGCGGGGGTCGTCCACAGCCGTTCGAGTTCTTCGTCGAGCCACAGGAGGGTGAGGGAGCAGCCGGCCATGTCGAAGCTGGTGCACAGTTCGCCGACCTCGGGATCGACGATGCTGATTCCGCGTTCGAGGAGCAGTTCGTGCACGGTGCGGTAGACGACGAAGAGTTCCTCGTACTTGACGCTGCCGAGGCCGTTCAGCAGGGGCACGACCCGCGCGTCCGCCGGGTCGACCCCGTCCGGTACCTCCTCGAGGAGGCTGGTCACGAACAGTTCGGCGAGCCCCGCGGCCGTGGGGACGTCCACCTCGTCGATACCGGGCTCCCCGTGGATGCCCAGGCCCACGGCCATGCGCCCCTGGGGGACCTCGAAGAGGGGGGCATCCGCACCGGGGAGGGTGCAGCCGCCGAAGGCGACTCCGAGGGAGCGGGTCCGGTCATTGGCGAGGCGGGCGACGCGCTCGACGCCGTCGAGATCGTAGCCCTGTTCGCAGGCCGCGCCGGCCACCTTGAACACGGTGAGGTCCCCGGCGATCCCGCGGCGCTTGTGTTCCTCGCCCCGCGGTGCGCTGATGATGTCGTCGGTCACCGTGACCGTGCGGACATCCATGCCTGCCTCGCGCAGTTCGGCCTGGGCCTCGTCGAAGTGCAGGACGTCGCCCGCGTAGTTCCCGTAGGACAGGAGGACGCCCCGGCCCTGGTCCGCCGTCCGTGCGACGGTGCGCACCTGGTGTGCCGACGGTGAGGCGAACAGGTTGCCCATCACCGCTCCGTGCGCCAGGCCCGGACCCACGAGCCCCCCGAAGGCGGGATAGTGTCCGCTGCCGCCCCCGATGACGAGGGAGACCGTCGGTTCTGCTGGCCGGCCCGCGCGCACCACGCCTCCGGGAATCTGCTGGACCCAGCGAGAGGCGGCGGCCGCGAATCCGCCCATCATCTCGTCGACGAAGTTCTCCGGTTCATTGAACAGACGCGTCATTGCGATCCCTTCCGATTTTCGTAGATTCTATAGGATAACCGGCGGGAGGCGCCTGATCCAGCAGGGGGTCACCGTCGGGACTCGTGCTTCCCGGGGGGGCATCAGGACCTCGGTGGCGCCGTCGACGATCGCACGATCAGGTGTGTGGCCAGTTCCACCCGGGTGGAATCGGGCTGCTCCCCGCCCATCTCCCGGAGGAGCGCACGGACGGCCGTCCGGCCCATGTCCCGCAGCGGTTGCGCGACGGTGGTGAGCTGCGGCGACGACTGTTCGCTGAGGTACGTCCCGTCGAAACCGACCACGCTCAGTTCTCCTGGAACCCCGATCCCCCTCGCGTGCGCCTCGGCGAGCACGCCCAGCGCGATGCTGTCGGAGGCCGCGAAGATGGCCTCGGGCGGATTCTCCAGGGCAAGGAACCGGGCCAGGCTCCGCCGCCCCGTCTCCGGATCGAACGCGCCTGCCAGGACGTACTCCTCCGAGATGGGGATACCCCGCTCGAGGAGGGCGGCGACGTAACCATGCTCGCGGTCCTGGCTGCACTCGGCGCTGGGGTGCCCGCCGATGAAGGCGATGCGGGTGTGCCCCAGGCCGAGCAGGTGTTCCGTGGCGGCTTTTCCTCCGGCCCAGTTCGTGGCACCCACGCTCGCCACGCCCGGCCCGGGCGGATTGATGGGGTCGATGACCACCACCGCGATGCCGCGCTTCTTCACGTCCTTGATCTCCCGCGGAGACCACCGCGACGTGACGAGGAGGAGGCCGCGGCGTCCCGACGCCTGCATCTTCTCGGCCCGCTCGCCGGCCGAGAGATGCGTCAGCCCCGTCTTCGACAGGACGATCTCCGCCCCCTGCATCTCCGCGCACTCGAGGATCCCGTCCATCACCTCCGAGTAGTACGCCGTCGTCACGCTGTCCACGGCGACGTCGATCAGCACGGACGTCGGAGGCGCAAGGGCGAGGCGCTGTCCGGGGGGCTGGTACTCGGACGTCCTGAGTGCTTCCAGTACGCGCTTCCGGGTCGCGGGCGCCACGTCCTCACGCCCGTTGATGACCTTCGAGACGGTCGGAGTGGAGACTCCGGCAAGGGCTGCGACGGACGCCAGGGTGGCTCTCGTCCGAACTTCACTTTCCGACAATGTTTCGAAATCCTCTCCAGGGCCGTCGTCGTCTGCCTGCTGCCTGAGCCAGAACGCGCCCTGCGGAGCGCGTTGTGCCTGGTTCGAGGCCTTTAATCGCGGGGCATTGACCGATAGATGTGATGCAGGTAACTTTACGCTTGTTAGTTTGTTCTTATCGAAAACATTTCGAAATCTCTTCCGCAGCGTGGCGGTCAGCGACCGCATACCCGCGGAGTTGACCTGCCCACCTCAGCCGGCCCTCGTGCCCCGTCCTGAGTCGACTTACGGAAGAACTGATGAAAATGCGAACAACCACCTCCATGATCGCCGCGGCCTCCGCCCTCACCCTCGCCCTCAGCCTGTCCGCCTGCGGCTCCAGCGGTCCTGCCGATCCCGCCGCGGATTCCGATTCCCCCACCATGTGGGCCCTGACCGGAAGCAGTGAGAACATCTTCCGCTCGTCGGTCGAGGACTGGAACAAGGCGAATGCGGACGACAAGATCAACCAGGAGTTCTTTGCCAATGACGCCTACAAGACCAAGGTACGCACCGCGGTCGGAGCAGGCGAGGGGCCCACGTTCATCTACGGCTGGGGCGGCGGAGTGCTGAAGTCCTACGTCGATGCCGGGCACGTCAGCGACCTCGACCAGTTCCTCGCCGACAACCCCGAGGTGAAGGACCGCTACATCCCCTCCGTCCTCGAGAACGGGGTGATCGACGGCAAGACCTACGCCCTGCCGAACAACAACATGCAGCCGGTCGTCCTGTACTACAACAAGCAGGTCTTCGATGACCTGGGCGTCGAGCCCCCCGAGACGTGGGAAGACCTGATGGACCTGGTCCCCACGTTCAACGAGGCGGGGATCGCGCCCTTCGCCCTGGCCGGCCAGTCCAAGTGGCCGAACCTGATGTGGCTGTCCTACCTCGTGGACCGCATCGGTGGGCCGGAGGTCTTCCAGGCGATCCTGGACGGCGAAGAGGACGCCTGGTCCGATCCGGCCGTCATCGAGGCCCTCACGAAGATCCAGGAACTGGTCGACGCCGGCGGGTTCATCAACGGCTTCTCCTCGATCGCGGCCGACGCCGGCGCGGACAGTGCCCTCCTGTACACCGACAAGGCAGCGATGATGCTCCATGGCGGCTGGGTGTACCAGAACCTGAAGAACGACGCCCCGGAGTTCGTCGAGTCGGGCGAGGTCGGCTTCACCACCTTCCCCTCGGTCGAAGGCGGTGCGGGTGATCCCGCGAACGTCGTCGGCAACCCGGCGAACATGTGGTCCCTCTCCTCGACCGCCTCGGACCAGCAGAAGGAATCCGCGCTGAAGTACCTCAAGGACGGACTGTTCAGCGAGGAGTACACGCAGGCCATGATCGACTCCGGTGCGGTTCCCGCCGTCAACGGCATCGAGGACCAGCTCGCGGCCTCGGACGACAAGGACTTCGTGGAGTTCGTCTACGGTCTCGCGCAGGACGCGCCGAGCTTCCAGCTCTCCTGGGACCAGGCACTGAGCCCCGCCCAGGGCGATGCCATGCTCGCGAACCTCGACCAGATCTTCATCGGCGAGATCACCCCTGAGCAGTTCGCCGAGAACATGAACGCAACGCTGGGCAAATGAGCACGCTGCTGAAGCCCAAGCCCGCGATGAAGGTGCGGGGCGCGCGGGCCGAGGGCCCCTCGGCCTGGATGGTCGTCCCGGCGCTGGTCTTCTTCCTGACCTTCGCCGTCGTGCCGCTGCTCGGCGTGCTGTTCCTGAGCTTCACCAACTGGAACGGCCTGGGTGCCATCACCTGGGCCGGCCTGGAGAGCTGGCGGACGGCCCTCACGGATTCGGTGACGCTCAATGCCCTGATCGTCACGCTGAAGATCATGGTCTACTCGCTCGTGGTGCAGGTACCGATCAGCCTCCTGCTGGGGGTTTTCACAGCGGGTAACCAGCGCTACCGGGCCCTGCTGGCCGTCCTGTACTTCGTCCCGCTCCTGCTCTCCTCGGCTGCAGTGGCCATCGCGTTCAAGGCACTCCTGGACCCGAACTTCGGCATGGGGCCGGGCCTCGGTATCCCGGTGCTCGCCCAGAACTGGCTCGGCAGCGCGGACCTGGTGCTGTTCGTGGTCATCTTCGTCATCGCCTGGCAGTTCGTCCCCTTCCACACGCTCATCTACCAGGGCGGCGTGCGGCAGATCCCGGCGTCGTTCTACGAGGCGGCCCAGATCGACGGGGCAGGGCGGATCCAGCAGTTCTTCCACATCACCCTGCCCCAGCTGAAATACACCATCATCACCTCGTCCACCCTCATGGTCCTGGGATCGCTGGCGTACTTCGACCTGATCTTCGTCCTCACGGCCGGTGGCCCGGGGTATGCCACCCGGCTCCTCCCGCTGCACATGTACCTCACGGGATTCCGGGCCAATGACATGGGAGCCGCGAGCGCCCTCGGCGTGATCCTCGTGGTGATCGGCCTGGGCCTCGCCCTGGTGCTGCAGCGGCTCGGCGGCAACAGCCGCAGTTCAAGCCAGCTGGAAGGAGCATAACCATGGCACTGGCAACGGACACGGCGCAGGGAACCGCGGCGCACGCGAAGGAGCGAGCGCAGCGGAAGCGGCTCGGCAGGAGCACGCCCAACGTCCTGGGCGGGCTCGGGGGATGGGTGTGGCTCGCCCTGATCATCCTGCCCGTGTACTACGTGATCATCACGAGCCTGAAGAACCAGGCAGGGTTCTTCGGGTCCAACCCGCTGGCTCCGCCCACGGCCCCCACCCTGGCCAACTACCGGACGGTCCTGGAAGCGGACTTCGTCCGGTACTTCGTCAACAGCGTGGTCGTGACGCTGGGCAGTGTCATCCCGGCCGTGATCGTCTCGTTCATGGCGGCGTATGCGGTGGTGAGGGGGAGCGGGCGCATCATCGGTTCCGCGCACACGCTGTTCCTCATGGGGCTCGCCATCCCCCTGCAGGCGACCATCATCCCCATCTACTTCATGATCACCAAAGCGCAGCTGTACGACACCCTGCTCGCGCTGATCCTGCCGTCGATCGCCTTCGCCATCCCCATCTCGGTGCTGATCCTGTCGAACTTCCTCCGGGACGTTCCGCGGGAGCTCTTCGAATCCATGAGGCTCGACGGCTGCTCGGAGTTCACCATGATGTGGCGCCTCGCCCTGCCGCTGGTGCGCCCTGCGGTGGTCACGATCGCCATCTACAACGCCCTGCACGTCTGGAACGGCTTCCTCTTCCCGCTGATCCTCACGCAGAGTCCGGACAAGCGGGTCCTCCCGCTCTCGCTCTGGGCGTTCCAGGACGAGTTCAGCGTGAACATCCCGGCGGTCCTCGCCGCCGTCGTGCTCTCCACCCTCCCGCTGGTGGTCCTCTACGCGCTGGCTCGCCGCCAGCTCGTCAGCGGACTGACCGCCGGCTTCAACAAGTAGATCGAAAGGGGACTCCAGCCTGATGACTCCTACGGAACAGCCCGCACTGCGGGTCGGGATGGTCGGCTACGCCTTCATGGGCGCCATGCACTCGCACGCCTGGCGCACCGCGCCGCGCTTCTTCGACCTCCCGCTCCACCCCGAACTCGCCGTCCTGGCCGGGCGGAACCCGGCGGCGGTGAAGACCGCGGCCGAGAAGATGGGCTGGCGGGACACCGAGACGGACTGGCGGGCCCTGATCGAGCGCGACGACGTCGACCTGATCGACATCTGCACCCCGGGGGACACGCACGCCGAGATCGCCATCGCGGCGCTCGAGGCCGGCAAGCACGTGCTCTGCGAGAAGCCGCTCGCCAATACGGTCGAGGAAGCGGAACGCATGGCCGAGGCCGCCCGGGCCGCCGAGGCGAAAGGGGTCTTCGCCATGTGCGGGTTCTCCTACCGCCGCACACCCGCCCTGACCCTCGCCCGGCGGCTCGTCGAGCAGGGGAGGATCGGGACCATCCGGCACGTCAGGGCGCAGTACCTCCAGGACTGGCTGTCGGACGAGACCGCACCGATGACCTGGCGCCTGGACCGGAGCAAGTCGGGATCGGGTGCGCTCGGGGACATCGGCGCGCACAGCATCGATGCGGCCCAGTACGTGACCGGGCTGCCGATCCAGGGGGTCTCCGCCCTCCTCACCACCTTCGTCCACGAACGCCCCCTCGGAGGAACCCTGGTGGGCCTCGGCGGGCAGGGCTCCAGCGACGGCGGCACGGGAACGGTGACGGTGGATGACGCGGCGATCTTCAGTGCGCGTTTCGAGGGAGGAGCGGTCGGCGTCTTCGAGGCCACCCGCTTCGCGCTCGGCAGGAAGAACTCCATGCGCCTGGAGGTCAACGGCACCCTCGGTTCGCTCGCCTTCGACTTCGAGCACATGAACTCCCTGGAGTTCTACGACGGCTCGCAGCCCTCGGAGACCGCCGGGTTCAGCACCATCAACGTCACCGAGCCGGTGCACCCCTACACCGGCAACTGGTGGCCCGCGGGGCACGGCCTCGGGTACGAGCACGGCTTCACCCACCAGGTCGTGGACCTGGTGCAGGCCATCGCGGACGGCGCCACGCCGTCGCCGTCCTTCGACGAGGCGCTGCGGGTCCAGAAGGTCCTGCACGCCGTCGAGCAGAGCGCCTCCGCCGATTCGGGGTGGCAGCATGTCTGAGGCACGGCAGGCCGGAAGCCGCCCGCTCCGCCCGGTGACCCTGTTCACCGGCCAGTGGGCGGACCTGCCGTTCGAGGAGGTCGCCCGGCTGGCCGGGAGCTGGGGCTTCGACGGCCTCGAGATCGCCTGCTGGGGGGACCACCTGGACCCGGTGAGGGCCGCGCAGGACGACGACTACGTGCGGAACAGGCTCGAGATCCTCGAGCGGAACAACCTCTCCGTCCACGCGATCGCCAACCACCTCACCGGGCAGGCGGTCTGCGACGATCCGATCGACGAACGCCACCAGGCCATCCTGTCGCCCGACGTCTGGGGTGACGGCGATGCCGAGGGCGTGCGGCAGCGGGCGGCCGGCGTCCTGAAGGACACCGCCCGGGCAGCCGCCCGTCTCGGCGCGAGAACGGTGACCGGCTTCAGCGGGTCGTCGATCTGGAAGTGCGTGGCGATGTTCCCACCGGCACCGGAATCGATGATCGCCCGGGGGTACGAGGACTTCGCCGCGCGGTGGAATCCCATCATGGACGTGTTCGACGCCGAGGGGGTGCGGTTCGCCCTCGAAGTGCATCCGTCCGAGATCGCCTACGACTACTGGACCACGCGGCGCACCCTGGAGGTCATGAGCGACCGTCCCGGGTTCGGGCTCAACTTCGACCCCTCCCACTTCATCTGGCAGGACCTCGATCCGGTGATGTTCCTGCAGGACTTCGCTCCGCACATCTTCCACGTCCACGTGAAGGAATCCGTCCGGCAGTTGAACGGACGCAACGGACGGCTGGGGTCGCACCTGCCGTGGGGCGACCCCCGGAGGGGCTGGGACTTCGTCACGGCCGGTCACGGGGACGTCCCCTGGGAGCCCGTGTTCCGGATGCTCAACTCCATCGGTTACGACGGACCCACGAGCATCGAATGGGAGGACGCCGGCATGGACCGCCTGGTCGGCGCTCCGCGGGCCCTGCGGCTCGTGCGGGACCTCGCCGGGATCGCGCCCCCGGCCGCCGCCTTCGATGCCGCCTTCTCAGCCCCCGCGAACAACGCCCGATAGCCCCTTGAAGGAGACCCCATGAGTAGCAGAAAAGCCCTCGTCGTCCGAGGCGGGTGGGACGGCCATCAGCCCATCGAAGCCACGGACCGGTTCATCCCGTTCCTGAGGGACAACGGGTTCGAGGTCCGGATCGAGGAGTCGCCGAAGATCTACGCGGATGCGGACTACATGTCCACGGTGGACCTGATCCTGCAGTGCAACACGATGAACACCATCGAGAAGGACGAGTTCGCCGGACTGCGGGCGGCCGTCGAGGCGGGGACCGGACTCGCGGGCTGGCACGGCGGCATCGCCGATTCGTACCGCAACGAGTCCGACTACCTCCACCTCATCGGGGGGCAGTTCGCGTGCCATCCGGGCAAGCATCCGGACGAGAGGATCGGCGAGCAGTCCGACAACTACGTGCCGTACCGGGTCACCATGCTGCCGGCCGCGGCGGATCATCCGATCACCGCCGGGATCGGTGATTTCGACCTCGTCACGGAACAGTACTGGGTGCTCGCGGACGACTACATCGACGTCCTGGCGACCACGACCCAGGCGGTCCGCGAGTGGGATCCCTGGCACCGCCCGGTCACCTCGCCCGCCATCTGGACACGGCAGTGGGGAAGCGGCCGGATCTTCGTCTCCACCCCGGGACACCGCGTCGAGATCCTCGACGACCCGAATGTACGCACCATCATCGAAAGGGGTTTGCTGTGGGCGAGCCGTTGAACGTCGGAATCATCGGCTGCGGAGCGATCGTGGCCCAGTACCTGAAGACCCTGCCGTCGCTGGAATCGGTGAACCTGAGGGCGGTGGCCGACCTGGACCCGGGCAGGGCGCAAGCCGTCGCGGACTCCCAGGAGGGCGTGCGGGCACTGACCGTGGACGAACTGCTGGCCGATCCCGGGATCGACACCGTCCTGAACCTCACCATTCCTGCCGCTCATGCGGAGGTGGCCTCCCGGGCCATCGCCGCCGGCAAGAACGTCTACGGCGAGAAGCCATTGGCAGCGAACACGACCGAGGCCCGGGAGGTACTCGCCCTCGCGCAGGCCGCCGGGGTCCGGGTGGGCTGCGCTCCTGACACCGTGCTCGGGACGGGCATCCAGACGGCACGCCACGCCATCGACGACGGCCTGATCGGCCGTCCTATCTCGGCCACCGCGACGATGGTCACGCCCGGCCATGAGCGCTGGCACCCCAACCCGGACTTCTACTACGTTCCCGGTGGCGGACCCCTGCTGGACATGGGCCCGTACTACGTCACCGCGCTGGTCACCCTGCTGGGGCCGGTCACGTCCGTCATCGGTGCGGCCAGCCACACGCGGAAGGAGCGGACCATCGGATCCGGTCCGCGTGCCGGCGAATCCGTACCCGTCTCCATCGACACGCACGTCACGGGGGTGCTGGTCCACGAGTCCGGCGCCCTCTCCACCCTGGTCATGAGTTTCGACGCCGTCCAGACGCGGTCCTCCAACATCGAGATCCACGGTGAACTCGCGAGCCTGACGGTCCCCGACCCGAACTACTTCGACGGCGAGGTGTCGATCTGCACCCTCCCGAACCGGGAGGTCGGGTGGGAGGTCCTGCCCGCGAGCGCCGGCTACATCGGGGCGGGCCGCGGCTACGGCCTCGCGGACATGGCCCTGACTCCGGCCGGAGAGCAGCACCGCGCGAACGGTGACCTCGCCTACCACGTCCTCGACGTCATGGAGTCGCTCCTGCAGTCGACGGTGGGCGGGATCTCCATCCCCGTCCGGAGCACCGCCGAGCGACCCAGGGAGGTCCCCCTCACGACGCTGTCCGATCTGGCAGCATCCGCGCTCCGCTGAGGACGGCATCCCCGTCGCCCGGAACGGGCGATGGCCGGCACCCGGTCGGCGATCACCGATCGGGTGCCGGCCATGGCCGTCGGGGTGCTACCTGCCGAAACTCCGTAGCCGCAGCGAGTTGGCGACCACGAGCACTGAGCTCGCGGCCATGGCTGCCCCGGCCAGCATCGGGTTGAGCAGGCCCAGCGCCGCAACGGGGATGCCCACGGCGTTGTAGAAGAAGGCCCAGAAGAGGTTGCCCTTGATGGTGCCCAGCGTGCGGCGCGAGAGCTCGATGGCCTGGGCCACCTGTCCCAGGCTGTTGCCCATCACGGTGAGGTCGGCCGCCTCGATCGCGACGTCGGTACCCGAGCCCATCGCGATGCCGAGGTCCGCCTGGGCGAGTGCCGCGGCGTCGTTGACGCCGTCACCGGCCATGGCCACGGTTGCCCCTGCCGCCTGGAGTTCGCGGATGGCGTCGACCTTGCCCGCCGGCGTCACGCCGGCGCGGACGTCCTCGGCGTCGATGCCCACCAGGGCCGCCACCTGCAGGGCGACCGCCCGGTTGTCCCCCGTGAGCAGGACGGGCCGCAGCCCGAGCCGTCGCAGGCGCTCGATGGCGACGGCGGATCCGTCCTTCACGGTGTCGGACAGCGTGATGAAGCCCGCGACGTCGTCGCCGACGGCGACCCACACCGCCGTCGTCCCCGCGTCCTGCGCCGCGCCGAAGGCTGCCGCCTGTCCTGCGGTGGGGCGGATTCCGTGCTGCTCCAGCCAGCCGGCCTGGCCGGCGGTGACGGTCACGCCGTCCACCTCGCCGCGCACACCGCCGCCGGGTGCGCTCGAGAAGTTCCCCGCTTCCGGCAGCCGGCCCTCGCCGGCCGCGCGCCGTGCGATGGCCTGCGCGATCGGGTGCTCGCTCGCGGCCTCGACGGCACCGGCGAGGCGGAGCAGTTCGGCGGCGGGCACCTCGGACAGCGCGACGACGTCGTCCACGGCCATGGTGCCGGTGGTGACCGTGCCGGTCTTGTCCAGCACGATGGTGTCCACGGTGCGGGTGTCCTCGAGGACCTGGGGTCCGCGGATGAGGATGCCGAGCTGCGCACCGCGGCCGGTCCCGGTCAGGAGCGCCGTCGGCGTCGCGAGGCCGAGGGCGCACGGGCAGGCGATCACCAGCACGGTCACGGACGCCGTGAACGCGGCGTCGAGGTCCCCGGTCAGGACGAGCCAGAGCACGAACGTGAGGACCGCGAGGACCAGGACCACCGGCACGAAGACCGCGCTGATGCGGTCGGCGAGCCGGGCGATCCGCGCCTTCCCGCTCTGCGCCTGGCTCACCAGGCGGCCCATGGAGGACAGCACGGTGTCGGAACCGACACGCGTGGCCCGCACCACGAGCCGGCCCGAGGTATTGATCGTGGCGCCCGTGACGGCATCACCCGGCGCCACTTCGACCGGGACGCTCTCGCCCGTCAGCAGGGCCGTGTCCACGGCGCTGGAGCCGGCGACGACGACGCCGTCGGTCGCGATCTTCTCGCCCGGGCGCACGACGAATTCGTCGCCGGGTATCAGCGCGTCCGCGGGGAGCGTGACCTCGGTGCGCTCGCCGTCGACGGTGCGCAGCACGTGGGCCTCCTTCGCCCCGAGGCTGAGCAGCGACTTCAGGGCGTTCCCGGCGCGGTTCTTGGCTGACGCCTCGAGGAAGCGGCCGAGCAGCAGGAACGTCACGACGACGGCGGCCACCTCGAAGTAGAGGGAGTGTGCGTCCATCTCCATCCCGGCCATGCCCGCATGCCGGGTCAGGGCAGGATCAGCGACGAGCTGCCAGGCCGAGAACAGGAACGCCGCGGTGACCCCGATGGAGACCAGCGTGTCCATGGTGGAGGACAGGTGGCGGGCGTTGATGGCCGCCGCGCGGTGGAACGGCCATGCCGACCACGTCACCACCGGCACGGACAGGGCGAAGACCACCCACCCCCAGTTCGCGAACTGGAGGGCGGGCACCATCGAGATCAGCAGGACCGGCACGGACAGGACGGCCGCGAGGATCAGGCGCGCTCCGAGGAGCGACGGCGCCGAATCGTGGTCGTGGCCGTCCATGCCCGCGTGCTCGGGGTGCACCACGTGGGCGCCGTACCCCGTGGCGACGACGGTGTCGATGAGGTCCTGGTCGCTGACGGACGCGGGCGCCCTGACCACGGCGCTCTCGAGCGGCAGGTTGACGCTCGCCTCGACGCCGTCGAGCTTGCCGAGCTTGCGCTCGACGCGCCCCACGCACGACGCGCACGTCATGCCCTGGATGGAGAGTTCGACGACGCGCTGCTCCTGCGCGGCGCCCTGCACCGGGATCTGCTGCGTGGACATGTCAGGAACCGGCGTGCACCACGGTGTAGCCGGCTTCGGTGACGGCGCCGTCGATCGCGGCGGCCTCCAGCGGCGCGGACGAGGAGATGGTGGCCGTCGACGTGCCGCCGTTCACGAGCTCGACGTCGACGGTCTCGACGCCGGGGAGTTCCGACAGCTCGCTCTTCACGGCACTGACGCAGTGGCCGCAGGTCATGCCGGTGATGTTGATGGTGGTGGTGCTCATGGTGTTCTCCTCGGTTGATGGAACGGGTGGTGGGTGTTCGCTAGCGCAGGAGGCGGCCGATGGCCGCGGTGGCTTCCTGGACCTTCTCCTGCACGGCGTCGTCGCTGCCGGAGACCTGGGACTCCTGGGCGGCTCCGACGACGCAGTGCGAGATGTGCTCCTCGAGCAGTCCCATGGAGACGGCGTGGAGCGCCTTGTTGACGGCCGCGACCTGCGTGAGGATGTCGATGCAGTACTTGTCCTCCTCGACCATCCGGGCGATACCGCGCACCTGGCCCTCGATGCGGCGCAGGCGCTTGAGGTAGGCATCCTTGTCCGCGGTGTAGCCGTACGGTGCGGCGTTCTCCGCGGTTGTCCTGGTGGTGGTCATGTCGTGGTTCCTCGCATGTCGCTCAGCATACCCTACGGGGGTATAACGGGCCAGTCCTCGGGGCTATTCCCGGCCCGGACGCCCTCGGGGCAGGCTGTGAGGGAACATCCAGCCGGATGCCGTACGTTGGCTAACCGGCACACCTCCAACCCAAGGACGTCCATGACCCTCTCGCTGTCGGGCTGGCAGAAGCGAGCCCTCCTGATCCTCGCGGGAATCGCGGTACTCGCACTCTTCGCACTGGCGTTCACGGCCGGGCGCGTCTCGGCCGGCCCCTCCTATCCGGACAACGCCAGCGCGGACGCGGGTTTCGCCCGCGACATGCAGGTGCACCACAACCAGGCGGTCGAGATGTCCATGATCGTGCGGGACAACACGAGCGACGAGACGCTCCGCTCCATCGCCTATGACATCGCCCTCACCCAGCAGCAACAGGCAGGCCAGATGTACGCCTGGCTCGAGGAGTGGGGCCTGGGCCAGAGCAGTTCCCGGCCGCGCATGGAGTGGATGGCGGGGAGTTCGGGAGAGCACGGCGGGATGGACATGGGCTCGGGGTCCGACGCCGCGTCGATGCTGACGCCCGACGGGCTCATGCCCGGCATGGCCACGGAGGCGCAGCTCGACGAACTGCGGGCCGCCCGTGGGGAGGACGCCGAGAGGCTCTACCTCACCCTCATGATCAGCCACCACGAGGCCGGAGTGGACATGGCCGGGGCCGGTGTGGAAACAGCGGAGACCAAGCAGGTCCGCACCCTGGCCACCAAGATTCAGTCGGGCCAGCAGGCCGAGATCACCCTCATGCAGACCATGCTCGACGCCCTGTAGCTGCGCCCGTGCGTGGCCTCCCCGCAGGGTCGGTCCACGGAACTGCCCGGCCCCGCCGGTACATTGGTCTCCGGCGCCATCCCACCCCGCGGCGACCGCCGCAGCCATCCCCAGCACCGAAGGACACCTCGTTGAACAAGAAACGGTCTCAGGAAAACCAGGACCGCCAGGCGCGCCTGGCCGCCGTCCAAGCCCAGCAGCGTGCGGGTGAGCGCAAGCGCAACGCCCTGATCTTCGGCGGCATCGGCGCGGTGATCCTCGCGGTCATCCTCGCGGTGACCCTGGTGATCGTGAACCAGGTGCAGGACAACCGGGAGCGGGATGCTGCTGCCTCGCAGCCCATCGACGGCATCCAGGAGTACCCCGACGTCACGTTCAACCATGTCGAGAACGCCGTCCAGTACGAGCAGTCGCCTCCGGTCGGCGGAGACCACAGCCCCGTCTGGACGAACTGCGGCGTGTACACCGAGGCCATCCCGAACGAGAACTCGGTGCACTCGATGGAGCACGGCGCGGTCTGGATCACGTACGACCCGGAGATCGGCCAGGAAGGGATCGACAAGCTGACCGAGCTCGTGGGAACGCGGTCCTACGTGCTGCTCAGCCCGTACCCGGGCCTCGATCGGCCCATCGCCGCCAGCGCCTGGGGCCTGCAGCTGAAGGTCGACTCCGCGGACGATCCCCGGCTGGCCACCTTCCTCGACAAGTACATCCAGGGTGAGCAGACCCGCGAGCCCGGGGCTGCCTGCTCCGGCGGAATCACTCCTGCAGGGCGCGCCTCCTAGGACCTTCCCTCCGCATGCGAGGGCGTGGCTGTGGGCAGGACCCGTTAGCGTAGGCCCTGCCCACGGCAACGTGCGCCCCGCGCGCTGTTTCCCCAAGGGGTGCCGCGCCGGTAACGTGGCCCCACGGGCCGTTCTACCGGCGGCCCTGACGCGAGCAGAAGGTGAAGAGCAGTGGCTGACAACCAGATACTCGGTGACGTGTCCCTGCCCGGGATGCTGCAGGACATGGTGCTGGAGAGCTCCGACGTAAACGAGTTCCTCGACGGGCTGGCGAAGCTTGCCGCGGATGCGTTGTCCTCCGAGGACCGCGAGATGTTCTGCGGCATCACCCTCCTCCGGCCACGCTCGAAGGGCACGGTGGCGAGCAGCAGCGACCAGGCCCGGCTCATGGACGAGGTCCAGTACCAGTTCGACGACGGCCCCTGCCTCCGGGCCGCCCGCGAGGGCCAGGTCTATGTCGTGCCCGACTTCCGCAGCGAATTCCGCTTCGGTGACTACACCCGGGCCATCGCCGATCACGGGGTCCGCTCGGCGCTGGGCGTGCCGATCCCCCTCGACGGGCTCGCTGCCGCCGGACTGAACCTCTACTCGCCGCAACCGAACGCCTTCGACGAGGCGGACATCGCGGCGGCCGTGGAACTCGCCCGGGAGGCCTCCAAATCGCTCCGGATGGCCGTCCGCGTCGCGCACCTCTCGGACACGAGCGAACAGTTGAAGGCCGCGATGAATTCGCGCACCACGATCGACGTGGCCGCCGGCATCATCATGGGCCAGAACCGCTGCAGCCACGACACCGCCATGACCATCCTCAAGGCCGCCTCCAGCGGGCGGAACAAGAAGCTCGCCGATGTCGCGGCGGCCGTCGTCACGTCCATCGGCCAGCAGCTCCCCGAGACGCACTTCGAAGCCTGACCCCCGCTCGTGCGCCCGATCCTGACCGGAGTCGCCACACCGGCCGTCGTCGTGGACGGCGACGTGCTCGACCGCAACATCGCCGCCATGGCGCGTTGGACCCGAGAGCAGGGAATCGCCCTGCGGCCGCACGCGAAGACGCACAAGATCCCGGAGATCGCGCACCGGCAGCTCGCTGCAGGTGCCGTGGGCCTGACGGTCGCCACCATCGGCGAGGCGGAGGTCTTCACGGACAGCGGCATCCGCGACATCTTCATCGCCTATCCCCTGTGGGTCGATGACCGCGCCGCGCGGAGGCTGCTCGCCCTCACCGAGCACGCACGGGTGGCTGTGGGTGTGGATTCGGCGGAGGGCGCTCGCCAGCTGGGCCGAACACTCGGCCCCGCTGCCGCGAGGGTCCCGGTCCGCGTCGAAGTGGACTGCGGCCACCACCGCAGCGGGGCGCTGCCGTCGGAAGCGGTCGGCGTCGCGCAGGCCGCCGGGTCCGCCGGCCTGAAGGTCGACGGGATCTTCACGTTTCCCGGTCATAGCTACGGACCGGGGGCGGCCGGCCCGGCGGTGGCGGATGAGGAGGCAGCTTTGGCTGCGGCCGCCGCTTCGCTGCGGACCGCCGGTTTCCACGACCTCACGGTCAGCGGAGGGTCGACGCCGTCGTCGGTCCTGTCCGTCGGCGGCACCCTGACCGAACTGCGTCCGGGTGTCTACGTCTTCGGCGACGCACAGCAGTGGGAATTCGGACACTGCCGTCCCGAAGACATCGCGCTGACGGTCGAGAGCACGGTCGTGAGCCATCGACGCGGGGCGGCCGGGGAGCGTGACCACCTCATCGTCGACGCCGGCAGCAAGGTCCTCGGCAGCGACCGTGCCGCCTGGGCCTCGGGGTTCGGGCGGCTCCTCGACCACCCGGGAGCCAGGATCGTCGCGCTGTCCGAGCACCACGCCACCGTTCAGTGGCCCGGCGGGGAGGTTCTTCCACCGCTGGGGACCCGGCTGCGGGTCGTCCCGAACCATGTCTGCCTGACCGTCAACCTCGTGGACGAGGTGCAGGTGGTGCGCGACGGCGTCGTGGAGGAGTGCTGGGGTGTCGCGGCGCGGGGCCGGAACGGCTGAGGCTCCCTCCTCGTGGTTCGGGGTGCTGCGGTATAGTCGCAGCTGTTCCAGATTTCAGCTATGGGTCGGTCGACGGCCGGTGACAGCAACGGTTCTCGGTGTGCCGGCCGGCCATGTACTGGAGCTGGAATACCCAGTCCATCGGCCGGCTCGAACGCCTGGTCCCGGCCCTAGAACATCGGGCTCGTCCGGCGCGTGAACGGGATGGGGCCGTGGCCAAGGGGGTCGGCGGTGTGGGCGCTGCACACTTCTCATCGGCGCCGGATGCTCGGCGCCCGGTGGTGGAGCGCGGAGTGGACGGCCCGATTCGGCATACTGCTGTTCGTGGGCGCAGCTTCGGCGGGCTACTTCTATAACCTCACCTTCGTGCAGCTGGGGTTGACCGACCTTGGTACACGCGTCGTCGGGCTCCCGGAGGACCGCGTTGCGCGCCTGATGGCCCTGCTGGCAGGGCTGACGCTGCTTGTGGCGCTGGGCACGGGAATGGCGATGCACCTCCGCCGCTGGAGTGGGGTCTTCGTGATCAAGCTGCGGTTGCTGTCCGTCGTCGTGGTGCTGCAGACGGCGCTCACCGCCCTGGCTCCGGGGTTGCGCGATGAAGCCTCGCTCGTGGGCTGGGTCGTGGCCGCCTCGGTGGTGCTGGGCTGTGGGGTGCCGTCCATGTTCGGGCTGACCTGCGACCTGGTCCCGGTTCGTCACCGCGGCACTGTCGCTGCCGCGGTGACCTCGGCGGCATTCCTGCCCGCAGCCGTATTCTCGTCGGACTGGCGGATTGAGCAGTTCGCCGCGCAGCTCCTGTGGCTGATGGTCCCGGGTGCTGCAGGCCTCGCGCTCCTGGCATTTGCGCCCCTGCCGGTGACCGCGGAGCTGGCCCGGCAGCACCAGCTCCGCCGTTACGGAGCCGGGCGGTTCGTGCGGGACCGCGTCGGGGTCACGGGATGGCCGGGCCGGAACTTCACCCTGGCCCTGGTGCTGATGTTCAGTGTGTATTTCGTGGACAGCCTCGGGTTCCTGCGCATCGTGGACACGCCCGTCTACATCGGCTCGGCCTGGCACTCGACGGATCCGCGCATCCTCTGGGCCATCGGCCTCACCCACGTGCTCGCGGCCGTGGCCACCGGCATCCTCTATCCGGCCTTGGGGCTGCGGGCCCTGCTGGCCTGGATCTTCGGACTGTTCGCCCTGGCCCAGGTCGGCTACGTCCTGCATGCGCTGACCACCCCGGAGCTGCCCGCGACCCTGGGGATGCCCCTGCTCTACGCGGTGGCGGTGAGTATCTACACCGTCGTGAACTTCGCGCTCTGGGCGGATTTCTCAACCCCCGAGACCATCGCCCGCAACTCTGCACTGGGCGTGGGCGTCTCCGGATGGCTCGCGACCTTCCTCAGCACCTCTCTGTCGCTGGCATTGCGCTCAGGGGGCGTGCCGTTCGCCGAGCACCTGCGGCTGGTGTCGGCGATCAGCATCGCCCTGTTGTGTGTCGTCCTGGTCCTGTTGGTCCTGCCCTCCGGCAACCGGCGGGCGACGCAGGAGGAGCGAGGATGACCGCCCGCGCCGCACTGAGGCCGGGGGTGTCGCTCCTCCTGGGAGTGATGATCGCGTGTGTGATCACCGGGTGTGGGCCCCAGGATCAGGCCGGGCGTTACTCGTTCACCCTGTTCACGCAGGGCCGCCATGATCTCTCCGGGAACGAGTCCCTGGTCGGGGACACCGTGGTGGTCGGAGGGTCCATGACGCTCGGGTCTGCTGCCGAGCATCATGGATCCATCACGGTGCTCGACGGCGAGGCCCGCCTGGAGGGCACGGTCACCGGGGATGTCCTCATCCTTGGCGGCACGGTGACTCTCGGGGAGACTGCCGTGGTCACCGGTGACCTCAGCGCCTCCGGCGGGGAGATGATCCGGGCGCCGGGCGCGGTGGTGCAGGGGCGGATCGTGGAGGAAGGCACACCTGCGGGCGTACTCGGTGGGGCGTCCACGCCCGCTTCCCCTGCCGAGCGTGCCCTGCGGGCTTCGGTTTCCGTGCTGGCTGCGGCGGCCCTCGCCTGGCTGCTCACCCGGCTGGTGCCAGGCCCGGTCCGCCGCGTGGCCGCGGCCGCAGCCGGGTTCCCCCTGGTCAGCGGCGCCCTCGGCACGCTGGTGCTCATCACGGTCCTGCCCCTGGTCGTGGCAATGGCTTTCACCCTCTTCCTGATCCCGCTGGCGGCCGTCGTCCTCATCCTGTCCGGGGTGAGTCTTCTCTTTGGGGCTGTCGGCCTGGGCCTGGTTCTGGGTGGACGCCTTGCACGGCGAACCGGCAGGCAGTGGCCGGCCCCACGGGCAGCGGCGCTGGGTGCGGCCCTGGTGGTTGCGTCCCTGCAACTCCTGGGGCTGGTGCCGGTTGTCGGTGTCCTCGCAGCGGCAGTGATGGCCGTGGTGGCCACCGGAGCGGTGGTCCTCACCGGCTTCGGGCTGCGCCGGTACGCACCACCGGATGACAGCCTGGATGATCCGGAAGGCGGGGGCGGATGAACATGGCGAGGGGTATCTCCGGTGCGGGCTCCATGACGACCTCTCGCCGTCCGGCCCTGCGCCCATGGTGGTTCCTGGCCATCACCCTCGGATGGAGCTGGACGTTCTGGTGGTTCGCCGCATGGTCCGGCGGGAGCTGGGCTGATCCGCTGCCCTTCGCGCTCTTCGTCCTCGGCGGGAGCGGGCCGCTCCTGTCCGCGGCGCTGCTGCTACGGGTAGCCGGCCGCGGGCAGACGGAACGCGACTTCTGGCGGCGCGTGTTCGATGTCCGCCGGGTCCGGCCGCACTGGTGGGTCCTTGTCGCGGTCGTGGCGCTCCTGCCCTCCGTCCTCGGACGGGCAGTCATGGGCGGTGAAGGCCCGTGGCTCGCGCCCGGGGCCGCGCTCGTGCTGGTCACCGCTGTTGTCGCCGGAGTCCTTGAGGAACCGGGGTGGCGCGGGTACGCCCTGGATGCGCTCAGCGACCGGCACGGTGCGGTGGCAGCAGCCGCGATCGTGGGCGCCGTTTGGGCGCTGTGGCACCTGCCGCTGTTCTTCCTCGTCGGCTCCTACCAGCACGGACTGGGTCGGTGGTCGACGGGTTTCTGGTTGTTCATGGTGGTCCTTCTCGCGCTGTCCTTCGTGTACGCGGCGGTCTACTTCGCCACCGGGCGCAGCATCCTCGCTGTGGTGGTGCTCCACGCTGCGGCCAACGCGGCCGGAGAGCTCGTCTCCGTCTCGGGGCAACGGTCCGCCGAAGCGCTCGTGACTCTGGCCATGGCCGCCGTGGCGATCCTCCTGCTTCCACGGCAGGTGCGGCGAGGGCGCACGCCGATGTCGGGCAGACCGTCCAGGTAGGCTCCGGCGGCTGCTGCCCCCACGTTCGGGGAGGACCGCCGGCGGCTCAGTCCCGGTCGACGGGCCAGCAGATCTCGGTCCGCCACTTCGTGGGATCCGGCTCGGCGTCCGGGCCACTGAGGTAGCTTTCCCACATCACAGATCCGGACGTCAGCTTCGCGTCGCTGAAGTAGCGGTCCAGCTCCGCATACGTGTCCGTCATCGTGTCGTACGGGCCGGTGTGGGTGGCCTCGACGACGGTCCCTGCCGGCAGGGTCCCCGACACCACGTTCCCGGCGGGCGCGATGGCCGCGGCGACGGGGAAGCCCGCTTCGACGTCGACTACGGCGCCCGGCCGGCCGTAGTACTTCCCGAAGGGGGCCCCGGTGGGGTGCACGCCCTGGGCCCGCAACGCCGCCAGAGTGTCCCGGTAGGCGCGGGAGAAGAACCCGGGCAGCTCGGTCATCGGCACCTGCTCGCGGACGCCCGCCGTTGGTTGCTCACTGTGCTGGATCATCTGGATGGTCGTCATGGACCAACCCTCGTCGCACCGGCGGGGGCCGCCCAGTGTCGAAGGTCCCGATCGGTCGGGACACTCGGGACTGCGAGGCCCCTCACGGCGTCCAGCCGAGGAACGTGCCGCCGGCCCACATCACGGCGAACCAGGTGGCCACCGCCACCACCGGCACGAGAAGGAGCCAATACGACTGGAGCAGCGCCAGCTTCACGCCGATGCGCGTGAGGATCAGCCACCAGGCGAGGAACAACGCCACAGCCCACAGCGGGGCGAGGAGGCCACTCGTCACATAGAAATACCCGGCCACGAGCTGCGCGACTGCCGCAATCACGGCAGCCGCCCCATAAAGCACGAAGCCACCGCCGTGCTTGCGAGCCGACTCGGGGTAGCGCACACCCTCAGTCTATTCGGGCCCCGGAAAGGAGGCCCGCCCTGATGGAAGGGTTCTACTGGTCGACGGCGGCGCCGATCGGCTCGAGGACGACGTCGGGGAAGTCCTTCCTGAAGTGCCCCACCTTCCACTTGTCGCCGAAGACCGCCACGACCTCGCCGTCGGCGCGGAACATGATCTCTCCGCCCCGGAAGGTCTGGGGGACGCCCTCGCTCTCCGGAGCCACGCGCATGGCCAGCGTGTAGGGGAGGTTGTCCAGCGACGTCGGTGCGTTGAACTCCGTGCCGAGCCGCTGTGCGGCGACCTCGAACTGCAGGGCTCCGACGGCGGCGAGCACGGGCGCCTGGTCGCCACGGAGATCCGAGCGCAGCACCTGCACCACGCCCTCGTGCTCGAGCTGCTCGATGCCGCGGCGGAACTGCTTGTACCGGCCGGGATCCTTGGCCCGCGCGACGGCGAAGAGCTCGGGTGAGAAGCGCGGGATGTCGGGGAACTGGACGGGCTGCTCGGCGAAGAGGCTGTCGCCCACGCGGAGGCTGGTCGCATTGACGAGCCCGACGACGTCGCCCGGCCAGGCGGTGTCCACCACCTCGCGGCTGCGGCCCAGGACGCGGTGCGCGTACTTAGTGGCGAAGGGCTTGCCGGTGCGCTGGTTCGTGATGACCATGCCGCGCTCGAACGTGCCCGAGCAGATGCGCAGGTACGCGATGTGGTCGCGGTGCGCGCTGTCCTGGCCGGCCTGGACCTTGAAGACGAAACCGGACATCGGTGCGTCGATCGGCCTCGGTTCGTCCTCCTTGGAAGGGCGCGGGGTCGGCGAGGGAGCGACGTCCACGAGGATGTCGAGGAGCTGCGAGACGCCGAAGTTCTTCGCCGCGGCAGCGAACAGGACGGGTGTCTGGCGGGCGGCCTCGAACTCCTCGCGGTCGAAGGAGCCGTTCGAGGATTCGACGAGGCCGGACTCCTCGCGGGCGTCCAGCCAGGCGCCGGCGTCGCGGGGATCGAGGGCGTCGATGTCGATCTCGGTCTCGGCCGCGGCCTGTGCGCCCGCTTCGACGGCCTCGAGGGCGATGGCGCGCTCCGCCCGCAGGTCCAGCAGTCCCTGGAAGTCGCCTGCGATCCCGGCGGGCCAGGTCAGCGGGACCGGCGTCATGCCGGTGCGCTCGCCGACGTCGTCGATCAGGCCGAGGGCGTCCAGGCCGGGGCGGTCCCACTTGTTGATGACCGTGATGATCGGGATGTTGCGCGCCTTGCAGACGGCCAGGAGCTTCACGGTCTGCGGTTCGAAGCCCTTCGCGGCGTCGATGAGCATGACGGCGGAATCGACGGCGGCGAGGACGCGGTAGGTGTCCTCGGAGAAGTCGGCGTGGCCGGGGGTGTCCACGACGTTGAGGACGGTATCGCGGTAGGTCAGCTGCAGTGCCGCGGAGCTGATGGAGATGCCGCGTTCCTGCTCGATGCCCATCCAGTCCGACACGGTGGCGTGTCGGCTCGACTTGCCGTGCGTGACACCGGCGTCCTGGATGGCGCGCGCGAGGAGGGCAAGCGCCTCCGTGAGGGTCGACTTGCCGGCGTCGGGGTGGGAGATGACGGCGAAGGTACGACGGCGTCCGGCCTCGCGGCGGATCGCGTCGGCGTCGAGGACGGGGGATTCGGTTAACAGGGCCACACACCCATTGTCCCCGATCCAGGTGGGGCACCTGCCGGGGCGGCCGGTTGTTCGCTGTGCGCGTGGGCGCCGGGCATGCGGAGGGCGAGCGTGACGGTGCGGTGGGCCAGGTCGGAGATGCGGGAGTTGTCGTAGCCGAAGACTGCTGATCGGGTGCGATCCTGCAGGGGCCTGATGAAGTGTTCGGGCAGTACCGCGGCGCCCAGGACGGTTCCCGCGACGGCGCCTGCGGTGGCTCCGTTCGAGTCGGTGTCCCAGCCACCCTGAACGGTGAGGCCGACCGTCGCGGCGTACTCGCCGTCCCCCCACAGGAGGCCGGCCGCGATGACGGCCGCGTTGTTGACCGCATGGACCCAGCTGTAGTGCCCGTGGCGGTGCTGGATGTCCTGGAGGGCTTCGTCCCAGGATGTCCCCTGCCGATGCAGGTCCCGGACCAGGCGGAGGGCCTCGGCCAGCCTGGAGCGCGCCGGCACGTAGTTGAGTGATTGCTCGAACGCCTCGGCGACGGTGGTGGCCGTGGCAGCGCAGGAAAGGAGGGCGGCCGACCACATCTCACCGTAGATGCCGTTGGCCCGGTGGGAGAGGGTCGCATCGCTATAGGCGGTGAGGACGGCCTGCTCCGGGCGCCCGGGCCGGACCCAGCCATGGGCGTCGCCACGGATGAGGGCTCCGATCCATTCGCGGTAGGGATTGCGGGTGTCTCCGACGCGGTCGACGGGCACATTCCGGAGGAGGTTGACGTAGGCGGCCCGCTCGGCTGTGTACACCCGGAGGTATGGGATGTACGCCAGCCAGGTACCAGCCACGTCGGCGGCTGTCAGGCCGGCGCCGTGTCGCTCGAGCAGATGCAGACCGAGGATGGAGTAATCGATGTCGTCGTCCCGGTCGGAGCCTTCGACCCTTCCCCGTGTGGTGTTGACCCAGTTCTCCACGAGGCGATAGCCGTCCGGCATCGGGTCCATCGCCGGCACGTAGTCCCGGAGGGGGTACGAATCGGTCAGCTCGAGATAGGAGCGGATCCGGCCCGTGGTCCAGTAGTCCCCGTTCTCGATGGGCTTACCGAGATTGCACCCGGCGATGCGGCCCAGCCATCCACCCAGGATCCGATCGTGCAGTCCGGGGCGGGTGGTGCTGGTCGGATGGGGCGCCGCCGGCATGCTGTCCAGGATGTCGTGCAGGGCGCTGGGCTCCTCGTAGTTCCAGGTGCCGGTCCGCGGAAGGTCCGCCAGCTCGGCGAGGAGGCTCTCCAGTGCCTCCCGGTCGTGGGGATCCGCGCCTGCCAGTCGTCCGGCCGGCGCACTGATGTCATGACCGGTTTCGCCGAGTTGCCGCAGTTCGTCCGAGACGAGGTCGAGGACGTCGAGTGGATCATGCATGGAAACCCTTTCGTCGCGCCGCATGTGCGTGGCGGCGGCGTCTGGGATCAACATGTTCAGGAGTACCAGAACCACCCCGGTGGTTCCCATCCTTCGGGGACGCCGTGGCCGCTGTATTGCTCGCACTTCGTGCAGGTGTAGTTGACGCTCGGGGGAACCACTTCGCCGGTGGGAAGTGTGCGGGCAGGAATGAAATCTTCGTATGCCAGGTACTGATCGGTTCCACAGGTAGTGCAGGAAGGCACGTCGACAGATATCAGTGTTGAAGCCATAAAGCTCACCTCGTTTGATTTGAGCAGATTCTGCACAAAGGGGCGTTCGGTGCGGTAGTGCCGGGATCGCAATCTGCTGACCACAGTATGTACGCTCTTTTCGCCTCGGCCTATAGGTAGTGCAATGGGTAGAAAGCAGGTAGTGCGATGCGATAAATAGGTTGGGCATGACTGTTGGTGTGGGATATAAATTCCTCCCCGCAACCCTTTTCGTCGCCGATATATCTCATTCATCTAGCGAAATGCTGCGTGAATCCTTTATCTGCTAGAAAGATAGGCAACACGGAAGGCTAATGGTTGGTCCGATGTCTGCACGTGCTCGGCACGGCGTGAAGCGCAATGCCCAACAAGGGGGCAGCACTGGAGGAAGCAGCGATATACAGTGCACGTAGTGTCCCCCGGTCCTTCCAACGGGCGCCCATCCTCGGGTCCCGGAGGCGGGACGGGAGGCACTGGTCCTTCGTTTGCCGGAGGACCCCGTTCTCGAGATCAGGGGATTCCATGGATCCGGCTTTGTCCGCTGTGCGTGATCAGGTGTTCCGGCGCAACCCCGGTGAGACGGAATTCCATCAGGCCGTGATCGAGGTGTTCGACTCGCTGGGCCCGGTGCTGCTGAAACACCCCGAGTTCGTGGACGCGGCGGTGCTGGAGCGGCTCTGCGAACCAGAGCGGCAGATCATCTTCCGTGTCCCGTGGATCGATGACGGGGGGACCGTGCAGATCAACCGGGGCTTCCGGGTGGAATTCAATTCCGCCCTGGGACCTTTCAAGGGTGGCCTGCGGTTCCACCCGTCGGTGTACCTGGGGATCGTGAAGTTCCTGGGCTTCGAACAGGTCTTCAAGAATTCGCTCACCGGGATGCCGATCGGCGGGGGCAAGGGCGGTTCGGACTTCGATCCCAAGGGCAGGTCCGATGCAGAGGTGATGCGATTCTGCCAGTCCTTCATGACGGAGCTGTACCGGCACATCGGCGAATACACCGATGTGCCGGCGGGTGATATCGGGGTCGGCGGAAGGGAGATCGGCTACCTGTTCGGGCAGTACAAGCGGATCACCAACAGGTACGAGTCGGGGGTGCTGACCGGGAAGGGCATCAGCTGGGGCGGATCCCTCGTGCGTCCTGAAGCGACCGGCTACGGCGCAGTCCTGTTCGCGCGCGAAATGCTTCTGACCAAGGGCCTCGGGTTCGAGGGACAAAGGGTCATCGTCTCCGGCTCCGGGAACGTGGCGGTTCATGCCATCGCGAAGGCCCAACACTTCGGCGCGACCGTCGTGGCCTGTTCTGATTCCTCCGGTTACGTCGTGGACGAGGCCGGCATCGACGTCGACCTCCTGCGTGAGGTGAAGGAGATCGAGCGCGGGCGGATTTCCGAGTACGCGCACCGGCGAGGGTCAGGCGCCCATTTCGTGGCGGACGGCTCGATCTGGGACGTAGGGGCGACGGTCGCGCTGCCCTGTGCCACACAGAACGAACTCGGCGAAGCCGCTGCCGGGTCACTCGTCCGTTCGGGGGTGCTCGCCGTTGCTGAAGGAGCGAACATGCCCTGCACTCCGGAGGCGGTGGAGGTCTTCCAGCAGGCAGGGGTCCTCTTCGGTCCGGGCAAGGCGGCGAACGCCGGTGGTGTGGCCACCTCCGCGCTGGAGATGCAGCAGAACGCCAGCCGTGATTCCTGGTCCTTCGAGCACACGGAGGAGCGCCTCATGGAGATCATGGTCGGCATCCATCACCGGTGCGCGGCTACGGCTGAGGAATACGGAATGCCAGGGAACTATGTGGCCGGTGCGAATATCAGCGGCTTCGTGAAGGTCGCGGACGCCATGCTCGCACTCGGAGTCGTGTGAACAGCCCCCGCCACCGACGGATCGGTGGTCGGGGCCACAGCCAGGAAAGGAGGGGCTGATGGTGCCTACCATCGGCTTTCATGCCTCGCATGAGCAGATTTCGCCCGCGCGGCTCCTGAGGGATGTCCGGTCGGCCGCGTCGGTGGGGTTCGAGGCGGCCATGTGCTCGGATCATTTCGAACCGTGGTCCCTCACGCAGGGACACGCAGGATTCGCCTGGGCGTGGCTCGGTGCGGCGCTTGCCAGCACCGATCTTCGAATCGGCGTGGTCACCGCCCCGGGCCAGCGGTACCACCCTGCTATCACGGCCCAGGCCTCCGCCACCCTGGCCGGCATGTTCCCGGGACGTTTCTGGATGGCTCTGGGCAGCGGCCAGAACATGAACGAACACATCACCGGCGACCCCTGGCCGGACAAGAAAGTGAGGCAACAACGCCTCGAGGAGTGCGTGCAGGTCATCCGGCGCCTGCACGCGGGGGAGGAAGTCACCCACCAGGGGTTGGTGACGGTGGACAGGGCCCGCTTGTGGGACCTGCCCGAAACGCCACCGCCCCTTCTGGGTCCGGTGATGTCGGTCGAGACCGCACGTCGGGCTGCAACCTGGGCCGACGGCCTGATCACGACCAATCAACCTCCTGAGCGGCTCAAGGAACTCCTCGGCGCCTACCGGGAGGAAGGGGGCACCGGCCCGGCGGTCCTGCAGGTTCACCTCAGCTGGGCGGCGACGGAGAACGAGGCCGCGTCGATCGCCATGCACCAGTGGCGCACGAACTCCGTCGGACCTCCTGCGGCGTGGGACATCGCCACAGCGCTGGAGTTCGATGAGTACGCCGAACAGGAGCGGGTCTCCGTGGAGCAGGTGGGCGGGACGGTCAATATCTCCGCCGATACGGGACAGCATGCCCAGTGGCTCCATGAGTACGCGGAACTGGGCTTCGACGAGCTGTATCTCCACCACGTCGGTCAGGACCAGCGCGCCTTCATCGAGGCCTTCGGCGCGGACGTCCTGCCGCAGGTCCGCGACACCTGACGGCGACGTCGGTCCCTGGTCGTCCTGACACCGCCAAGGGGGGAACCTGGCCACGGGCCGCTGCGCGCTGTGGCACGCTTGGAGCAGGGCCAGAAGGAGCAACGGTCGCGACGCCTCGAAAAGGGCGCCACCTGGTGGGGGACCCCACAGGACGGTGGCATCGCGGACTCCTGCCCGCACAGGTGTGGATTGACCATCGAAGGAGTTTCATCGTGCCGTATCGCAGCAAGGAACTACTCCAGCAGTGGGTCGAGGAGTACGCCGGGGCGGGCGAAGGATCGCCGGGTGTGATCGAAGTCCTGACGCATGACGAGGGTGCAGGGGCGGATACCGGGCTGGTCGTGATGCGGATGGGTGATCTGCCCTCGGACGTCTACCTCCACCCGGTGGGTCCCGGCGCCCCAGACTGGACGGTGAACTTCGGGCCACGCGAGCGTGATCTCACGATGACTGCCCGGAAGCTCCGGGGTCTTGCGCAGGAACTCACCAAGGCTGCGGCGCTGTGCGAGTTCTTCGAAGCGAAGTCGGTGCAGCACGACCTCGACTCCGGCCGCGCATCCGCCTGAGAAACCCCTGCCGCCGTCGCCCTCAGCGGCGGGCCGCAGCTCCGTCCGGTAGCGTCGTCCTGCTCCGCAGGCTCCATGCTGCCAGCGCCGAGGCGCCGACCATGAGCAGCGCGGCGATCCCGGAGGTCACGGTCACCCCGCTGTCGAAGGCGGAGAACGCCGAATCCCGCAGGAGGGATGCGCTGCTCGGACCGAGGTGCGTGGCGACCTCGACGGCGCCGCCGAGGGTCTCGGTGGAGGTGTCCGCCTGGGCGCTGCTGAGGCCTGCGGGGAGCATCAGGTTGCGCTGGTAGGACGCGAGCAGGATGCTGCCGAGCACGGCCGTGCCGAGTACGGAGCCCACCTCGTAGGCCGTCTCGGAGACGGCGGACGCCGCACCCGCCTTCGCGGCAGGCACGGTGGACAGGATCAGGTCGTTCGAGACGGTCTCGGACGCACCCACGCCGACCCCGAGGACGACGAAGGCGACCATCAGGAAACCTGCGGACCCACCCTCGCCCAACAAGGCGATCATCCCGTAGGCGGCCGCCGAGAAGAGCAGCGACACCGAGACGACGACGTGCGGTGCCAGGCGGCGGGCGAGCGGGACGACGGCGAGGCCGGCGACGATCGTCACCAACAGGCCCGGCAGCAGGACGAGCCCGGCATCGAGCGGGCTGTAGCCGAGGACCAGCTGCAGATGCTGCGAGACGAAGAACAGGAACCCGACGAGCGAGAAGATCGCCAGCAGGTTGACCAGGACCGCGCCGGTGAAGGCACGCACGGTGAACAGGCGGACGTCGAGCATGGGATCACGCCGCCGGAGCTGGCGCACCACGAACACCGTTCCTGACGCGAGCCCGATGAACGCGGCCGTCACCGAGACGAGCAGCGGCCCGCCCTTGGCGAGGTTCTTGATCGCGTAGACGACCGGCAGCATGGTCGCGATGGACAGGACGATACTGGCGTAATCGACGCGCCCAGGGTTCGCGTCCCGGGACTCGGGGACCACGGCGGGGGTCAGCGCGAGCATCAGCACGAGGACGGGCACCGCGAGGAGGAACACGGAGCCCCACCAGAAGTGCTCGAGGAGTGCGCCGCCGAGCAGGGGGCCGAGGGCGGCACCGGCCGAGAAGCCCGCGGCCCAGACGGCGATGGCGATCCGGCGCTGATTCCTGTCCGTGAAGATGTTGCGGATGAGTGACAGCGTCGAGGGCATGAGCATGGCGCCGAAGACGCCGAGGCCCACACGGGACGCCACGAGGAATCCGGCGGTCGGGGCGAAGGCCGCCGCGACGGAGAACAGGGCGAAGCCTGCCGCGCCGATCATGAGCAGGCGGCGCCGGCCGAAGCGGTCACCGAAACTGCCCATCGCCACGAGGAGTCCGGCGAGGACCAGGGGGTAGCTGTCCACGATCCAGAGCAGCATGGTGCCGCTCGTGGCGAAGTGGCGCGAGATCTCCGGCAGCGCGAAGCTCAGCACGGTGTTGTCGACCGAGACCAGCAGCACCGGCAGCATCAGCACGGCAAGGGCGAACCATTCGCGCCGACCGGCAAGGGAGACGGGGGAGGAGGAGGCGGCACGCGGGTTCACCCCGGATACACGTGCAGAGGAGGAAGGTGAAGAGGTCATGCCTCCAAGCTATACCGTCCAGCCGGTACAGTACAACAAACGTGACCGGTATCATCAGGGGGTGTCCAGTTCCCGCGAGCGCATCCTCGACAGCTTCGAAAACGCGCTGATCCGCGACGGCGAGAGGGCCGCCACCATGGAGGCCGTCGCTGCCGCCGCCGAGGTCTCGAAGGGCGGCCTGCTGTACCACTTCCCCTCCAAGGAAGCACTCGTGGAAGGCCTTGCGGAGCGGCTCCAGGGCCTCGCCGACAAGGACCGCGAGTCCATGACCTCGGCTCCGGACGGGGCGGCGCGCTACTACATCCGGACGTCGGTTTTCGAGGACAGTGCGCTGGACCGGGCCCTCGTCTCGATGGCCCGCCTCGCGCAGCAGGGCCACCCGATCGCGAAGGCCTCCCTCGGGGACATCCAGGACCGGTGGCTGGACGCCCTGGAACATCAGCTGGGGGACCGGACCACGGCGCGCGCCATCAAGCTGCTCGGCGACGGGCTCTACTACGACGCCGCGTTCTTCGCCGCAGCCGGCTCCGAGCGCACCAGCCGCGCGGAGATCGACGAACTGCTCGACGTCGTCGACCTGATCGTCGCCGGACGCGGACATGCCGCCGGAGCCTCCTAGCGGTCCCTGCAGGTGCCGAAGGGGTGCGAACGGGTCCGGTGCAGCCGCCGTTCACTAGAGTGGTCCGTGCAGTTCCATCCGGCAGGACCATCGAGCAGGGGACCATCACGTGATCAAGGGTTTCAGGGACTTCATCCTGCGCGGCAACGTCGTCGAACTGGCGATCGCGGTGGTGATCGGCAGCGCCTTCACGGCGCTCGTCGGGGCGTTCACGGCGAACATCGTCAACCCGGTCATCGCCTCGGCGGGTGGCATCGACGCCGTGGGCCTCGGTTTCCGCATCCGTCCCGGCAATGATGCGACGTTCGTCGACATCGGCGCCGTGATCACGGCGGCGGTGACCTTCCTCATCACCGCGGCGGTCGTCTACTTCCTGTTCGTGGTGCCGATGAACCGCGCCAACGCCCGCCTGCGCGCCCTCGCCGCCCCCCAGGAGCAGCAGGAGCGGCCCATCCCCGTGGACACCGCCCTGCTCACCGAGATGCGCGACCTCCTGAAGGAGTTGGCCGCCCGGGACGTCCGGCAGTGAGTACGCAGGAGAGCGACGCTACCGCCGCGTGTCCGCCAGATCCGACGTGGACGGTCCTTCGAGCAGTTTTCCGTCCGCGGAGAAGCGCGAGCCGTGCAGCGGGCAGTCCCAGGACCGCTCGGCGTCGTTCCAGTTGAGGATGCCGCGCAGGTGCGGGCACACCGCCGAGACGCGGTGCTGCACGCCGTCGACCGTGCAGACGCCGATGGGCCGCGCGCCCTCGCGGATGACGCGCCCTTCGCCTTCAGCCGGTGCGGATGTGCCGGTCTTCGCCAGGCCGGACAGCCACCCGGACACCATCTCCATCCCGACGACGGCGTTCGCCTGCGCCGTCTGCAGCGCGTCCGCCGGGCTGACCTTCGTCCGGTAGAGCGTCTGGGCCCAGGGCATGTTGCCTCCGAGGATCTCGCCGGAGAGGGCCAGGGACGCCGCCACCGCATTGGTCATGCCCCACTTGTTGTAGCCCGTCGCGGCGTAGATGTGCCCGCCACCGGCCGGGACCTTGCCCACGTAGGGGACCGCTGCGGCCGGCGCGTAGTCCTGGGCGGACCAGGCATAGGCGGGCCGCGCCGTCGGGAAGTACTCCTGCGCCCAGCGCGTGAGGTCGTCCACCTTGGCCTGCGTGTTCGAGCTGTGGCCGGTCTTGTGCCCGTTCCCGCCCACGATCAGGTACTTCGTGCCGTCGACGACGGCGGTGCGGAGCGACCGCGTGGGGGAGTCGGCGCTGAGGTACATGTCCTCCGGGACGTCGTCCTGGACCGTCAGGGCGACACAGTACGAGCGCATGGGCTGCAGGACGGCGAAATAGCCGCCGCGGTCGAGGATGGGGATGCCGGTGGCGAGCACTACGTTCGAGGCCGTCACCGCTCCAGCGCTGGTCCTCAGCTCGACGCCGTCGGACCCGGTCTTCGCGACCCCCTCCACACGGACGCCTTCGATCAGCGAGCCGCCGTGCCGCCGGAACTCCGAGGCCAGTCCGGCCAGGACCTCGAGCGGGTGGAACTGCGCCTGGTCCTTCAGGCGCAGCGTCTTCCGCACGGGGAAGGGCAGTGTCGCCGCGTTGCCGAGCTCGGTGTCCAGGCCGGCCTCGACACAGGCCTCATGCTCCGAGGCGAGCTTGCGTGCACCGGTGTCGGTGGTCGCGTAGTCGACGGCGTCCCGTCGTTCGTAGCCGATGCCGTGCTCGTCGCAGAAGCGCAACAGCCAGCTCTGGCCCTCGCGGTTGCCGGTCACGTAGGCACGCGCGAGCTCGGTGTCGTGGTGCTTGAGGATGGTCGAGATGCTGGTGCCCTGGAGGAGCGAGAGCTTGGCCGTGGTGTTGCCGGTCGTCACCGCTCCGGCGGTCCGCGCCTCGAGGATCGCCACCCGGTGGCCGGCCCGGGCCAGCAGGAGAGCCGTCGTCAGGCCCGTCAGTCCGGCCCCCACCACCACGGAGTCGTACGCGGCGCCGTCCTGCAGCGTATCGGACGGGATGTGCGGGGCGGTGTCGAGCCAGAGAGATCTCATGGTGGTCCCTTCAGGAGCCGGTCGGTCATCCCACGCAACCACTAAGCCTGCTTACAGTCAAGGGCTCCGCGCCCTGTCGGAGGCGGGCGCTAGGGTGGCGCCCGACGATCGTCTCCTCCAGGAAGGCACCTGCCGTGCACGTCCAGCTCGTCCTCCCGCACCAGCTCTTCGAGGAGCACCTCGGGGCCTCCCCTGACACCCACTTCGTGTTCCTGGAGGACGACCTCCTGTTCCGCAGCCTCCGGTTCCACCAGCAGAAACTCGTGCTGCACCGCGCCTCCCTGACCCTCTTCGCACGCCGGGTCGAGGCCGCGGGGTTCTCGGTGGACTATGTGGAGACGTCGGCGGAGTCCACCAGCCAGGAACGGCTCGCGGAGCTCCTCTCGGACCGTGGAGCCACGGTCGTGACCTACTACGACGTCGTCGACGACTGGCTCGAGCGGCGGCTCAAGCGCACCCTCGCCGACGCCGGCGTGGAGGGGCGCGTCCTCGAGACCCCGCAGTTCCTCACCCCGCGCGACCTGCTCGCCACCTACTTCTCGTCGCACAACTGGCGCATGCAGAGCTTCTACGAGTGGCAGCGCAAGCGGCTGGGCGTCCTGGTGGAGCGCGACGGTTCCCCGCAGGGCGGGAAATGGAGCTTCGACGCGGACAACCGCAGGAGGCTGCCGAGGAAGCTCGCCCTGCCGGACCCGCCCGAGTTCGAACGGCCGCCGGCCGTGGCGGACGCCATCGCCTGGGTGCAGGCCGCCTTCCCGGACAACCCGGGCAACGCCGAGTCCTTCAACTGGCCGGTCACGCACCGGCAGGCCTTCGAGGCGCTGGAGGTCTTCCTGACGGAGCGTTTCGAGCTCTTCGGACCGTACGAGGACTCGATCGCCGAGGGCCGGATCTACCTGTTCCACTCCGCCCTGAGCTCCAGCATGAACACCGGCCTCCTGAGCCCTGCCGACGTCGTGGACCTCGCCCTGGACTTCGCGGAACGCCACGGTACGCCGATCAACAGCGTGGAGGGGTTCATCCGCCAGGTGATCGGGTGGCGGGAGTACATGCGGGCGTCCTACGTGCTGCGCGGCAGGGAGATGCGGACCGGCAACACGCTGGGCCTCACCGCGGACCTCGACCAGCGGTGGTGGACCGGGCAGACAGGCCTCGAACCCGTGGACTCCGTGATCACCCGTGTCCTCGACACGGCCTACGCCCACCACATCGAGCGCCTCATGGTGCTCGGCAACGCGGCACTGCTGATGCGCGCGAAGCCCGATGCCGTCTACGAGTGGTTCATGGAGATGTTCATCGACGCCTACGACTGGGTCATGGTGCCCAATGTGTACGCCATGAGCCAGTACGCGGCCGGCAGCATGATCACCACCAAGCCCTATGTGAGCGGCAGCAACTACATCAGGAAGATGAGCGACTTCAAGGACGGTCCCTGGCGCTTCAGCTGGGACGCCCTCTACTGGGAGTTCGTGGGCGACCACCGGGAACTGTTCGCACGCAATCCGAGGTCCCGCATGAGCGTGGTGCTGTTCGACCGCATGGATGCCGGGCGGCGTGCGGAGCTGCGGCACGAGGCCGCGCGGTGGCTCGCGGACGGTGGGCGGACGGCGGCGGAAGCGCCGCAAGCCGTGCCGAGGATGCCGGTGACGGAGGCCACGTTGCCCGGCCTATAGTCTTCAATCATGGAACAACGAACCCTTGGAAGAACCGGCCGTCCCGTCTCCGTCGTCGGCCTCGGCACCTGGCAGCTCGGCTCGGACTGGGGTGAAGTGGAGGACAAGGACGCCATCGCCGTCCTCGATGCCGCCGTCGAAGCCGGCGTCACCTTCTTCGACACGGCGGATGTGTACGGCGACGGCCGGAGCGAGGCGACCATCGGGTCCTTCCTCGCCGACAATCCGGACCTCGACATCTTCGTGGGCACGAAGATGGGCCGCCGCGTCGACCAGACCCCCGAGAACTACTCGCTGGCCAACTTCCGCCAGTGGATCGACCGCTCGCGGACGAACCTCGGCGTCGATGCCCTCGACCTCGTCCAGCTGCACTGCCCGCCGACGGCCGTCTACAGCTCCGACGAGGTCTACGACGCCCTCGACACCCTGGTCGGCGACGGCGTCATCAAGAACTACGGCGTCAGCGTCGAGCGCACCGACGAGGCGCTGGCGGCGATCGCCCGCGGGAACACAGCGAGCGTCCAGATCATCCTCAACGCCTTCCGCCTCAAGCCGCTCGACGAGGTCCTGCCGGCCGCGACAGCGGCGGGCGTGGGCATCATCGCGCGTGTGCCCCTCGCTTCCGGACTGCTCTCGGGCAAGTACACGAAGGACACCGCGTTCGCCGAGAACGACCACCGGAACTACAACCGGAACGGTGACGCGTTCGACGTCGGCGAGACCTTCTCCGGCGTGGACTACGAGACCGGCCTGCAGGCGGCGCTGGACTTCGCCGACCTCGTCCCGGAGGGCGTGACCACGGCACAGGCCGCGCTCGCCTGGATCATCGCGCAGGACGGCGTCAGCACGGTCATCCCCGGAGCGCGCAATCCGGAACAGGCGAGGGCCAACGCCGCGGCCGCCGATCACACCGGCCTGGGAGCCGAGATCAGCACCGCCGTCGCCGGTATCTACGACCGCTACTTCAGGGCCACCGTCCACCCCAAGTGGTGACCTGCCGTACGGAACCCGCCCCGCTGCGGCGGGTTCCGTATGTCAGCGACCTCGGCTATCCTGTGCACTACCGAAGTCAGACGGAGTTAGAGGACGTCTGTCATTGTTGAATCACCGATGAAGGAATCGACATGACCGAGAACACCTCACCCGTCAGCGCCGGCGAATCGCACACCATCCGGGACTGGACGGACCTCGCCGAAGAGATGTGGTCCTACCTGACCGGCCGCGGAGCCGCGATCAACTACACGCTCGAGGACATGACCGTCGAGGTCCCGCGCGATATCGGCCCGGACGCCCCCCGGGCCACCTGGAAGTTCAACGGGACGCTGCGCATCACCACGAGCGACAACGCAGCCGGCGGCTCCGGCTCCTTCACGGGCTGAACCGCCTCCAGCGACATGGCCTCGACACTCAGGTTCGATATCGACATCGACTTCTCGCTGGGTGAACCGGCGGTCGACGGCAAGCCGGAAGCAGGGCTGTCGGGCACCGTGAAGGCCGCCGGCACCTCCATCGAGATCTTCGTCGACGATCCGGCGTCCTTCCGTGGGAACAACCTCCCCAGCATCGGGCAGGTCCGTTCCGTGGCGAAGAGACTGTCCGAGCGCGGACTCTCGATCACGGTCACCGGGCCCAAGGGGCTCCTGGTGAGCGTCGGCGCGGTGAAACCCTCCCTGACGCAGCGGCTGATCACCCGCTCGCCGCACATCCGGCTGGGCTCCCCCGGAACCCTCGCTCCGCTGCTCGGCATCAGCCGTCGCGCACTCGAGAAGGGCGATGCGCCGTCGCTCCTCCCGCCCACCACGCCGTTCCCGCTGGTACCGACGGTCAACCGCCGCATCAGGCGGACCATCACGACCACGCACTACGTGCCCGGAAGCGGCCGGCCGCGGCTGATCTTCGTGCAGAATTCAGCACGCTGGGACGGTCAGGTGCCACGCGAGTTCGAACTCTCCGGCGATCGGACCACCATCGGGAGCGGGGAGGACGCCATGCTCAGGCTCGCCGGGCTCGACGACCTCCACGCCGAGGTGGTGCACACCGAGGACGACGAGTACGTGCTGCACCCGCGCGGCCCGATCACGGGCAGCGTCAACGGCAGGGAGCCCTCCGTGCTCCGCACGGGTGCGCGCATCCAGCTCGGCGGGTGGGCGCTCGCCTTCTTCCGGGAGGAGTACGCGGACCACGGCAGGCCCTTCGGCGGACGCAACGGGGGAGAGCTGTCCTACCAGCGTCCGCAGCGCAATCCGCGGACAGGCGCCACCGAGGTGGACGGTTCGGCGGGTATCGGCGACTTCCGGCGGCAGCCGCGCTGACCCCTGTGCAGGTCGGGGATCCGCCGGTGTCAGCAGGAGGCGCGCGGTATGGCCGATAGCGTCGAACTGCTGCTGGATCCGCCGTCGGATCTCCTCCTGCTCGAGGACTGGGCTGCGCTGGAGGCCGAAGGCCTGCCCAACCAGTCGCGGCACCAGTCCTCGAGCAACAGCCCCCACATCACGCTCGCGGCCGCGGCGCGGATCGACGAGCGGTACGACGGCGACCTCGCAGCAGCCGCGGCGGGCTCCCCGCGGGAGCTGGCGACCGCAGGATTCCTGATCTTCCCGACCAGACGGAAGTTCGTGCTCGCGCGGCAGGTGGTGACGGACACCGCACTCGCCGGCCTGCACCGCCGCATCTGGTCCGCTCTGGACGGTGTGCCGGAGGTGGTGCCGACCACGGTCCCCGGGGCATGGACGCCGCACATCACCCTCGCCCACGGCCTCACCGCGGAGCAGGTGGCGGCCGCGCTCGAGATCCTCAGGAACAGGCCGCCCACACGGCTCGGCGGCGGCATCGTGCGGCGCTGGGAGGCGGGGGAGAAGCGGCTGATCCTGCTCGGTGGGGGCGGGATCGCCCCGCTCGCAGGCTCAGGGGACCTCGGCGCGCAGTGACGCCGGGTGCACCAGGACACCCTGGGGTTCCCGGATCCACCACAGTCCCGTGGACCGCTTCTCCTCCCGGGTCGAGAAGCGGTAGAGGAAGATCCGCGCCCTCACGTAGCGGGGCCGCGCGCCGTCGAACGGGTCCTTCCGCAGCAGCTTCAGGATCAGCGGGTCAGCCTGCAGGAGCTTCACCAGGAACGGCGTGAACCAGCCACGCTCCGAGCCGAGGGCGAGGAACCACATCATCCAGTCGAGCCGCAGGTGGTACGGCGCGAACTGGCGGGGCATCCGGGACGGATCCCCGGGCTTGCCCTTGAACTCGTACTCCCGCCACTTTGCCCCCGGTCCGACGTCGTCGAGCGTTCCCTCCACGATCACCTCGTACCGCACCTTCGTCACGCTCCCGAACGCCCCGTAGGCATTGCCGAGGTGCCAGCGGTTGAAGCTCGCGTTCATGAGCTGGTGCCGGGCGAACAGGTTCACGAGCGACGGCCAGCTCAGATAGGCGAGGAACAGCATGGCGAGCACGACGACGACCAGGAACCACAGGGGGGTCGGCTGGTAGGCGCCGGACAGGTCGAGGGCCGGGAACACCGCTTCGTAGAAGGAATCGGGGACGGCGGCGAAGGCCAGGATGATGGTCAGCGTATTGAGCCACGCGAAGTTGCCGGAGAGCACGAGCCAGCCCTGCGTGACGATCATGATGAGTGCCGCGAATCCTGCGACGGGCTGCGGGGCGAAGAGGAGGAACGGCACCACCAGCTGCGTCACATGGTTGCCGGCCACCTCGAGGCGGTGCAGGGGCTTGGGGAGCAGGTGGAAGAAGCGGCTGGCCGGGTTCGGCATCGGCTGCGTCTCGTGGTGGTAGTACAGCGCCGTGAGGTCGCGCCAGGACCGGTCGCCGCGCATCTTGATCATGCCGGCCCCGAACTCGAGGCGGAAGACGAGCCAGCGGATCATCAGCAACACCAGGAGGGGCGGGGCCACCTCATGGGAACCGAGGAAGGCGACGATGAATCCGGCCTCCAGGAGGAGGCTCTCCCAGCCGAAGCCGTAGAACGTCTGGCCGATGTTCACGATCGAGGTGTAGAGCCACCAGATTCCGAGGAACGCGACGAGGGGAACCCACGGCGGCCCGGCCTGGGGGAGCCCGATGACCAGCAACGCCGCGATGGCCGCACCCACCCACGCGACGATCAACAGCAGGCGGTCCGAGTAGCGGCGGTGGAAGAGCGACGGCCCGGCCCTCCTGCCCGCCCGTTCCAGGAACTCCGGGACGGGCATCAGGCCCTTCTCGCCCAGGAGCGCGGGGAACTGGGCCGCCGCCGACAAAAAGGCGATGACGTACACGGCCGCCACTCCGCGCTGCACGATCTGCCGGCCCACCTCGTAGTCCTCGGCCGCCAGGACATCGGTCAACCACTCCATCCATCCAGCGTCCTGTCCGCGCAGACCCGTGGTCAAGGAGGCATCCATGGGCCGCGGAGGTTCGCGGCGTGCTAGCGGTGTCCTGCCACCCGGGTGTCCTCGGAGCGCTGGCGCGGGATGTCGACGAGGACCTGGACGGGCGCGTGGTCGCTCGCATGCCTGCCGTCCAGGGTGGAGGTGTTGACCGCCGCCTTGAGCACCAGCACGTCCGGGGTCGTGAGGATCCAGTCGATACGGCGGCCGCCCTCGACCGGCGGGCCGTAGCGCGGGAAGGTCCCGTAGTCGGGTGTGAGTCGCTCCCTGGCGAGGACCCAGGCATCACCGAGGATGCCGGAGGCCAGGAAGCTCCGGTAGGCGGAGGAGGATCCGGCGTCGGTGTTGAAGTCGCCCATCACGATCGTGGGCAAGCGGGGCCGGAAGAACCGCACGAGGTCCAGCACGGCAGCAGCGGCACGGACCCGGGCGTTGTCGGACTCGTGGTCGAAGTGCGTGTTGGCGAGCAGGATCTGGCGGTCCGTTGCGGTGTCACGGAAGCGGCCCCACGTCACGATGCGGGTCACGCCGTTGCCCCAGGTGGAGGATCCGATGACCTTCGGTGTGTCCGAGAGCCAGAACTGGTCCCATTCGAGCAGCTGAAGCCGCTCGGCGTCGTAGAAGATCGGTGAGTACTCACCCCGGCTGCCGCCCTCCCGGCCCGCGCCGATCATCCGGTAGGCCGGCGGCAGGGCGGCCTCGATGGCCACGAGTTGGTGATGGAGGGCTTCCTGCACACCGAGGATCGACGGGACCTCCCTGCGCACCAGGTCCTGCAGGGGCGCGATCCTGTCCGGCCAGTAGTCGACGTCGCCGGGCTGGGAGGCAGGGCGGTCGTACCGGATGTTGAAGCTCATCACGTGGAGGGTCGTCCCACTGGCGCTGAGGAGCGCAGGTGCTGCAGGTGGTCGTGGCATGGCGCCTTTCCGGGGTGCGGCTCGTGGGTCCTCGCTGCTGCCCGGCGTCGTGCGGGCGCGGCGTCAGCCGAGGTGGTCCACGAGCTGCGCTGCTATCCCGGTGTAGCGGCCCGGCGTCAGCGCGAGGAGCCGCTGCTCGGCGTCGTCGCTGAGACCGAGGCTGCCGACGAACTCGCGCATGCGGTCCGCGTCCACGCGGTGCCCGCGGGTCAGCTCCTTCAGGCGCTCGTAAGGGTCGTCGAGCCCCGGCACGCCGGCGATCGCCTCTGCCCGCATGACCATCTGCACAGCCTCGCCGAGGACCTCCCAGTTGCCGTCGAGGTCCGCCGCGAGGACGTCCTCGGCGACGTCGAGACGGGCGAGGCCCTTCGCGACGTTCGAGATCGCCAGCAGCGAGTGCCCGAGTGCCACGCCGATGTTGCGCTGGCTGGAGGAGTCCGTCAGGTCGCGCTGCCAGCGCGAGGTCACGAGGGTCGACGCGAGGACGTCGAGCAGCGCCGAGGAGATCTCCAGGTTGGCTTCCGCGTTCTCGAAGCGGATCGGATTGACTTTGTGCGGCATGGTCGAGGATCCGGTGGCGCCTGCCACCGGGATCTGCGCGAAGTAGCCGATGGAGATGTAGCTCCACACATCCGTGCAGAAATTGTGCAGGATCCGGTTGAAGCGTGCGACGTCCGCGTACAGCTCCGCCTGCCAGTCGTGCGACTCGATCTGCGTGGTGAGGGGGTTCCAGCCGAGGCCGAGCCCTTCCACGAAGGAGCGGGCGACGTCCTGCCAGTCCGCCTGCGGGGCCGAGGCGTAGTGCGCTGCGTAGGTCCCGGTGGCGCCGTTGATCTTGCCGAGGAACTCGGTCGCGGCGATGCGGTCCAGCTGGCGCGTCAACCGGTGCGCGACGACGGCCATCTCCTTGCCGAGCGTGGTGGGCGTGGCCGGCTGACCGTGCGTGCGCGAGAGCATCGGGGTGTCCCTCGACGTCCGCGCCAGGTCCGTGATGGATGCCACGAGGCTGCGGGCGGCGGGAAGCCAGATGTCCAGGACGGCGCCCTTGATACCCAGCGCGTAGGAGAGGTTGTTGATGTCCTCGGAGGTGCAGCCGAAGTGGACGAGGGGCTTCAGGTGCCCGATGCCGATTCCTTCGAGGCGACGGCCGATGAAGTATTCCACGGCCTTGACGTCGTGCACGGTGACGGCCTCGATCTCGCCGAGCTCGGCGACCGAGTGCGCATCGAAGGACGAGACGATGGCCCGCAGTGCGGCTTCCTGCTCCTGGCCCAGCGGCTCTGTCCCGGGCAGTACGGACCCGCGGGTCAGGTGGATCAGCCATTCGACCTCGACGTGGACGCGGTCGCGGTTGAGCGCAGCCTCCGAGAGGAAGTCGATGAGGGGGGCGACCGCCTCGCGGTAGCGGCCGTCGAGCGGCCCCAGGGTCAGGGACGTTCCCTCCCCTCGGGACAGTGCAGCGAATTCAACCCGGGAGAGTGCGGAGTCAGCCATTGCCCCATTATTTCACGGAGCGGGCAGGGGACCTCACCCTGCTGTCCACATAGCGGGCCGGCCGGCCGGCCCGTGCGGGCCGTCCTCCTAGCGTGGAAGGCGCAGGCGGGAAGCGCGGGCCTCGGAGCACGGGAGCACGGGAGCACGGGAGCACGGAAGGAGGAGGGGTGCGGGGATGGATGGTCGGATACCGGCGGCGGACGCCTACGGATCAGGTGGGGCCGGCAGTGCGGACGTCGCCGTGATGGAGGCCGCGGTGCTCCGGCATGCCGGGCAGCTCGGCGACATCCGTCGGCGCGCGCTCACCGTCGCCCTGCGGTCGTGGGAATCTCCGGCGGGCGGCACTTTCAGGATCTACCTCGCCGAGCGCTGCGCGGAGCTGTCACGGACCATCGATCTGCTGGAGACCGCGGCGCGGGAGCTCGGCGACTACGGCCGCCTGCTGCGGGAAGCGGAGTCGCTCCACGGCCAGGCGGGCCGGTGACGGACGAATTGCGCCCCGTGGCCCCGGCGGACGGCGCACTGTCCGTCCGCGGGGGCGTGGGCGGAATACGGTTCCAGTGGGAGGAACTGGAGGAAGCGGCCCGGGTTCTCGCGCTCCTGGCCGCGGACACGGGCGATGTCGCCGTCGCCCTCGGCTACCTCGACCGCGACGTCGCCGAGTTCCCATGGCGGGTCATGCATCTCCAGCCCCTCGGGGGAGTGGCATGCGCCCAGTACCAGCAGGCGCTCGCGTACCTCGACAGGGCCTGGACCTCGACCGTGCGGGACGGCCGCACGCTGGCGTCGACCGAAGAGAGGTTGCGGGCGGCGCTGCGGACCTATCGCCTGGCTGACGCCGCCGCGCTGGCGGTGACGGAGGCAACGCGGGCCGCCGGCGGGGCTGCGGCCCGCGCTGCGGCCCGGGGGGCCATCGATGGGGGAGCGCTCGACGTCGGACCCATCGGACTGCGGGTGCGAACCGCGGGCGCTCCGGTCCGGTTCGACGGCACCGTCGAGGGCATGCTCGATCGCCTGTCCGCGGTCGAAGGCGAGGATCCGGGCACCTTCGAGGTGCTGCGCGCGGGGACCGACGAGGATCCGGTCTACGTCGTCGTCCTGCCGGGAACCCAGTCAGGGCACATCGGCGGCACGGGAAGCAACCCCTTCGATATCGGCGGGATCGCCGAGGCCCTCGCCGAGGACAGCCGCTTCACCGAAGCGGTGGTCCTGGAGGCCCTCGAGCAGGCGGGCGCCCGGGAAGGGGACGCCCTGGTGCTCGCCGGCTACAGCCAGGGTGGCCTCCATGCGGTGAACCTCGCCGGCTCGCAGCGGCTGGGAGGACGGTACGAGGTGCAGCTCGTCCTGACCGCCGGCTCCCCGACCGGCTGGCACGGGACGGGCCGGAGCGAATACCTCCATCTCGAGCATCGCGACGACGCGGTGCCGGAACTCGACTCAACCCCGAATGAGGACGACCGCCACCGGACGACGGTCAGGCTCGACAACCCGGTGCCGCCGCTGGCACGGAGGGACGACGGATCGCAGGAACCCGTGGGCCTCGGCCCCGCCCACAAACTGGAGAACTACGCCGAGGGGGCGCGGCTGATCGACGCCAGCAGCGCACCATCACTGGCTCCTTCCGTGGGCCTGCTCGCCACGGCGGGCGCGACCGGCACCGCGCGCCGCTACTCCTTCACGGCGACCCGGGGTCCACGGCCTGCCCCGGTGCCGGAGGTCCGGAGGCGGCGCGGGGCCCCGGGAGGCGGGTCTAGGCTATGGCCATGACGTCGATCGATGACCTTCCCGTAACACCGTCCGGCGAGGCGCAGCGCGTGGCCGGAGTCCGTCCGCGCGGAGTGCTCGGCAGGCTTCCGCGCTATGCGGCAGGCAAGCCTCCCACCGCCGTCGAGGGACTCGAGAGTTTCAAGCTCTCGTCGAACGAGAACCCGCTGCCACCCCTGCCCGCCGTCCTCGAGGCGATCGCCGCCGAGACGTCGATCAACCGGTACCCGGACCCCCTGACGACCGCACTCCGGACCGAACTGGCGGGGTACCTGGGCGTTCCGGCCACCGATATCGTCACCGGAGCGGGCAGCCTCGGAGCGCTGAACCAGATCCTCGCGACATTCGCCGGGCAGAACGATTTCGATGCTCCCGACGAGGTGGTCTATGCCTGGCGGTCCTTCGAGGCCTACCCCATCAGTGTGGGCCTCGCCGGTGCAGCGGGCGTGCAGGTGCCGGTGCGGTCCGACGGGACCCACGACCTCGACGCCATGGCCGCGGCCGTCACCGACCGCACGCGCGTCGTCCTGCTCTGCACGCCCAACAATCCCACCGGGCCGATCCTCACGCACGACGACGTGGTCGCATTCCTCGCGAAGGTACCCACGCATGTCGTGGTCGTGATCGACGAGGCCTACCAGGAGTTCGTCCGGCGGCCGGACGCCGTGAGCGGGATCGGGCTCTATCGGGAGTACCCGAACGTGATCGTGCTCCGAACGTTCTCCAAGGCCCATGGACTGGCGGGGCTCCGCGTGGGGTACTCCGTGTCCCAGCAGGCGCTCACCGAGCATCTCCGCGTCAGCGCCGTCCCCTTCGCCGTCTCCCAGATCGCCGAGCACGCCGCCGTCACGTCACTGCGCCACATCGATGACGTCGAGGCACGCGTGCAGTCGATCGTCGACGAGCGCGTCCGGGTGCTCGAGGGCCTGCGCGCGCTGGGCTGGACCGTTCCCGAGGCAGAGGGCAATTTCGTCTGGCTGGCCCTCGGGGAGCACAGCCAGGACTTCGCCGCGGAAGCGGCACAGCGGGCGCTCTCGGTACGGGCCTTCGGGTCGGAGGGCGTACGCGTCTCCATCGGCGAGGAAGCGGCCAACACCCGTTTCCTGGCGCTGTGCGGAGAGTACACGCACCGCCCCGCTGCTGGTTGAGGCCGTCTTAAATAGGCCGGAGGGCCTGTGCTGGCTAGTCTTGGTCAGTATGTCACCGAAAGATATGTTCTTCGGTGTATGACTTACGACATACATTCCCCGAGAGGAATGTGCAGGGTCGGGCGAGGAGCAGGAATGAACAGCAGTCGTTTGCCGGCAGCGGAGTTCGAGGTCGAGGAAGCCGTGCGCGCGACGCACGCCGCCGATGACGGGGGCCTGCAGGAGCCGGGCGTCGAGATGCTGCAGGTCCTCGCCCCGGACGGCGCCATGGCCGGGAGCCTCACGGCAGAGATCGCCGGTGTCCCGGTGGACTTCTCGCCCTACCTCGCATTGGCCGACGCGGACCACCTGCGCTCCCTGTACCGCGACATGTTCCTGATCCGGCGCTTCGACCAGGAGTCCACGGCCCTGCAGCGCCAGGGGCAGCTCGCGCTCTGGGTGCCCCTCACGGGCCAGGAGGCAGCGCAGATCGGTTCCGGCCGCGCCCTCGAGCCCCAGGACTACGCCTTCCCGACCTATCGTGAGCACGGTGTCGCCCTGACGCGTGGCGTCGCGCTCCCGGAGATCCTCCGCCTGTTCAGGGGCGTGACCAATGGCGGCTGGGATCCCCGCGAGCGGAACTTCCACCTCTACACGCTCGTGCTCGCGGCTCAGTCGCTGCACGCCGTCGGCTACGCGATGGGCATGCAGCGCGACCAGCTCGCCGATCCGTCCCTGCCGCCGGCGGCGTCCATCGCCTACTTCGGCGACGGCGCGAGTTCGGAGGGTGACATCCACGAGTCCATGGTCTTCGCGGCGTCCTTCAACGCTCCCGTGGTGTTCTTCTGCCAGAACAACCAGTGGGCCATCTCGGTTCCGTCGACGGTCCAGACCAGGGTCCCGCTGGCCCGGCGGGCCGAGGGCTACGGGTTCCCGGGGGTCCGGGTCGACGGTAACGACGTCGTCGCCGTGGAGGCCGTCACCCGCTGGGCGCTCGACCACGCGCGCTCCGGCAGGGGGCCCGTGCTGATCGAGGCCTACACCTACCGCATGAGTGCCCACACCACGGCGGACGATCCGACGAAGTACCGGTTGTCGCGTGACGAGCAGGAATGGAAGCCCCGCGACCCGCTGGCCCGCCTGGAGGGCTACCTGCGATCAGCAGGCCTGGCGGACGAGGCGTTCTTCGAGGAACTCGGCGCGGAGGCCCGCGCCATGGCGACGGACCTGCGGGAGGCGGTGCTCTCCATGACGGCGCCGGACCTCGAGGACCGGTTCGCCTCCGTCTACGCCGAGCCCCATCCGCTCGTGCAGGAGGAACTGCGGTTCTTCCAGCAGTACGAGGCCGGCTTCGCCGAAGAAGGGAAGCACTCCTGATGGCGACGATGACCATCGCGAAGGCGATCAACGAAGGGCTCCGCGCTTCGCTGGCGAACGATCCGAAGACCCTGCTGATGGGCGAGGACATCGGCGAACTCGGCGGTGTCTACCGCGTGACCGATGGCCTGAAGAAGGATTTCGGCGCCATGCGGGTCGTCGATTCGCCACTGGCCGAATCGGGCATCATCGGGACGGCGATCGGCCTCGCCCTGCGGGGGTACCGGCCCATCTGCGAGATCCAGTTCGACGGGTTCGTCTTCCCGGGCTTCAACCAGATCACCACGCAGCTCGCGAAGCTCCGCACGCGCAGCGACGGCATGCTGAGCGCGCCCGTGGTCATCCGCATCCCCTATGGGGGTGGCATCGGCAGTGTCGAGCACCACTCGGAATCACCCGAAGCACTCTTCGCGCACACCGCCGGGCTGAGGATCATCACGCCGTCGAATCCGCAGGACGCCTACTGGATGATCCAGCAGGCCGTGACCTGCGAGGACCCCGTCATCGTCTTCGAGCCGAAGCGGCGCTACTGGCTCAAGGGCGACGTGGACACCTCGGCGCCGGCGGGTGATCCCTTTTCGGCCCACATCCTGCGCCGTGGGACGGATGCAACCATCGTGGCCTACGGCCCGCTCGTGCCCGTGGCCCTCGCGGCGGCAGCGGCGGCGGAGGAGGACGGCCGGAGCATCGAGGTGATCGACCTCCGATCCATCTCGCCGATCGACTTCGACACCGTCACCGAATCGGTGACCCGCACGGGCCGGCTGATCGTCGCGCACGAGGCCCCCACCTTCGGCGGCATCGGCGGCGAGATCGCCGCGCGGATCTCGGAGCGTGCCTTCCTGTCCCTCGAAGCACCCGTCATCCGCGTGGGCGGCTTCCACATGCCCTACCCCGTGGCACGCGTGGAGGAGCAGTACCTGCCGGACATCGACCGCATCCTCGAGGCACTCGACCGTGCCTTCGCATACTGAAGGACCATCATGACGCTCAATACGTTCAACCTGCCCGACGTCGGTGAAGGCCTCACCGAGGCAGAGATCGTGCAGTGGAAGGTGGCTCCCGGGGCGGCGGTGTCGGTCAATGACGTGATCTGCGAGATCGAGACCGCCAAGTCCCTCGTCGAGCTGTCCTCGCCCTACGCCGGGACGGTGTCCGAACTCCTGGTCGCCGAGGGCGAGACCATCGAGGTCGGCACGCCGATCATCTCCGTCGACGACACCGCGGACGCGCCCGTCAGCGGGCACGACGGCGGCACTCCCGCCCGCGGTGACGACGGCGAGGGTGCCGGTGCAGCACAGGAGGACGGCGGCCAGGCCGCCACGTCATCCGCGGACGCGCCCGCCGATGACGCCCCTGTGCCCGTGCCCGAGATGCCGGGTGAACTCGCGGGTCCGCAGGCCGGTCCGAACCGGGACCCGGACTCGGCCCCGGACGCTGCAGCACCCGGATCAGCCGCTCCCGAGGCCACACCCGGACCGCTCGTGGGCACCGGGCCCAAGGCCGACGCGGTGAAGCGCCGCCCCCGGAAACCGCAGCCCGCTTCGAGCCCAGGGCTGAACGGGGCACCGGCGACGACGACGGTGGCTGCCGACGCGCCGACCGCCGATGGCGCTGCTCGAAGCATCGGGAACCCTGGGCAGCTTCCTGCCCAGGCTGCCCCGGTCGAGGGCCGTGATGCCCGCCCGGCACCGGCGTCAGGGTCGGAGTCGGGGTCGGGGCCGGCGCAGGCCCCACGGACCAATCCGCTGAACCAGCTGATCAACCGCGTCCTCGCGAAGCCTCCTGTCCGGAAGGCCGCACGCGATCTCGGCATCAATCTCGCGGACGTCCCCGCCACCGGGTCGGCGGGCGAGGTCACCAAGCAGGACCTCATGAGCTACCAGTCGCAGCGCGACGCCGAACAGGACGGGGCCGACTCCTTCTGGGCGGACCGCAAGCTCCTCGGCGGCGGGCGCATCGAGCGCATCCCCGTGAAGGGTGTCCGGAAGGCGACGGCGAAGGCCATGGTGCAGAGCGCCTTCACGGCGCCGCACGTGAGTATCTTCGTCGACGTCGACGCGTCGCGGACCATGGAGTTCGTCAAGCGTCTGAAGGCGTCCCGGGATTTTGAGGGCATCCGGGTCTCGCCCCTGCTGATCCTGGCGAAGGCCGTGATCTGGGCCGCCGCGCGGAACCCCTCGGTCAATGCCACCTGGACCGACGACGAGATCCTGGTCAAGCACTTCATGAATCTCGGCATCGCCGCGGCGACGCCGCGCGGACTGATGGTCCCGAACATCAAGGACGCCCAGAACCTCTCACTCAAGGAACTGGCCCTCGCACTCAACGAGCTGGCGACGACGGCGCGTGCCGGAAAGACCCAGCCGGCCCAGATGCAGGGCGGAACGCTGACGATCACGAACATCGGAGCGCTCGGCATCGACACCGGGACGCCGATCATCAATCCGGGGGAGGTGGCCATCGTGGCGTTCGGCACCATCAAGCAGAAGCCCTGGGTGCTCGACGGCGAGGTGATCCCGCGCTGGATCACCACGCTGGGCGGCTCGTTCGACCATCGCGTGGTGGACGGCGACCTCAGCGCCCGCTTCATGGCCGACGTCGCCTCCATCCTCGAGGAACCTGCGCTGCTGCTCGACTAGGGTGGGCGTCATGAACCAGCAGTTGCCCGGAGAGGGGCCGGCCCGCGGGCCGCGACAGCGCTACACCGTCGGCAGGCTCCTGCTCGTGATGGTGATCGGGTTCATCGCGTCCATCGTGATCCAGACGGTCTTCCCGGACCTGGGCACGGTGGCGCGGCTGTCCATCCTGGTGATCGTCGCCGCGCTCATCTCGATCGCCGTGACGCTGAGCCGGCAGAAGCGACCGCCACGCTGACGAGCCGAGCGGCTATGCCCGGACGTCCTCCATGGCCGTCCGCAGGATGGGGGCAAGGCGCCGGACTCCCTCGACGATGTCCTCGGGCGCCACGGCGCTGAAGGCGAGGCGGAGCTTGTTGGACGGCTCGTCCGACGGCGTGAACGCTGCCCCCGGGATGAACACGACCCCGGCGTCGATCGCCTTGTACAGCAGGGGGTAGGTGTCGATGCCCTCGGGGAGGGTGACCCAGACGAAGAACCCGCCGTCCGGCGTGGTCCAGTGCGCGCCGTCCGGTAGCTCCTCGGCCAGGGCGCCGAGCATGGCGTCGCACCGCTCCCGGTAGAGGTCGCGCATGGTGTGCAGGTGCCCTCGCCAGTCGTAGTCCGTGAGGTAGGCGATCACGAGCATCTGGGTGAGCGGGGACGGGCAGAGCACCACGGCCTCGCAGGCGAGGTAGAAGCGGCGGTAGAGGTGCTTGGGCACCAGCGCCCAGCCGAGCCTCACGCCGGGCGCGAAGATCTTCGAGAACGAGCCGAGGTAGATGACGTCGTCGGGGTTGCCGGCCCGCATGGGCTTCAGCGGCTCGCCGTCGAAGCGCAGCATGCCGTAGGGGTTGTCCTCGAGGACGAGGATGTTGTGGGCGCGGCAGATGTCGACGACGCGCCCGCGGCGGTCGGCGGCCAGCGTGATGCCGCTCGGGTTGTTGAAGCTGGGGATCGTGTACAGCAGCTTGATGGCGCGGCCCTGCGCCTCGAGCTCCTTGATGGTGCGCTCGAGCTCGTCGGGGATCAGCCCGGCGTCGTCCATGGGCACGGTGACGACGTCGACCTCGTACGCCTCGAAGGTGTTCAGTGCGCCGACGTAGGTGGGGTCCTCGCAGAGGATCACGTCGCCGGGGTTGCAGAAGACCTTCGCGGCGACGTCCTGGGCGGACTGCGAGCCGGTGGTGATGACGACGTCGTCGGGGCTGGCGCCCTCGATGCCCTCGGCCGCCATGACCTCGCAGACGAGCTCGCGGAGTTCCTGCATGCCCTGCCCGCCGCCGTACTGCAGCGCCTCGAGGCCGTGCTCGGCGATGATGGTCTGTGCGGTGCGCCCGAGGTCCTCGAGCGGAAGGGATCGCAGGTACGGGCTTCCACCGGCGAGGGACACGAGGCCCGGCCGGATCGAGATGTCGAAGACATCACGCACTGCGGACTGCTTGATGTTCGCCGCACGCAGCGAGAAGAGCTGCTCGTGGCGGTTGTGCGAATCGACTGCGCGTTCGAGAGCTGCTTCGGTCTCGGCGGGCAGGAGGTCGGCGGAGGCTTCACTGGAGGACGTCACGCCCAGAGTCTAGGCGCGGGTTCACCTACAGGCAACAGGTGTTTCCAGCCAGCGCATCGAGCGCCTCAGACCCACCCCGCCTCGCGTGCCTTCAGGGCGGCCTGGAAGCGGCTGTCGGCGCGAAGGGTCTCGAGCATCCACGCGATGTGCCGCCTGCACGTCCTGACATTGATGTCCAGGCGCCGGGCGATGGACTCGTCCGACAGTCCGTTGGCCAGGCCCTGGATGATGGAGCGCTGCAGGCTGCTGAGGGGTGACGCGACCTGCGCAGGTGCGAGGAAGGACTCGCTGATCTCCCACGCGATCTCGAACAGGTGCGTGAAGATGTTGATCAGGCTGTGGTCCCTGATGACGAGGGCGGCCTTGTCGTCGCGGGTCAGCTGCCGCCCGATGAGGGCGAGCTTCTCGTCGAAGATGAGGATGCGCAGGGGGATGAACGGCAGGACCCCGAACTCTCCGCCACCGGCGGCGATCGCCTCGACCGCCTTGCGGGTGGGGACGTGGTCGCGCGTGCTGGTGTCGTAGAGCGTCCGACGCCGCACCCCGTTCTCCAGCAGGTCGAGGTCCTTCCGGACGCTCTCCTCGTGGACGTCCGCCGTCGAGCCCTGTCCCGGCTGCGCGATGTAGACCTTCTCCGTGACGTCACGCCCGTAGTCGATCAGGACGCGGTGGATGAGGTGCGGATCCTCGAGTGTCTCCACGGAGGTGCTGGCGAGGACGTTCTTGCGTGCTTCGAGGAAGGTGGGCAGGAGGCTGGACAGCTCGCGCCGCTGGCCACTGATGCGTGCCTTGAGGTCCTGCATGGCGCGCTCGTCCGAGTCCACCAGGTCGGCGAGGGCGACGTCGGGCGAGACCGCGACGAGTCCCTGGCCGTCGCCTGCCTGGGGACTGAGCAGCCGGCGCTGCGAGAGTTCCCCGATCGCCTGGTCGATGCGGCGCAGCGTCAGGCCGAGGGCTTCCGAGGCTTCGGACCTGGTCCAGCCCGGGTGTCCGACGGCGTACCGGTAGACCTCGAGAGACGTCGCATCGAGCATGAGCAGTCCTTGTCCCGGCCGCCGGACCGGCAGCGGCGTCAATACGTCGTGAAAAACATGACATGTCCAGTTAATGACAGATCGTGGGCACTGGCAATCCGGCGTGCCGCCGCGACCAGGAAAACCCCGGAATTCCGCGGATTCCTCGTGGCGGACGCACTCCCACGACCCCACGGGCATCCTGTCCACGTCCTCTTCGCGCCATGTCCACAAACGGCCACCCGTACTGCTGGACACTACCTGTCGGCGCCGGACATTCTGATGAAGCCGGTCCGCAGGGAAGCCCGAGAGGGCGTTCCCGGAGGAGACGGGCACTGCGGAACAGCAGTGCGGACAGCTCGACCTCCCGGGAGACGGGCAGGAAAGGATCGCCATGAAGAAGGTACTCGGCGCAACTGCAGGCCTGTTGATCCTGGTGGGAGCTGTCGTGCCGGCCGGCCAGTCAGTCGGCGCAGCGAGCTGGGATTGGCCCAAGGGCCAGATCACAGCAGGCAGCTGGGACTGGCCGAAGTAACAGGGAACTCCGGACTAGAGCCCGGAGGCCCCACCCAGAGCCCGCCCCAGCGGGGGTGATCACGAACCCTGAAGGAGAGAGCCATGAGCCAGGTGACCGCCGTTCGAACCGCCTCACGAACGGTCGTCAGCACTCAGTGGTGGCACCTCTCCCTCTCGACGGGTGGCTTCGATGTAGCGGACGGCATCATCGAGGAGCTGGTCACCCCGCTGGTGGCGCAGGCCCAGGCGCTCGGCGCCAAGCGCTGGTACTTCACGCGATACGAGGACCCGTCGACGGGGGTCGTGAGCCAGATCAGGCTCAGCATCCACGCACACCCCCGCGTCCTGGAAAGGCTCCGCGCCTTCCAGTGCGCGCTGCAGGCGCGCAGCGCCCGGAAGCTGCCCCTGCTCGTCGTCCGTCAGCACATCACGGCTCCGGCGAGCAACACCTACTACTCCGGCGGGCAGGAGATGGCTGATCCGCAGCTCGAGGCCAACCTCGTGAAGTACGGCGGGGTCGAGGGACTCCACCTCGCGGAAGAGGTCTTCGAACTCAGTTCGGAACTCGCCGTGTGGGGGAACCAGCGGTTCCCCCGGATGCAGAGCCGCTCGGCGCTCGGCGCGCTCGTGCTGTTCGACGCCGCGCAGAGCATGATGCGTGGTCCCCGCTCGGCGAGCTGGCCGGACCGCCGCCGGCTCTCCTGGGACTTCTACTGGGACAGCCACCTGCGGACGTGCACCGCGGACGTCGGCCCGCGCGGCTCCGGCGTCCGCGAGGCCATGGCGGTGCAGGTGGCATCCAAGGCGACCGGCTTCCACGCGCTCATGGCGGCGACGGCCTCCGAGTCAGCCGTGCACAACTGGCGGCGCCGCTGGTTCCGTGCGCTGGACACTTACCTGTACCGGGCGGACAAGGTGCGCGTCAGTCGCAGTGCGCAGCACCTCACCGTCTACCAGGCGCACATGACCCTGAACCGACTCGGGTTCGTGGCCCGGGAAGAGGCAGCGCTGGGCCTCTACGCACGGACCTGGAAGCCGCAGGTCGACCAGAAGACCGGGGCGCGGAATCCCCTGTAGACCATGGCCTGTCGGGCCCCTCGAGCAAAGGACTGCACCATGAACGCCAGGAACACCATCGTGCTGGCAGCCGATGACGCCGATCTCTCGGAGGTTCTCGGGTGTTCGTCGGAAGCCGTCGAGTCCATGCAGAACGACGGCGTCCTCGAATCCCAGGGCCAGCTCTGGGAGATCGGACCGGCGCGGGACTACCTGCGGGACGCCGCCTGGGCCGACAACCTCTGGCATTGACGGCGGCCCTGCCAGGAAGCCGCCGACGACGGACCCGCACCTAGGAGAGGACGCCGGCGCATCCCGCGCCGGCGTCCTGTTCCGTCCGCCCGGGATCAGGCCGCTGCAGGCGTGGCGGCACCGGCGAGGGCGGAGAGCACTCCGGTCACCTGCCCGGCGACCTCCGCGTCGTCCTTCGGGTGGAGGTCGGCGAAACGGGTGATGGAACCGCCGATGGACAGCTTGGCGTCATCGACCACCGACGCGCCGGCGACCCCGAGCGCCCGGCGGGCCTCGTCGTGCGCCCACACCCCGCCGTACTGCCCGAAGGCGGACCCGATGACCGCGGCAGGCTTGCTGGACAGGGCTCCCGCACCGAACGGACGGGACAGCCAGTCGATGGCGTTCTTGAGGACTGCGGGCATGGTGCCGTTGTACTCGGGGGAGACGAGCAGGACGGCGTCGGCCTCGGCGGCGGCGGCACGGAGGTCATCGGCGGCCTTCGGGCGGTCGGTGTCGTTGTCGATGTCCTCGTTGTAGAACGGGATGTCGTTCAGTGCATCGAAGGTGACGACGTCCACGGCGTCAGGCGCATGTTCGACGGCGGCTTCCGCGAGCTGGCGGTTGATGGAGCCCTCGCGCAGGCTGCCGACGAGGGTCAGGATGGTGGTGGACATGCATACTCCAGAGTGTGTGAGACCTCGCGGTCAGGCTGACGGGAACGCAGGACCTGCGTCTTCCCATGGTAAAGCGGACCCTGGTCCGCTTTATTCCGCCGCTATAGTGGCGGAATGCAGGGCGAGGGATTGCTCCGCGTCGCGGGCGACGACGGAGAGCGGACGGACGCGGCACGCAACAGGCGGCTCCTCCTCGCTGCCGCCGCCGAGATCGTCGCGTCCTGCGGACCGGACAAGCTGACCACGGATGCCGTCGCCCGCCGTGCCGGACTCGGCAAGGGCACGGTCTTCCGGAGGTTCGGCAACCGTGCGGGCCTCATGCACGCGCTCGCCGACGAGAGCGGCCGCTCCTTCCAGGAAGCCTTCATGGCGGGTCCGCCACCCCTGGGGCCCGGAGCGCCACCGCTCGAGCGCCTCATCGCCTTCGGCGAGGCGAGTATCGAGAGGATGCGCTTCGACGGGCAGATCCTGCGCGCCGCGGAGCAGCAGGGTGGGCCGGACCTCGAGCACCCGACTCAACAGCTCATCCGCCTGCACCTTTCCGTGCTGCTCCGCGGAGTGGGGGTCAGCGATCCGGAGCTCGGCGCCTACCAACTCGCCGCTTTCCTCAACGCAGGGCTCCTGATGCACCTCCAGGAGAACCGGGGCATGTCCAATACCAGGCTCGCGTCCTCCTGGCGCGTCCTCGTGGCCGGCCTCGCGGCGGATGCCGGTGACGCGTAACGGTCGTCCTCGCCCTTGTACACTGGCACGTGCCGGCACCCCGCGCGGTATCAAGGCCAGGTGGATGCAGGGAGGAGTTCCCGAGGTGATGTCCGACGACCCTCGCGCGGCCGCTGAACCGTCCATCCGCAGCCTCTCCGTGGTGGACGACGGCGTCGATACCGTTCCGCCTGCCGAGGTGGCCGCGCGCCTCCAGGACCTGCTGATAGACCATCCCGACGTGCAGGCCTTCCTCCAGGAGCTGGCCGAGTTCACCGCGCGGACCCTCGGGGTGGACGGGGACACCTACTGCGGCGTCACGCTGCAGCGCTCGTCGAACGAGCAGCTGACCGTCGGCAGCAGCGACGACAAGGCCAGGGCGATGGACGAGGTCCAGTACGACCACGACGACGGCCCGTGCCTGCACGCCCTCCGCGTGCACGACGAGGTGTTCATCGCCGACGTGCGGTCCGAGGACCGCTGGCCCGACTTCATGGAGCACATCGCCCGCGCCGGCGTCGGCGCCATGTTCTGCCTGCCCCTGGACCTCGAGGGATCGGCGCGTGCTGCCCTCAACCTGTACGCGGAGGATGCATCCGTGTTCGGCGAGCCCTACCGCCGGGCCGCCCGTGCCTTCTCGGTCCAGGCGTCGCAGGCACTGAAACTGGCCGTCCGGGTGGCCCAGCACGCCGCGACGGCGGAGGACCTGCATTCCGTGCTGCAGACGCGCACCGAGATCGACCTCGCTGTGGGGATCATCATGGGCCAGGACGGCTGCTCGCAGAAGGAAGCGTTCGACAAGCTGCGCCGGGCCTCGAACTCACGCAACGTCAAGGTCCGTGTCCTCGCCGCGGGAATGGTCGCGGGGCTCAACGGTTCCGTACCCCGCGCGCACTTCGACCCTTCCTGAGGGCTCGCGGTGTCGACGGCGGATGGACGGGTCAGGACGGCGCTGGTCGGCTTCGGCCACGGTGGCAGGGTGTTCCACGCCCCGCTGATCGAGCAGCCCCCCGGGTTCGACCTCGCCGTCGTCGTCACGCCCGGTCCGGAACGCCAGGACGAGGCCCGCTCCGCCTACCCGCATGCCGTCGTCGTCGCGACCCTCGAGGAGGCGCTCGGGGCGGTACCGGCGCTGGACCTCGCCGTCCTCGCCACGCCCAACGCCACGCACGCGCCGCTGGCGTGCGAGGCCATCGGCAGGGGACTCCACGTCGTCGTCGACAAGCCCTTCGTGGTGCACGCCACGGAGGGGGATCAGCTCCTCCGGGCAGCGCATGAGGCCGGCCGCCTCCTCGTGCCGTTCCACAACCGCCGGTGGGACGGCGACTTCCTCGCCGTGCGGTCGATGGTGGCAGCCGGGGTGCTCGGCGACGTCCATACCTTCGAATCAGCCCTGGAATCCTGGAAGCCGTCCATCACCAAGCAGTGGAAGCGGGATGCGGGGCCGGACGACGGCGGCGGTGTCCTGTACGACCTCGGTCCGCACCTGATCGACCAGGCGCTCGCGCTGTTCGGTCCCGCAGTTCCCGTCTTCGCGGAACTGCGGGCACTCCGTGAAGGTGCGGCGGCGGAGGACTCGGTGGTCCTCGTGCTCCGCCACGCGGGAGGGGTCACGAGCCACCTCCACGCGGGCACGCTCGTCCCCCTGGCCCGCCCCCGATTCCGCGTGGCGGGCTCGGTCGCGGGCCTCACCGTCACGGGCACCGACCCGCAGGAGGCATTGCTGGCAGCAGGAGTCCCGCCCGGGGAGATCCCCGGCGCGGTGCGTCACGGCGGGCAGCGGTACGCGGATCGCGGGCTCCTCGGCCGGGACGGGCAGGCGGAGGCGTTCGCGGTCGGCGCGGGGGACTACCCCGCCTTCTACGACGGCCTCGCCTCCGCCCTCCGGCAGTCCGCTCCCGTGCCGGTCGCCGTGGAGGATGCCCTCGCCGTGGTGCGCATCATCGAGGAGGTCCACGCCTCCTTCCCGCTCCGGCGGGGGACCCGCTAGTACTGCCTCAGACCAGCGCGGACCAGTCCTCCGCCAGTTCGAGTCCGTGCGCCTGCGACACCGAGTGGTGCGCCACCTGGCCGGAGGCGGTGTTCAGGCCACGGGCGAGAGCGGCATCCGCCGCGAACGCCCCGCGGACGCCCTTGTCCGCGAGTGCGACGGCGTAGCGGAGGGTCACGTTGGTCAGCGCGTAGGTCGAGGTGTTCGGGACCGCGCCCGGCATGTTGCCCACACAGTAGAACAGCGAGCCGTGCACGGTGAAGGTGGGGTCCTCGTGCGTGGTGACCCGGGAGTCCTCGAAGCAGCCGCCCTGGTCCACGGCGATGTCCACGAGGACGCTGCCGGGCTTCATGCGGGCCACGAGCGCGTTCGTGACGAGCTTGGGTGCGCGTGCGCCCGGGATGAGGACGGAGCCGATGACCAGGTCCGCCTCGAGGACCGACTTCTCGATCTCCAGGGCATTGGAGGCGACGGTCTTGACCCGGCCGGCGTACAGGGCGTCGAGTTCCCGCAGGCGCGCGATGTCGATGTCGAGGATGGTCACCTCCGCCCCCGTGCCGACGGCCATCGCCGTCGCGTTGGTGCCCGCGACGCCCGCCCCCAGCACGACGACCTTGGCCGGCCGGACTCCGGCGACGCCGCCCAGCAGCAGGCCCGGGCCCCCGGCGGGAGCGGTCATGACCTGCGCGCCCACCTGCACCGAGAGGCGCCCGGCGACCTCGGACATCGGCGCGAGCAGGGGCAGGGCCCGTCCGTCCTGCACCGTCTCGTAGGCGATCGCCGTGACGCCGGCGTCGAGGAGCGCCCGGGTCAGGGCGGGTTCGGCCGCCAGGTGGAGGTAGGTGAAGAGGATGAGTCCCTCGCGGAAGCGGTGGTACTCGGCGGCGACGGGCTCCTTGACCTTCAGGACCATGTCCGCGCGCGCCCACACCTCGTCCGCCGCGTCGACCAGTTCGGCGCCCGCCGCCTCGTATTCGGCGTCCGAGATGCTCGAGCCGACGCCCGCGCCGCGCTCCACGAGCACCGTGTGCCCGTGCGCCTGGAATTCGTGGACGCCGGATGCGGTGATGGCGACGCGGAACTCGTTGTTCTTGATTTCTTTGGGGACGCCGATGATCATGGGGTTCTCCGGGGTGCGATCGGGGCGGACGGGGTAGCTCAAGAATAGGTACCGCCAGGGGAGCCGGTCAGGGGATCTTCGGGCGAGCACGGACGGCTCCGACGCGGCGCCGCCCCGGGGTGTTCCCATCCGGGCCGTCATCCCGGGGCGCGCGCCCTGTGTGAGCTGGACCACTAGCAGGTGCCGATCCGCGCCGCCATCGACAGATGTCGAGTCCGGGAGCGGCAAGTGTCGTCCGACGCGTCCCGCACGCCTATCGTGGAACCGTGCAGAACCAGGCCATCGAGGACGTCGTCGAGTCCATCGCCCGAACGCTCGGGCGCGGTCTCTCCCTCGAGGATCCCGACGGGGTGCTCCTCGCCTACAGCAGCCACCAGACCTCCGCGGACCGGGTGCGCGTGAACTTCCTGCTGAGCAAGAAGGTGCCGGAGGACGTCAGCGAGTGGCAGCTCCGGCACGGGATCGCGCAGGCCGTCCGCGCCGTCGCCGTCCCGGCCAACGAGGAGCTCGGGATGCTGGGGCGCGTCTGCGTGCCCCTGCTGGTGCGCGGTTTCCGTGTCGGCTACCTGTGGGTGCAGCAGCAGTCGGACGATGATCCGGCGTCCGGGATCCTGGCGGCACTGCCGACTGTCCGGCCGACGATCGATCGCCTCGCCGAGTTGCTCCTCGAGACGGATGCGGCATCGTCCGGGCGCCGGACGCAGCGCGAAGCGACGTTCCTCGCGGCCTGCCGCGGTGTCGACGCTGCAGTCGACGAACTCCGCGGCTGGCGTGAACTCGATGGGCGCGGCCCATGGCGCCTGGCGCTGGTCCATGAACTGGCCGCACCGACGGGCCGTCCCGACGCCGACGACCCGCAGGAGGCCGCCCTGCTCCAGCGCACCCTCGCGCTGCAGGCGACGGTCGGCGTCGTCCCCGTGCTGTTCAGTGCCGGAGCGTCCACGTACTCCGTCCTCCTCTGCGCCCCCGGGGTCAGTGCCGGTGCCCTGCGCCAGGTCCTCGACAGGTACCGCACCGAGGTGGCGAAGCGGGCGGGCAGGCCGGCGGGCCGCTTCGTACTCGGGGTGAGTGAGCCGGCCGCCGATCCCCGCGACCTCGCGGAGGCCTTCCGCCAGGCCCGGCACGCCGTCCAGGCCGCCGCCGTGGATCCGCACCTCGGCGACGTCTCCTCCTACGCGGACATCGGCGTCTACCAGTTCCTCGGAGCCGTGGGCTGGCAGGCGCCCACGCACGGCAGCGTGCACTTCGCCGAATTGAGCGAGGCCGACCGCGTGGACGAACTCCTGCCGGTCCTGGAACTGCTCTACGACAAGAACGGCTCGGTGCAGGACGTCGCGTCCCAGCTCCACCTGCATCGCAGCAGCGTGTACAACCGGCTCGCGAGGATCCGTTCCGTCATCGGCGCAGATCCGCTCGCCGGGATGGTGCGGCTCGAACTGCACCTGGCCCTCAAGGCCCGCAGGTGGCGGGCCCGGCCCCGGTTCGAGCACTCCTAGGGGGCCGCCACCGATCGGCGCCGATCAGAGCGCCGCGTGGTTCTCCGGTTCCTCCACCGCCACGGCGACGGGTGAGGGGTCCTTGCGGCGCAACTGGCTGCGGAGCCACTCCTCGACGTCGGACCTCCGGATGCGCCGGTGCGATCCGCGATACTCGACCGGGAGCGTGCCGGCGTCGGTGAGCTTGCGCAGGTAGCTGTGCGAGATGCCGGCGAGCTCGGCAGCCTGCGAGGTCGTCAGCAGTTCGGCCACCGAGGTGACCTGGACCGCGTCCCCGTCGGAGAGGCGGGCGAGGAGATCGACGACGGCGGCCTGCGCCTCCTCCGGGAGCCGGTGGGCGGTACCGTCCACGAAGACCGTCACATCGCTGCTGCCGGTGAGGGTGCGCCGGAGGGGTCCCGCCTGCTCGGGCGGAAGTGCCGCTGCGGATCTCGGAGCCCTGGCCGTCATAGGGCCATTGTGCCAGCCTGCACGCGTCCGAGTACCCACCGACGGATGACGCGAACGGTTGCTTCCACTATGGGTAGGGGGCGTCTATATTCTAGGTATCAGTACCCTTACTACTTGCACCCAGCGTCGGTTGCAAGACTGGAACGGTGAATCTCATGACGACAATCGATCACGGGCGGAGCCTGCGCACGAGCGGTTCCCCTCTCATCCCCGCGGACAAGGGCGAAGCACCCTTCTGCCCCCGGTGCCGCACCGACGAATACCTGATCTTCGAGGAGTTCGTCCCCGCCCGGCAGGCGGAGCACTCGACCGATCTCATCCCGGCGAGCGCGAGCTACACCTGCTCCGAGTGCGGCCTGTTCAACGCCCACGCGGTGCCCGCATCCTGGCGCCCGCCGCAGTGGTTCTGGTACAGCTGACTGTCCGCCCCTGACAGCAGGCTCGGTGAGGACATCGGGAGGACGGTGCCGTGACCGGGGACAGCAGCGCGGAGCAGCAGAACGTGGTGAGCCGGGCCGCAGACGCCGTCGAGCAGGCGTCGGACACCCGGGCCCTGGACGTCGCCGCGCGGCTCGGGTTCGCTGCGCTCGCGGTGGTGCACATCCTGATCGGGATGATCGCCCTGCGCCTCGCCTTCGGCGGCAACGGCGAGGCCGAGCCGACCGGCGCCCTCGAGGAGGTGGCCGAGGGACGGTTCGGGCCGCTGATCATGTGGGTGTGTGCGGTGGGGTGCGCCGGCCTTGCGCTGTGGCAGCTCAGCGAGGCGACCCTGCGTGCACGCCACCTCGGTACGGGTGAGAGGCTCGGCAAGCACATCTCCTCCGGATCGCTCGTCCTCATCTACGGGTCGATGGCCGGGACGTTCGCGCGCTTCGCGCTCGGGGACGGCCCCGATTCCTCCGAGTCCACCGTGGACTTCACCCGGTCGCTCCTGTCCTCGACCTTCGGGGTGCTGCTCGTCTTCGCGACGGCGGGCATCGTCCTCGGGATCGGCGTCCACTTCGTCGTCAAGGGAGCGCGTCGCGGATTCCGGCCGGAACTCCGCACCTTCGAGGACACGGCACGCGGGCGCGTGATCGAGGTCTTCGGGGTCGTGGGGCATGTGGCCAAGGGCCTCGCCCTCCTCCTCGTCGGAGGGCTCTTCGTGATCGCGGGCCTGGACCGCGACCCACAGGAAGCCACCGGACTCGACGGCAGCCTCAAGGCTCTCCAGTACCACCCCGTGGGGGTGTACGTCCTCACGGCGATCGCGGTGGGACTCGTCTGCTACGGCGTGTTCGCCATCATCCGCTCCGTCTTCGGCCGCATGTGACGCCCCTGGCGGGGACGACGGCACGGCCGGCGGAACGCCGGATCACGTGCTGCCCGCCGGCCCGTGGACCGGGACCGCATGCCGGCTGGGCCGTCGGCGTGCTCCCCGGCGTCAGTATCGTCCCTGGGCCTCCACACGCTGATCGGCCTGCGCGGCCACCGGTACGAGGCGCGTGAGCTGTGTGACGTGCCGGGGTTCGAGCTCGCCGAGGTTCGAGACGCCGAGGAGGCGCATCGTGCGCTCGATCTCGTCCCGCAGGATCGCGATCGCACGATCCACGCCGTCGCGTCCGCCGGCCATGAGCCCGTAGAGGTAGGCGCGGCCGATGAGCGTGAATTTCGCCCCCAGGGCGATGGAGGCGACGATGTCGGCTCCGTTCATGATGCCCGTATCGACCATGATCGTGGCATCCCGGCCGACTTCCCGGACGACCTGGGGCAGGAGGTGGAACGGGATGGGGGCACGGTCCAGTTGGCGGCCGCCGTGGTTGGACAGGATGATGCCGTCGACACCCAGGTCGACGAGGCGCACCGAGTCCTCGACGTTCTGGACTCCCTTGATGACGATCTTGCCGGGCCACAGGTCGCGGATGACGGCGAGGTCGTCGTAGCTGATCGTCGGGTCCATCGCGGCATTCAGCAGATCGCCCACGGTGCCGCCGGTGTCGGTCAGGGACGCGAATTCCAGCTTCGGAGTGGTGAGGAAATCGACCCACCACCACGGCCGGGGGACCGCGTTGAGGATGGTGCCGATCGACAGCTGCGGAGGGATCGAGAATCCGTTGCGCTTGTCGCGGAGCCGGGCGCCCGCGACCGGCGTGTCGACGGTGAACATGAGGGTGTCGAAGCCGGCTTCCCCTGCTCGGCGTGCGAGCTCGTAGGAGATCTCCCGCTGCCGCATCACGTAGAGCTGGAACCAGTTCCGCCCGTTCGGGTTCGCCGCCTTCACGCCCTCGATGGAGGTCGTGCCGAGGGTGGAGAGGGTGAAGGGGATCCCCGCTGCGGCGGCTGCGGATGCGCCGGCGACCTCCCCCTCGGTCTGCATGAGCCGCGTGAATCCTGTCGGTGCGATCCCGAAGGGGAGCGCGCTGGGCCCGCCCAGGATCTCCACCGAGGTGTCGACGTGTTCGGCGGGACGGAGGATCGACGGGTGGAACTCGACGTCTTCGAAGGCCTGGCGGGCGCGGGTCAGCGACAGCTCACCCTCGGCGGCGCCATCGGTGTAGTCGAAGGCGGCTTTCGGGGTACGGCGTTTCGCGATGGTGCGCAGGTCCGCGATGGTGAGCGCCGACTGCAGGCGCCGCTTCTTGCCATTGAGCTCGAATTTCTTGAACTGCATCAGCTCGAGCATCTCGGCTGGAACGGGAAGTTGGCGCTTGGTCACGGAGTGATCCTTTCGGCGTCGGTCGAGGTGCTGAGGAGGGGGGGAAGGCAGGGGAGTTCTCAGCGAGCCGGGGCGTCATGAAGATAGCCCATCGGGGCGGAAGGCGCACCTGTCGGCGGTGTCACCCGTCCGGAGGGCTCGTAACGGACCGGGCTGGCGGCAGCGCGGGCGGCTTCACGGATCCCGGCCAGCCCCGGGCCGGCGGCCACCAGGCCGGCCGCACGGGCCTGGACGAGGATGTTGCCCAGTGCCGTGGCTTCCACGGGGCCCGCGAGGACGGGCACCTCGGTCCGGTCCGCCGTCAGTTGGCACAGCAGCGCGTTCTGCGACCCGCCGCCCACCACATGGATGACGTCGATGGCCTGGCCGGACAGCCGGACGGCGTCCTGCAGGGTGCGGGCGTAGGCCTCGGCGAGGCTGTCCAGGATGCACCGCACCACGGCCTCCCGTGAGGACGGCGCCTCCTGCCCCGTTGCCAGCGCAGCCCGGCGGATCCGAGCAGGCATGCCGTCCGGTGCGAGGAACCCGGTGCTGTCGGCGTCGATGGTGGGTCCGCCCCCGGGCAGTTCCGCCGCGGCGGCGAGCAGGCTCGCCAGGTCCGGCGCGGGGCCCTCGATGCCCCACTCCCGCAGGCACTCCTGCAGGAGCCAGAGGCCGCCGGTGTTGCGGAGGTACCGGATGGTGCCGTCGACGCCGCGCTCGTTCGTGAAGTTCGCCGCGCGGCTCTCGTCGGTGAGGATGGGGGCGTCGAGTTCGACACCCACGAGCGACCAGGTCCCCGAGGAGATGTAGGCGAAGTCCGGCGAGCTCGCGGGTACCGCGGCGACGGCCGATGCCGTGTCGTGTGATCCGACGGCGACCACCTGCGTGGACCCGGGCAGTCCCGTGGCTCCGGCGATCTCCGGAAGAAGCGTACCGACGACGGCGCCGGGTTCCACGAGCGGAGGGAAGAGGTCCGGCGCCAGGCCGAGTGGTGCGAAGAGATCGGCGGCCCAGGTGCCGGTGGCGGCGTCGAGCAGCCCCGTGGTCGACGCGTTCGTGGCCTCGGTGCGGCGCTCGCCGGTCAACCGGTAGGCGAGCAGGTCGGGGATGAGCAATGCCTGGACCGCGTCCAGGGACCGCTCGGCCGCCAGCTGGTACACCGTGTTGAAGGGCAGGAACTGCAGGCCCGTCCGGGCGTACAGCCGCTCCGGCGGCAGCGCGGCGTGCACGACGCCGACGCTCGCCTCGGTGCGTCCGTCCCGGTAGCTGAACGGCAGGTGGCGGAGCGTACCGGCGTCGTCGACCAGGCCGTAGTCCACCGCCCAGGTGTCGATCCCGATGCTCGCGACGGTATCCCCGGCCAGGGCGGCCGCCTCGGCAGCCGCCCTGAGCCCCACGAGGACCTCGCCGAACAACGCCTCGACGTCCCAGCGCAGGGCGCCGCCGAGGAACTGCACGCCGTTGGGGAACCGGTGCACCGTGACGAGTTCCGGACCGGCATCCGTCAGCTTCCCGAGGATCACCCGGCCGGAGGACGCCCCGATGTCGACGGCGGCGAAGACCAGCCCTTGATCACCGGCCATGTCAGCGCAGGAACGCGGCGGCCACGCCCGCGTCCACGGGGATGTGCAGGCCCGTGGTGTGCGAGAGTTCGGCGGACGTCAGGACGGCGACGGCGTTGGCGACGTTCTCCGGCAGCACCTCGCGCTTCAGGAGGGTGCGCTGCGCGTAGTACTCGCCGAGCTTCTCCTCCTCCACGCCGTAGACGGCGGCGCGCTTGGCGCCCCACCCACCGGCGAAGATGCCGGAGCCGCGGACCACGCCGTCGGGGTTGATGCCGTTGACGCGGACGCCGTACCCGCCGAGTTCGGCCGCGAGGAGGCGTACCTGGTGCGCCTGGTCCGCCTTCGTGGCGCTGTACGCGATGTTGTTGGGACCGGCGAACACGGAGTTCTTCGAGGAGATGTAGATGATGTCACCGCCCATGTCCTGCTCGATCAGCACCTTCGCCGCGGCCTGCGACATGAGGAAGGAGCCCTTCGCCATGACGTTGTGCTGCAGGTCCCAGTCCTTCTCGGTGGTCTCCAGGAGCGGCTTGGAGATCGACAGGCCGGCGTTGTTGACCACGAGGTCGAGCCCGCCGAAGGCCAGCACGGCGGCCTTCACGGCCTGGAGCACCTGGGCGGGGTCGGTGACGTCGGCCTGCACGCCGATCGCGACGTCGGGACCGCCGAGCTCCTCGGCCACCGCGCTGGCGCTGTCGATGTTCAGGTCCGCGATGACCACGCAGGCACCTTCGGCGGCCAGGCGTGTGGCGATGGCCTTGCCGATGCCCGATGCCGCGCCGGTCACCAGGGCGATCCGCCCGGCGTGGGACTTGGGCTTGGGCATCCGCGCGAGCTTGGCCTCCTCGAGGGCCCAGTACTCGATGCGGAACTTCTCGCTCTCGTCGATGGGCGAGTAGGTCGAGATGGCCTCGGCGCCTCGCATCACGTTGATCGCGTTGAGGTAGAACTCCCCGGCCACCCGCGCGGTCTGCTTGTTGGCACCGAAGGAGAACATTCCGACGCCCGGCACCAGCACGATTGCGGGGTCCGCGCCGCGCATCGCGGGGGAGTCCGGCGTGGCGTGGCGGTTGTAGTACGCGGCGTAGTCCTCCCGGTACTCCGCGTGCAGTTCGCGCAGGCGCAGCAGGCAGCTCTCGATGTCGGCGTCCGCGGGGAGGTCCAGGACGAGCGGCTTGACCTTGGTGCGCAGGAAGTGGTCCGGGCAGCTCGTGCCGAGCGCGCCGAGGCGGGGGTGCGCGGTCGATGCCAGGAAGTCGAGCACCCTGGGGTCGTCGGTGAAGTGGCCCACCTGTGCCTTGTCCGTGGAGGCGAGGCCACGGATGGTCGGTGCGAGGGCTGCGGCCTTGGCGCGGCGCTCCTGCTCGGGCAGCGCCGCGTAGCCCTCGAGGGCGGGGCCGAAGGGATCGGCCTTGCCGTGCTCGGCGATGTACCGTTCGGCCGTCTCGATGATCTCCAGCGAGTTCGCCTCGGCCTCGGCGGACGTGTCGCCCCAGGCCGTGATGCCGTGTCCGCCGAGGATGGTGCCGATGGCCTCGGGGTTGGCCTCCTTGATGGCGGCGATGTCGAGTCCGAGCTGGAAACCGGGACGGCGCCAGGGCACCCAGACGACCCTGGATCCGAAGATCGTGGAGGTCAGGGCCTCGCCGTCGGTCGCCGTCGCGATCGCGATGCCCGAGTCGGGGTGCAGGTGGTCCACGTGCGCTGCGTCCACGAGGCCGTGCATGGCGGTATCGATGGACGGGGCGGCGCCGCCCTTGCCGTGCAGCGTGTAGTCGAAGGCCGCGACCATCTCGTCCTCGCGCTCCACCCCCGGGTACACCGAGCGCAGGGCCTGCATCCGGTCGAGCCGCAGGACGGCGAGGCCCGACTCCTTCAGGGTGCCGAGGTCTCCGCCCGAGCCCTTGACCCAGAGGAGTTCGACGTCCTCGCCGGTCGCCGGGTCGAAGCCCGTGCCCTTGGCGGACGTGTTGCCGCCGGCGTAGTTCGTGTTCCGCTTGTCCGCGCCGAGCCTGTTCGAGCGCTCGATGAGGTCGTTCACGGTCGGATTGGTGGAGGCGGTGATGGGCCCCGTCGTCGTGGTCATCGTCATGCTCCCCATCCGGCCTGCTGGCCGCCCTGTCGCTCGCTGTTGATCCGGTCCTGGTAGCCGCTCTCGCGGAATGCCGCCATGGGGTCCGCGGGGAGCCCCTTCGATCCACGCCAGGAGGCGAGGCCCGGGCGGACGTCGGTGTAGAAGGCGTCCATCAGGATGGCGTTCGCGGCCAGGACGTCGCCGGATTCCTGTGCGGCGGCCAGCGCAGGCCGGTCGATGAGCAGGGCACGCGCCGTCATCTCCTGCACGTTCAGCACGGAGCGGATCTGGCCGGGGATCTTCTCCTCCAGGTTGTGGCACTGGTCGAGCATGAGGGCGATCCCGCTGGACGGGTCGAGGCCGCCGCCACGGACCACTTCGGCCATGATGCGGAACAGCTGGAACGGGTCCGCCGCGCCGACGATCAGGTCGTCGTCCGCGTAGAAGCGCGAGTTGAAGTCGAAGGACCCGAGCTTCCCGAGCCGGATCAGCTGCGCCACGATGAATTCGATGTTGGTCCCGGGGGCGTGGTGGCCGGTGTCGAGGCAGACGAGCGCCTTCTCGCCGAGCTGCAGGCAGTGCGCATAGGAGGTGCCCCAGTCGGGGACGTCCGTGTGGTAAAACGCCGGCTCGAAGAACTTGTACTCCAGCACCAGGCGCTGGTCCTCGCCGAGGCGGTCGTAGACCTTCCGCAGGGATTCCTGCAGCCAGTCCTGGCGGGATCGCATGTCGGCCTGGCCGGGGTAGTTGGAGCCGTCCGCGAGCCAGATCTTGAGGTCGCGGGAGCCCGTGACGTTCATGACCTCGATGCACTCGTACATGTGGTCGATCGCCTTGTTCCGCACCGCGGCGTCGCTGTGCGTGAGGCTGCCGAACTTGTAGTCGTCGTCCTGGAACGTGTTGCTGTTGATGGTTCCCAGCGTCACGCCGTGCTCCGCCGCGTGGTCGGCGAGGATGCCGTAGTCGTCCACCTTGTCCCACGGGATGTGCAGGGCGACGCTCGGGGCCAGGCCGGTCAGCTTGTTGACGATGCCCGCATCCGCAATCTTCTCCTGCACCGTGCGCGGCGTGCCCGGGGTGGCGAAGACCTTGAAGCGGGTGCCGGAATTGCCGTAGGCCCACGAGGGCACTTCGATGGCGAGCTGCTCCAGCTCCGCCGAGATGTCGTCGATGACAGTCATGTACTCTCTCCAGCTCGGATGGCGACCGGGTGCTCCATCACACCTCGGGCGGCGATTTCTCGGGGGTCTTCCTCCGCCCCGGACGGGTCGGGAGAGGGAAGCAGAATTGCCGCGCCATTGAATCGTTTCATTGGCACGTTTCAAAGTTATCCTTGCCCTAGACGAGTGTCAACAGTCCTGCCGGTGCCGCAGCCGAGACCGGACACGAGCTTCGAGGAATCCATGGACAGCCGACCAGTCAGCATCAAGGACGTCGCCGACCGGGCAGGTGTGGCGATCGGCACGGTCTCCAACGTGCTCAACCACCCCGCGCGCGTCTCCGCTGCCACGAGGGAACGCGTGCAGGGGGCGATCGACGAACTCGGCTTCGTGCGCAACGACGCCGCCCGGCAACTGCGGGCGGGCCAGAGCCGCACCATCGGCCTGATCGTGCTCGACGTCGGGAACCCCTTCTTCTCGTCCCTGGCGCGTGCCGCAGAGGACTGTGCCGCCGAGAACGGCAGCACGGTGGTGCTGGGGGACAGCGGCCAGGATGCCGGGCGGGAGGCGAGGTACATCGACGTCTTCGAGCAGCAGCGCGTCCAGGGCATGCTCATCTCGCCGGTCGGAGACGTGGGCCCCCGCGTCGATGCGCTGCGCAGGCGTGGCATGCCCGTGGTGCTCGTGGACCGCGTCGACCCGCAGCGCCACTGCAGTTCGGTGTCCGTGGACGACGTCGCCGGCGGCTACATGGCGGTCCGGCACCTGCTCGCGGCAGGGCGGCGGCGCATAGTCTTCGTGGGGACCAGGGCGGACTACCGCCAGGTGGCGGACCGGCTGGCGGGCGCGCGCCAGGCCGTGGAGGAGCACGACGGCGCGGTACTGGAGGTCGTCGAGGCGGACGCCATGACGGTCCTCGCGGGCCGCGACGTCGGGGAGGTGATCGCCCAGCGCCGGGCGGATGAGCTCCCCGACGGCATCTTCTGCGCCAACGATCTCCTCGCCATCGGCGTCATGCAGGCGGTCCTGCTGATCCGCGGCCTCCGGATCCCCGAGGACCTGGCGCTCATCGGGTACGACGACATCGATTTCTCCGCCTCCGCCGTCGTCCCGCTGACGAGCGTCCGCAAGCCCACGGAGCTCATGGGGCGCACGGCTGTCGAACTCCTCCTCGAGGAGATCGAGCGGCCGGCTTCGCGGCGGCGTCAGGTGATCTTCGACCCCGAGCTCGTGGAGCGCGGAAGCACGACCGCACCCGCTCGGGTCGCGGCAGGGCCCACGCCGGTCTGACGGGGAGGTTCCGCCTCCGTCCGGGGCTGTTGACGGTGATCCGGGTCACGCCTACTATTCGGTATGAACCGTTCCTCTGAAACGATTCATTTTTCCCGAGGAGATTGCAGTGACGCATCCTGATGGCCGTGGCAGTGACGCCACGGACCCCGCCGCACCGGTCCGCACGCCCGTGCTGACGCTCCGAGGGGCACTGAAGACGTTCGGTCCGGTCGTCGCCCTGGCGGACGGGACCATCGATCTCGCCGCCGGCGAGATCCACGCACTCGTGGGGGAGAACGGCGCCGGGAAGTCGACGCTCGTGAAGATCCTCGCCGGTGTCCACCAGCCCGACGCCGGAGAGTTCCTCGTCGCGGGGCAGCCCGTCAGCTTCCGCAGCGTCGCCGACAGCAAGGCGGCCGGCATCTCGGTCATCTACCAGGAGCCCACGCTCTTCCCCGATCTCACGGTCGCCGAGAACATCTTCATCGGCCGCCAGCCGAAAGGGCGCCTGGGCCTCATCAGCCGGACCGAGATGCGCCGCCGGGCGAAGGACCTCTTCGACCAGCTCGGCGTCCCGATCGACCCCGACCGCGTAGCAGAGGGCCTGTCGATCGCGGACCAGCAGATCATCGAGATCGCGAAGGCCATCTCCCTCGATGCGCGCATCCTGGTCATGGACGAACCCACCGCCGCACTGAGCGGCGTCGAGGTGGACCGCCTCTTCGCCGTCGCCCGCCGCCTGCGCGATGCCGGCAGCGGCATCCTCTTCATCTCGCACCGCTTCGAGGAGGTCTTCGGCCTGTGCGACCGCATCACGGTCATGCGGGACGGCACCTACATCGCCACCCATGAGACGGGGGCGACGTCGGTCCAGGCGATCGTCCGCGAGATGGTCGGCCGTGACATCGACGCCCTGTTCCCCAAGACCGAGACCGAGACCGGCGACGTCGTCCTGCGCGTGAGCGGCCTGACACGCCCCGGCGTCTTCCACGACGTCGACTTCGAGGTGCGGGCAGGCGAGATCGTCGCCCTGTCCGGGCTGGTGGGGGCCGGACGCACGGAGGTGGCCCGGGCCGTCTTCGGCATCGACCGCTACGAGTCGGGCAGCGTCGAGATGTCCGGTCGTCCCCTGCGCCGCAAGGATCCCCGGGCCGCGATCGACGCCGGGATCGGCTTCGTCCCCGAGGACCGCAGGAAGCAGGGCCTGGTCATGGAGCTGTCCGTCGAGCGGAATGCGGCCCTCACGCTTCGCCACTCGCTCGCCAGGTTCGGCATCATCAGCGGCCGGGCGGAGCGTGAGGCGGCCCAGACCTGGGGCAAGCGGCTCCAGGTCAAGGCGGGTTCGCCCGAGCACGCCGTCTCCACCCTGTCCGGCGGCAACCAGCAGAAGGTCGTCCTCGCGAAGTGGCTCGCCACGGACCCCAAGCTCCTCATCATCGACGAGCCCACGCGCGGTATCGACGTGGGTACCAAGAGCGAGGTGCACCGCCTCATCTCCGAGCTCGCCGGGCGGGGGATCGCGATCCTCATGATCTCGTCCGAGCTCCCCGAGGTCCTCGGCATGGCCGACCGCGTCCTGGTGATGCGGGAAGGCCGGATCACCGCCCGCCTCGACCGCGCCGACGCGACCGCCGAAACCGTCATGCACGCCGCCACCGCATCCCTGGAGTCCTCGCGATGAGCCTCGACAGCAAGAGCGCGGCCCCCGCGCACCCCACCGCCCACGAGCGGCCCTCGGCGTTCGCGTCCTTCCTGAGGCTCCGCGAACTCCCGGTGATCCTCGCCCTCGTGGTGCTCATCGCCGTGACCGCGGCCATCAATCCGCTCTTCCTCAGCGAGCAGGGCATCAAGGACCTGCTCCTGAACGCCACCATCCTCATGATCCTCGCCGTCGGACAGACACTGGTGATCATCACCCGGAACATCGACCTCTCCGTCGGGTCCATCCTCGGGCTCGTGGCGTTCGGGACGGGGAGCATCTTCGTCGCCGCACCGGGCCTGCCGATCATCGCGGTGTTCGTCCTCGGCATGCTCTTCGGCGCGGTGCTCGGTGCGCTCAACGGCCTGCTCATCACCATCGCGAAGGTCCCTGCACTCGTCATCACGCTGGGGACGCTCTACATCTTCCGCGGCATCAACAACGCCTGGGCCGGCGGCACCCAGTACTTCGCAGGCGACCGCCCCGAGGCGTTCGGCAACCTCTCGGTGGACACCGTCCTCGGGTTCCCCGTGATCACCCTGATCGCGGTGGTCGTCGTGGCGATCGTGGCCGTCTACATGCTCGGCACCAGGCCGGGCCGCGACCTCTACGCCATCGGGTCCGAGCCCGACGCCGCCCGGCTCTTCGGCATCCCCGTGACGCGCCGGGTCCTGCTCGCCTTCGTGGTGAACGGCCTGCTGGCGGGCCTGGCCGGCGTCCTGTACGCGAGCCGCTTCAACTCGGTGGGCGCGACGACGGGATCGGGCCTCGAGCTCGATGTCGTCGCCGCCGCGGTGGTGGGCGGTGTCGCGATCTTCGGTGGCAGCGGCACGGTCGTGGGGGCCGCCATCGGTGCCCTGCTGCTGACCACCATCACGAGCGCCCTGACCGCGCTGCGCGTGGACAAGTTCTGGCAGCAGGCCATCGTGGGCATCCTGATCCTCGCCGCCGTCGTCATCGACCGGATCGCCGGTGTGCGGTCGGCCCGCAAACTCCGGATCGCGGAGGCCCGCAATGTCTGATCCCACCGGCGCACCGGCCGTCGTCCGGCACGAAGGGCACGAGCCGGAGAGCGGCTCCGAAACGAAAGGCAGGCGCATGGCCGCAACACCCGGAAGCACCAGGCCGCGAGCGGAGAAGCGCCCGAAGCAGGGGCGGGCCGCGGCCGACACCTCCACGGTCCTGGCGGTCCCCAAGGGTCGCACCGGTGCCGCGCGCATCCTGCTCGGACGCGACGCCGTGATGATCTACGTGCTGCTCGTCGTCGTGATCTACGCGAGCCTCGTGATCCCGCGCTTCGCCTCACCGGTCACCGTGGGCTTCCTGCTCCTCGACGTCATCCCGACCCTGCTCATCGCCCTGCCGATGACACTCGTCATCATCTCGGGGGAGATCGACCTCTCGGTCGCGAGCATCGCCGGCCTCACCAGCGCCCTCATGGGGGTCCTCTGGCAGGGCGGCATGCCGATCGCGCTCGTCCTGGTGGTCTGCGTGCTGGCCGGCCTCGTCGCGGGCGCCTTCAACGGGGTGCTCATCGCGTATCTCGGCCTGCCATCCCTCGCCGTCACCATCGGTACGCTCGCGCTCTTCCGGGGCCTCGCGCTCGTGGTGATCGGCGACAACGCCGTGGCGAACTTCCCTCCCGGCCTCACCGCCTTCTTCACCTCGAAGATCGGCGGCACGGGCATCCCCACCGTCATGGTCGGCGTCGTCCTGCTCATCATCGCGTTCGCCGTCGTCCTGCACTTCACGCCCTTCGGCCGCGGCCTCTTCGCCCTCGGCTACAGCAAGGAAGCCGCGACGTTCGTCGGGATCGACGTCGCGCGCTCCAAGTTCCTGCTGTACCTGGCCACCGGGACCGTGTCGGCGCTCGCGGGCATCTACTGGACCCTGCGGTACTCCAGCGCCCGCAGCGACAACGCGAGCGGCCTCGAACTCGCGGTCATCGCGGCGGTGCTGCTCGGCGGCGTCTCGATCTTCGGCGGCAAGGGCTCCATCCCGGGCGTGCTCGCCGGTGTGCTGCTGATCGGCACCATCAACTACGCCCTGAAGCTGGATCGCGTCTCCGAGGTGGTCCTCATCATCGTGACGGGCTCCTTGCTCATCATCTCGGTGGTGGCGCCGAACATCGCGTCCGCCATCAAGGGGGCCCGCCATGCCAGGCGTGTCCGCACTGCTCCACTTCCCTAGGCCGTTCCCCTGGGGTTGCACCCGGCGCCTGGTTCCCAGCGCCCATCGAAAGGAAGAAACAATGAGGTTTATTCACTCCGGATCCACCGGACGGCGGGCGGCTTTCGCGGCCCTGGCAACGAGCGCCGCACTGGTCCTCAGCGCGTGCGGCGGCGGCGCTGCCACCGAGGGCGGCGGCAGCGAGGGTGGCAGCGGGTCGGACGGCGAGCAGACCATCACGTTCATCCCCAAGCAGCTCAACAACCCCTACACCGACGTGGTGCTGGGCGGTGGTGAGGACGGTGCGACCGAAGCGGGCTTCGCCTCCTCCGAGGTCGTCGGCCCGCTCGATGCCAGCGCCTCCAGCCAGGTGTCCTTCATCAACGCCGAGACCCAGCGCGGCACCAACGTGATCGTGATCGCGGCCAACGATCCCGACGCCGTTGGACCCGCCCTCGAGGAGGCCCGCACGGCGGGCTCCAAGATCGTGGCCTTCGACTCCGACACCAACCCGGACTATCGCGACCTCTTCGTCAGCCAGGTCAACGCGAAGGACGTGGCCCTGATCCAGCTCGAACTGATCTCCGAGCAGATCGGAGGAGAAGGGGAGATCGCCATCCTCTCCGCCACCGCCAACGCCACCAACCAGAACGAGTGGATCAAGTTCATGGAGGAGGAGCTGGCGTCCAACCCGGACTACGCCGGCATCGAACTCGTGGCCAAGGTCTACGGTGACGACGACGACACCAAGTCCTTCCAGGAGGCACAGGGACTCCTGCAGGCCTACCCGGACCTGAAGGGCATCATCTCGCCCACCACGGTCGGTATCGCCGCGACCGCCCGGTACCTCTCCACCTCGGAGTACAAGGGCAAGGTCGCACTGACGGGCCTGGGCCTGCCGAACGAGATGCGCCCGTTCGTCAAGGACGGCACCGTCACGGAGTTCGCACTCTGGGACCCGGCACAGCTCGGCTACGTGGCGGCCTTCGCGGGCAAGGCACTCGCCGACGGCGACATCACCGGCGCACCCGGTGACACCTTCGAGGCCGGCGAGCTCGGCGAGCGTGAGGTCGGCGACGGCGGAGTGGTCCTCGTGGGTCCGCCCACGCAGTTCAACGCCGAGAACATCGACGACTACGACTTCTAGTCGTCCAGAAGGGGAGGGGTGCCCTCACGGGCGCCCCGCCCCTTCCTGGTCCCGCCCACGTCCACTCGACCTTCCAGGAGCAGCCATGACCGCCGATCCTCCGGTGGAAGCAACCGCACCCCGGGCCCTCGCGGGCCTCCTCGAGCCGATCCGCCGCCGCCCGACGCGCCTCGGCCTCGTCTCGGGCGGCCTCGCTGCGTACTGGCCACAGTTCCCCGCCCTGCTGCCCCAGCTGCAGGAATCGGCGCGCTACGTCACGGCCAGGTTCAACGGGCTCGATGCCGAGGTGACCGACGTCGGCTTCGTCTCCGACGCGCGGGAGGCGGCGCTCGCCGCGGAGGAGCTGCGCCGCGCGGACTGCGACCTGATCGTCATCTTCCTCACCACCTACCTGACATCCTCGATGGTGCTGCCGATCGCCCAGCGGTCGATGACACCGGTCCTCGTGATCGACCTGCAGCCCACCGAGGCCATGGACCATGCGAACTTCGACACCGGGAGATGGCTCGCCTACTGCGGCCAGTGCCCGGTGCCCGAGGTGGCGAACGTCTTCAAACGTGCCGGCATCCCCTTCCGGTCCGTCTCGGGCCACCTGAAGCAGGAATCGGCGTGGCAGCGCATCAGCCAGTGGGTCCACGCGGCCGGGGTCCGCGGGAGGCTGCGGCACGCCCGACACGGGCTCATGGGTCACGTCTACCCGGGCATGCTCGACGTCTCCACCGATCTCACCACGGTGTCGACGACGTTCGGTTCGCACGTGGAGGTGGTCGAGTTCGACGACCTGCGCGAGTTCGTCGGGGAGGTGACCGATGAGCAGGTACGCGAGCGGATGGCCCTGGCCCGGAGCCTGTTCGTCGTGGACGATTCCGTGCTCGACGAGGACTTCGCCTGGGGTGCGAAGGTGTCCGTCGGACTCGACCGACTCGTCAGCGAATTCGACCTCGACTCCCTCGCCTATTACCACCGGGGCCTCGCCGGTGAGCAGCACGAGCGCCTCGGCGCAGGGATGATCCTCGGCGCCTCCATCCTCACCGCCCGAGGTGTACCGATGGCGGGCGAATACGAGCTGCGGACGTCGATCGCCATGCTCGCCGCACAGGCCATGGGCGCCGGCGGGTCCTTCACCGAGATCCAGGCGCTGAACTTCTCCGACGGCGTGGTGGAGATGGGCCACGACGGTCCGGCCCATCTCGCCGTCAGCGCCGCGGACCCGCTGCTGCGCGGGCTCGGCGTCTATCACGGCAAGCGCGGCTGGGGCGTCTCGGTGGAGTTCGATGTGCGGCACGGGCCGGTCACGACGTTCGGCATCGGACAGGACCCGGACGGCTCCTACGTCTTCATCACGTCCGAGGGGACAGTGGTTCCCGGGCCGCTGCTGTCGATCGGCAACACGACGTCGCGCGTGGATTTCGGGGGAGACCCCGGGCTCTGGGTCGACGAGTGGAGCCAGACCGGCATCGGCCACCATTGGGCGCTGTGCGTCGGGCACCGTGCCGCCGGGGTGAAGGCCGCGGCGTCACTCCTCGGCGTCGAGCACCGCCACGTCTCCCTCTGAACCACACCCACCAGCGAAGGAACAGATATCCATGGAACGCGTGTGCTTCCAGTTGCAGGTCCGGCCCGAGCGCATCCCCGAGTACCGGAAGCGCCACACGGCGATCTGGCCGGACATGGCGCGTGCCCTCAAGGACACCGGGTGGAACAACTACTCCCTGTTCCTGCGCCCGGACGGACTGCTGATCGGATACGTGGAGTGCGAGGACTTCGCGGCGTCCCAGGCGGCCATGGCCGACACCGAGGTCAATGCCCGGTGGCAGGCGGAGATGGGGCCGTTCTTCGTGTCGCTCGAGGGGCGGCCTGACGAGGGCTTCCTGCGGCTGGACGAGGTCTTCCACCTCGAGGACCAGCTCTAGGCCGAGGGGAGCAGCCCGCCCTCGACCGCCCGCTCCCCTCGCCGGGTCAGGGGTTGACGGTGATCCTCGGGATCGACGCCGTGACCAGTGAACCGTCGGCGCGGCGGCTTCCTTCGATGTCACTGGTGGTGGGCGTTCCGGTCAGGCGCGGTCCCTGGCCGTCGAGACCGACCGTCACCGGCGCTCCGGCGGTCACCCGGACCGTGCGGCCCCGCACCGAGACCGTCGCCGAATCGCCCGTCTCCACCGTCAGGGTGAGGGCGTCCTGCGCAACATCCACGCGCACCCGGGTCCCGAGGAGGGTGATGTGGAAGCTCACGCGTGTCCAGCCCTCCGGCAGCCGCGGTTCGAACGTGATCCGGCCGCCGTGATCCCTCATGCCGCCGAAACCGTAGACCAGGGCGCTCCAGACCCCGCCGGTCGAAGCGACGTGGATGCCGTCCGACGTGTTGCGGTGGAGGTCGGCGAGGTCGACGAACAGGGCGGACATGAAGTACTTGAGGGCGAGGTCGTGGTACCCCACCTCCGCGGCGATGATCGACTGGACGACGGCGGACAGGGTCGAGTCGCCCGTGGTCAGGGCCTCGTAGTACTCGAAGTCCGAGCGCTTCTGCGCCATGGTGAACTCGTGCCCTTGGAGGTGGAGGGCGAGGACGACGTCGGCCTGCTTGAGCACCTGGAAGCGGTAGATCACGAGCGGGTGGTAGTGCAGCAGCAGGGGCCGCTTGCTCGGAGGAGTGTTCTCGAGGTCCCACAGCTCCTTCTCGAGGAACGCCGCGTCCTGGGGGTGGATGCCCGCTCGCTCGTCGAAGGGGATGTGCATCCTGGCCGCGGCGTGCGTCCACTCGGACAGCTCGTCATCCTGCAGGTCGAGGCGCGCGACCATCAGTTCGTAGGCGGCGGGATCGACGGCCCGGAGTGATTCGACGGCGTGCACCGCGGAACGCAGATTGGCTCGCGCCATCACGTTCGTGTACAGGTTGTCGTTCACGACGGTCGTGTACTCGTCGGGGCCCGTCACGCCATGGATGTGGAAGTTGTCATCACCGTTGCTGCGCCAGAACCCCAGGTCGGCCCACATCCTCGCGGTCTCCACGAGGATGTCGATCGCGCCGCGGTTGAGGAAGTCGCTGTCACCCGTCGCGGCCACGTACTGCATCAGGGCATAGGAGATGTCCGCGTCGATGTGGTACTGGGCGGTGCTCGCCGCGTAGTACGCCGACGACTCCTGGCCGTTGATCGTGCGCCAGGGGAACAGTGCGCCGCGCTGGTTCAGTTCGGCTGCACGCGCCCGTGCAGGCTCGAGCATCGACTGCCGGAAGCGGAGGGCGTTCCGCGCGACGACGGGCGCGGTGTAGCTCAGGAAGGGCAGGACGTAGACCTCGGTGTCCCAGAAGTAGTGCCCGCCGTACCCGGAGCCGGAGACGCCCTTCGCGGCGATGCCCCCGCCATCGGTGCGGGCCGTGGACTGGGCGAGCTGGAAGAGGTTCCACCGGACGGCCTGCTGGATGACCGGCTGGTCCTCGATCTCGACGTCCGAGCGGTGCCAGTAGTCCGCCAGCCAGTCGCGCTGCTTCCGGAAGTGCTCGGGAAGCGAGGTCTCACGCGCGCGATCGAGGGTGCGGCTGCAGCGGTCGGCGAGCTCACGCACCGGTACGGCGCGCGCCGTGTGGTAGGTGATGTGCTTCACGAGGCGGACCGGCCGGCCCGGCTTGGCCTTGACCCGGTACACATGCTTCGCGAGGTCGTCCTCGATGTGGGACGTCGCATCCCACTCGTTGTCCGTGTCCAGGTCGTGTTCGATCCCGCAGGCGATGGTCATCTGCGAGTTCGTCGTGCTGTAGCCCAGCAGGTAACGGGAGCCGACAACGCGTTTGAGGCGCGGCTGGAGGACCCGGTCACGGAACGATTCGGCCTTCCGCGGATCGAATGCCCCGCCCTCCGGGAGGAGGTTGACCTGATACTCGTCCACGCCGTCCTGACGGTTGAGGATCTGGCTGGAGAGGAGGATGGACGCCTCGGAGTCGAGCATCTCCACCTCGTACTCGATGATCGCGAGATGCCTGTCGGTGAGGGAGACCATGCGGCGGGACCGGATGAGCACGCGCTTGCCCGAGGGGGTCCGCCACTCGACCTCGCGCGTCAGGACGCCGTCGGCGAAGTCCAGGCGGCGTGAGTGCCGCAGGATGTCGGCCTCCGTCAGGACGAAGGGTTCGTCGTCCACGTACAGGCGGATGATCTTCGCATCGGGGGCGTTGACGATCGTCTGTCCAACCCGCGCGAAACCGAAGGCTTCCTCCGCATGCTGGATGGGCCACGTCTCGTGGAAACCGTTGATGAACGTGCCGTAGGCGTGCCCGTCCCTGCCCTCGTCGAGGTTGCCCCGCATGCCGAGGTAACCATTGCCCACGGCGAAGAGCGTCTCGTTGTGGCCCTGCTTCCCGGCATCGAATCCTGTCTCGACGAGTGCCCACTCGTCGACGGGGAAGCGGTTGCGGTCGACGGGGTCTGCGGTGATGAGGTTCATGGGAGGTCCTGGGTGTCCTGGGGGTGCGGGGGTGGTGGCAGAACTCAGCGGGCGGGGAGGAGGGGGACCAGCTCGGCGAGGTCCTCGACCACCAGGTCGGCGCCGTGGGCCAGCAGCGTCTCCGCGCCCACGCCGCGATCGACGCCGATGACGAGTCCGAACTGACCTGCCCTCCCGGCGTCGATCCCCGACGGTGCGTCCTCGACGACCGCGCAGGCGGAGGCGGGAAGCCCCAGGAGGCCCGCGGCGTGGAGATAGGTGTCCGGTGCGGGCTTGCCTGCCACGCCGTGTTCCACCGAGAGCAGGCCGTCGACGACGACTCCGAAGCGATCGCTGAGCCCGGCGGCCGCCAGGACGGCGGTGCCGTTGCGTGAACTCGTGACCACCGCCATCATCAGGCCGCTCGCTGCGGCGGCGTCGAGCAGCTTGACGGAGCCCGGATACGCGGTGACGCCCTGGTCCCGGAGCGTCTCGTTGAAGGTCCTGTTCTTCCGGTTGCCCAGTCCGAAGACGGTCTCGAGCTCCGGTCCGTCCTCGGGATGTCCCTCCGGCAGGGAGATGCCGCGCGAGGCGAGGAATGCCCGCACGCCGTCGTAGCGGGGCCGGCCGTCGATGTAGGTGAAGTAGTCCTCGTCCGTGTAGGCCTGGTGGTTCCCCCTCGACTCCAGGAATGCGCCGAACAGCCGCGACCAGGCCTGCCGGTGGACGTCGGCCGTGGGGGTGAGGACGCCGTCGAGGTCGAAGAGCAGCGCCCGGAGGGATGCGAGGCGGGTCGAGGCTGGGGATCGGGACACGGCACGACAGCTTTCCGAGGAGGGGTGATGGCATTGTTTCCGCGCGCGGAAAGAACGGGTCGAGGACGGTCGCCATCGACGAGGAGGGGAAAGGTGAGGGCCGGCGCCGGGCAGGGGATCCTTCACGGATCCGCCTGAACGGGGAATGGCCCTGGAAGGCTCAGTCTAGCCTTCGGTGTACCTGCGATCCCACCGGCTGATGGCCCTTGCGCTTATCGTCATCCGTCCTGGTCGGCCGGGACCCGCCGTGCCACGTGCAGCAGGGTGACGGCAAGGATTCCCGCCACCGGGCTCCACAGACGCCGTTCCAGGCGGGATCGTGATGCCAGGTTCATCAGGGTGCCCACGGCCATCAGGCCCGAGGCGCCCGTCAGGACGCGACGCCTCGTCGTCGCGCCGGGGCCCCTGCCGAGCGTGACCAGGGCCAGTGCGGCATAGGCGACCGAGGAGATGGTGCTTGCCGTCCGGTACCTGACGGGCAGGGAACCCGGGTGGATGCCGCCATAGGCGGCTCTTCCCCACGGTGCTCCGAACGCCAGCGCCGCCTGGAACGCCGCGACGACGGTGAGGAGGAGGGCAGCGAGGACGGTGACGCCCTGGTGTGCCGGGGCGGGGGAAGGAGGTCGGGTCATGCTCGGATCGTACCGACCCGCGCCGTGCCGACGCCGGATCGACGCGTCGCCTGGACCCAGCGGCCGTCGATCGCCCGGGCGGCAGCCGGGCACGCCTGCAGGTGAAGGCGCAACGGTTGGCCCGTCAGTAGCTCGCCGGGGACCCCCCGGACGGCGGGACGAACGTGGCGGCGAGGGCCTCGGACCCGCGGGCGAGGAGGGCGACGTCGGCGCCGACGAGGAGGAAGCGGGCGCCGGCGTCCAGGTAACCCCGCGCCGTGACCGGGTTGAAGGCGTTGACTCCTGCCGGTTTCCCGGCGCGCCGGGCTGCTGCGAGGCAGTGCTCGACGGCGGCGCGCACGTCCGGATGTTCCTGCTGCCCGAGCAGGTCCATGGACGCGGCGAGGTCGGAGGGGCCCAGGAAGATCGCGTCCACGCCGTCGACCGCGAGGATGTCCTCCACCGCGTCGACGGCGGTCGCCGATTCGATCTGCACGGTCACGCTGATCGTGGAGGACGCATCCGCCAGATAGTCGGGGATCCTGTTCCAGCGGGCTGCGCGGGCCAGCGCCGAGCCGACCCCGCGGACGCCCTCGGGCGGATACCGGGTGGCGGCGACCACCGCCTCGGCATCGGCCACCGTGTCGACCATCGGGATCAGGAGGTTCTGGACGCCCAGGTCGAGGTACTGCTTGATCAGCACGGTGTCGTTGACCGGCGGCCGGACGAGGGCCTGCACCGGATACCCGGAGACGGCCTGGAGCTGGGCGAGGATGGACTCGAGCCCGTTGGGACTGTGCTCCGCGTCGATGAGGAGCCAGTCCAGCCCGGAACCGGCGCAGATCTCGGCGACGAGCGGGCTGCCGGAGCAGACCCACATGCCGGCGAGCGGCCGATCCGCGGCGGCAAGGGCTTCGGCGAAAGCGGGTCCTAGACGAAGCGGCATGTGACGGCTCCCAGGGGTCCGTAGTCGGCATGGACGGTGTCGCCCCGATGAACCCACAGGGGCCGGGTGAAGGAGCCGGCGAGGATGATGTCCCCTGCCTTGAGGCCGTCGCCGTGGGCGGCGATCCTGTTGGCGAGCCAGTGCACGCCGGCGGCCGGGTGGTCGAGCACGCCGGCCGCCACGCCGGTCTCCTCGACCACCTGGTTCCTGTAGAGGATGGCGGACACCCAGCGCAGGTCGACGGCGTCGGGCCGGACCGGGCGCCCGCCGACCACCATGGCGCCCATGGCGGCGTTGTCCGCGATGGTGTCCACGATGGTCCGGCCTTCCATCTCGATCCGTGAGTCCAGGATCTCGAGGGCCGGCACGACGTGGTCCGTGGCGTTGAGGACGTCGAAGATGGTGCAGCCGGGGCCCGCGAGGTCGGCCTTGAGGACGAACGCGAGTTCGACCTCGACCCGGGGGTGCGAGTACCGGCTCCACTCGACCGAGCAGCCCGTCTCAAGGACCATGTCGTCGAAGATGGCGCCGTAATCGGGCTCGGTGATCCCGGTGGCCGCCTGCATGGCCCTGCTGGTGAGGCCGATCTTGCGCCCGACGAGCCGGCGGCCCGCTTCCTCGTTGCGCTGCCGCCACAACCGCTGGACGGCGTAGGAGTCCTCCACCGTCATGCCCGGGTGGCGTGCGGTGAGCAGGGGGACGGGCGCGCGCGTTCGGGCGGCGTCGAGCAGTTCATCGGCGATCCGGCTGATGGTGAGGGAATCGAGCATCGGGTTCCTTCGCTGGGCCTGGGCGGGTGGTCAGAGTTGCGTGCCGAGTTTGAAGCCCTCGGCCGCGCCGCCGTCGTCCCTGCGGGTGTAGGAGAAGCCGTCCGCGCCGACGGTGACGGCCATCTCGCTGCGCTCGTCCCGCTCGGTGACGGGCTGCGGGTTGCCGTCGAGGTCCAGCACGAGGGACGCCTCGGTGTACCAGGACGGGACCACGGGGTTGCCCCACCAGTCGCGGCGCTGGTTGTCGTGGACGTCCCACGTGATGGTGGGGTTGTCGGGGTCCCCCGTGTAGTAGTCCTGGCAGTAGATCTCGATGCGGTGACCGTCCGGGTCGAGGATGTAGAGGTAGAAGGCGTTGGACACGCCGTGGCGCCCGGGCCCGCGCTCGATGCGGTCGCTGATGCGCAGCGCGCCCATCTTGTCGCAGATCTGGATGATGTTGTGCTTCTCGTGGGTGGCGAACGCGACGTGGTGCATGCGCGGTCCGTTGCCGCCGGTGAGCGCGGTGTCATGCACCGTCTGCTTGCGGTGCATCCAGACGGCGTAGGTCACGCCGTCGGAGTCCTGGATGTCCTCCGAGACGCGGAAGCCGAGGTCCTCGAGGTACGCCCGTCCACGCGGCACGTCGGGGGTGACCTGGTTGAAGTGGTCCAGGCGCACCAGTTCCCCCGCGGAATACAGGTCGTAGCGCTGGGTGAGGCGCTCCACGTGCTGGACCTCGTGGAAGAACTCGTAGGGGAAGCCCAGGGGGTCCTCGACGCGCACGGAATCGCCGACACCCTTGGTGAAACCGTTCGCACGGCGCTCCGTCCGGCAGCCCAGCTCCCGGTAGTAGGCCTCCGCGGCGTCGACCTCCGCGGGTGACCTCACCCGGTAGGCGAAGGCGGCGACGGCGGCCACCGGCCCCCGGCGCAGGACGAGGTTGTGGTGGATGAACTCCTCGAGGGAGCGCAGGTAGATCGCGTCGCCGTCCTCCTCGGTGACGTGCAGGCCGAGGACGTCGACGTAGAACGCACGCGAGCGGGCGAGGTCGGTGACCACGATCTCCATGTAGGCGCAGCGGACGATGTCCGGGGCGGGGACCGACGGCGTGGGCACGGGATGGGACATGGGAATCTCTCTTCGTCGAGCGAACGGGGACGGGTCAGCCTTCGTTGGCGGCGGAGGCCTCGACGCTGCCGAACCTCGGGGTGTGGACGGTGCCGAGCGTGATGTGCACGGCCTGCTGGTCGGTGTAGAAGTCGATGGAGCGGTACCCGCCCTCGTGGCCGAGGCCCGAGGCCTTGACGCCGCCGAAGGGGGTGCGCAGGTCGCGGACGTTGTGGCTGTTGAGCCACACCATCCCGGCCTCCACGTCCTGCGCGAAGGTGTGCGCGCGCGTCAGGTCCTTCGTCCAGATGTACGCCGCGAGCCCGTAGCGCGTGTTGTTGGCCAGTTCCAGGGCCTCGGCGTCGGTGTCGAACGGCGTGATGGCGACGACGGGACCGAAGATCTCCTCCTGGAAGATCCGCGCATCCGGGGCTACGTCCGCGAAGACCGTGGGCGCGATGTAGTTCCCCTGCGGGAGGTGCTCGGGGCGGCCGCCGCCGGCGAGGAGGCGGCCCTCGGTCTTGCCGATCTCCACGTAGGAGGCCACCTTGTCGTAGTGCTCCGGGTGCACGAGGGCCCCGACCTCCGTGGCCGGGTCGTGCGGGTCGCCGACGACGATGGTCTTCGCCCGGGCGGCGTACTTCTCGCAGAACTCGTCGTAGACCGGGCGCTCGACCAGGATGCGGGAGCCGGCGGTGCAGCGCTCCCCGTTGAGGGAGAACACCCCGAACAGGGCCGAGTCGATGGCGGCGTCGATGTCCGCGTCGGCGAACACGACGCAGGGCGATTTGCCGCCGAGTTCCATGGACAGGCCCTTGAGGTTCGCGGCGGCGTTGCGGAAGATCGTCCGGCCCGTGGTGGTCTCGCCCGTGAAGGAGATCAGGGGCACGTCCGGGTGCTTCACGAGGGCGTCGCCGGCTTCCTCGCCGAGGCCGTTGACGAGGTTGAAGACGCCGTCGGGCAGGCCCGCGTCCTTGAAGATCTGCGCCCACAGGGACGCCGAGAGGGGCGTGAACTCGGCGGGCTTGAGCACCACGGTGTTCCCGGTGGCCAGGGCGGGCGCGAGTTTCCAGGACTCCAGCATGAACGGCGTGTTCCACGGCGTGATGAGTCCCGCGACGCCGATCGGCTTCCGGTTCACGTAGTTGATCTGCGAGCCCGGTACCTTCATGGCGTCGTCGAACTGGGCCACGATCAGGTCCGCGAAGAAGCGGAAGTTCTCCGCGGCCCGCAGTGCCTGGCCCTTGGCCTGCGTGATGGGCAGCCCGGTGTCGAAGGTCTCGAGTTCGGCGAGCCGTTCCTCCTGGGCCTCCACGGCGTCGGCGATCCGGTTGAGCACACGGGCACGCTCGCGAGGCTTCATCCTCGGCCACGGTCCGTTCGTGAAGGCCTCCCTGGCAGCGGCCACCGCGAGGTCGATGTCCTCCTGCTGCCCGGCCGCCGCAGTGGCGTAGGCGGTGTTGGACACGGGGTCCAGGACCTCGAACGTCTCCCCGCCCACGGAGTCGACGAAGCGGCCGTCGATGTAGTGCTGGAGGGAGGACGGCAGTCCCTCCGGGATGTGCTGCGGGTTCGCTGCCGCTGCTGGTGCACCGGGGATCGTCATGGGGTGGTCCTAACCGTGGGGGTGGGCGGGGTCGCGTGCGCCGTGCCGTCGTGGGTGCTGTGGTGCGCGAGGTAGGCGTCGAGGGTGGCACCGCGGTGGCGCCGGGCCGCCCACTCGATCGTGGTGGCGTCGGCTCCCGAGCCGATCAGGGCCAGCAGCTCCTCGTGTTCCTCGACGGACTCGCGGGCGCGCTCCGGCACGAAACGGAAGGTCGAGGACCGCAGCGACGCGAGCCGGTTCCATCCCCGGTGCACCAGGTCCAGGATGTGCGGATTGGGGCAGTGCTCGAAGAGGATGGCGTGGAAGTCCTGGTTCAGGCGGGTGAAGCGCAGGGGGTCGAAGTCCTGCAGGCAGGCACGCATCTCCTCGTTGACCGCACGGGCACGCGCGATGTCCCCGGCGCCGATCAGCGGTGCGGACAGCGCGGTCGCGGCGCCTTCGACAAGGCTCAGGGTCTGCATCGTGTAGAGGTATTCGGTGGGGTCGATCCCCGCGACGGTGGCGCCGACGTTCCGCTGGAAGGTGACCAGGCCCTCGGCTTCGAGGCGGCGGATGGCCTCACGCACGGGCACCACGCTGACCCCCAGGTCCTGGGCGATCGCGGCGAGGACCAGACGATGCCCGGGCGGATAGCTGCCCCCCACGATCCGCTGCTTGACGGCGTCGTAGGCCTGCTGCGACTTGCTGGCCCCTGCGGGCGCGTCGTTGGAGATCGAGGCCGGCTCAGTCATGGGCGTGCCCTTCGCGCCACCGGTCGTAGCGCTCCCGCCAGGCGGCGTTCAGCGGGTACAGGCCGTCCACGCCGTGGCCGCCGGCCACCATCTCGGCGATGAACGCCTCCTCGAGTTCCTGCACGGCGGCGTCCTCGGCCAGTTCCGCCGCGAGGAAGGGCGGGATCACGAGGATGCCGTCGGCATCGGCCACGATGATGTCGCCGGGCTGGACGGTCGTGCCGCCGCAGGCGATGGTGACGTCGGTGTCCCACGGGATGTGGCGCCGGCCCAGCACGGCAGGGTGCGGGTTGGCGTAGAAGGTGGGCATGTCCAGGGCCGCGACCGCCGCGACGTCGCGGACGCCGCCGTCGGTGATGATCGCCGCAGCGCCGCGGACCTGGGCCCGGAGGGCCAGGATGTCCCCCACGGTGCCGGTGCCCTTCTCCCCGCGGGCCTCCATGACGAGGATCTCGCCCTCACCGATGGCGTCGATGGCGCGCTTCTGGGCGTTGTAGCCCGCGCCGTGGGCAGCGAAGAGGTCCTCGCGGTTCGGTACGTAGCGGAGGGTGCGGGCGAGGCCGACGACGCGCCGGCCCGGCTGCGTGGAGGTCAGGCCGTCGATGCTGACGTTGTTCAGCCCGCGCTTCCGGAGCTGGGCGGAGAGGGTCGCGGTGGAGACCTGCCCGAGCTTCTCCCTGAGTTCGGGCGTGAGGACCCTACCCGGCCCTGCCGGTTCGCCGAGCCCTGCCGCTTGGCGGGAGCCGTAGGCCTCCTCGCGCTGGAGGTCGTCGACCTTCGGGCGGGCGCCGAACGCCGCCAGCGGCGTCGTGCCCTCGGTGACCGTGGTGGCCAGCCTCCCCGTGGAGAGGCCGGCGGCGGCCACTTCGACCTCCAGCAGGTCGCCCGGACCGGCGACGGACGCTCCCGCCGGCGTGCCGGTGAGGATGATGTCGCCGGCTTCGAGCGTGAGGAGCTGCGACAGGTCGGCGATGAGCCGGGCGAACGGGAAGAGGAGGTCGGCGGAGGTGTCGTCCTGCACCAGCGTGCCGTTGTGCCAGGTGCGGATCCGGAGCGCGGCGGGGTCGACGTCGGACGCCGGGATCAGGCGGGGACCCACCGGGGTGAAGCCGTCCCCGCCCTTGGACCGCAGGTTGGATCCCTTGTCCGCGTAGCGCAGGTCGTACACGCCGAGGTCGTTGCCGGCCGTGACCCAGCGGACGTGGCTCCAGGCCGTCTCGAGGGGGACCCCGCGGGCGGGGGCGCCGATGACGAGGGCGATCTCCCCCTCGAAGCCGAGCAGCTCGCAGCCGGCGGGACGTTCCACGGTCGACCCGGACAGGGCCAGGGACGACGGCGGTTTCAGGAAGTACGACGGCTGCTCGGGCGTGCGTCCGCGCTGGGCGGTCCGGCTGGGGTAGTTGAGGTGGACGGCGATCACCTTGCGGGCTGCGGCCAGGACGCCGTCGTCGAGCAGATCCACCCGTTGCTCCTCATCGAGTACGAAATCGTATACGAAGAGTAGGCGGGCGTCCCCGGCACGTCAAGGGCGGCGCCGGTCCGGTGGTCCCTGCACCCGGCTGAGCTCCGGAGCGCGGACCGGTCTCACCGGGGCCATGGTGGTGGGCCCCGTTTCGTGGTGGAATTGGCACCCGAAGTTCCGCCCGGCCCGTTCACCGGGGCGAGGCTTCAGCTCCGCTTCCGGCACGGGCTCCGACTTGGGAGACACCCATGGCCGACCGCACTGCACGCACCCACCACTCGAAGCGCGGCACCCGCAAGCGGTGGGGTGACCTGACGGCCGGACAGAAGACGAGGGTGATGATCCTCGCCTCCGTGCAACTGTCCCTCGCGGCCACCGCCTGGGCGGACCTGGCAACCCGCCCCCGGGAGACGGTCAACGGCCCCAAGGGCATGTGGGCCGCGATCATCGCGATCAACTTCGCCGGCCCGGTGGCGTACTTCTGGAAGGGCATCCGACGCTGAGAGCCTCAGCCGGCCGTTGAGTACCGCCTCCCTGCGGGCTACCATCGCCCTACAAAAGAAGAACGGCGTGTTCGATTATCGAACGAGCAGGCAGCGGCACAACCACAATGAAGTGAGGCCAGCCCGTGCAATTCCACCACCACGGCTACGTGTCCGGCGACCCCCGCGTCCAACCGGCCGCCGGCGTCGGCCTCGACCGTCCCGAGGAACTCCCGGACGAGGTCGACGTCCTCGTCATCGGCACCGGACCAGCCGGCATGATCGCCGCAGCGCAGCTCTCGCAGTTCCCTGGCATCAGCACGCGCATCGTGGAGCGACGCCCGGGCAGGCTCGTCATCGGCCAGGCGGACGGCATCCAGGCCCGCAGCGTCGAGACGTTCCAGGCCTTCGGGTTCGCCCACCGCATCATCGACGAGGCCTACCGGATCGTCGAGATGGCGTTCTGGAAGCCGGACCCCCAGGACTCCTCGCGCATCGTCCGCACGGCCCGTCCCGACGACGACCCGACCGGCATCAGCGAGTTCCCCCACCTCATCGTCAACCAGGCCCGCGTCCTCGACTACTTCGCCGAGTTCATGAAGAACGCACCCACCCGGATGGAACCGGACTACGGTTTCGAGTTCGCCGGCCTGACGGTCGACGACGAGCACGAGTACCCGGTGTCGGTCACGCTCGTGCGCACGGCGGGCGAGCGCCAGGGTGCGGAGCGGACGGTGCGCGCGAAGTACGTGGTCGGGGCCGACGGCGCCCGCAGCAAGGTGCGGCAGGCCATCGGATGCACGCTCGCCGGCGACCAGGCCAACCACGCGTGGGGCGTCATGGACGCCGTCGCGGTCACCGACTTCCCCGACATCCGCCGCAAGTGCGCCATCCAGTCCGGGGCGGGCGGCAGCATCCTGCTCATCCCCCGCGAGGGCGGCCACCTCTTCCGCATGTACGTGGACCTCGGCAAGGTGGACCCCGAGGACAACGGAGCCGTCCGCAGCACGACGGTGGAACAGATCATCGCAAAGGCGAACCAGATCCTCAGCCCGTACACGCTCGACGTGCGCAACGTCGCTTGGCACAGCGTCTACGAGGTGGGCCATCGCCTCACGGACAGGTTCGACGACGTCCTGCCGGAGCAGATGGGAGAGCGCACTCCGCGTGTCTTCATCACGGGCGATGCCTGCCATACCCACAGCGCCAAGGCGGGCCAGGGCATGAACGTCTCGATGCAGGACGGCTTCAACCTCGGCTGGAAGCTCGGTCACGTGCTCGAGGGCCGCAGCCCGGAGAGCCTGCTGGCAACCTACTCCGCCGAGCGCCAGGTCGTCGCGAAGGACCTCATCGCGTTCGACCGGGAGTGGTCCACGCTGATGGCGAAGAAGCCCGAGGAGTTCGCCGACCCCTCGGAGCTCGAGGACTTCTACGTGCAGACGGCGGAGTTCCCGGCGGGATTCAGGACGCAGTACGCGCCGTCCGTGCTGATCGCCGAGCCCACGCACCAGGACCTCGCGGGGGGCTTCCCGATCGGCAAGCGCTTCAAGTCCGCTCCCGTGGTGCGCGTCTGCGACGGCGTGCCGATGCACCTGGGCCACCACGCGACGGCGGACGGCCGGTGGCGCATCTACGTGTTCGCGGACCGGGCGGAAGCCGGGACGGCATCGGGAGTGGCGGACCTCGCCGCATGGCTCGGCGGCACCGCCGACTCGCCCCTCGCGGCCACACCCCGGGGGGCCGATCGGGACGCCTGGTTCGACGTGAAGGTGATCTACCAGCAGGCCCACACCCGGGTGGATATCGGGCAGGTACCACGGGAGTTCAGGCCCGCGGTGGGACCCTTCGGGCTCACCGACTACGAGAAGGTGTACGCCGCGGACCCGGCCGCGGACATCTTCGACCTCCGCGGGATCGACCGCACCGGCGCCGTCGTCGTGGTCCGTCCGGACCAGTACGTGGCGCACGTGCTGCCCCTGGCCGACACCGCAGGCCTTGCCCGCTTCTTCGCCCCCCTGCTGCGGTCGCGGTCGGAGCGGGACTCCGCACGGGCACTGGCCTGACGTGCGGACCGCGGACGAGGCAACGACGGCGGCTGCCCCGGCGTCCCAGACGCTGTCCCGCGGCATCCGCGCCCTGGAGATCCTTGCCGGCGCGCCGGACGGCCTCACGACGGCGGAGATCGCGGACGCACTGGATGTCCACCGCTCCATCGCCTACCGGATCCTGCGGACGCTCGAGGAGCATGCGCTGGTCGTGCGGAACGCGGGCGGGAGGTTCCAGGCCGGGCCGGGGCTCGCGAACCTGGCCAGGGGAGTGGCACCCCGGCTGCAGGCGGCCGCACTCCCGGAGCTCACGGCGGCGGCGGCCGACCTGCAGATGACGGCGTTCATCGCCGTGCGGGACCGGCGCCACTGCGTCACCCTGGTGGCCGTGGAGCCGCCGCACGGCGAGGGGACCCTCGTCCAGCGGCCGGGCTCCCGCCACCGGTTCGACGCCGGCGCTCCGGGCATCGCCATCCAGTCGGCGCTGGCGGAAGCCGCCTGGAAGCGCCTCGCACCGGGCGAGCCGTACCGGGAGGAGTCGCGGATCGCCGCCGGCACGGGCTATGCGGTCAGCAAGGACGAGGTGATTCCGGGCGTGAGCTCCGTCGCCGCTCCGATCCGCGTCCGCGGGCAGGTTCCTGCCGCGCTCGCCGTCGTCTACCTCCGCAGCGACCGGAGCGTGGAGGAGATCGGTGCCCGCGTCGCCCGGGCCGCCCACGCCGTCGAAGCCGTCCTATGAGTCCCTCTCGCGCCATCCCCGACCCCACGCTGCCAAGGAGTGCCCATGCCGACCCTTCCCCTGCGCGCCTCGGCCGCCGATCCCGCCACCCTCGACGTCGAGGAGACGTGGTCGCGTGACCGCATCGAGTCCGTCCAGCTCGAACGGCTTCAGGCCACGCTCGCCCATGCCTATGCACGCGTGCCGCTGTACAGGCGGAAGTTCGACGACGCGGGCGTCCACCCGGAGGACCTGCGTGAGCTGACGGACCTGGCCAGGTTCCCGTTCACCACCAAGGAGGACCTGCGCAGCACGTACCCGTTCGGCATGTTCGCCGTGCCGCAGTCCCGGGTGGCGCGGATCCACGCGTCGTCGGGCACCACCGGTCAGCCGACCGTCGTCGGGTACACCACCGGGGACCTGGACCGCTGGGCCTCGCTCGTCGCGCGCTCGCTGCGGGCCTCCGGCGTGAGGGCGGGCTGGAAGGTCCACAACGCCTACGGCTACGGCCTGTTCACGGGCGGGCTGGGCGCCCACGCGGGCGCCGAGAAGCTGGGCTGCACCGTGATCCCCATCTCGGGCGGCCAGACCGAGCGGCAGGTCCAGCTCATCCGCGACTTCGAGCCCGACGCCATCCTCGCGACCCCGACCTACCTGCTGACCATCCTCGACGCCATGGCAGCCGCCGGTATCGATCCGCGGTCGACGTCCCTGAAGACCGGCGTCCTGGGGGCCGAGCCCTGGACGGAGGGCATGCGGCAGGAACTCGAGGGGCGCATGGGCTTCGACGCGTGCGACATCTACGGGCTGTCCGAGGTCATGGGCCCGGGCGTCGCCGGTGAGTGCGTGGAGTCCAAGGACGGTTCGCACGTGTGGGAGGACCACTTCCGCCCCGAGATCATCGACCCCTTCACGGAGGCGGTGCTCGACGACGGCCAGGCGGGTGAGCTCGTCTTCACCTCCCTGACGAAGGAGGCGCTGCCCATCATCCGGTACCGCACCCACGACCTCACCCGCCTGCTGCCCGGCACCGCCCGGCCGGGCATGCGGAGGATGGAGCGGATCACGGGCAGGAGTGACGACATGGTGGTCGTGCGCGGGGTGAACCTGTTCCCCACGCAGGTCGAGGAGCTCGCCCTGCGCATCCCGGCCCTGAGCCCGCACTTCCAGCTCGAACTCACCCGCCCGGAGGGGCAGCGCATGGACCAGCTGACCATCAGGGTGGAGCCGCGGGAGGGGGTCACGGCCGCGGACGCCGCTGCGGCCGCCGTCGAGCTCCGGCACCAGGTGAAGGCCCACATCGGCTCGACCTGCGCCGTCACCGTCGTCGAACAGGGCTCGCTCGTGCGCTCCAGCGGGAAGCTCCGGCGGATCTACGACCTCCGGCCCCGCGCCTGACGGTCCGGAGCGGGAACCCGACCGATGGTTTTCGGGGCCCTGGTACGTCTCTTGGGTGATGACGCCGATCCTCGGCGTCCCGGCCGACGGGAGTGGACATCATGGCGACGTTCGTACTGATCCATGGAGGGGGATCGACCGCCTGGGACTGGCACCTCGTGGCCGAGGCGTTGGAGGAGTCCGGTCATCAGGTGGTGGCGGTGGACCTCCCGACCGAGGACGCCGGCGCGACGCTCGAGGATTACAGCCACGTCGTCAGCTCCGCGGTCGGTCGGACCGGCGACATCGTCGTCGTCGGGCACTCCCTGGGAGGTTTCACCGCTCCGCTGGTGTGTGACGAGCTGGGTGCCGGCGGCCTCGTGTACCTCGCGGCGATGATCCCGCTGCCCGGTGAGTCGTTCGCCGACTGGTGGACAAAGACCGGCCACGATTCCGAGGAGATCGCCGAGGACCCCGAGGTTCTGTACTACAACGGCGTGCCCGACCACCTCGCCCGCCAGGCGCAGGCCCGGGAGCGTGACCAGCAGGGCGCCTGGCTGTCGCTGCCATGGCCGGGACGGCACCCGGACGTGCCCACGATGGCGATCCTGTGCCAGGACGACCATCTCTTCCCCGCAGCCTTCATGCGACGGCAGGTGCGCGAGCGCCTCGGGATCGAGCCCCTGGAGATCCCCGGCGGACACTACGCGGCCCTCGGAAACCCACGGGCGGTCGCGTCGGCGCTCGATGGCTTCGCCCGCGTGATCACCGCAGCGCCCGCCGGATGAGAACCGCGCACGGGAGGCATCAACGTGCGGCGTCAGCGGCTCCCGGTGGCGACGGTGAGGATGCCCGGCCGAGGACGCCGCTCCCGACGGATTCGAGGTCCGTCCGGCGCCGGGGGCGGGGAAGACCGGCCCCCGGAGCGCAGGGCTCGTGAAGCGTACGATGGGGCTCTACCCCGGGGAGCCCCCATGTCGCTCGAGGACGGTGCACAGGTCCGCGACCCCGCGCGGCCTCGGGCGGACACCTCGGATCCGACTCCGAAAGGGCGGGCGAGCCGTGCGCGCGTGGTGGATTGACGACGCCGCGCGGGAGGCCGGCGACGCCGGGTCGAAGACCGGCGCGGGCGTCCCGCCGCTGGTGTTCGGCACGCGGCCCGACCCCGTCCCCGCTCCGGGCGAGCTCCTGGTGAACGTCAGGGCGTGCGGGGTGTGCCGGACCGACCTGCACCTGGTCGAGGGCGATCTGCCCGCGAAGCACGCGCGAACGGTGCCGGGACACGAGATCATCGGCGAGGTGGTGGAGACCGGACCCGGTTGCCGGCTCTTCCGCCTCGGCGACAGGGTGGGTATCGCGTGGCTCCGCTCGACGTGCGGCACCTGCCGCTTCTGTGTCCGCGGGGACGAGAACCTGTGCCTGTCACCGCGGTTCACCGGGTGGGACGACGACGGCGGGTACGCCGAGCTCGTCACCGTGCCCGAGGCCTTCGCCTACGCGGTGCCGCAGGACTTCGCCGACGAGGAGGCCGCACCGCTGCTCTGCGCCGGGATCATCGGGTACCGGGCGCTGCGCCGCTCCGGCGTACGGCCGGGCGGCCGGCTCGGCATCTACGGGTTCGGGGCGTCCGCCCACCTCGCCGCGCAGGTCGCGATGTTCGAGGGCGTGGAGGTATCCGTGATGACGCGTTCGGAAAGCGCCCGTCGCCTGGCCGCGGACCTGGGCGCAGCCTTCGTGGGGGAAGCGGCCGAGGAACCACCGCAGCCGCTGGACGCCGCGATCCTCTTCGCGCCCGCCGGCGCCCTGGTCCCCGCCGCGCTGCGGGCACTGGACCGCGGCGGCACCCTGGCCATTGCGGGCATCTACCTCAGCGACATCCCGGAGCTGCACTACGCCGACGAACTCTTCCAGGAACGCCGGCTCTGCAGTGTCACGGCGAACACCCGGACCGACGGCCGTGAACTCCTGGCACTCGCCGCCCGCATACCGCTGCGCCCCACGATCCAGCGGTACGCCTTCACCGACGCGGACCGCGCCCTGGCGGATCTGGCGGCGGACCGCGTGAACGGTGCTGCGGTCCTGCAGCTGGCCGGCCGGCCCGGTGGAGCCTGAGGCCGGCGTCGGCAGCCCCCAGGCCGGCCCAGCGACCCGACCCGGCCGGCCCGACACCGTCTCCCCTACCGTCTCTCCCACCGTCTCTCCTACGGTTGCAGGCACCGTCTCCCCGTTCGACGCCGTGATCCTCGATCTCGACGGCGTCGTCGCGGACACCGCGTCGGCGCACCGGGCCGCCTGGAAACACCTGTTCGACGCCGTCCTGGCGGATCCACGGGTCCCACCCGGCGCGGTCCTGCGTCCCTTCACCGACGGCGACTACGTCGCCTCTGTGGACGGCCGCCCCCGGGTGCAGGGGGTGGAGATGTTCCTGCGCTCCCGCGGGATCGAACTGCCGCACGGCACACCGTCGGATCCGCCGGAGGCCTGGACCGTGCGGGGCCTGGGCGCGGCCAAGAACGCCCTCTTCCTCGACGAGCTGCGCCGGCACGGCGTGCAGGCCTTCCCGGGCACCGTCGAGCTGATCCACCGGCTGCAGGAGAGCCGCGTCCCGTGCGCCCTGGTCACGGCGAGCCGTAATGCAGCGTCGGTGCTTGCCGCCGCGGGGCTGCAGGGGGCGTTCGACGTGGTCGTCGACGGGACGGTCGCCGGGGACCTCGGGTTGCCGGGCACACCGGACCCGGCAACCTTCCTCGAGGCGGCACGGCGACTGAAGGCGCACCCGTCCCGCACCGTGGTCATCGAGGACGCCACGAGCGGGGTGGCTGCCGCCCGCGACGGCGGGTTCGGGCTGATCGTGGGCATCGACCGGGCGGCGCAACGGGCTGCTCTCGAACGTGCCGGTGCCGACATCGTGCTCGACGACGTCCGCGAGCTGGACATGGGCCTGGTCCTCACGCATCGCTGGCACCTCATCTACGAAGGGTTCGATCCCTGGCACGAGGGCCACCGCGAAGCGCTGACCACCCTGGGCAACGGCCGCATGGCCACCCGCGGCGCCGCCCCGGAGTCCCACGCGGACGCCGCCCACTACCCCGGCACCTACCTGGCGGGCATCTACAACCGATGCCCCGAGCTGGTGCGCGGGGAGGAGGCCGAGGGCGAGCACCTGGTCAACCTCCCGAACTGGCTGCCCCTCGACCTCCGGCTGCAGGCCGGCCCGTGGTGGTCCGAGGGGGGCCTGACCCTGCTGCAGCAGCGCCGGGAGCTGGACCTGAAGCGGGCCCTCCTGTCCCGGCGGGCGGTGCTCGAGGATGCGCACGGCAGGCGGCTGGACGTCCACCAGCGCCGGATCGTCTCCATGGCGCAGCCCGGCCTGGCACTGCTGGAGACCACCCTGACAGCCCGCGGGTGGAGTGGGGCCGTGGAGATCCGCACGGGAATCGACGCGGACGTGGTCAACGCCAATGTCCCCGAAGATGCGGCCCTGGGGGGCCGGCACCTCGACGTCGTGGACCGCCGGGTCCGGTCCGGCGTCGAGCTCGTGGAGGTGCTGACCCGGCAGAGCTGCCTCCGGATCGCCGTCGCCGCTACGGTCGGCTTCACCGGCCCGGGCGGCGCCCCCGTGGAGGTGGCCAGCAGCCCCGCTCCGGACGACGCCGCGGGGCCCCGCGCCCGCTGGCTGCAGCACCACGTCGCCGCCCTCGCGGACGGAGTGCCCCTGACCGTCTGCAAGACGGCCGCCGTCGTCAGTTCGAGGGACCGGGCGCTGTCCTCACCCCTGTCCGCGGCACTCGCCGTCCTGGCCCGCGCGGCGGGGGCTTCACACCGGCGCTCGCCGCCCACGAGGAGGCGTGGCGGCCGCTCCTGGACCTGTTCGGCTTCGACCTGCATGCCGACCGGCAGACCCAGTTCGTCCTGAACCTCCATGTGTTCCATCTGCTGCAGACCCTCTCCGAGCACACCGCGGATCTCGACGCCGGCGTGCCGGCGCGCGGGCTGCACGGCGAGGGCTACCGCGGGCACATCTTCTGGGACGACCTGTTCGTGCTGCCGCTGATCACGTCCCGCCTCCCGTGGGTGACCCGCTCGCTGCTGGAGTACCGGTGGCGCCGCCTGGACGCGGCCCGCGACCGCGCGCGTGAGGCCGGGCTGGCCGGCGCCATGTTCCCCTGGCGCAGCGGCAGCGACGGCACCGAGGACACCCCGCCGTGGCTCTACAACCGGTTCTCCGGGACGTGGACACCGGATCATTCCCACCTGCAACGCCACGGCGGCCTCGCCGTGGCCTACAACGCCTGGCAGTACTACGAGGCCACCGCCGACCGCGACTGGATCCTCGGGCATGGTGCGGACCTGATCGTCGAGATCGCCCGGTCCTTCGCCGCCGCCGCGGAGTACGACGCCGGGGACGGCAGGTTCCATCTGCGCGGTGTCGTAGGGCCGGACGAGTACCACGACGGCTACCCGGACCGCGCCGGGCAGGGCATCGACGACAACGCGTACACCAACGTCATGGCCTCCTGGGTCTGCTCCCGCCCCGCGAGGATCATGAACGCCGTCCGAGGCAGGGACCGCAGGGACCTGCGCCGCCGGCTCCGCATCACCGGCGCCGAGATGGACCGGTGGAACCTCCTGGCACGACGGCTGCACGTACCCTTCCACGACGGCGTGATCAGCCAGTTCAGCGGCTACGGGGAACTCCGGGAACTGGACTGGGGCCACTACCGGCGGACCTACGGGAACATCGAGCGTCTGGACCTCATCCTGGGCGCCGAGGGGGACAGCACCAACCGGTACAGGCTCTCCAAGCAGGCGGATGTCCTCATGCTGTTCTACGTCCTGGGCGAGGACCAGCTGGTGCGCAGGCTCCGACGGATGGGGTACGCGCTCACGGAGGAGCAGCTGGCGCGGACCGTGGAGTACTACCTCGCCCGGGTGGCCCACGGGTCCACCCTCAGCCGGGTGGCCCACGCCTCGGTGCTGGCGGCGTCGAACCCGGAACGCGCCTGGTCCACCTTCCGTGACGCGCTCGACGCCGATCTCGACGACACCCAGGGCGGCACCACGCGCACGGGCATCCACCTCGGAGCCATGGCCGGCAGTGTCGACGTCATCCAGCGGAGCTTCGCGGGCCTGAGGATGAGCGCCGATGCGCTCGTCTTCGCCCCGCGCCTGCCCACGGAACTGCGGCAGGTCTCCTTCCGGATCCGGTACCGGGGGCTGCCGCTGGGCGTCACCCTCGAACACGACATGCTGACGGTGGACGCCGCCGAGAGCACCGCCGATCCCGTCCGCGTCCGCGTGGGACGGGACGTGACGCTGGTGGAGCCCGGCAGCACGGTGCGGATCAGCCTGCGGCCGGAACCACTCTCCTCCGGCGCCTGACCCGCTTGTGCCAGGAGTCCGCGGCCAGCAGTGCGGGCATGGACAGCATCGCCACCAGCAGACCGGCCGTCGTGGGCGGCGCATGCCCGAGCATCTCGGCGACAGGCACGATGAGCAGGAACCCCAGCAGCGCCAGGAGTTCCACGCCCACGGCCCGCAGCATGAGCGGGTTGGTCCGCCAGCCCAGGTGCCACGGCGGGACGGACTCGCTGCGGCAGGCGAAGGCGTTGGCCAGTTGCGCCAGGACCACGGTGGTGAACGCCGCCCCGGACGCCGCCGCGAGGATCCCGACGTCGGGGAAGCCCTCCCCGGGCCGCCACCCGGCCAGCCAGAGGGTGAGGGTGAACGCGGCCATCTCGAAGACGGCCTCCACCGGGCCGAGGACGGCGAAGACGCGCACCATCAGCCGCGTATCCATCAGGTGCCGGCGTTCCGGCGGACGCTGCATGGCCCGCTTGTCGGCCCGCTCGCTGCCCAGGGCCAGGGCGGGGAGAAGATCCGTCCCGATGTCCAGGAACAGGATCTGCAGCACCCCGAGCGCCAGCGGGAAGCTCCCGCCGGACAGCGCCCAGACCACGAAGGGGGTGAGTTCCGCGACGTTGTCGGTCAGGTGGTAGGTGAGGAAGCGGCGGATGTTCGCATAGGTGGCGCGGCCCTGCTCGACGGCGGCGACGATCGTCGCGAAGTCGTCATCCAGCAGCACGAGGTCCGCCGCTTCGCGTGCGACGTCCGTGCCGCTGGCGCCCATCGCCACCCCGATGTCGGCCTCCTGCAGTGCCGGGCCGTCATTGACCCCGTCCCCGGTCATCGCCAGGACGTGTCCGCGCAGCTGCAGGGCCCGCGCAACCCTCAGCTTCTGCTCCGGGGACACCCTGCTGACCACCACCCCGTCCCGGTCCAGGAGCGCGCCGAGCAGGTGCTCGTCCTCCGGCAGGTCCTTGCCCTCGAGGACGGTCCGGTCGGGACCGAGCAGCCCGATCTCCGCGGCGATCGCCGCCGCCGTCGTCGGATGGTCCCCGGTCAGCATGGCCACCTTGATGCCGGCGGTCCGCGTGGCGCGCAGGGCTTCGGCCACCGATGCCCGTGGCGGGTCGTGCAGGCCCACGAGCCCGAGCAGCATCAACTGCTGCTCGAGGACTCCCGGATCGTCAGGCCAGGCCCGGTCCCGCCCGGACGTCCCGGGTAGCGCCCGCTCGGCCACGGCGAGGACGCGCAGGCCGCGCCGAGCCATGTCGTCGAGCGCGGCAGCGCAGGCCGAGAGATCTGCGGGCGCCACGCACAGCGGGAGCACGGATTCAGGGGCGCCCTTCAGGAGCAGGCGCCCGGCGGCTGCCACGGATTCGCGCTTCCGGGCCGGGTCGAACGGCCAGCGGGCATCGACGGGGACCTCCGGAGCGGCTTGCTCGCGGTCCAGCCGGCGGGCCAGCACGTCCAGCGCCGCCTCCATGGGGTCGCCCTCCGCGGTCCACTCGTCGCCGTGCAGCACCGCCCGTCCACGGGACGCGGCGCGCGCGGCCAGCGCCAGGCCGCGCGCCCGTTCGACGGCGTCCGCGCCGCCCGTGATACTCGCGCTCGGGGCGTAGCCGGAGCCGCTCAGCGTCACGGCGCCCTCCGGGGTCCAGACCTCGACGGCGCTCATCCGGTTCTGCGTCAGGGTGCCGGTCTTGTCGGTGCAGATGAACGTGGTGGACCCGAGCGTCTCGACGGCCTGCAGGTGCCGCACCAGTGCGTTCCGGCCCGCCATGCGCTGGGCGCCCATGGCGAGGGACAGCGTGACCGTCGGAAGGAGCCCCTCGGGGATCAGCGCCACGGACACGCCGATGGCGAACAGGAAGGCGTCCCGCCAGGACGTGCCGGCCAGCAGGGAGACGGCGAAGAACACCCCGCCGAATGTCAGGGCGACCACAGAGATGATGCGGACCACCCGGCGGAGCTCGACGTCGAGGGGGCTCTGCGGTGGATGCGCGGCGGAGGTCAGGGAGGCGATCGCCGCGAGCCTCGTCCGCACCCCCGTGGCCGTGACCTCCGCCTCGGCGTTCCCGTTGACCAGGAACGTGCCACCGAACCCCTCATCGCCGGGCTTCTTGGGCACGGGCTCGCTCTCCCCCGAGAGCATCGATTCATCCACGGTGCAGGATTCGGTCACGGCGAATGCGACGTCGCCCGGGATCCTGTCCCCGGCCGAGAGGAGCACCACGTCCCCCTGGACGACCTCCGCGGCGGGAATACCCACCGCCCTGCCGTCACGCCGCACCAGGACCCGGGCGGGGAGCATGGCCCGGAGCTTCGACGCCGCCCGTTCGGCGCGGGCCTCCTGCACGTAGGCGAACACCCCGTTGATGATGACCACGATCGTCACGGCCACCCCGAGCTGCGGCATGCCGGCCACGAAGGCCAGAGCTGCCGCCACCCACAGCATCACGGCGAAGAAATGGGTGAATTCCGCGGCGAACGCCCGCCACCGCGGAACGGTGTGCGCCTGCGGCAGGAGGTTGGGCCCGTCCGCTGCCAGGCGCCGGGCCGCGTCCGCCGTGCTGAGGCCCCCGACGGTCGTGGTCATGGCCGGGAATCGCTCGCGGACGGGCAGGGGGTCACCACTGCGGCTTCAGGGCGCGGCGTTCCGGCCGGCCCGGTTCGACGAGCGAGGTACACGATCTTCTCCGACCCTAGGGGCACCGGTCCAGTATGGGCTCCCGATCCGCCCCTGGGCAGGGCCCTCCGGCACTCGTCGCGGTTCCCGACGCCGCGTCGGCGGGGAAGTCCGGGCCACCGACGCCCATCGGGCCCGGCCCCGATTCGCCGGCGCCCGCGGGATGGGAACCAGGCCGGGCGGCGTCAGCGCGTGCCGGTGGCGACGGCCACGATCTCCTGCATGTACGGCGCCACGACCTGCCGGGAGATCCTGCAGTCGAGCAGGAGGACGCCGTCGTCGTCGGAGGCCAGCCAGCCCGCCACGGCGGCGAGGTCGCCGAGGGAAGCGATCGTGGCGGATTTCGCGCCGAAGGCGGCCGCGACGGCGGCGAAGTCGACCTCGTCGATCATCATGGGCCGGGCGTCGATCCCGCGCACGGCGTACTGGTGGATCTCGGCCCCGTAGGCGGCGTCGTTGAAGACCACGATGACCGCGCGCCGCGCGGTCCGGATGAACGACTCCAGGTCCGCGAGCGCCATGAGGGCTCCGCCGTCGCCCGTGCACAGGACGATCGTGGAGTCCGGGAGCGCACGGGCCGCCCCGACGGCGCTGGGGAACCCGAGGCCGATGGTCTGGTAGGCGGTGCCCACCATGATGAGGCGGTTCGGCGCGGGAACGCGGAGGTAGCCCGGCGCCCAGCCGATGAAGTGGCCGCCGTCCTGCACGATCGTGCGATCCGCCGGCAGCATCTTGTCCAGGGAGCGGCAGAGGCTCCGCGGGTCGAGGCGGCCGTCGGGCGCCACCGGCTCGCCGTCGTCGCGGGCGGCGTGGGCGCGCAGGGCGGCCTCCGCGGCGGTCGTGCTCCACCGTGCCCCGTCGCGTGGTTCGACGGCGGCAAGGAGCGCTTCGGCCGCGAGCCGCGCATCGGCACGGACGAAGTCGGTGACGGCGGGAGACGTGGGGCCGGCCGTCACGTCCACCTGGAGGACCCGGGCCCCGGCGCCGAAGGAGTGCCCGAAGCGCAGGGTGAACTGGTTCAGCCGCGCGCCGAGCACCAGCACGACGTCGGCCTGCTCGATCAGGTGCGCCGTGCGTTCGGAGGCCCAGCCGCCCGCGATGCCGAGAGCCGTGGCGTCGTCGCCGAAGAGTCCGGCACCCAGTCCGGACGTGGCGGTGAGGGCGCCGAGGCGGGCGGCCAGATCCGCCGCCGCCCGGCCCGCTCCGCTCATCCACGCCCCGCGGCCGGCCAGGACGAGGGGGCGGCGGGCGGCTGAGAGCAGCGCGGCCGCCCGGGCGATGTCCTCCGCACCCGGCACCCGCAGGGGGAGGGGAGGGGGCGGGGTGAGGGCGTCCTCGTCCACGGCCTCGGCGCCCGCGAGGTCGTAGGGGATCGCGAGGACCACGGCTTCCCGGTAGCGCAGGGCGTGATCGATCGCCGCGGCCGTGGCGGCCCGGGGTCGGGACGCGGACACCGTGAACGTCGTCGCGCCCAGCCCCTTGGCCACCAGCGACTGATCCACGTCCCAGGGCCGGGGGCCCGTGGTGGGAGCGTCGCCGACGACGAGCACGAGTGGGATGCCGGCCTGCACCGCCTCCGCGAGCGGGGTGAGGGCGTTCGTGAAGCCCGCTCCGTATGTGGTGGTCGCGACGGCGAGGCGGCCACTGGCACGGTAATAGGCGTCCGCGGCTGCGACGGCGCCTGCCTCGTGGCGCACCGCGGTGTAGTGCAGGGAGCCGGGGGACGACATCACGGCGTCGAGGAAGTGGGCGTTGCCGTTCCCCATGACGCCGAAGACTTCGGTGACTGCGGATCGGAGGGCGGACACCACACGGGCTGAGACTGCGGACATCAGGAATCTTTTCGGGACGAACGTCCTCCGGCGGCAGCAGGTGATGCACACGGTCACCCGGACGACGTTGGTGGGCGATTTCCGTATGTGCCTCGGGCTGCTGCGCCCTTATTGCCTCTTTTTCAGGCACGGCGCTCCACGGCGCCCGACGATCGCCACTATAGCGGACGTGCCGGCGGCAGGCAGGTGACGGAGCGGACGTGCCTCTCCGTCACCTGCCACGCTGTCCTAGTGCCGGGCTGCGGGCACTGCGTCCGCAGACTTCTCGTCCGCCTCCAGGGGTGCGCCGCTGGGCTCCTTCACCAGGCTCACCCCGATGAAGGAGATGACGCACAGGCCCATGATGTAGAGCCCGATGGACCCCGACCAGCCCGTGCTGCCGAGCAGTGCCTGGGCGATGAGCGGAGCGAAGGCTCCACCGAGGATCGCACCGAGGGCGTAGCCGATGCCGATGCCGGAGTAGCGCACGTTGGCGGGGAACATCTCCGCGTACATCGCCGACATGGGCCCGTAGGACAAGCCGAGGCCGATGGTCAGGACGAAGATGGCGATGCCGTAGGCCCAGATGCTCCGGGTGTCGATCAGCATGAACATCGGGATCATCCAGACGAAGATCAGCGCGTAGCCGAGCTGGAACGTCCGCACCCGGCCGATCCTGTCCGAGAGGATGCCCCCGTACAGCGTGAAGATGAGCCAGCCGAAGGAGGCGAGCAGGGTTGCCAGGAGCACGGGGGCGGCGGGCATGCCGAGGCTCTTCTGCGCGTAGGAGGACAGGAAGGCGATCACGAGGTAGCCCGCGGCGTTGTTGCCGATGAAGATGACGGCGGCGAGGATCACTTCGCGCTTGTTGGTCCTCAGCAGGCTCCGCAGGGGAGTGGCGGTGTCCCGCTTGCGTTCGATCATGCGCCTGAAGACGGGGCTTTCGGCGACTGCCGACCGGATGAAGTACCCCACGACGATCAGGACGACCGACAGCAGGAACGGGATGCGCCAGCCCCAGGCCATGAAGGCTTCGGGCGACATCGAGCTGCGGAGCAGGAAGAGCACGAGGGTCGCGAGGATCATGCCGACGGGGACGCCGATCTGGGGGTAGGCGCCCCAGAAGCCGCGCTTGCCCACGGGCGCGTGCTCCACGGCCATGAGGGCTGCGCCGCCCCATTCGCCGCCGGCGGAGAAGCCCTGCAGGATGCGCAGCAGCATGAGCAGGATCGGTGCCCACACGCCGATCTGCGCGTAGGTGGGCAGCAGGCCGATCAGCGCGGTGGCCGAGCCCATCAGCACGAGGGTGAAGACCAGCATCGCCTTGCGCCCGATCCTGTCGCCGAGGCGGCCGGCGATCACCGCGCCGAGGGGGCGGAAGAAGAAGCTGATGCCGATCGTGGCCCAGGCGACGAGTTGGGCGAGGCCCGGGCTCTCGCCCTCGAGCGGCCCGAAATAGAGACTGGCGAAGACGAGGCCGGCGGCCTGGGCGAAGATGAAGAAGTCGTACCACTCGATGGTGGTGCCGACCATCGTTCCCGCCAGGACCTTGCGGTCCGCCGCACTCATGCGGGAGCCGGCCTGGGCCTCCCGACGGTCTGGTGCTGATGCCATGAAAAACCCCTTTGTCTTTCGGTGTGAGTTGCCCTGACGTCCCGGGCCGGGGCGTCGACGGCAGACCCGGTACTCGTCATCGAGTACAAAATCGTATACGAATGCTAGGCGCGACCACAGAGGCGGTCAAGGGTTCCAGGAGGCCTCCGCGCAGAGGACGGCCACTCCTGGCGGCCGGGACCCGGCCCCTTTTGGTCGTAGTGTTCACGGGGCGCCGCACGACTCGCGGTGGATAATGCGCAGCAGTCCTCAGTACTGTTTGATCATGGCCACCTCCCTCAGAAACAGCCGCGCCGCCGCGCTCCCCGCCAAGCTCTCCCGATCCTGGCTGCTGGCTTCCGCTGCTTCCGAGGACACCTTCATCCCCGCCCTCACGTCCGAGGCCGATTCCGTGGTGTTCGACATGGAGGACGCCGTCCCCGCGGCGGGCAAGGCGGAAGCGCGGGAGCGCGTGGTCGAGGCACTGTCCACGGGGATGACGGCCTGGGTGCGCGTCAACGGCATCGAGACGGAGTACTGGGCGGATGACCTCGCCGCGCTGTCCAAGGCGCCCGGACTGCGCGGCGTCATGCTCGCCATGACGGAGAAGCCCGAGCAGGTCACGCACACGGCGATGCGCCTGCAGGCCGGTACGCCTGTGCTCGCGCTGATCGAGTCCGCCCTCGGCATCGAGAACGCGACGGCGATCGCCAGTGCGCCCGGCACCTTCCGCCTCGCGTTCGGTGTCGGTGACTTCCGGCGCGACACCGGTGCGTCGGACGATCCGATGGCGCTCGCCTACGCGCGTTCCAAGCTCGTGGTCGCCTCGCGCGTCGGTCAGCTTCCCGGTCCGATCGACGGTCCGACCGTCGGCGCCCTGGGTGACGAGCTGCTCGAAGCCTGCAAGGTGACGGCGTCCATGGGCATGACCGGCAAGCTGTGCCTGCTGACCGATGCCACCGACACCATCAACCGCGGCCTGTCGCCGAGCGAGTCCGAGATCAACTGGGCTGCGGAACTGCTGCGTGAACACGCTGCGGGTGCGGTGGTGGGGGATGGCTCGTACCTGCCACGCCTGGCCCGCGCTCAGAAGATCTCCTCGCTCGCCGACTCCTACGGCCTCTGGAACGCCTGAATCAAAAAATCCCCAACTTCTTGCATCCAAATCGCGTGGCCCGCCGGTAATACCGGGTGTCAGCGAAAATGCCCCAGCAGGGGCCAGATCAAGGAGTTGTCATGCAAGGACGCTTGTACGCCGTAGGAGCCGTCGCGGTTCTGGGAGCAGTATCCATCGCCGCGCCGGCAACGGCCGCGGAAACGCCCGCCGCCGCATCCCTGTCGGTACTCCACGGAGTTCCCGATCTCACCGTCGACGTGTACGTCAACGGCGCTCTCACACTGGACGACTTCGCTCCCGGTGAACTGGCGGGTCCCCTCGAATTGCCCGCGGGGGCCTACCAGCTGGCCGTGACGGCGGCGGACGCAGCCGATGCGAGCGCACCGCTCATCGGCCCTGTGGACGTGACGCTGGCTGCCGGCGGGAACTACACCGCGACGGCCAACCTCGATGCCGGAGGAACCCCCACGGCGAACTTCTACACGAACGATGTCTCGACCGTCGAGGCCGGCAAGTCGCGGCTCACCGTCCGGCACGTCGCGACTGCCCCGGCGGTCGACGTCCTCGCCGGGGGCGCTGTGCTCGTACCGAACCTCAGCAACCCCGGTGAGGCCTCGCTGACCACGGACGCCGGCACGGTGTCGGCTGCGGTTGCGGCCACGGGCACCACCGATCCCGTCATCGGCCCTGCCGACGTGGCCCTCGCCGAAGGGACCTCGACGATCGTGTACGCGTGGGGAAGCCTGGAAGCCGGCAACCTCGCGCTGGCCACCCAGGTGATCGACGGTCTCCACTCCTCCCCGGGCGCAGTCCCGGGAGGCCAGTCCGGCCTGGCAGCGCAGGACGACAACGGGGCGGCCATCGGGATCGGTGCTTTCCTGCTGGTTCTCCTCGGCGGTGCGGTAGCGGCCTCGCGCCGGCGAGCCACCCGGATCTCCAGCTGAACGTGCAGGGTGGGGAGGTGCCGCCACGCCTCCCCACCCTGCACCACCGTCATCATCACAGGAAGGATTACCGACCGTGCAGCCCAGACGACCAGCGCTAGCCACGGCCGTGCTCGCCGCCGTCCTCCTCTCGGGGTGCGCGCAGGACGATGTTCCGTCTCCCGCGGAGCCGGCGCCGTCCATCACGGAGGCGGCGCCGTCCATCACGAAGCCGCAGGCCGTCGCGCCCCTGCCCACGGAAAGCGGCGCACCTCTGCCGGCGGCCATCGGTCCTGTTCCCGTCCAGCGGGCGGATGCGGCACTCAAGGCCCGGGGTCCAGCCCCTGTTGCCCTCGATATCGCGGGCACCGACATCTCGGTCAAGGTCGTCGACGTCGGTATCGATGAGAACGACGCCATGGAGATACCCGACAGCTTCTGGGAAGCCGGCTGGTACCGGTACGGGCCTGCCCCCGGCGCGGCGGCCGGCAATGCGGTCCTGGCAGCCCACGTGGACAGCCTCACGGAGGTCATGCCCTTCGCCCAGCTGAAGGACGTACCCGTTGGAACCATCGTCACGGTCTCCCTTGAGGACGGCAGGTCGTTGAGCTATCGGGTCTCGGACGTGCGGAACGTCCCCAAGGCGACGCTGGATGGATCAGCGATCTTCGCCCGCGACGGCGATCACCAGCTGAAGGTCATCACGTGTGGGGGTGAGTGGCTTCCGGACGAGGGTGACTATGAGGACAACGTCGTCCTCACGGCCTTACCACTCTGATGCGGTCGGGTAGGAGCGTAGGATCACAGGACGCTGCGCTTGCGGGGCGCCCGTACCCCGCGCTTGAGGAGTGGACCTTGGCACCTCCGGGCCCTGAGTGGACGAGCCAGCTCGACCTGGAGTTCTCCGCAGGAGACGAGAACGCGATGGCGGCTGCCTACCGGAGCTTCTCGCCGATCGTCTACACGGTCGCCCTCAGGGCCCTGGGAGATCACGCGGCAGCCGCGGACGTGACCCAGGACGTGTTCGTGAGGGCGTGGCGCTTCCGCAGCAGCTTCGATCCGGAGGCGGGGGCGGTGCCGGCGTGGGTCCTGGGAATCTGCAGGAACGTCGTCCTCGATTCCCTGTCGGCAAGGAGCAGGCAGCAGCACGTGGTCGTACGATCCGGGATAGCACCCGGGTCCGGCGCGGCACAGGAGCGCGGCGTTGATACGATCACCGATCGGGTGGTCCTCGGTTCCGAGCTCGAGCTGCTGGGGGAGCCGCAGAGCTCGATCCTCAAGCTCGCGTTCTACGAGGACCTGACGCACGAGCAGATCTCGGCGCGCCTGGATCTCCCGCTGGGAACCGTCAAGAGCCACATCCGGAGGAGTCTTGTGCACCTGCGTCACCGATTGGGGGAATGGAATGCAGCATCTTGATCCGGATGCCGTGGGTCTCGCCGCCCTGAACGAATCCCTTGACCGATGGTCGCGGGAACATCTGGCAACGTGCCGCGACTGCTCCGCCGACGTGAACGAGCTGCGGAGCATCGTCGCGATGGCGAAGGCCGATGGCTCGGCGGCCGTGCTGGAGCGACCGGGGCCGGCGGTGTGGATGGCGATCAAGGCCGAGCTCGGTCTGCCTGCGGAGCTGGGCGACGATGCATCGGCACGGGACTCCCGCCGGGACGCGAGCGTGTCACCGCTCGTGCCGCTCGAAGGTGGACACCGACGCACCGGGCGGCCCGTCGCGGTGCGCTGGCTGGCCGTCGCCGCCGGGATCGGCGTCGTGGTGGGGGGAGGTGCCCTGTGGGGGTTCCAGTCCCTGGGCGGGACGGGAGGCGGGGCCGTGCTGGCGCGGGCCGCGCTGGAGCCGCTGCCGGGCCGATCGGGGTCCGGAGAGGTGACCATCTCCCGGACCGGAGACGGCACGCGGAGCCTGGACATCGATCTGGCCGGCGCAGTGCCGGAGGGATACCGGCAGGTGTGGCTGATCGCTCCCGACCTCGAGCAGATGTACAGCGTCGGCCTCATGGACGGGGATCACGGACGTTTCACCGTGCCCGCCGCCATCGACCTGGCGCAGTTCCCCATCGTGGACGTCTCCGACGAACCCTTCGACGGCGACCCCTCCCACTCGAGCGTCAGTATGGTCAGGGGGACCATCCAGGGTTCGTAGCGGCTTGCAGCGGCTTGCAGCGCGCTTGTGTCGCGCGGAAGGAACGGGACGGCTAGTAGGCGAGGGCGCGCTGCTCCGAGCCGCTGATCCGCGAGGCGCCGCCGCAGTTGGTGCAGACCTGCAGCCGGGTCTTCTTGAGCGTCAGCAGCGGGATGAAGAACACCGACAGCTTCGTCTTGCGCTGGATCACCTGTTGCGGAGCGTGCTGATGGCAGTAGCGGCAGGTGGCGGAATGGGTGAACTGCAGGTGCTCGCGCGTGGTGAGGCCGAAGAGGAAGAACATACTCCACCGTAACCAGCCCACGGGGAGAGCGCCCTCGGTTCCCTCCGGTCGCGCCCCGGCCTTGCGATCCCGGGCGGCGTGTGCGGCGGCCGCGCTGTCCGGGTCAGGCGTCGATACCTGCCGAGGTGCCGTCCCGTCCACGCTTCCGCAGGGAGGGGGCGGCCAGGGCCGCGATGAGCACCAGGACGCCGACTCCCGCGGAGGCCCAGAAGCCGAGGGTGAAGGCGTCGTCCGACGGGGCGCCCTGAGCTGTGGTGTTCGAGGCGATGAGCGCCGCGATGACCGCTGTGCCGATGCTGCTGCCGATGGTCCGCAGGACCGTGTTGGCGCTGACGGCCTCGCCGGTCTGGGTTGCGGGTACGCTCTCGACGATGGCGTTGGACGTGGCCGCGAGGGCCATGCCGATCCCGATGCCGGTGAGGATCCCCGAGAGGACGATCTGCCACTCCTCGGCGTGGCCGAGTGCGGGAAGGGCGAAGGCGACGATGACGGCGACCGCACCGAGGATCATCGGCAGCTTCGGGCCGATCCTGCGGATGATGATTCCCGCGGCGACGCCGGAGGCGACCATGGCGACCACGGTGGGAAGCAGGTAGATCCCGGCTTCGCTCACCGACTTGCCGAAGCCGTAGCCGAGCGCCGTGGGCAGCTGGAGGAGAGTCGGGACCAGGATGAAGGTGCCGAACATCGCGAAGCCGAACCCGAGCGCGACGACGTGCGCCGTCCACACGCCGCGGTGGCGGAAGAGCCGCAGGTCGATCAGCGGCTCCTGCACGCGTAGTTCCACCAGCACGAAGGCGACGAGCGCCGCGGCGCCTCCGATCAGCAGGCCGACCGTCCTGGCGTCGCCCCAGCCCCACGTCTGGCCCTCACTGATGGCCAGTAGCAGTGCCACCAGGCTGACGGACAGGATGCCCGCACCGAGCGTGTCGAGGCGGCCGGGTGTGCGGATGGGTGATTCCGGCATGCCGAAGACGGCGCCGAGGAGCGCGATCAGCACGAGGCCCGCGGGGAGCCAGAAGAGCCAGTGCCAGGACAGGGATTCCACGATGGGGCCGGCGGCGACGATGCCGACGCCTGCTCCGATGCCGAAGATGGCCGAGAGCAGACCGATCGTCACGCTCACGCGCTCCTTCGGGAGCTCATCGCGGACGATGCCGATGGACAGCGGCATGACGGCGCCCGCTGCCCCCTGGAGGATGCGGGCGACGACCAGCATCGTGAGGTTCGTGGACAGGGCTGCGAGGACCGCTCCGACCAGCAGGAGCGCCAGGACCACGATGAGGACCCTGCGCTTGCCCACCATGTCGCCCAGGCGCCCGAGGATCGGGGTGAGGACCGGAATGCCCCGCCGGACCGCTGGAGGGCAGCGGGCGGGCGGCGGACCAGGAAGCCGTGCGAGGAGGCAGGGACGCCGATGCCACGCGCCGCGCGCTCGTCCGGGCGGCACGTCGGCGCTTCGCCACGGGTGGTTACCGGGCGACGACGGTGCGGCGGATCGCGGCGGACGTCGGCGTCAACGTAGCCCTGATCAGCCGGTACTTCGGCTCCAAGGAGGGTCTGTTCGAGGCCTGCATGAACCGGACCGTCGACGAGCTCGGGACAGGGGACAGGGCACGGCCCGTCGGCGTGGATGCGGTGATCGACCGGCTCATCGGGCATGTCGTCGAATCCCCCAACGCGGACGACCCGCTGCAGCTTCTCCTGCTCCTGCGCTCGTCGGGCGACGAGAACGCGGACTCCATCCGACGGCGGACCCTCGAGTCCTTCACCGAGAGGCTCGCAGCATCGGCGGGCTGGAGCGCGGACGATCCTTCGAGTGCCCCCCTGCTGCTGCGGGCCCAGGTCGCGATGGCCACCATGCTCGGGCTCGTGATGCTGCGGACCTCGACCGGGGTCCAGCCCGCCGCCGCGGCGACGTTCGAGGACCTCGCCGGGCCCCTCGGGCAGGTCTTCAGGGTGCTCCTCGCGGATCCCGACGCAACGCCGTAGTCCGTGCTGCTCGTCGTGCCGGTAGGCAGCGGGCCGACCGCCGCCGCGCTGGGGCGGCAGGCCGCCTAGGGTCGGCGGAAGCGGTTAACCATGGGGCAGTCGAAGGGGTCCCGGGCGGCGAGTCCCACGCGGTTGAGGTAGGAGACCACCGCGCCGTAGGACGCGGCGACGCCCACCTCCGTGTAGGGCACGCGCAGGCGCTCGCAGTGTTCCTTGACGATCACGGCGGCGCGGCGCAGGTGCGGGCGCGGCATGTCGGGGAAGAGGTGGTGCTCGATCTGGAAGTTCAGTCCGCCGAAGGCGTTGTTGACGAAGGACCCGCCGCGGATGTTGCGCGAGGTGAGCACCTGCTTCTGGAAGAAGTCCAGCTTGCTGTCCTTCGGCACCACCGGCATGCCCTTGTGGTTGGGTGCGAAGCTCGCGCCCATGTAGACGCCGAAGACGGCGAGCTGGACGCCCAAAAAGGCGAAGGCCATGCCGACGGGGAGGAACCAGAAGAGGACGCCGAGGTAGGCGCCGAACCGGGCGCCGAGGAGCGCGAGCTCCACCCAGCGGCCCTTGATGGTGCGGCGGGCGAAGAGGGTGCTGATGGAGCGGGCATGCAGGTTGATGCCCTCCATGGTCAGCAGCGGGAAGAAGAGGTAGCCCTGGCGGCGGGTGATCCAGGCCTGGATGCCCTTGGCTTTTGCGGCGTCCTCCTCGAGGAACGAGATGGTGTCCACCTCGATGTCCGGGTCCTTGCCGCGCGTGTTGGGATCGTTGTGGTGGCGCGTGTGCTTGTCCATCCACCAGGCGTAGCTGATGCCGACGACGCCGGCGGCGAGGATGCGCCCAAACCAGTCGTTGGCGCCGCGGGTCTTGAAGATCTGGCGGTGCGAGGCCTCGTGAGCCAGGAACGCGACCTGCGTCAGGACGACGCCGAGGACGGCGGCGATGAGGAGCTGGAACCAGGTGTCGCCCAGGAGCGCGAAGCCCGTCCATGCCGCGCCCATGGCCAGGGCCAGGAGTGCGAACACCGAGACGTAGAAGCGCCGGCGGCGGTTCAGGAGGCCTTCCTTGCGGACCTGCTTGAGCAGGACCGAGTAGGAGGCGACGACGTCGTTCGGCTTGGAGATGCGGACGGTGCGCGGGGCGGCGGTAACGCTCATGGGGGTCCCTGGGGTAGCCGGTGGCTTCCCAGCCCGGGGTGGGGTGCTAGCCCGCAGATTTCCCTACTCTATGTCAGTACCCTGAGCAGTGGCTGTACAGAAGTAACAGCAAGGTCACGGAGTCGTGGCGGCGCCGTCGTAGTGGCCGGGCCATGACCCCACCGGGATGCGCGTGATGGAACGGATGGTCCCCGCCGTGCCCCACTCGTTCTTCCCCAGCCGCGAGAGCGGCCTGAGTGCCTCGATCGAGGGGAGGGAGCCGTCGAGCACCTCCTCGGAGACCACAGCGTGCAGCACCTCGCCGAAGACGAGGGTGCAGTCGCCCATGTCCTGGATCAGGTGCAGCCGGCATTCGAGGGCCACGGGCGATTCCAGGACGCGGGGCGGGGTCACGGTTGCGCTGGGCTCGCGGGTGATGCCGACGGCGTCGAACTCGCTGATGTCGGGCGGGAAATCGGTGCCGGTGGTATTGACGGCTTCGAAGAGGTCCTCCGGGGTGAAGCTGACCACGAACTCGCCCGTGGCCTCGATGTTGCGGACGGAATCCTTGCGGCCCACCGAGGTGAACTGGACGATGGGCGGATCGACGGAGGCGATCGTGAAGAACGAGTGCGGAGCGAGGTTGTCCACGCCCTCGGCCGACGTGGACGAGATCCACGCGATGGGACGCGGCACGACGACGGAGGTCAGGAACCTGTAGAACGAGCGGCTGTTCGAGGGGTCGGGGACCACGTCCCGGCGCGGGCTCACGACAGCCCCGTCAGGAGGTCGCGAAGGCTCAGCGGACGGCGCCCGGTGAGCCGTTCGACGTCGGGCGACACCTCGGCCATCTCTCCCCGGGCGATGGCCGTATAGGTGCTCACCCACGCCTCGACCTGCCAGTGCGGCGCACCGTGGTGGGCGCGGGACGCCATCGCCTCGTCATGCGTCTGGTCCTCGAACCTCACCGTTGCCGGGGTCAGCTCGGAGATGGTGGCTGCTGCGCCGGCCAGGGTGAACGCCTCCGGTCCGGTCAGGTGGTAGGACTCACCGGCGTGGGCCTCGGGGTCCCGGAGCACCGCCGCGGCGGTACGCGCGACATCCGCCTGCGCGACGGCGGACAGGAGTCCGTCCCCGGCCGGCCCGCGGATCACGCCGTCCTCGGCGAGGGACGGCACGAAGTCGAGGTAGAGGTTGTCCCGGAGGAACGTCCACGACAGTCCCGAGCGGCGGAGATGCTCCTCCGTGTACCAGTGGTCCCGGCCGAGGAGGAAGGCGGCGTCCGGGGCGGCACCGAGGAACGAGGTATAGACGACGTGCCGGACCCCGGCCTCCTTCGCCGCATCGATGAAGGTGCGGTGGGTCGCGACGCGGTCGGGTTCCTCGGCGGCGGACACCATGAACAGGACGTCGACGCCGGCAAGCGCCTCGACGGACGCCTCGAAGTCCGCATAGGTGGTGTGGCGCACGACCGACTCGGGCAGATGCTGCGCGCGGTCCGGGGACCTGACCGGCAGGACGAGGGGCGTCCCTTCGGCGGCGAGGATCCGGGCGACACCGCCTCCGATCGTCCCGGTTGAACCTGTGACTGCGATGCGTTGCTCCATGCTCCCCTCAGCCGCTGCAGCGCCCGGATTATTTCCGGCCGCCTCCGCGCCGGCCCGTGCGGGGTTCACCGCCCGTTCGCCCCGCCGTCGCCCCCGGGTTGCCAGGCGCCGCTAGGCTCGCTCGAATGGCTGGACGGTTCGTGGCGATCGGGGATTCCTTCACCGAGGGCGTGGGTGACTGGAACGCGCGCTTCCCCAACGGCGTGCGCGGCTGGGCGGACCGCGTGGCCAAGCAGCTCGGGCGGCAGGACCCGGCGTGGGAGTACGCGAACCTGGCCATCCGCAGCAAGCGCCTGCACCACGTGCGCGACGAGCAGGTGGACCGGGCACTGGCGCTCGAACCCACGCTCGTCAGTCTCTACGCGGGCGGCAACGACATCCTCGAGCTACGGACCGACATGGCTGCCCTGATGCGCGAGTACGAGGCGATGGTGGAGCGGATCGCCCGGTCGGGCGCCCGGCCGCTCCTGTTCACCGGATTCGACATCCCGCTGAGTCCCGTCTTCGAGCCGATGAAGCGCCGCAACTGGCTGTACAACGAGCACGTGCGGCGCATAGCGCGGACGTACGACGCCGTCCTGGTCGACTACTGGTGCTTCGACGAGTACTCGGACCCGGGACTGTGGGGCGCGGACCGGATCCACATGTCACCGGCCGGGCACCGCAATCTCGCGGCCCACGTGCTGCGCGTCCTCGGCGTCGAGCACTCGCTCACACCCAGGCTGCCGGAGCGGGAGGGGTACGCGGGGCTGGTGGCGGGACTGCGCCGTGAGACCGCCTGGCTGGGGGAATGGGTGGTGCCGATGTTCGGGAGGCGACTGCGGAAGGTGACGCTCGGGGACGACCTGCAGCCGCGGTGGCCCGAGCCCGTCCGACCGGCGGACGGGCTGAAGCGCCTGGCGCGCGCCCGGCTGGTGACCCCGGCCTGAGGCGAGCGGGCATACCCGACGGCGTCGGCGCCTGCAACGGGCGTGATAGCAATGGGAGTGATGAAACAGCTGCCTCTCCCGTCCGCCGCTCGATGAGTGCCCGGGTCCTCGCCGGGGTGCCGAAGAGCTACGTCCTGCTCGCCTGCATCGGCCTGGTGGCCCTCAACCTGCGAGGCCCCATCGTGGCCATCGCCCCGGTGGTGGACCAGATGCAGGCGGACCTGGGCTTCCCGCCTGCCCTGCTCGGGCTGCTCACGAGCATCCCGGTGCTGTGCTTCTCGCTCGCGGCACCGCTCGCGTCCCTCGCCACCAGGAGGCTGGGCGCCGAGTTCGCGGTCACGCTGACGATCCTCGGCGTGCTGGCCGGCGTGGTGGTGCGCTCCGCGGGCGGCCCGCTGCTGGTGGTGGCGGGGACCGTGCTGATCGGGCTCGCGATCACGGTGGGCAACATCGCCGTGCCGCTCATCATCCGGCGTGACTTCGCGCCGGCGCGGCAGGGTACGGCCATGGGTATCTACACCGCGGCGCTGAACATCGGGTCCTTCCTCACCTCGGTGGTGACCGCGCCGCTCGCCGGGCTGGCCGGGTGGCGGGTCGCGCTCGCGGCGATCGCCGTCGTGGCGGTGGTCGCGGTCGCCTTCTGGACCCTGGCCGTCGGCCCGAGGAATGCGTTCCTGGTGTCCGCCGAGGATCGCGGTGACACCACGTTGCCCCCCGTCCGGGGCTCCGGATGGATCACGGCGGGCCTGACGGCGGGCTTCGCCATGCAGGCGTTCTCCTACTACGGGGTGACCGCGTGGCTGCCCAGCTACCTGCACGACGAACTCGGCATGACCGTCGCCGAGGCCGGTGCCGGGTCCTCCATCTTCCAGATCCTCGCGATCGTGGGCGGCCTCGGGGTGCCGTTCGCCGCCAGGTTCATGAGTACGACGGCGGTGGCCGCCACGCTGGGTGTGTTGTGGACCGCGGTCCCCGCGGGCCTGCTCCTGGCCCCCGAGCTCTGGTGGCTCTGGTCCATCAGTGGCGGCATCGCCCAGGGCGGAGGCATCACGGTGATCTTCATCGCGATCATCCGGCTCGCCCGCGACCAGGCGTCCGCCGGACGCATGTCAGCCATCGTGCAGGGGCTGGGCTATTGCTTCGCCGCGGTGGCGCCGCCCCTGCTGGGCTACATCCACGACGTCTCGGGGTCCTGGACCCCGGCCCTGCTGGTCCTCCTGGCGTCCGTGCTGATCTTCTTCGCCAGCACCACCGGCTCGGTGCATCGGGTGCCGAAGAACCACTGAGGCCGGGTCCGGGACGGGTGTGCAGGTCCTCCTCCCGTGCCCGGCGGCTAGACTGGGGCCCACTATGGATCATATGCGCAAGCTCCGAACCCCGATCGTCTGGCTCCTGGTTGCAGCCCTGATCCTCAGCATCGGTGCAGGTTTCTTCTCCGTCGTCTTCTGACGCCCTGGAAGCAACGGACCGTCCTCGGTTCCGATCAGCCGGGTAGGAACAGGGTCCAACGACCCTGCCCGGATCATCCTGACCGGACGAGGGTGGAGGGTATGAGCACACCGACCCACCGCAGCACGGATGAGCGGCTGACAGCAGGCCGCGGGGAGTCGTGGAGCTCCCTCTACCTGATCGCCGGGCTGGGGTCGGTTCTTTTCGTTCCGCTGCTGGTCACTGCGCTCGTCCTCGATTTCATGGCTCCGCCTCCGATCCATGGGGGCAAGGCCACCCTCGAGTTCATCGCCGCGAACAAACCGATCTATGTCGCGGAGCAGATTCTGTGGATCCTGCCCAACATCCTTCCGGTGATCGTCTTTATGGCGCTCTTCGTCGCGCTGTCGCACCTGGACAGGAGCCTTGCGCTGCTGGCCGCAGTGGTGGGCGCTGTTCCCTGGGCGTTGATCCTCGCCGTTCCCGTCACGAGCCGCGGGTCCCTCTCGCTGGTATATCTCAGTGACCGGTATCAGGGTGCCGCGTCCGACGAGGAACGCCGCGCCTACACCACGGCGGCGGAAGCGATCATCGCGGAGAACAACACCCCGGCCATCGTCGGGGTGCTGTCAGCGCTGGGCATACTGCTTATCTCGCTGGTCATGACACGGGGCGTCCTGCCGCGCTGGCTTGCGCTGCTCGGTATCGCGACCGGGGCCCTGGGCGTGGTCAGTGAAGCGTTGCGGCACGCGGCTCCCGAGTTCTACTGGGGATACGGGGTTCTTCTGTGGGTCTGGTTCGTCGCCACCGGAATCGCACTGATTCGTCTCGCGCGCCGGCAGGGCCGGTGAGGAGTACCCGGGCGACGGCGTACCCATCGACAGCGCATCGCGCCACCGGCTTGCAGCGCCCGGGCGAACTTGTCTGGGTCAACCCTCGCCCCTAGGGTAATAAGCAGGCTTAGCTTCATCGGCTCAGTCGACATTCCAGCCGGGCGCCCGTCGAGGCGCCCGGACACGCACTCTGCACAGGGAGAACACTTATGACCTCCGAGAGCACAGCAGGATCGACCGACCAGTACACCTTCCAGAACCCGGTGACCAGGTTCGAGAGCATCACCCCGCCGGCCGAGCAGCAATCAGAGCCCGGGCTCGAGGCGAGCATGGAGCTCAAGGCCGACCGCGGCGAGACCTCCTACCGCGGGACCGGTCGTCTCATGGGCCGCAAGGCCCTCATCACCGGTGCCGATTCCGGCATCGGCGCCGCCGTCGCCATCGCATACGCGCGTGAAGGCGCCGACGTCGCCCTCGCCTATCTTCCCGAGGAGGAGGAGGACGCGCAGGTCGTCAAGGAACTGATCGAGGCGGAAGGCCGCACGGCCGTCTGTATCCCGGGTGACCTGAAGGACCCCGAGTACTGCACCGCCCTGGTACAGCAGGCCGTGGACGGACTCGGCGGACTGGACATCCTCGTCAACAATGCCGCCAAGCAGGTGGCCGTGGAATCGCTCGAGGAGCTGAGCGACGAGCAGCTGGACCACACGTACAAGACGAACATCTATTCGTTCTTCCGTGTGACCAAGGAAGCGCTCAAGCACCTCCAGCCCGGCTCGGCGATCATCAACTCCACGTCCATCCAGGCGTATGAGCCGTCGCCGACGCTCGTCGACTACGCGAGCACCAAGGCGGCCATCAACAACTTCACCAAGGGCCTGGCCCAGCAGCTCGCACCCAAGGGGATCCGCGTCAACGCGGTGGCGCCGGGTCCCATCTGGACGCCGCTGCAGCCTTCGGGTGGGCAGCCCGCCGAGGCGCTGCCCGAGTTCGGCAAGGACACCCCGTTGGGCCGTGCCGGTCAGCCGACCGAGCTCGCCCCGGCGTACGTCTTCCTCGCATCCTCCGAGGCGAGCTACGTGCTCGGCGAGACCCTCAACGTTAACGGCGGGATGCCCACGCCGTAAGGCCGGCAGCCCTCAGACAAGCAGACAGCCCCGGACTCCTGGAGTCCGGGGCTGTCTGCTTGTGTATCGCCTGCTGGGTGCTACTCGGCGTCCTCGAGGGCGTCGAAGTCGGCGCGGTCGATTTTCCGGTGGTAGCGCATCCCGGCGAGGCCGCCGAGGATCGCCCCGATGAGTGCGACGGCGGCCACGACGAGCAGGCCGATCAGGCCGGGGCCCGTGAGGTCCTGCGAGGAGGGGACGCCGAGGCCCTGGAACCGCTCCGAGACGTTCGCCTGGTTGCCGGCGATGAAACCGATGATCGCGAGGACCACGGCGACGATGACGGCCCAGAGCCAGACCGCGACGCCCTGCTTGATGCCGCTGAAACGCGCCATGCGCCCGGCGACATACCCGCCGGCGAAGTAGGAGAGCAGCAGGATGACGCCGAGGATCACGGCGGCCGTGATGCCTGTGCTCTGCGCCTCGGCGGAGCCACTCGTCAGGTCCGACGCGGACAGGTTCGCTCCGGCGCCGAAGAGTGCGGCCACGGCTCCCGCGAGCGCCGAGAGCAGCACGAACATCCCGGTGGCGGTCAGCCAGCCGAAGAAGGCGGAGCCGAACTTCATGCCGCCGAAGTGCTCCTTCTCGCGCTGGTGGAGCAGCTTGCGGTCCTCGAGGCTCGGAACCACCGACCCCGCGGCTACCCCGCGGGGCAGCTTGCGCCGGTCCCGGTCCTCGCTGCGGGGCTCCGCATCGGATCTCGACGCCGTCACGGGCACCACCTGCGTGTGGGCCTGCGTCTTCGGCTCCCTCTCGCGGTAGTCCGAGGATTCACGCGATGCGGAGATCGGTGCCTGGGTGTGCTCGCGCGTCGGTGCCGTGTCCGCGACGGAGTGGGAGCCGTCGGAGTACATGCCGGGCACGTACTCGCCGCTCGTGTCGTCGTCGGACGAGTAGGCGCCGGGCACGTAGTCGCCGGCGCCGTCGTCGTCCGCGGTACTGTCCTGGCCGAACCGGCTCGCACCGGCAGTGCTGCTCCCGGCCCCGCCGTCACCGGTGCGGCCCGCGCTGGTTGCGCCGGCGCCGGATCGTCCCGTGTCCATCAGTTCGGTGGGAGTGTCCGGGTTGTCGGCGTGCCGGCGGCCGTCGTCCGTGTTCCCTGTTCCTGGTGTGCTCATCAGTCCTCCTGATCTCAGGGCCCGCAGGCTCGCTAAGGTGGCTTAGTATTTCCACCAGTATTCCACGCGGGCGGCGGCAGGTCCTGTTCCGGCGCAGCAGCGTTCCGCGGGATGCAAGACTGGGCTCATGGATCTACAGGTCTTCATGACGGTCGTGTGCGGTGCGCTCATCGCGGTCGGAATCGCGGGAGTGGTGGTTCCGGTACTGCCGGGGAGCATCCTCATCATCGTGTCGCTGCTCGCGTGGGCGCTGACCGTGGCCGCCACCGAGGGCTGGGTGGTCTTCGCGATCGGCACCGTGCTGGCGGGTGCCGGCCTCGCGGCGGGCGTGGTGCTCACGGGCCGTACGCTCAGGCAGCGCCGGATCCCGGGCAGGTCGGTGACCATCGGCGTCCTCACCGGGATCGTCGGCATGTTCGTCATCCCCGTCGTCGGACTGTTCGTCGGGTTCGCGCTCGGACTGTTCACGAGCGAATTCGCCCGGCAGCGCAACGCCCGAGCCGCCCTCACCTCGAGCCTCCACGCACTGAAGGCGACGGGCCTCGGCATCCTCGCCGAGCTGGCCCTGGCCTGCCTCGCGGGGACCACCTGGGTGATCGGCGTGTGGGTCTACTTCGCGACGTCGTGAGCCTCAGGCCTTGCCCGAGATGGACAGGGCCGCGACGATCAGCGCGAGGTGGCTCAGGCCCTGCGGGATGTTGCCCATGAAGGAACTGTCGGACGGTTCGATCATCTCGGACATGATGCCGACGTCGTTGGCGAGCGGCAGGAGCGCCTCCATGAGGTCCACCGCCTCGTCGCGCCGGCCGACGGCGACGAGCGCGGACACCATCCAGTAGGCGCAGGCCACGAAGCTTGCCTCCTCCTCCTGCATCCCGCTGTAGCGGTAGAGGAGGGGGCCCGCGCCGAGTTCCTCGCGCAGCGCATCGATGGTCGAGGACATACGCGGTCCGGTGTCGAACCCGCTCATCGCGTGCAGCAGGATCGAGGCGTCCAGCTCGGTGGAGCCCGGGTACCAGATATAGCTCTGGCGCTCCTCGGACCAGCCGTGTTCGTGGACCCAGTCGCGGATGCGGTCGCGCTCGGCGGCCCATCGCTCCACGGGACCCTGCAGCTGCGAGCGTTCCGCGAGCAGGACGGCGCAGCGGAGTGCGTTCCAGCAGCCCAGCTTCGAGGTGACGTAGTGGCGTTCCTCGGGCAGCTCCCACATGCCGGCGTCGCGTCGCCGCCAGATGTCGCACGTGAGGTCGGCCAGGTCCGCGAGCTGCCGCATGGTCGCGGGGTCGAGCACGTGGCCCGCCTGGACGTACTGCCAGACGATGTCGAACACGTCGCCGAAGACGCCCAGCTGGAGCTGGCCCGCCGCGGGGTTCCCGTTCACCACGGGCCCGTTGTTCCGCCAGCCCGTGAGGTCGGGGCGGGACGTGCCCTCGGGGATCTCACCGTTCAACCGGGTGAACACCTCGAGGTCGGACCCCTGGGTCCGCAGGTTCTTGAGCATCCACGACACCGCGGCGTGGACCTCCTCGCGGAGCCCTGCACGCGTGAGGGAGTGCAGCGTATATGCGGTGTCCCGTACCCACGCGTAGCGGTAGTCCCAGTTCTTGCCGCCCGCGGCGCTCTCGGGAAGGGAGGTCGTGGCGGCTGCGGCGATCGAACCGGACGGGCTGTGCAGCAGCAGCTTCAGCGTGAGCGCGCTGCGGAGGACGGCGTGCCGGTAGTCGCCGTCGTAGGCGAAGTTGTCGGACCACGACTGCCAGTTGCGGATGGTGCGGTCCACGCCGTCGTCGATGGTCTGCGGGTCCTGCAGGGGGAGCGGCTCACCGTGCGTCGAGATGACGGCCACGAGGTGGCGGGACCCGGCCGATGTCGTGAACGCGCCTTCGACCGACGGTCCCTGCGGCGTTCTCAGTCCATGGTTGAGCCCGCGGATGCCGAGCCCGACGGCGTCGATCCGCAGGACCGGGTCGTCCGGCCCGTTGTCGAGCCACGGCGATGCGGAACCGAAACACGTGCCGGGCGTGATCGACCACGCCATGTCCACGGATCCGGTGAGGCCGTCGATGCGGCGGGCGAGCTCCCCCCACGGCAGCCTCCCAGCGACGCCGGTGTTGAGGGAGTCCGTGACACGGACGGTGCCGGTGGCCGTGGTGTACGTCGTCTCGAGGACGTTGGTGCCGTCCGCGTAGCGCCGCTCCACGGAGAACGCGCCGGTGGGAGCCAAGGACATGAAGCCTTCGTCCGCATCCAGCAGCCGCGCGAAGGCCGGCGTCGAGTCGAGGTCCGGTGTGGGGTACCAGTCGATGGAACCGTCCAGCGATACCAGCGCCACCGTCCGCCCATCGCCGATGGCGGCGTAGGAGCGGATATCGGCGAAGCCGTCCGTGTCACGACGTGGAATGGCCGATCCCCTCCTGTTCCCGGCGCCGCGGGCTTCTACCTGCCGTACTTGTTGTTGTAGCGCGTCTTGTCCGCTCGCGGCTGCTGCCCTGACCGGCGCTGGCTGAGCACGCGGGAGGCGATGACGGGCACGAGCGCCCAGAGGATCCTTTTCAGCATGATGACGTCCTTACGGTCGGGAACCGGCGGCGACGGCCGCCGCCGGTCATTATCATCATCCTACTTACTGTTCCCGACCGGTCTCCGCCCCGCTCACGAAGGCGCGCAGCGCGCGGAGCTGGGCGTCCCGTGCTATCGGGTTGAGGTACATCATGTGACCGGCCTCGTGGTAGTGGTGCGTGAAGCGGGCACGGGCGGCATCATCGAGGTTCATGTGCGCCCAGACGTACTCGGCCGCGAAGTGGGGCGTGGCGCCGTCGTGGTACCCGTAGTCCACGTGGACGCGGAGGGTGGGGTTGTGGACGAGGAGCCGCTCCAGGACCCCCGAGACGTCGACGGGCGCACCTTCGAAGGTCCGGTAGCTCCAGGGCTGCACGCGGGCGGTGAGGATCTCGTAGGGGAGGTCGTTCTCGTAGCCGAGTTCGGCGCGCACGTAGTGGTTCATGGCGGCGGAGTAGGGCCCGGTGATGGCGCGGATGCTCGGATCGTCGAAGGAGTCCGAGGCCTGCAGGTTGTCCGGCCTCGCCGTGAAGCGGCCGTCGATGCGGCCGACGGCGCGCCCTTCGGACCGGAGGATCTCCGCGGCGAACTCGTGGTACGCCCAGCGGAAGTCCGTGCGGCGGATGAAGCCCTCGTCGAGCGTGGTGATGGCGTGCAGCCTCGCCACGACCTCCTCGTGCTCCTCGGCGGTCAGCCGGCTGCCCTGGGTGAGGGCATAGCCGAAGTCCCGCGCCGCGTACTCCTCGGCCTCGCGGACCACGTCGGAGAGCTCGCGGTCGCCGTGGCGGCCATGGTAGTGCGCGATGGCGGCGTAGGTGGGCAGGTGGAGCGCGTAGGGGAGGTCGCTTCCGGGGAAGAAGCGCAGCGTGGACATGTTGAGCACCGTGGAGATGAGCCCGAGCCCGTTGACCGCCATGCCGTAGGCGTCGAAGAGGCGGCCGGCGACGGCGACCGCACGCAGCGTGCCGTAGGACTCCCCGACGAGGTACTTGGGGGAGAGCCAACGGTTGTTGCGGGTCGTCCAGAGGCGGATCACCTCGGCCACGAGGTCCCTGTCCTGGACGAACGCGTGGAACTCGTCGGACTTCTCGCCCTCGACGACCCGGGAGTAGCCGGTGTTGACGGGATCGATCAGCACGAGGTCGCTCGACTCGAGGAGGCTGTCGGGGTTGTCGACGAGGCCGAAGGGAGCCGGCGTCATGGCGCCGACGTCACCGGAATCGACGAGGCGGGGGCCGAGCAGGCCCAGGTGGAGCCAGACCGAGGCGGAACCGGGACCGCCGTTGAAGGCGAACGTGACCGGGCGGCCCGGCTCGGCGTCCTGCTTGGTGTAGGCGACGATGAAGATCTCGGCCTTGGCCTTGAACCCGTCCGCCTTGCCGTCCTTGGTCTCCTCGCGGCGGAGCACGAGGCGCCCGGCGGTCGTGGTGTACTTCAGGCCCGAGGGCGAGGTGTGCTCCCTGACCGCGAAATCGTCCGAGACCTCCTTCGCCTCGGAGTTGCCTGCGACCTTCGCAGCGTCGTCCGGTGTGTCCTTCGTCTCATCAGCCATGGCAGAAGACTACCGGTAGTTCCCCGAGGCAACCGCTCACGTGTCGGCGGGTGTCGCTGCCCGCTGCCGGTCCTCGCGCTTCTGCCGGGAAGGACCGGCAGGAGGACTTCCGGCGGCGCCGGCGTCGCGCGCCCAGGCGCGGTTCTGCTGGGGCTTCGCGAAGAACAGGGCCGCGGCGAAACCGAGGATGATCACGGTTGCCGGCAGGTAGAGCGACTGGCCCATGGAGAGGGCGTAGCCGGCCTTCGCCTCGTCCGGCAGGGCGGCGCCGGGAGTGGCGCTCATCCCACCGTCCCCGATGTTGCTCATGAGGCGTGACTGCATCACGGCGGCGACGGCCGCGCTGCCGAGGACGGCGCCCATCTGGCGCGTCGTGTTGTAGACGCCCGAGCCGGCCCCCGCGAGGGAGGGTGCGAGGTTGCGCGTGGCCGTCAGGGAGACGGGAGCCCAGATCCCGGCGCTGGAGAGGCCGAGCAGGGAGATGGGGAGCAGGAGCTGCCAGATCGGTACGTCGGGCGTGAGGATGGATCCGAGCCAGAAGAGGGCCGCGGACATGCCGGCGAATCCGGCGATGGCCATGTACTTGGGATTGCCGCGCTGGACGTACTTGCCGACGAACGGGGCGAGGACGCCCGAGATGACGGCCATCGGCGTCAGGAGGAGGGCTGCCTGCGTCGGGGAGAGGCCGCGGACGGTCTGTGCGTAGAGCATCAGCGGCAGCGTCATGGTGGTGATGGAGAAGCCCATGGCCGTGATGGAGGTATTGGCCAGGGAGAAGTTGCGGTCGCGGAAGAGCCTGAGCGGCACGAGCGGTTCCCCGCGATTGATGCGCTGCCAGGCGACGAAGGCCACGAGGAGCACGATGCCCGTGATGATGAGCGACCACACCGAGAGCGGGCCCGCGATGGTGCCCCACTCGTAGCTCTCGCCTTCCTGGATGCCGAAGACCAGGCAGAACAGGCCCGCGGCGCTGAGGAAGACGCCGAGCATGTCGAACCGGTGCGACGTCGTCGGGAGGGTGGGGACGAGCCGGGCCGCGAGGACGAACCCCACGACGCCGACGGGGACGTTGATGAAGAAGATCCACTCCCACCCGGCGGAATCGACCAGGACGCCGCCGAGTACGGGGCCGACGAGCGTCGCGATGCCGGCGACCGAACCCCACAGGCCCATGGCCGCCCCGCGGCGTTCGGGCGGGAAGATGCGGGTGATGACGGACATGGTCTGGGGAGTCATGAGGGCGGCGCCGAGGCCCTGCAGGACGCGCGCGATGATCAGTACCTCCACCGTGCCCGAGAGTCCGCACCAGGCGCTGGAGAGGGTGAAGACCACGAGGCCCACCAGGTAGATGCGCTTCGGCCCGAAGCGGTCACCGAGCCGGCCCGTCACGAGCAGCGGTACGGCGTAGGCCAGCAGGTAGGCGCTGGTCACCCAGATGACGCTGTCGATGCCGGCGCCCAGCCCTTCCATGATGGCGGGGGTGGCGACGGAGACGATCGTCGAATCCACGAGGATCATGAAGAAGCCGATGACGAGCGACCACAGGGCGGGCCAGGGCCGTACGTCGTCGTCCTGGACCGGGGCAGGGGCCGCCTGCGGGGCATTGCTGGACATGGGGAGAAGACTACGCCCGCACGCCGACACTCCGGTTCCGGTCCCTGCGGGAGGGCCACTTTGGGATCAGGCCGTCCTCTTGGGTACAGTGTTGGTGTTCGACGTGGTGTCCGGGGCTTTAGCTCAGTTGGTAGAGCGTTTCGTTCGCAATGAAAAGGTCGGGGGTTCGATTCCCCCAAGCTCCACGGTTTCCCGAAGAAGCGAGGCTCCTGTACGCAGGAGCCTCGCTTCTTTCGTGCGGGGGCGTCACTCCTCGGCGGCCTTGCGCGTCCAGGGCCGCGCCGCCAGGATCCGGGCGAGCGGCCCGAGCCAGGACATCACCACGAGCAGGGTGAAGGTGCTGCTCAGGGAGGATCCGATGCTCGTGGAGGGGAAGAGCTGGTGCACGCCCACGAGGATCGCGGCCACGAGCAGCAGCTTCTTGGCGCCGTTGAGCACGTGGAGCGGGACCGGCCGCGGCCACGGCGTGAAATCGACGGTGTCGAGATTTCCGCGCTGGTCTTCCGAGCTCATGCGATCCTCCTGTGCAGACGACTGCCTCCATTATCCATCCGCCACATTGCCGCGTCGCGGGCCGGATGCGATCGCGTCTCAGCCCAGGACGGCCCAGCCCCGCGCCGGCAGGAGGGCCCTGCCCGGGCCGCCCTCCAGGGTCGCCCGGCCCGCGAGCACGGAGGCCGCACCGCCGGTCCCGACCGGCTGGGCCCGCTGCGAGAGATTCAGTGCGACCACCAGTGATTCGGGCCCGCCCGCCGACATTCGGTACGTCAGCACCTCGTTCGAGAGGTGCAGGATCTCCGACGTCGCGCGGTGCAGCCAGGGATGGCGCCGCCGGAGTCCGATGAGCTGCTGGTGGACCTCGAACACGGGCCTGCCGACGGGGGAGAGGTCTCCCGGCGAGCGCGGGAAGAGCGGCCTGACGTCGTCGTCGCCTCCCGCCCGGTCCTCCTTGACGCCCCGGTAGCCCTGCTCGTCGCCGTAGTAGATGGACGGTGTCCCGCCGGTGGTGAGCAGGATCGCGACGGCGTGCGGCAGCAGCTCCGGATCGGTCAGTCTGCTGGCGATGCGCGTGACGTCGTGGTTCCCGATGAAGGTGAGCGGGGCGAAGGATGCCAGGAGCGCGTTGTGCCGCTCGAGCGCGGCGGCGAGTTCGAAGAAGTTGGCATCGTTGAGGGAACTCCAGACGGCCTTCCACAGCTCGTACTGCGTGGCGGAATCGAGGCCGCCGGCCCGGACGTCCGACGCGTAGTCGCCATGGATGTACTCTCCGACGAAGTAGGCGTCCGGGTGCGAGGACCGCACCCGCGCCGTGACGGCCGACCAGAAGGACGACGGGACGGCGTAGGCGGCGTCGAGCCGCCAGCCGGCCGCACCCCGGCCGAGCCAGTACGCCATGACCTCGACGACGAGGTCCGCGACGGCGGGTTCCTCATGGTTCAGTGCCACGAGGTGGTGGTGGCCCTCGAAGTCGCGGTATCCGGGTTCGGTGCCGGGCTCGGCGCCGGCGGCCCAGTCGAGGGTGAACCAGGAGGCGTTCGCGGAAGCGGGGCCGTGCAGAAGGACATCCTGGAAGGCGGGGAAGGAGCGCCCCGTGTGGTTGAAGACGCCGTCGAGCAGGATCCGAAGGCCGCGCTGGTGCGCTTCGGCGACGAGGGTGTCGAAGTCCTCGAGTGTCCCGAGCCGGGGATCGATCCGGAAGTAGTCCGTCGTGTCGTAGCCGTGCGTCTCGGAGGCGAAGACGGGACCGAGGGCAAGTCCCGATGCACCGAGTTCCACCGCGTAGTCGAGCCATGGCAGCAGGTCCAGCAGGCGGTGCGGGGCAGCAGGATCCGTGGTGGCGTTCTTCTCCGCGCCCACGAAACCCAGGGGATAGACCTGCCACCAGACGGCGTGCTGGATCCAGGGGGGTTCGTTCATGGGGCGATTGCCCTTCCGTCGGTGCCGCCGGCCCGGGTGGCGGCGGCGGGCCGGTCCCGGAGGGGTCCGGCGTCCTTCCTAGCCTACGTTGCCGAGGAGGGGGCCGCCGGAGGCGAGTTGCTGCACGTCCGCGGGCTCGAGGTGCGCCGCTTCGGCGATATCGACGATCGCTGCGCCGCTGTCAGCTGCCCGCAGCACTGCGGCTTCGAGTTCGCCGGTCAGCTGGTCGAGGTGCCACCGGGCGGACTCGACGTCCGCTGCGGCCGCCGCGACGCGGCGCAGGGCGGGGGACAGGGGGAGCGCGAGCTCGGCGGGCTCCTCGTGGGAGAGCTGGAAGCCGCACGAGCAGGCCCACACGAGTTCGATGTCGAAGCCGGCGACGGGCTGCGGGACGATGCCGTAGGCGGCACCCCGGTAGGAGGTCTCGCGCAGCGTCATGGGCTCCCCGCAGTGGAGGGGGGCGCCGACGGCCGTATCTCCCACGCCGATGATGTCACTGATGGTCTGCGTCATGGTCCGCGCCCTTTCGATCGAGAAGACGAATCCTGCTGCCAACTAGTTCTGTAAACTAGTTATATGCGGAGTGACATACCGCTGTCCACTCCCCGACCACGAGGTCACCGGAGGGCGAGCGTCTCGTCGACGAGGTCCTGGAGTTCGTCCTGCGTCCCCGCGGGCAGCGTGTCCCGGGCCGTCCTGACGGCGGTCACCGCGAGGTCGCCGCGGGTCCCGATGATGGTCATGGTCTCCTGCCGGGCGCCGTCCGCGGAGGATTGCAGCGTCAGGTTGCCGAACGTCCCCTCCGCGTCCGTCGCCGCGTCCACCGCCTGGACCGTCTGCTCGAGGACCACGCCCTGCGCCTCGACGCTGAAGGAGGCGCACGCGTCCATCGCTGCTGCGGCGGCATCGAGGCGGTGCTGCGTGAAGGCGGTGTCGGAGGAGGACGAGACCGAGACGACGGTCTGGACGGCATCCCCGTTGGAGCTGGACACGCCTGCGGCGAATCCGGCTCCGTCAGGGGCTTCGAGGCTGTTCGAGACGAACACGGAACATTCGCCGGGTGTGATCACGACCGACTCGAGGAACTCCCGCGCCCGGTCCATCCCCTGGTCCAGCTGCGCCGCGGGGATCACCTGCAGGGCCTGGCCGTCGGCCTGGGCCACCTCGCCGAGGATGCCTGCGAGCTCCTCGGAGGAGTAGGTGCCTGCTCCGCCGGAGGTGGCGGCGCCGGGCGCCGTCGGCTGCTGAACGTCGGACGGCGGTGCGGCGGAGGGCCCGGGCGACGCCTCCGAAGAGGACGCGGCTTCGGAGGATGCTTCCGGGGAGTCCTCGGACGGGGACGAGCAGGCCGTCAGGGCGAGCAGGACCGCGAGGGGGAGTCCCACAAGAGGTGCGAGGCGTGGCATGGTGATCCTTCGGCGGGAACCGGGCCCTGGGCCCGCTCCGGCAAGGCTACACAACGGGCCCGGGCAGAGCAGCGGCGGTCCCTGGCGGGCCGGAGTGCCGGAGGCGGCGCCCGCCCTCCCGGTAGACCTGTGCGCAGAACACCACGAGCAGCAGTGCGTGCACGGCGTCACCGCCGTAGTACATCAGCTGCGCCGCCTGCTCCGTGTCGGCGGGCAGGCCCTGGCCCGCCACGGCGTAGAGGTGCTTCGCCACCACGCCATGGACGGCGATCGTCGCGACGATCACAGTGGCCCTGAGTCCCACGGCCGCCCTGTGCCGATTCGGGTCGACCCCGACGACGGCGTAGGCGAAAAGCGCGCCCGATGCGACGAAGTGCACGTGCAGCAGCGGACCGGACACGGGGTGGTGGAGTAGTCCGAGGGCGGTGCCGTCCCAGTACAGCAGGGCCATGGGGCCTGTGGCGAGCAGGGCTGCGGTCACCGGATGGGCGACCACGCGTACCGGAGCGGCACCCATCACCCTGCTGTAGCGCCGACCGATCGCGCCGGGAACGGCGCGCAGGAACAGGGTTGCCGGAGCTCCGAGGACGAGCAGCAGCGGGACGAGCATGCCGAGGACGAGATGGACCGCCATGTGTGCGGAGAGGCTGCCGCCGGCGGCGCGGGCGAGCGGGCCCACCGCGACGAGCCCCAGGCCCACCCCGGCGAACCAGGAGACGGACCGCCGGACGGGCCAGGCACTTCGTCCCCGCAGGGCCGCGGCACGCACGGCGAGGAGGTAGAGCACGGCGAGTCCGAGCCACACGAGGACGACGACGGCGCCCAGGGTAAAGCCTGCGAGGTCCTCGGGCGCGAGCCCCGCACCCCCCGTATGGTGGTCAGTCATCGGCCCGATGCGCGAGCCCGCCGTCCCTCCGCCTGGCCCGCAGCAGGACCAGGAACCCGGCGGCGAGGAAGGCGACGGCCGCGCCGTTCCACAGCAGGTCGTAGGGAAGCAGCTCCACGCCGTACCGGATCTCGTGCAGGCCGAGGAGCTTGTGCTGCACCAGGCCGTCGAACAGCTGGAAGGCGCCCACGCCTACCAGGATGCCGCCCAGCCAGTGACCCCCACGGAGGGCATTGCGCCTCCTGAGGTCGGCGAACAGGAACAGGGAGGCAACCGTCGCGAACCAGCTGAAGGCGTGGAAGACGCCGTCGGACACGAGCCCCACTGCCGGCGTGGAGCGGTCGTAGAAGTGGTGCCAGTGCAGGAGCTGGTGGAACACGGCCTCGTCGACGAAGGCGATGATCCCGCAGCCGAACAGGACACCCACCAGGACGTTGCGGCGCTGGAGACGGGCTGCCCCGTCAGGCAGGGCGGGCTCGGGGGGTCTGGCGGACGAAGCGATGGTCTTTTCCCCGTCGTCGGAGGGTGCTGATGCCTTCCAGCGTGCCAGCGGCCGGACCGCGACGTCCACCACTTTCGGCAGCCGCGACAGTTCGCTCCCACGGGTATGAGAAGCATCACGGGAAGGCGCCGCGGAACCGGCGTCCGCGCGGATTTTTGCCACTAGACTCGATTGCTGCACGAGCCCCAGCGGCACCAGGACCCCCACGAGGAACGGCATCGGCATGGCAACGGACTACGACGCACCGCGCAACAACGACGAGGACAAGGAAGCGGAATCCCTGGAGGCGCTCCAGGCGAACCGCGGCAGCAACGCCCAGTCGTCGTCGGTCGACATCGAGGACGGCGACACGGCCGAGGGCATCGACCTGCCGGGCGCCGACCTGTCCGGTGAGGAACTCCTCATCCAGGTGATCCCGCCCCAGGAGGACGAATTCACGTGCGCTTCCTGCTTCCTGGTCCGCCACCGCAGCCAGATCGCGCTGGAGAAGGACGGCCGGCAGTACTGCAGCGACTGCGAGGGCTGACTCCTTCCCCTGAAGAACCGAACGGCGCCTCCCCTCGGGGTGGCGCCGTTCGTGTTCCCCCGGGAAGCGCGGATCAGGAAGCCTTCTCGCCGTACCACCAGTGGGCGGTCTCCTGCGGTCGGCGTGGAGCGAGGTTCAGGGGCACGACGACGGCGGTGCGGCGTGGGTGCATGAGGATCATCCGGGCCGCCGCGAGCAACGCCGCGGGGATGGACACCAGGACGACGACGGCGAGTGCCCACACCGCGAGGGCGGCATGCAGCGGTGAATGGTACAGGCCCTCCATCATCGCCGCGCTGCCGAGCCACAGCCACAACCAGAACAGGCCGACCACGTAGAGCAGTGACCGTGCGCGCCTGTAACGCAACGGATAATGCATCCGCCCACGTTCCATATTCCGTCTCCCCAGACTTATGTTTCCGGGCCCGCCCCGGGCGGAGCCACTGGAAGAATGATAGACCCCGATAGGGGCTTCGCCGGAGTCCGTATTCGCCGGCACCGGGCCCGCCGGTCGACAGCCTGCTGAGCTTTGCAAGACGGGGGAGGACACCTAGACTGCAGGAATTGGTCGAGCAGAAGGCCATGGACCCACCGGACGTGGAGCTAGCCATGGACAACTTTCCGCACATCCTCGAACATCCCACCGCACCCCAGGACGAGTCGGTGCACTCCTGGGAATCCCGGCGGGCACACCTCGCGCCGGTCCGGCAGGCCGACCTGGATTTCCCCGTGAACCTCTCCGAGGCGCCGACGCGGCAGCTGCGGATGCTCTGCAACCGGACGTACGAGCTCCTCGACACGGAACACCCGTCCCTCGCGACACGGCAGCGCTATGACGCACTCGTCCACGAGCTCGGGCGGCGTGAGCGGCAGGCCGAGCAGCGCGGGAGCGTGGAGGACGCCCGTGAGAAGTTCCGCGACAACGCGCTGTTCTCCCGCTTCGAGCTCTATCGCAACGGCATCATGGCGGGCTACGTGCAGTACGAGATGCGCGGCGGGGACGTGCTCCTGCTGCACACCGTCATCGACCCGAGGTTCCGGCGCACGGGACTCGAACCCGTGCTGATGCAGGCGGTCCTCCTCAATGCGCATCGCAGGCGCCTCGCCGTCATGCCCTACTGCCCCGAGGCGCAGGATTTCCTGACCGCCCATCCGCAGTTCCTCTCGCTCATCCCCGCCCGGCAGCGCCGGAGGTTCAGGCTGCTCGTGGCGTCCCGTGCCGCAGCCGCCGAGCAGGGCAGCAGATGACGTCCGTCGAGGTGCTCGCCGAAGCATTCGGCCGGCTGCCCGATCTGGTCCGCGGCGCCGTGGACGGCCTCGACGCGGACCAGTTGTCCGTCCGTCCGGGCGGTTCGGCGAACTCCATCGCCTGGCTCGTGTGGCACCTCACGCGCGTCGGGGACAGCCACTTCGCCGAGGCCTTCGGCCATGAGGAGGTATGGCTGGCGGGCGGCCATGCCGAGCGCTGGGGACTCGGCCTCGAGCACGGGGACACCGGGTACGGACATTCGTCGGACCAGGTCGACGCCGTGCGGGTGGATTCGGCGCAGCAGTTGCTGGACTACTTCGACGCCGTGCACCAGCGGTCCCTGGGCCTCGTGGCGGGCCTCGACGAGGAGGCCCTGCACCGGGTCGTCGATGAACGGTGGGATCCGCCGGTGACGCTCCTCGTCCGTCTCGTGAGCGTGCTCGACGACGCCGTGCAGCACGCGGGACAAGCCGCCTACGCACGCGGCATGATCCTCGCCGGAGGCTAGCCGAGCCCTGTCTGGCGCAGCGTGATGTTGAGCCGGCCGTCGAACCCGATGCCGGCGGGCGCCGTGCCCGGCAGCGTCCTGGGGACCCCGTGGTAGGCGAACCGTGAGGGGCCGCCGAAGACGAAGAGGTCACCGGATGCCAGCTCCACGTCCTGCCAGGGGCGGTTCCTGTTCTCCGTGTTGCCGAACCGGAAGATGCACGCCGTGCCGAGGCTGAGGGACACCACGGGCGCGTTGATCCGCTCCTCCCGGTCCTGGTGCATGCCCATCTTCGCGGCGTCGTCGTAGTAGTTGACCAGGGCGGCATCGGGCTCGTAGGACGAGCCCGCCCCGGGCCCGTACGCAGCAGCCACCGCGTCGCGTCCCAGCGCGCGGAGGACATCGGGGAACGGCGCGACGGCGCCACCGCCGGCGTCGTCGGCCGTGCGGCTGTAGCGGTACGGGAGCCAGTGCCAGCCGAGGCTCACGCTCTTCACGGACATGACCCCGCCATTGGGCATCGCCACCGCCCGCATCGGCACCGGACCGCTCGCCCAGGTGCGGCACAGGGCCACGAGTTCCCGCTGGTGGCCGGGATCGAGCCAGCCGGGCAGGTGCACGGCGCCAGGCGCCAGTTCCCTCCGCGGACGGGGGATCAGGGCATCGATCGGTTCGGTCACACCATCATTGTGCGCTGCCCGCGTCGGCGGCTGGGTGCACCGGTCTCTTCTCCCCGGCCTCGACGGGCGCCTCGACGATGTTCCCGCTGACCGGCATGGGGCACGTCCCGTAGGGCGTGAAAGCGCTCGGATAGTTGATCGTCCTGTTGAAATCCAGGATCACGGTCCCGTCCGGGCGGGGGCGGCGCGCGGTCACCTTGCGCCACGGCGCGGTGGACGAGCCGTTGGTGGCGTCGTGGAAGGTGATGCCCAGCGACCCCGACTCCTCCTGCGCGGCGCGGAGCCGGAACTCCCGGCCGTCGCCGGGAAGCGAGAAGACGACCTCGCCCACCGTCGGGTGCGTGCCGGGAACCTCCGGATGGGCCGTCGCGATCCGTTCCTCCCGGGTCTCGTCATAGGGCTCGAACCGCCCCTCCACCACGAGGTCCGCGCGGTAGCCGAAAGCGGGTACGCCGGTGAACGCGGCCAGGACGGGCGACGCCGCATCCCTGGTCCGGATGGCATAGCGGCCCGCCCTGCGGGCCAGTTCCACCACGACCTGCCGCCCGTCCTCCCCGCCGTATGCGACCCACATCAGCGACTCCTCGTCGTCGAGGGCCGCGGTGATGGTGCCGTCCACCGGCCGGCCGCTCGTCAGGTCGGTCAGGGCGTCGGAGGGCCGTGCCGTCAGGTGCGCGGTACCACCGGCCGAGTGCCAGAGACCGGGCACGGCGTCGAGTCCCGCGGGCTCGTCGGCGAGCCATTGGAAGGATGTCAGGGTGAGCCAGCCATGCTTCTCGGCCAGGCCCGCGTTGCGCGCAGCCCGGAAGCGGAGCCACCGTTCCTCGGCGGTCTGCGTGGTGGTGCCCATGGTGTCCTCCTGGCTCGACGGGACGTTCTCGGGCTAGAACCCGGCACGGGCTCCCCGCATTCCCGGGTCGCCGCTGCACGGCGCTTCCTGGTTCCGGTTCATCTGGTTCCCGTCAGGAGGCCTGACCGGCGGGCTGCCGGCTATCAAGCCGTCGCCCATCCGTCCACCGCCTGCGCCGGCGGGCCTGCCCGGGTGCCCTGATCCATCCCGTCTGCAACCATGGACACTCGGCCTGAGGAGGACGCGGAATGACCGATGGACCAGGAACTGCGACCGGAGTGGATGAGGACGAGCCCACGGACGAACTGACGGACGAACCCACGGGCGCCCCCGCCGATCGGGCGGGTGCGACGACGGCGGGCGGGCTCGATGCTCCCGACGCCCCGGCCATCCCCGTCCCCACCCCCCATGCGGAGGACGGGGACCACGTGCTCCTGCCGCACCCCGACCAGCCGACGTGGCGGGAGGACTACCCGTACGGCACCCGGATGACGGAGCGCGAGTACCAGAAGGCGAAGAGGGCCCTGCAGATCGAACTGCTCAAGATGCAGGGATGGGTCAGGGCGAACCGCGTCAAGGTGGCCGTGGTCTTCGAGGGGCGCGACGCCGCCGGCAAGGGTGGCACGATCAAGCGGTTCACCGAGAACCTGAATCCCCGTGGTGCGAGGGTCGTCGCCCTGGACAAGCCGAGCGAGAAGGAGCAGACGCAGTGGTACTTCCAGCGGTATGTCTCGGTGCTCCCGTCGGGCGGTGAGATCGTGCTGTTCGACCGCTCCTGGTACAACCGTGCGGGAGTGGAACGGGTCATGGGGTTCTGCACGCCCACGGAGTACCTCGAGTTCATGCGGCAGGCTCCGGAACTCGAGCGCATGCTCGTCCGCAGCGACATGCGCCTCATCAAGTTCTGGTTCTCGGTGTCCCGCGAGGAGCAGCGGCGACGTTTTGCGCAGCGCCACTCGGATCCGGTGCGCCGGTGGAAGCTGAGCCCCATGGACCTGCAGTCCCTCGACAAGTGGGACGAGTACACCGAGGCCAAGGAAGCCATGTTCTTCTACACGAACACGGCCGACGCCCCGTGGACCGTCATCAAGAGCAATGACAAGAAGCGGGCCCGGATCGAGGCGCTGCGGTACGTCCTCTCGGTCCTCGACTACGACGAGAAGGACCACGAGGTGGTCGGTGTCCCGGACCCGCTGATCGTCGGGACCGGGCCGCGCTCCAGGGTGTTCGAGGCGGACGAACAGTCCTCCCGCCTGTTCCCCACCCTGTAGCGGGTAGCCGGGGCCTTCCGCGGGTCAGGTGCTGTAGCTGGAGGTCGCTGCGAAGCCCGCGAACATGAGGATCACCATGAGGATGACGAACAGGATGGCGAGGCCGTAGAGCACCACGTTGATCCAGCCGAGGACCTTCCCCGCCGTCGCCGGAACGCCCAGGCGCTCCGCCTTCTTCGCCTGCCAGATGGCCAGCGGCCCCAGGATGATTCCGGCGACGAACAGTCCGACGATGCCGAGGATCAGCGAGAGCTGCGCCGCCTTCTCGCCCTCGAGGGACCGGTACGGGTCCTGGTAGCCGCCGGGCTGGTAGGGCTGCTGGTAGCCGCCCTGCTGATACGGCTGGGGCTGGTACGGCGCGCTGCTGCCGTACGTGCTGCCGTAGCTGCCGCCGTCGTAGGGATCCGGGTGCCTGCCGGAGGAGGGACGCTCGCTGGGGTAGGGGTCCTGGGACATCGTGGTTCTCCTGCTCGGCTGTGCGGGTGCCCCGGGACTTCTGCCCCGGGGCACCATCATCTCGTGTTCCACCCGGTGATGCACGCGGGACGGAACGGCCGTCCTACGCGTGGGTGCGCTGCCCCGTGCGGAGCCGGGAGTGGCGGTTGCCGTACGCGAAGTAGATGGCGAAACCGATCACGAGCCAGCCGGCGAAGAACACCCACGTGATGGTGGCCAGGTTGAACATGAGGTACAGGCACAGGGCGGCCGAGGCGATGGGGATGACCTTGCCGAACGGCACGCGGAAGGCGGGCTTGAGATCCGGGCGCTTCCGGCGCAGCACGATGATCCCGAGGCTCACGGTGATGAACGCGGACAGCGTGCCGATGTTGATCATCTCCGCGAGTACCTCGACCTGCGTGAAACCGGCCAGCAGGGCCACGACGACGCCGCACAGGATCTGCGTACGCGCCGGTGTGGCGTGCTTGTCCGAGGTGCGGCTCAGGCCCCGGGGCAGGAGTCCGTCCCGGCTGAGCGCGAAGATCACGCGGGCGAGGCCCATGAGCAGGACCATGATCACCGTGGTCAGGCCGATCAGGCTCCCGAGCGAGATGATGCCGGCCGCCCAGTCCGCGCCGACGAGCTGGAAGGCGGTGGCGAGTGACGGCGCACCGGACGCACCGAGTTCCTTGTACGAGACCATGCCGGTGACCACGAGGGTCACCAGGATGTAGAGGACGCTGACCACGGCGAGGCCGGCGAAGATGCCGCGCGGAAGCGTGCGGCTCGGGTTCTTCACTTCCTCGGCGGAGGTGGCGACGACGTCGAACCCGATGAACGCGAAGAAGACGAGTGCCGCACCGGAGATGATCCCGGTGAAGCCGAAGGCCGCCGGTGAGGCGCCGCTGAGGAAGGAGAGGAAGGGCTGGTCGGCCCAGCCCGCACCGCTCTCCGCCGCGGGTTCCGAGTCGGGCACGAACGGTGCGTAGTTCTCCGGGCTGACGTAGAAGAAGCCGACGACGATCACGAACAGGACGATGCCGATCTTGATCACCGTGAAGACGCTGTTGACGCGGGCCGAGAGCTTGGTGCCGTAGATGAGCACGGCGGTGAAGATCGCGACGATCAGCAGCGGACCCCAGGTGAGGTCTAGTCCGAGCAGGCTGACCTCCGCAGGGATGTCGAGGTTCAGCACGGCGAAGAGGTCGGTGAGGTAGACGCCCCAGAACTTCGCGATGACCGCGGCCGCCATGAGCAGTTCGAGGATCAGGTTCCAGCCGATGATCCAGGCGAGGAGTTCACCCATCGTGGCGTAGGTGAAGACGTAGGCGCTGCCGGCGACCGGCAATGCGGTGGCGAACTCGGCGTAGCACATGATGGCGAGGGCGCAGGTGATCGCCGCCAGGACGAAGGAGATGGTCACGGCGGGTCCGGCGTTGAAGGCGGCCGCCTGGGCGCCCACCGAGAAGATGCCGGCGCCGACGGCCACGGCGACTCCCATGATCATGAGGTCCCAGGTATTGAGGGACCGCTTGAGGCCGTGTCCCTTCTCGTCGGAGTCCTTGATCGACTGCTCGATGGACTTGGTCCGAAAGAGGTCCATGCGGGTGCTGATCCTTCACTGGGTAGGGATTGGGGGCCGCTGGAGTGCATTCGGCCCCTATCGAGGATAGGGAACGGCGAAGCCCGCCGCACTTCGTTACGGTGCGGCGGGCTTCCGTTCCCTGCGGTGGGGGAAGGGGCTACACGCCGCGCCCCAGGAGGGCGTGGCGGGGACTGTCCGGGTTCATGAGGGAATTCTTCCGGCCGTAGAAGAAGTAGACGGTCAACCCGATCAGCAGCCGGACGCCGAAGCGCAGCCACGTCTCCCGGTGCAGCTGCAGCATCAGGAACAGCGATGCGGGAACACCGAAGGCGGGGACGATCGGCAGGCCAACTGACTGGAAGGCGGAAGCGAATCCCGCCGTCGGGCTGATGTCCTGGTGGTCCTCGATGCCGGCCGATGGCGACGGCGGCCACGATGACGATGTGCTCGAGCAGGAGGTGGCGCCCGATGATCCGGCCGATCGCCGGTCGCTCTGCTCAGCGTTCGGCCGGTTGGTGCCGGAGCGCCTCCAGGACGAGGTCGAGGTACCGCTCGACGTCCCCGCTGCCATCCGGGCTGTCGGCCGGACTGTCGGCCGGACTGTCGGCCGGGGTGCGGTCGAGGGTGCCTGCGGGGGCGGGATCCGGTGCGAGCGAACCGAGCATGCGGACGAGGACCAGGAGGTCCCGGCCGGTGAGGTCCGCCCTCGCGGAGCCTCCGGTCCGGAGCCGGAGCGCCAGCTCCTCGGCAGCAGGAGCCAGACGGCGGCGCAGCAGCGCAAGCCCCGCGGACACGAAACCCGGATCGTGCAGCAGTTCGCGCAGGCCCCGATCCTCGCGCTGCATGTGCGCGGCGGAACCGACGAACAACCGCGCGGCCGCCCACGGGTCGTCGAGCCCCAACGCCTCCGTCGCCGCGGCGTCGACGTCCAAGACGCGCTGTTCCAGGATGGCCTCGATGAGGGCCCGCCGGTCGGGGAACCGGCGGTACACGGTCCCCACGCCCACGCCCGCATCCCGGGCGATGTCCTCGAAACTGCAGTCCGCTCCGTGGACGGCGAACATGCGCCGCGCCGCCCGCAGGACCACCTCGCGGTTGCGCTGGGCATCCCGTCGGAGGGGCCGCACGACGGCGCCGGGCGCGGACGGCTGTTCAGGCGGGGGCACCACGTGCTGCCATCCGGTGCAGGCGGAACGTCAGGAAGAGCCGGTGGGCGGTGATGACGAGGGCGAGCCACGCGATGCCGAGGGTCCAGGCGACCAGCACGTCGGTGAGCCAGTGGTGGCCGAGGTACACGCGGCTGAGCCCCATGGTCGCGGCGAACAGGACGGCGAGCGTGATGGTGAGCGCGCGCGTGCGCTTGCGTTGCTGCCGCAGCACGAGCAGGTACGCCACGATGCCCGCGATCACCAGGGCGTTGAGCGAATGGCCGCTGGGGAACGACGGCGAGGACTCGTAGGGCGGGACGGCGAGTTCGATCGGCGGACGCAGGCGCCCGATGGCGTCCTTTCCCGCGACCGTCATCAGCAGTGACCCGAAGGCCGCCGCGGGTATCAGGATCACCGGCGTCCAGGACCTGCGGCGGGCTGCGAGCAGCACCATGACCCCGACGGCCAGGATGGGCATGCCGATCGGGCCCCCGATGTTCGTGTACCCGGTGATGAAGGCGTTGAGCCAGTCCTGGCGCAGCGAGACGGCGAGATCCAGGGCGGGCCGGTCCAGGGCCGCGACGCCGTCCGCCTCGACGACCGACTCGTACACCTCGGCCGAGGCCGCCGTCAGGGCCGCAGCGATACCGCCGCCGATCGCGATGATGAGCAGCAGGGCCGTGTGCGGCCCCACCCAGCGGGCGAGGGGGCGGACGCACCGCACGAGGAGGCGGCCCAGCGGTGACGACCACCGGGTGAGGTCTCGTGGTCCGACGTACTGGTCCTGGTGGGCTGGCATCCACCGACTCTATGCCGCCGCGTCGCGGCGAGCACGCCGGGCACAGTCCGCGAAGGGGAGGGTTGACGGTTGGGCGCGTGGACATAGCCGTTCCTGCCGGGACGCGGAGCTAGGCTGGGGGCATGAGCGAGCCAGGCCTGATCCGCGACATCATCCGGGGTGTTCCGGTCTTCCCCGAGGAGATGCCACCCTTCGATCCGGCCGCGGCGCCCGACTCGCCGATCGACCTGTTCGTGGCCTGGCTGAAGCGTGCCGTGGAGGACGGCATCGCGGCACCGCACGCAGTCACGCTCTCGACGGTCGGGGAGGACGGCCGGCCGGACGCACGCGTGGTGGTCCTCAAGGACCTGACCTCCTCCGGCTGGCAGGTGGCCTCCAGCGCGGACAGCCCCAAGGGCCGGCAGCTGGCGGCGAACCCGGCCGCCGCGCTCTCGTTCTTCTGGCCGGCGGCCGGCCGCCAGGTGAGGATCCGGGGTACGGTCTCGATCGGTACCACGGAGGAGAACGACGCCGATTTCCAGCGCCGCCACCCGGTGGCCCGTGCACTGGTGCTCGCGGGCAGCCAGAGCGCCGTGCTGGGCGCGCGGGAGGACCTCGACGCGGCGGTCGAGCAGCAGGTACGGCGCATCGAGGCCACGGACGGTCTCGCGTCGACCACCTGGACGGTCTTCACCGTGGCGCCGGACGCCGTCGAGTTCTGGCAGGCCGACCACGAACGGCGGCACACCCGGCTCCTGTACACGCGCTTCGGCGGGGGCTGGCGCCGGGAGCTTCTCTGGCCGTAGCGGGAACCTCTGCTACGCGGCTGCCGGTCCCACCACCGGCTCCCCGACCCGCACGCGGAGCTTGTGCACGAAGTCGAGCTTGGCGACGACGGCGGGGGGCAGCACGAACGGGTACAGGTCATTGGCGCCCATGCTGCGGTTGACCTGGTTGAGGGCGACGGAGAGCGGGATCCAGGTGTCCCGGACCACGTCGCCGAAGTCCTCCGAGGTGTTCGGGCCAGGACCGGAGGCGAGCCCGTACTGCAGGGCCGTGTCCACGGTGTCGCAGATGTGCAGGTAGTGGGCGAACGTCTCGGCGAAGTCCTCGTAGGGGTGCATGGTGGCGTACATGGAGATGTGCTCCTTCTCCCAGCCGTCGGGAGCGCCCTCGTCGTAGTGCCGCTTGATGGCGTCCTTGTAGCTGCTGCGGTCGTCACCGAAGATGCTGCGGGCCCGCTCCGTGAGGTCGGGATCGGAGAAGACGAGCGTGCCCTCGAAGTAGTGGCCGGTCTCGTGCCGGAAGTGCCCGAGCATGGTGCGGTACGGCTCGTCGAGCGTGGCCCGCATCTTCTCGCGGTGGGAGTCGACGGTCTCCGCCAGGTCGATGGTGATCAGCCCGTTCTGGTGCCCGATCACCACCTTCTCCTCGACGCTCGAGAGGAGGTCGAAGGCGAGTCCCCGCTCCGGATTCCGGATCCTGTCCTCGATCGGCAGGCCGAGCACGTCGAGTTCGTAGATCAGGTGCCGCTTGGAGCGTTCGGCGTCGAGGAACTGCGCCAGCCCGGTGGTGTCGTGGTCATCGGGTCGGGTCCGCGTCAGGGTGCAGCTGAAGCACTCGTCGCCCTCCTCCCGCACCAGCCACGTGCAGCCCGAGAGCTTGAGGTTGGTACAGCGGCGCAGGAGCTGCCCTTCGAGGTCGCGGTAGGCGCCGTCGTCGTCGAGCGGGACGATGCCGTGCTCGCCGCGGTGGAACCCGAGTTCGGTGCCGCAGGCGAGGCAGCGGGAATTCTCGAAGAAGAGGGGTGCGGAGCAGACGGTGCAGGCGAAGCGTTGCATGGGGTTCCCGGGAGTAAGTAGGTGGTGGTTCGTCAGCCGAAGAAGACGATGCGGATGAGTGCGGCGGTACCGATGACGAGGATGGTGGCGCGCAGCGCGAAGGGGGAGAGCCGGCGTCCTACCCGGGCTCCGAGGAGGCCACCGAGGGTGGCTCCGACGGCGATGATCAGCACCAGGGACCAGTTGATGGACTCCCAGGCGAAGACCATGAAGGCGACGGCGGCGACGCTGTTGACGGCGGTGGTCAGGACGTTCTTGATGGCGTTGATCCGCTGCAGGCTCTCCATCGTGACCATCGTCATGAGGCCGACGATCAGGATCCCCTGCGCGGCGCCGAAGTAGCCCCCGTACACGCCGAGGACGCCGATGCCGGCCAGCAGGAGCAGTGAACGACGACGGGACGGCGCGGCATCCGGCGCACCCTCGCCCGCCTTGGCCGCAGCAGCCCGCTGCACGCGCGGCGCCAGGGCCACCATGGCCAGGCCGATGATGATGAGGACCGGCACGATCGCCTGGAAGGCCTCCGCGGGCAGGACGAGGAGCAGGAGTGCGCCGCCGAGGCCGCCGAGCACGGAGAGGGGCAGGAGGCGGAGGAGGAGCCGCTTGTTCGCGGCGATCTCGCGGCGGTACCCCCACGACCCGGACAGGCCGCCACCCACGAGACCGATGTTGTTCGAGATGTTCGCGACGATCGGCGGGTAACCGAAGAGCAGGAGGGTCGGGAAGGTCACCAGGGTGCCGGAACCCACCACCACGTTGATCATGCCTGCCCAGAAGCCGGCGGCCAGGATCACGGCGATCTCGAGCAAGCGGGGTCCTCTCAGTGGGCGGAGGGCGCCCGCCGCCTCGGGGCATCGCCGTCATCGGGCCGCGGCTGCCGGCGGAAAGGGCACCAGGCCAAGGATATGCCCGGCCGCCCCTCCTTCCGGGCAGGGCGCCGCGTCAGGCGTCCTCGCGGTTGGGGCTCTCGAGGATGAAGAAGTTCGACTGGTTGCCGTCCTTGCGCTGTTCCTGGTAGATGAAGTTCAGCCGGCGCTCGTCGAACGTCCTGAACCACTCGTCCCAGCTCACGGGGCGCAGCTTGTCCGTGTCCTCGTTGAAGTCGAAGCGGAGAACACCGAGGTGGTCCCCGTGCTCCGTTCCGTCCACGGTGGCCGGTCGCGCGCCGCGGGATTCCGCCCACTGCTTGATGACCTCATGGTGCGTGGTCGCCAGGCTGCGGCCCTCGCGCTCGGGGTCCTCGTCGGGAGAGGTGATCTCCTGGGAGTACTTGAGGGACTTCGATGTCTCCGGGCCCGTGCGGATCCTACCGCCGTCGGGCCCGGCGCCGACCTCGTCGGAATCCTGGGACCCGCTGCCGGACTCGTCCGTTCCCGGGGCGCTGCCCTGCTTCGCCTGGGCGACGGCGTCCACGAGTTCACCTTTCCGCATCCCGGAGGTGCCCGAGAGCCCCTCCTCCTTGGCTTCCTTGCGGAGCTCGTCCACTTTCATCCCGCGGAGTTCCGTCTCGCTGACATCGGGAGTGTTCGGGGTCTGGTTGCCGGGTTCGTCCGCCATGCTGATCTTCCTTCCGGTCGATGCTCCCGTGCCCGGTCGATCATTCGTCGGACACGAAGAACTAAGCGTGCTTACTACCTTTCCGGCGGCGGGGGGTGCTGTCAAGCAGTTCCGGAGGGGCGACGGGCGCGAGGTGGCAGGTGGGGCCGCTCAGTGCCCGAACCCGTCCGAATCCACGATCTCGGCCTCGCCCGTGTCGAGCAGGTAGAGGCGTGCGAGTTCCGCTCCGGAGAGCTCGAGATCGAAGATGTCGAGGTTCTGTGCCAGCCGCTCCGGGTCGGCGGACTTCGGGATGGCGACCATGCCCTGCTGGACGTGCCAGCGCAGCACCACCTGTGCCGGAGTGATGCCGTGGGCTTCCGCGATCGAGACGACGCCCGGGTCCTGCAGCAGCCCGCTGCCCGGACCGAGGGGACTCCAGGACTCCGTGACGATCCCGTGCTCGTTGTGGAAGGCGCGTTCCTCGATCCGCGGGCGCCGGGGATCCAGCTGGATCTGGTTGACATCGGGCACGATACCGGCGTCCATCACCTGCTGCAGGTGCGCCGGCTTGTAGTTCGAGGTGCCCACCGCCCGCACGAGTCCCTGCTCCATCAACGCGGCGATGCCCTGCACCGCCTCGACATGGCGCCCCTGGTCCGGGTTCGGCCAGTGGACGAGGAGCAGGTCCACGTACTCGAGGCCCAGCAGGCGGGCGCTCGCCTCGAAGGCACGCCGCACGCCGTCCACGCTGTGGTGCTCACGGTTGAACTTGGTGGTGATGAACAGTTCCTCGCGTGGCACGCCGGAGCGCCGGATGCCCTCGCCCACGCCCTTTTCGTTGCGGTAGTTCTCGGCCGTGTCGATCAACCGGTAGCCGGTCTCGATCGCAAGGCTGACGGCGTCGGCCGCCTCGTCGTCGTTCAGCGGCCAGGTGCCGAGGCCGAGGAGGGGAAGGTGGGCGCCACTGCGCAACTGGACGGTGGGGGCGGTTGCCATGGTGGGACTCCTGCTCGAGGGGGCATGTCAGCCCAGCCTGTCGCGGCGGCGAGTGCTCCGTCAACACGGTGCGACCCACGCGATGCGAAGCGACTCGGGCGAGTCCTGTCCTGCGGCCGGCTGCCTGACCGCGGGCCAGTGCCCCACGTGCGCGGATTGTCGCGACCATGTATCCACGCTGCGTGTCCGGCTGACGCCGGTCCGACCGATGGCATATACCGAGTGTGACTGGGGAAGTTCGTCGGCAGCCATGCGCCCGATCAGGACGTGGTCAGGACTGGTTCAACTTCTGCTCAAGCCGCTGTCCGGCGAGCTATCCGACCAGCCGACGGAAAGCGGGGACAGGGGTGGCAGCCGCAGCGCGCAGGGCCGGCGGACGGCTGTAGGAGGCGCGGGGAGGGTGGTCCGCCATGCCGACGGCGAGTAGGTCGTCGATGAGCTCGTTGACGGCCTGGGCGATGCAGTCGCGCTCCTCGCGGGGCAGGGGCGTGAGGCCGTGGAGGTAGGCGTCGACCTCCAGTTCGTCGAAGAATCCGCCGGAGTTGAGGTAGTGGGCGTGCACCTCGGGGACCGTGAGGGACGACGCCGTCATGGCCAGCTGGGCGGTCTCGAACTGCAAGGCGGACTCCTCGGATACCGGATCACCCGACGCGAGGTGCAGGGTGCTCCGCTCAGGCTAGTCCGCCCGGCATCAAGCCTCGCCGAACCGAACCTCAAGATTCGCTCAAGCCCTCCTCGAGCAGTCATCGCGTCCAGGATGACCTGCGCCCCGAAATTGGTAAGGGTACTTAATTTCACATCGAGAAAGAATGGGCCTATAGTTTCGCACAGGGCCTAGCAGCGGGCCATCGAACCACCATCGTGGAGCTGATCATGGAAACTTCCTCTTTTGTCGAATACCGTCCGCAGTCCGTACAGCCGGCTGAGCCGGAGCAGTCCGGGTGGGGCGCAGCTCCCAGGATCTCGCCCAGTCCCTCTCCCCGCGCAGAGGAGACGGAGTTCCCGGAGGACCTCAGCGTCATCTCGACCCGGCAGCTGCGGGTCCTGTGCAACCAGACCTACCGACTGCTGGACCGCGACTTCCCGCCGATGGATGCCATCTCCCACTACGAATTGCTGGTGGAGGAGATCGAGCGGCGGGAGGTCCAGGCGGAGACACGCTCCGCCCCTGCGAGGACCCGTAGCGGCTTCCGCGACAACTCGCTCTTCTCCCGCTTCGAGCTCTTCAGCGACGGCACCATGGTCGGCCACGTGAAGTACGAGATGAAGGGCGCGCACGCGGTGCTGATCCAGGCCGTCGTCGACCCGCGATTCGACGCGGTCGACGTCGAGCCCGCGCTGATCCGCCAGGTGTTCCTCAACGCCCACCGGCGTCGCATCGCCGTGGTTCCCTACTGCCCGCGGGTGCGTGAATTCCTGGCGGAGTTCCCGCAGTACCGGGCGCTCCTGCCGGCCGACCAGCGAAAGCGGTTCGAAGCGACGCTGCGCGTGGCCGGCGACGACTGAGCCGGCCCGGCGGTGGCGCTCGCCGGTCGGCGAGCGCCGTGGTCCGAGCCGACCGGGCGCCGCGACGGGGTGTAGCAGGGGCGTAGCAGGGGTGTAGGAAGGGGTGGCCGGAGCAGTTTGCGCTCCGCTACCGAACCGACCTCGGTGGTCAGGGTCGGACGAGCATCTTGCCTGTGTTGGCGCCGTTCATCATGTCCAAAAAGGCGCCGACGGCGTTTTCGACGCCGTCCACCACGGTCTCGTCGAAGACCACGCTGCCATCGGACAGCCAGGCCGTCATCTGCCGTGCGAACTCTGGCTGCAGGTCCTGGTGCTGCCCGACGATGAAGCCCTCGAGCTTGAGGGAGCGCGTCACGAGGTTGCCCATGTTGTCCGGACCGGGCGTGCGCTCCGTGCTGTTGTACTGCGAGATCGCGCCGCACAGGGCTGCGCGCCCCCCGGTGTTGAGGCGGTCGAGCGCTGCCTCGAGATGGTCTCCGCCCACGTTGTCGAAGTAGACGTCGATGCCGTCCGGGGTAACGCCGCGCAGCTGTTCGCGCACCGGCGCGTCCTTGTAGTTGAAGGCCTCGTCGAACCCGTACCTCTCCTTCAGCAGCGCCACTTTCGCCGCGGAGCCGGCCGAGCCGATGACGCGGGAGGCGCCGAGCTTGCGGGCTATCTGGCCTGCGATTGAGCCGACGGCGCCGGCTGCTCCGGAGATGAAGGCGACGTCCCCCTCCCTGAGCCCGGCCACGCGCTTGAGCCCGGCATAGGCGGTCAGGCCGGTCATGCCTGCCGCTCCGAGGAAGACGGACAGGGGCAGGTCCGTCTCCGGCAGCGGTGAGAAGTGCGTGGCCGGGCCCTGTGCGAGATTCCGCCATCCGTAGCTGTGGAGGACGGCGGTACCCACGGGGAGTGCAGCCGAGGAGGACTCCACCACCCTGCCCACGGCACCGCCGGTCATGGCCTCCCTCAGGCCGAACGGAGGGATGTAGGACTTCGAGTCGTTCATCCGGCCGCGCATGTAGGGGTCGACGGACACATAGGCGTTGCGGACACGCACCTCGTCCCGCCCGAGCCCGGGCAGGTCCACCGCCACCGTGGCGAAGTCCTCGGTACGTGGAGTGCCGGTGGGGCGCCGGACGAGATGGACCTGTGTGCTGGTGGTCATGGTGTTCTCCTTGCTCTGTGTGCGGTTTCCTGCAAGCTCCAAGCCGTTATCCGGAGAAAATATTCCGTTTACTCATGTTACCGGTGAGTAATATAGGCCCATGCATCTCATCCTCCGCACATTGCTGCAGCTGTTCCTGTCCCGCCGGCGCCCGGCCCTGAGCATCTGGGGCTCCAGCAGCGTGGCCCTGCGCGTCCTGCCGACCGACATCGACATCGCGATGCATCTGAACAACGGGATGTACTTCTCGATCTTCGACCTCGGCCGTTTCGACCTCATGGTGCGCAGTGGCGTCTGGCAGCAGATGCGTCGGCGCGGGTGGAGCCCCGTCGCGGCGGGGGCGACCATCAGCTTCCGCAAGTCGTTGCAGCTCGGCCAGCGGTATTCGGTCGAGACGCGCATCCTCGGTCTCGACGAGCGCGCCATCTACTTCGAGCAGAGGGCGGTGGCCGGCGGCGAGATCTACGCCAGGGCCTTCATCGCCACGCGCCTCGTCTCCACCACCGGTCCCGTCAGCAACGAGGACATCATCTCCGCCTTCGGTGCACCACCGGAGACCACCGTCCTGCCCGAGTGGATCCACGAGTGGCGCCTCAACAACGCGCTCCCCAGTACGCGGAAGCCTGCCCCGCATTCCTGGTGAGAGCAGGCGACGCCGCCCGGCTGCGTCCGGTGCGCCCGCGAGTCCCTGCCGCCGGCAGGCGTGCCGCCGTGGGGCGTTGTGTGGGCGTCACCTGCCGGATGCTTCCGTCGCCCGGCCCCGCACGAGGCGCTGCACGCCGTACAGGGCGAGCCCCAGGGCCAGCAGGACGGCTGCCCGCAGCCAGATCTCGCCCGTCTGCTGCGTGAGGAGCAGGATGCAGGATGCGATGGCGAGGTAGGGGAAGACCACCGGGATGCGGAAGTGCCTGTGGCCCACCTCGTCCTTCCGCAGGACGAGGACCGCGATGTTGGTGCTCAGGAACACGAACAGGAGCAGGAGTACCACGGTCTGCGAGAGGGATTCGAGCCCTCCGGTCAGTGTCAGCACCATGGCCACGAGCGTCGTGGCGACGATGGCGACCCAAGGTGTGCGGCGATTGGGGAGCACCCGGTCGAAGATCGAGGGGAAGAGCCCCTGTTCCGCCATCCCGTACGTCAGGCGGCTGGACATGATCATGGTGAGCAGGGCGCCGTTGGCGACGGCGATCAGGGCCACCAGGCTGAAGAGCCAGTCCGGGATCCCCGAGCCGGTGGCGGCGACGACGTCGAGCAGGGGCGAGCTCGAGCCGGCGAGCTGGTCGGGGGCGAGCGCGGCAGAGGCGGCGAGCCCGATCAGGAGGTAGACGACGCCGGCGGTCAGCAGGGCCCCGAAGATGGCCTTCGGGTACACGCGGCTGACGTCCTGGACTTCCTCGGCGACATTCGCCGACACCTCGAACCCCACGAAGGAGTAGTACGCGATCAGCGACGCGGCCAGGACGGCGGAGGCCGCGCCCACGCCGGGAGGGAACTCGTTGACCCGTGAGATGTCACCGTTCCCGCCCGCCACGAAGATCCCGACCACGACGATGACGAGGACGAGTCCGGAGACCTCGATGACGGTCATGACCACGTTGCTGCGGACCGACTCCTTGATGCCGCGCATGTTCAGCAGCGCCAGCAGGACGAGGAACACCAGGGCTGCGGGCACGGCCGGCACGTCGACGAAGGTGGTGAGATAGCCACCCGCGAAAGCCTGGGCGAGGCCTGCCGCGCTGGTCACACCGGCCGCGAGCATGCAGAAGCCGACGAGGAACGAGATGAACGGCTTCCTGAAGGCACGCTCGGCGAAGACGGCGGCACCGCCGGCCTTCGGGTACTTGGTGACGAGTTCGGCGTACGAGCCCGCTGTCAGGAGAGCCAGCGCCAGGGCCACCATGAGGGGCATCCAGATCGCGCCGCCCACCTCTGCCGAGATCACGCCGACCAGGGCGTAGACTCCGGCACCGAGGACGTCCCCGAGGATGAAGAGGTACAGCAGCGGTCCGGAGATGCCGCGCCTGAGTCTGGTGTCCGTAACCTGTTCTGTAGTGGCCATGAGCGACAGTTTAGGCGAGGATGCTAAGCCTGCTGGCTACCGCGGTACACGCATGCCGTTCATCGCGCCACGAGTACCGCCGGGCGTGCATTTCCCCCCATCTTGTGTGACGCACAGCATAATTGCCTTCACCAACGATGGCCGGGGGGCGGCCACTCATTCCGACAGAGAGGGTACCGATGAGTTGGCTCGACCGTGACCACACCATCGCGCCACCGGGATTCAACCGCTGGCTCATTCCACCGGCTGCGCTGGCCGTCCACCTGTGCATCGGGCAGGCCTACGCGACGAGCGTCTACAAGACGGCGCTGACCGCCCACTTCGATGCCACCCTCACGCAGATCGGCATCATCTTCTCGATCGCGATCGTGATGCTCGGCCTGTCCGCCGCCGTCCTCGGCACCTGGGTGGACCGCAACGGGCCCCGCAAGGCCATGTTCACCTCGGCGCTGTTCTGGACCTCGGGATTCCTGGTCGGTGCGCTCGGGATCTTCACCAACCAGTTGTGGCTCGTCTACCTGGGCTACGGATTCATCGGCGGCATCGGCCTCGGCATCGGCTATATCTCGCCCGTGTCCACCCTGATCAAGTGGTTCCCCGACCGTCCCGGCCTCGCCACGGGCATGGCCATCATGGGCTTCGGCGGCGGCGCGCTCATCGCGAGCCCGCTCTCCACGCAGCTGCTGCGTATGTACGACCCGGACTCCGGCGCCGAGGGCTGGGTGGCAAGCGGTGACGCCGTCGGGAAGCTGTTCCTCACGCTCGCCGTCGTGTACTTCATCTACATGATGTTCGGCGCCTTCACCATCAAGGTGCCGGCCGACGGCTGGAAGCCCGACGGCTTCGACCCGTCGCAGCTGAAGTCCAAGCCGCTCGTCACCACCGACAACGTGTCCGCGGCCAACGCGATCAAGACCCGGCAGTTCTGGCTCGTCTGGATCGTCCTGTTCTGCAACGTGACTGCCGGTATCGGCATCCTCGAGCAGGCCTCGCCGATGATCCAGGACTTCTTCCGCGGCGCGGACGGCACGACGGCGGTCTCGGTCGCCGTCGCCGGCGGCTTCGTGGGCCTGCTCTCGATCGGCAACATGGGCGGGCGGTTCGCGTGGTCGACGACGTCGGACATCATCGGGCGCAAGAGGATCTACATGATCTACCTCGGCGTCGGAGCCGTCCTCTACCTGGTGCTGGCCCTGGCCGGCTCGTCCACCACCCTGCTGTTCGTGGTGCTGGCCTTCGTGATCATCTCCTTCTACGGCGGCGGCTTCGCCACCGTCCCGGCCTACCTCCGGGACCTCTTCGGCACGTACCAGGTCGGCGCGATCCACGGCCGCCTGCTCACCGCGTGGTCCGCCGCGGGCATCGCCGGGCCGCTGATCGTGAACGCCTTCCTCGACTCGCAGGGCACGCCCGGGGAGCTGGACGCCGGCGCCTACCAGCCCGCACTGCTCACCATGGTGGGACTGCTGATCGTGGGTTTCATCGCGAACCTGCTCGTCAAGCCCGTCGATTCCCGCTTCCACGAACCCGTTCCGGGCTCGTCCCGAGAATTCGCGAAGGAGGCCTGACATGACCGGAGCACGCATCGCCGCCGTCTGGGCGCTCGTGGCAGTGCCCCTCGGCTACGGCATCTTCCAGACCCTGACCCGCGTCGCGGCCCTGTTTGGGGGCTGACAGCGAGCCCTCCGGGCGCCCGCCCTCGGACAGCACCGGCAGTTCGGTCCTGTTCATCGGCGGGCGCTCCGGCGTGGGCAAGACCACCGTGGCGCTGGCCCTGCACCACCTCCTCGCCGAAGGGGGTGTCCGGCACGCCCTGATCGAAGGTGATGCCCTGGACCTCGCCTATCCGGCACCCTGGGAGCACGGACTGGCCGAGCGGAACCTCGCCGGCATGTGGTCCAACTACCGGGAGCTGGGCTACCGCCGCCTGATCTACACCAATACCGTGTCCGTCCTCGAATCCGCCTCCCTGGCCGGGGCGATGGGTGACGCTCCCGCCGTCGTCGGCGTACTGCTCGAGGCGGACACGGCGACGGCGGACGCCAGGCTCGCGCAGCGGGAGAGCGGCCGCCGGCTCGAGGAGCACCGTGACAGCAGCGCCGACGCCGCCCGGCGCCTCGCGGAACTCGCGCCCCCGGATGTGCACCGCGTCCAGACCTCGGCCCGCCTGCCGGAGGACATCGCCGGGCAGATCCTCGCCCTGCTGGGCTGGGAGTAGGTCCTCGGACGGCAGTCCCGGGCCCTGGGCACCCGTCCGAGCCGGCGGACACGGCGTCGCGGGTGCACAGCGGTTCTGCTTTGATGGGAACAAGCCACCCGGAAGGATGCATGGACAGCACCGGTACGCAGCAGATGGAAACGCTCGATCATGGACTGCCGCCGCTGGACCGGGTGCGCGAGGACGTCTGGGCCCTCGCCCAGCCCATGCCGGGCGGCCACCTCGCCTATTCGTTCACCTATCTCCTGCTCGACGCCGACGGCGGCGTCCACGTGGTCGATCCCGGCTGGGACTCGGACGCCAACTGGGACCGGCTGATGGCGGCGCTCGCCGTCGTCGTTCCCGGGGGCACGGGGGCCGGCGTGGTCACGGGCATCACCGGGACCCACCTGCACCCCGATCATGTGGGGATGGCGGCCCGGTTGCGCGAGGCCTCGGGGGCCGAACTCGCGATGCATGCGGCGGAGCGCCAGGCGCTCGAGCGCCACAGCACGCGGTTGCTCGACCTCGACGAGGCGATCGGGCGCCTGGAGGAGTGGGGCGTCCCGGAGGGGCGGCGGAGCGAACTCGCCCAGTACGTCGACCGGTCGCCCGCAGGGCTCGTGGTGGCCGTTGACCGCGTGCTGTCCGACGGCGACGTCCTCCGCATCCCGGGATTCCGTATCGAGGTGATGGCGACGCCAGGACATACGGCCGGGCACATCTGCCTGCGCGACGACGACCGCGCGCTCCTCTTCACCGGGGACCACGTGCTGCCGACCGTGTTCGCCGGTCTCGGACTCGGCGGTGCGACGGAAGCGAATCCGCTGGCCGAGTACCTGGCGTCGATCGAGCGCGTCCGCGGCTACGGCCTCCACGAGGCGCTGCCAGGCCACGGGCACCGGTTCAGAGGGCTGTCCGAGCGCGCGGGTGAGAGCGCGGAACACCAGCTGAAGCGTGCGCGGGAAGTGGCGAAGGTGCTGGCGGAGGACAGCTCCCGTGCCGGCGGGCCGAGCATCTGGGAGATCGCCTCGCGCCTCACCTGGACCGCGGGATGGGACGGGCTGCACGGATTCCAGTTGCTCTCCGCGCTGTCGCAGACCCGGATGCACCAGGATTTCGTCCGGACGCACGGGTTGCCGGCCCGCTGACATCTTCGGACTTCTCCCGTGAATACGGTCCCGATCGTTCCACGCATCTATACGCTTCTCCCATGAAGACACCCGAAGGACGCGACGGCGTCGAGTTCGAGCGCGCCATCGAGGTGCTCGAGGAGGAGACGAGCGTGCTGTGGCGCAGGGAACGGACGACGTCCCATGCGCTCGCCAAGAACGTGCACCCCGAGATGGAGCCTGCAGCCTACGGGATCCTGACGCTCCTGCAGCGCGAGGGGTCCCTGCGCGCAACGGACATCGCCCTGAGCATCGGAGTGGGGAAGCCGTCCGTGAGCCGGCAGCTCGCCGGCCTCGAACGGCTGGGACTCGTCAGCCGCCAACTAGATCCGAACGACGCCCGCTCGCAGCGCGTGCTGCTGACGGCGCTCGGCGAGCAGCAACTGGCCGCCGCCCAGGCAGGCCGTCGTACGGCGTTCACCACGCTCATGCGCAGCTGGAACCCGGACGACGTCGAGACGCTCGGCTTCCTGATCGCCCGGCTCAACAGCACCTACACGAAGGACACCTGGTAGCGGGATCAGTCCTCGCTCCAGCCGTCGCCCTCACGGAAACTCCCCACCCGCCGGCCGGCTCCGGCATCGAGGGAATCGCTCGGATCCTCGAAGAGCTCCCCGGCGTCGGCCTTGCTGTGCAGGAGGAGCTGCTCCGCCTCCGTGCGGGCATCCTCGAGCGTCCCGGCGGCGATGCGGCTGCGGGCGGGCAGGGTGTCCAGGTGGACCACCCGTTCGGCGGTCTCGCTGACGGGGATCGTGAAGCCGTCGTTGGCGTCGTCCAGGGGCACCTCCGCCCCGCCGTTCTCCGCAGGGATGAGGTATTCGAGGAAGTAGGCCATTGCTCCACAGTGCCACTGCCGCCGGCGCCGCCGCCAGGAGCACGGGCGTTGCCCCGCGGGTTGTCCGGCCGTCGACTCACTGGTAGGGATGCGGCCCTCGAGGCGCCGGTCCGGGCGCGGAACGGTCCTCGTCAAATCGGTCATGGGGTGCCGCTGCGGATGCACAGGCTCCTGATGCACGCCTAGATTGGAGCCATGGCCGACACAACGCAGCACGAAGAAGCAGCCCCGAAGGCTCCGTCACGCCTCGAGCAACTCGCCGAGGCGCACCGGGTGGGGACCACCTTCAAGGGATGGGACGGCGAGCCCGCCCGCGTCACCCCGGAGACCCTCGTCACGGTTCTCGCGGCGCTCGGTGTCGATGCCTCGTCCGACGCCGCGATCGAGCGGGCGCTGGAGGAGGTCGGAACCGGACCCTGGCGCTCCGTGCTGCCCACCGTCGTCGTGGTGCGCCAGAGCGACGTGGACCCGGTGATGCTCCACGTGCCCGCCGGGGCGGAGGTGGAGTTCTGGGCCGTCGACGAGGACGGCGTCCGCTACACCGGAGCGGTGGCCGGGGCGGTGGCGACCCGGACCGTCGACGGCAAGGCTGTGGAGCGGCGCGAAGGCACCCTGCCGCACGCCATGCCGCTGGGCTGGCACACGCTGCATGCGAGCGTGGACGGGCAGGAGACCTCCCGGACCCTGGTGGTCACCCCTGATCGGCTGAGCACGACGGCGGCGCTCATGGATCACCGGACCTGGGGGCTCATGGCCCAGCTCTACTCCGTCCGCTCCTCTGCCTCGTGGGGCATCGGCGACCTCGCCGATCTCGGTTCGATCGCGCAGGCCGCCGCGGCCCATGGCGGCGATTTCGTGCTGGTGAACCCCCTGCACGCCGCGGAGCCCGTGCCGCCGGTGGAACCGTCGCCCTACCTGCCGACGACCCGGCGCTACTTCCACCCCCTCTACCTGCGCATCGAGGACATCCCGGAGTACGCCCGGCTCGATGCCGCAGCGCGGGCGAGGATCGCTGAGCTCGCCGCAGGTTTCGCAGAGGCGAACACCGCCACCACCCTGCTGGACCGGGACGCGTCCTACGCCGCCAAACTCGAGGCACTCGAGCTCGTCTTCGCCGTCGAGCGCCCCGAACAGCGCCAGCACGACTTCGATGCCTACCGTGCCCACCAGGGCCAGGGCCTGGCCGACTTCGCGCTGTGGTCGGCGCTCGCCGAGACGCTCGCACCGGGCGCACCGGAATGGGAGGACGTCGGGCGCCCCGGCTCGGAGGGGGCCCGTGCCTTCGCCGAACGCCACGCTGCCCGGATGCAGTTCCACGAGTGGCTGCAGTGGCTCGTGGACGAGCAGTTGCAGGAGGCCCAACTCGAAGCCACCGGCTCCGGGATGTCCATCGGCGTGGTGCACGACCTCGCGGTAGGGGTCCATCCGAGCGGGGCGGATGCGTGGGCGCTGCAGGACGTGCTCGCGTCGGGGATCAGCGTGGGTGCCCCGCCGGACATGTTCAACCAGCACGGCCAGGACTGGAGCCAGCCGCCATGGCACCCGGAGCGCCTCGCCGCATCAGGGTATGCGGCCTTCCGCGACATGCTCCGCAACATCCTGCGCCACGCCGGTGGCATCCGGGTCGACCACATCCTCGGGCTGTTCCGGCTGTGGTGGATCCCGCAGGGAGCGGAGCCGGGGGCGGGCGCCTATGTCTACTACGACCACAGGGCGCTGATCGGCATCCTGGCGCTGGAGGCCGAGCGGGCCGGGGCGATCGTGGTCGGCGAGGACCTCGGCGTGTTCGAGCCGGGCGTCCAAGAGTACCTGGCCGAGCGCGGGATCCTCGGCACCTCGATCCTCTGGTTCGAGCAGGACGAGGACGGGCCCCTGCTCCCGGAGGCCTACCGCGCGGGCTGCCTGACGACGGTGACCGTGCACGACCTCCCGCCGAGCGCGGGTTACCTGGCAGGGGAGCATGTCGTGCTGCGGGAGAAGCTCGGGCTGCTCAGCCGCCCGGTGGAGGAGGAACAGGCCGAGGACCGCGCCGTGCAGGACAAGTTCCTCTCGCTCCTGCGGGAGCGGAACCTGCTGACGGACGAACCGGCCGGTGTCCAGCAGACCGTCGAGGCGCTGCACGCCTTCATCGCCCAGACCCCGTCGGTGCTGCTGGGAGTAGCCCTCGCCGACGCCGTCGGGGAACGCCGGACCCAGAACCAGCCCGGCACCAACGACGAGTACCCGAACTGGCGGATTCCCCTGGCCGACGCCGACGGCAGGGCCGTCCTCGTCGAGGACCTCGCCGGGAACGCTCGCTTCGCCTCGCTCGTCGCCGCGTTGGGCCTGCCCGCGGACGACCGGGACCCCACAGGACCGGTCGCCTGACCGCAAGCACCAATTCGGGGCGGCGGGGGAGCGCGCCACATGGTCCGATGGAGGAATGGACAGGCAGGAAATGTACGACGTCGTGATCGTGGGTGGGGGAGTGTCGGGCCTGAGCGCGGCGCTCGTCCTCGGACGGGCACGGCGGAACGTGGTTGTCATCGATCAGGGCACGCCGCGGAACGCTCCGGCCGATGCCGCCTACGGGTTCATCACGAGGGACGGAACCGCTCCGGAGCAGCTCGTCGCGCTGGCCCGGCAGGACCTCGGGCCGTACGGGGTCCAATTCGTCGACGCCAGTGCCGAGGGGGCGCGGCGGATACCGGAGGGGTGGTCGGTCGGCACTGCTGACGGCGGGTCGGTCCAGGGGCGGCACGTCGTCCTGGCCACGGGCCTTCGCGATGTCCTCCCCGACGTCCCGGGGGCGAGGGAGGCGTGGGGGCACGGCCTGCTGCAGTGTCCGTACTGCCATGGCTGGGAGGTCCGGGACCAGGCCCTCGGCGTGCTGGGGTCCTCTCCCACCTCGATCCACCAGGCACTCCTGGTCCGCCAGTGGTCCGACGACGTCACCTTCTTCCCGCACACGCTCGGGTCGCTGTCCGAGGACGACGAGCGCCGCCTGCGCAACCGGGGCGTCAGCATCGCCGAGGGACGCGTGCAGGGTTTCGCGTTCGGGCCGGCGGACGACGATGCGCCACGGCCCGTCAGGGGGCTCCGCCTCGATGACGGTTCCGTGGTCCCGTGCTCGGCAGTGTTCTGCGAGCCGGGGGCGGACGCCGGCCTTCCGTTGATCGACGCCCTCGGGTGCGACATGCGCGACGACGGCTGCGTGTCCACCGACGAGATCGGGCGAACCTCCGTGGAGCGGGTGTGGGCCGTCGGCAACGCCGCGGATCCTGCTGCCCAGCTCGTGCCCGCGGCAGGGGATGCCTACCGGGTCGCGGTCGCCGTCAACGCCCTGCTCGTCGAGGAGGACTGCGAGGTGTGCCTGGAGGCGGAGGAGGCGGTCAGCGAAGGCGTGTGACTGCCGCCGATCCGCGATCTGCGCCGGACGCAGGAGGGCCCCGGCTCGGCCGGGGCCCTCCTCCGCCTGGCGGTCCGCCCTACGTGCCGCTACCTGCCGACGTCGGGACGGGTTGCCTCATCCTGCGCCTGGAAGGGTGTCTCCTCGACGTGGCGCGGGTCGCCGCCACTCGGGCCGGTGGGCCCGGTGCTTCCCGTGTCCATCGCGGTGACGACCGGCGGGACATCCAGTGGGAGGTCACCGCTGGCGCCGATGTCCAGGCCGGGGTCCTGGGGGGCCTTCGCGCCGTCGTCGCTCCCCGATCCGCGCTTCTTCAGCACGCCCTTCAGGGAGTCCTGAAGCTCGGGGGCCTTGCTCTTGATGGTGCCGGTGGTGGAGGACACACGGTCCTGCACCTTCGGGCTGTTCCAGAATTGCTGGGCCCTGGTCTTGATCTGCTCATAGCTCTCCCGGCCCGCCCGCGTGCCGAGGACGTAGCCAGCGGCCATACCTGCCGTGAAGACAAGTTTGTTCTTCATGCCGTTCTCCCTTCGGTGGACTGCGATGCATTCGAATCTAGACCACGCAGCCGGGAGCGGCGAGGGAAGTTTTCCGAGCCGGGCCTGCTGTAGAGGGGATGCGCGTCCGATCAGCCCTACCGTTCGTCCGGAGCGTGCAGGATGATGGGACGGGAAAGCGTTATCCAAGTCAGAGGGGTGTCAGTGGAACAGAGGGTGCGAGAAGTTCCGGTCCGCGAAGGGAGCGACGGCGGCTCGCGACGCCGCCCGCGCGTCCTGCTCCTCGTGACCGCCCTGGCGATGCTGCAGGTGATCTGGCCACTCACCATGGACCTGTACCTGCCGTCCTTCCCCGCGATCCGACGGGAGTTCGGTGCGGATGAATCCGCTGTCCAGCTCACCCTGACCGGGGCCTTCATCGGGATGGGACTCGGCCAGCTCACCTCCGGTCCGCTCTCCGACGCCATCGGACGGGCCCGTCCGCTCGCGGTGATGATCCTCGTGTACTGCGTCGCGACCGCCTCCTGTGCCCTCGCGCCGTCCCTGGAATGGCTCATCGCGAGCAGGGCCTTCCAGGGCATGGGCTCGGCGGCGTGTGCGGTGATCGCGCTCGCGATCGTCCGTGATCTCTACAGCGGCAAGGAACTGCTCGTATTCCTCGCACGCCTGTCCATCGCCTCGGGCGTCTTCGTGGTCGCCTCGCCCGCACTCGGCGCCCAGCTCCTGCAGGTGGTGGGGTGGAGGGGTCTGTTCTGGGTGCTCCTCGGCTACGGCATCGTGTTGCTCTGCGTTGCCGGCGTGATCCTGCTGCGGAACGAGACCAACACGCCGGACCGCCGCCTGCTGCGGCAGGGCGTGCGCCTGCGGAATGACTACGGGAACCTGTGGGGGGACGCCCGGTTCCGCTCGGTCGCCGTGGCGGGCGGGCTCCTCTTCGCCGCGATGATGTCCTTCATGGCGGGCAGCGCCTTCCTGCTCCAGGAAGTCTTCGGGCTCACTCCCACCGGGTATGCCCTGCTGTTCGGCGCGCAGGGCGCCCTCATGGTGGTCGGCGCGCAGGTCGGCGGGCTCGTGGCCCGGCGCACGTCACCCGTCCTCGCGGTCCGCATCGGCGCCGTGGCCCTGGTCATCAGCGCGGTCGTCCTGCTGCTGAGCGTCGGGCTCGCCCCGCAGCTGGGCGTCTGGGGGCTCATGGCTCCGGTGATGGGGTTCACGACGTCGTTCGGCCTGGTGAACCCGGCACTGCAGGCCACCGCGCTCGAGCATCACGGGCTCCGTGCGGGTACGGCCGCCTCCGTGCTGGGTGCGTCCAACATGGTCGCCGCGGCAGTACTGGCCCCGGCCACCGGCGCGTTCGGGTTGTCCTCGCCCGTGCCCACCGCCGTCGTCATGCTGGCGTGCGCGGTCGTGGCAGGCCTGTTCCTGGTGGCCGGGGTGCGTTCCTCAGGAGGAGCGGCGGGCGGATTCGACGACGTCGGGACTCACCGGGGATGACTCCGGCTGCTGGTCGCGGCGGTCCAGTTCCTCGGTTACTTCCTCGTGCCGGATCTCGGTCTCCAGGGACGGCTCGCCATCACGGGCGTACTCGTAGTCGAGCTCGCGGTGGAGCTTGCTGTTCAGTACCTCGACCTCGGGCAGGTCGAGGGTGGTGAGGTCTTCCGGGAAGTCCTCGGACGGCGACAGTCTGGTATTCATGGGGGCCTGTTCGGTGATACGACGTGGACACTGGTGCCGGGCCCGCTTCTAGACCACGCATGCCGGGCGGTACCCGGCAAAGGGAAATAGTATCGACCGCATGTGGATAACGGAAGCCGCCGTGCCCTACCCCGAGGTGTTCTTCGCCTCCCGCTCCGTGTGGTTGTACAGCGCGACGGGGACACCGCCCATGGGAAGCCGGATCGCGCGGGCCCTGCCCTCGCGGGCCGCCCCGGGCGGGCCCAGCGTCGGTGGTGGGAGCTAGCCTTCTCCTGGATCGAGGACCAGACAGGGGAGGCAGCATGCCCGAGGGCGACAGCGTCTTCCGGTTGGCCGCGCGGCTCAGGAGATCACTCGACGGCCGTACGCTCAGGCGGGGGGACCTCCGTGTTCCGGCCCATGCCACCGACGTCCTGGACGGTATGCGGGTGGCGGACCACGCGACCCACGGCAAGCACCTGCTGACCCGTTTCCACGGCGGACTGACACTCCACACGCACCTGTTGATGCAGGGGTCCTGGACCGTCACGGCCGCGGGAAGGAAGCTGCCGCACAGACTGCTGCCGGATGCACGCGTGATCCTCGAGGTGCAGGACGGGCCGACGGCGTACGGACTCGACCTCCCCGTCGTCGACCTGCTGCCGACCCGGAGCGAGACCGACGTCGTCGGGCACCTCGGGCCGGACCCGCTGCGGGAGGACTGGTCCGCCGACGAGGCGATCCGCAGGCTCCGCCGGGACCCGGGGGAGCGCGTCGCTGCTGCCCTGCTCGACCAGCGCAACATCGCGGGTTTCGGGAACCTCTGGGCCAACGAGCTCTGCTTCCTCCGCGGCGTCCATCCGGACACCGCGTTGGCGGACGTCGACGTCCCCGCGCTGGTGGCTCTCGGGGCCCGATGCCTCCGTTTCTCCGCCTTGCAGCCGAACGCCCACCAGGTCACCACGGGGAACACGCGCAGGGGCCAGCAGCACTGGGTGGCAGGCCGGGCCGGGAAGCCGTGCCTGAGGTGCGGGACCACGGTGCTCGTCAGGGGCGAGGTACCCGGCGACCCCGGCCGCCGTCGCACCTGGTGGTGTCCACGCTGCCAGCCGTTGAGGGCCTCCTCCGGGTGACGCCGCCGGCCCCTCCCGTGCGTGCTGTGCGTGCCCGGCGTGTCCGTGCGTGCCCGGCGTGCCCGGCCCCTCCCGTGCGTGCCCGGCGTGTCCGTGCGTGCCCGGCGCGTGCGGACGTCAGCGACGGGCGGCGAGACCTGCCGCGAAGGCATCCGCGGACGCGGTGGTGCTGTTGATGCGCCAGTCGGCTTCCTTGTTGATGTGGAACCAGACCAGGGCCACCACGTCCTGCTGCGCGGAGACGTAGCTGAAGAGGCTGCTGATCCACTGGGGCTTCGATCCGCCCAGTTCCGAGGAAGCCGTCTCGGCGATCATGATGGGCTTGCCGGGTGCGAGCCGGCGGAGCTGCGCGATGCCCTCCCCGAACAGCGCCTGGGGTTCCTGCCAGGTGCTCCAGGACTGCGAGGTACCCCAGTTGTAGCCGTCGAGGGCCACGAGATCGACGTAGCCGGCGCCGGGGAACAGCTGGTCCAGGGGCGTCGAGCCCCAGTAGGGCACGTTCGGGTTCCAGACCCAGCTGATGTTCGTCGCGCCCGTCGATGCCACGACATCGTGCACGTGCTGGTACGCCGCGACGTAGTCGCCCGCACCGTTGCCGTTGACACCCTCCGCCCACGGGTACCAGTCCCCGTTCATCTCGTGGGCGAAGCGGAGGTACACGGGCTGGCCCCATTGTCCGAGCGCCATACCCCATTCGCGCAGATAGGCGTCGAAGTCGCCCGCCGCGATGCGGTCGAGGGAGTAGGCGGGCTGCGAGACGCCGCCTCCCCACGTCCACGGCTCCCAGGTCAGGAGCGTCTCCGCGCCACGGGCGCGGACGGCATCGAGCTCGGCGATGGGTGCGGGCTGGTTGAAGTCCTTGTAGGAGAGCACGATCGAGGGGGCCTCGCCGGCGATGCCTGCCACCTCGTCGAGCTCTCCGCCGGCCGCCGGGCCGCCGTTGGTCCCCACGCCGAACCGGATGCTCCTGGGTTCCGTGGAGACAGGAGCGGGTTCGACGACGGCGAAGGACGCGCTCGCAGTGGCGCTTCCGGCCGTTGCCGTGATGGTCACGGACCCCGCAACCACGATCGAGGCCTGGAACGTACCCGACGCCGTCGTGGTCATGGCCACCCGGGTGGTCCCCGCGACGACCGTTCCCTTGGTCCGCTTGGGGAAGCCGGAGCCCGTCACCGTGACCGTGGTGCCGGCTGCTCCTGACGTGCTGCTGAGTGCGATGGTGGCTGCTGCCTGGGCGGGCGGCGGAGCCAGGCCGACCATCAGGACGACCATCGCCGTGACGAGGAGGAGCAGGCGCGCTGTGGTTCCGCGTACATCGCGAAAGGATGCGGACTTCCCTGGAAGTAGAAGCATGATCGGCGCCTCGCTGGTTCGGTAGCCCGGCTGACCGCAGGGGTCCCGTGGCTTTGCGTCTCCGGCTCGCACCGGGTTTGCCCTTGTCCGCCGGGCGGTTGCCCGGGCGTCCTGGTCCCCGCCGGATCGCGGGGCCTCTTCCATTGTGCGGCGCGGCCTACCGCCATGAGCTCGGGACGAGCCGAAGGATGACGAAGGATTGATGCAGGTCTTGCGCAGGTACGGAGTACCCAGGGCGTAGGAGCGGCCGCACGCCATCGGTTTCGCCGATCTCGGGCGTAGTGCTGGGAATCTGCCGTGGCCTGGACCACAATGGGTTCTGCTGCGGGTTCACGGCTCCTGTGGCCGGGGGGTTTTGAGGGGAACGAATGAAGCAGAGACCGGCATTCACGAATACCATCGCAGCGCAGGTGGACGAATACAGTTCCACTTTCGCGGCGCAGGTCGGTCCGGTGCTCGCCGCGGTCTTCGCGCGCGAGCAGGAGGACCTCCGCCGGGCCGGGCTCCCGAGCGGGATCGCAGGCGTCGGCGACAGGCTTCCCGATGCGGTCCTGTTCGACACCACGGGGCATCGGACCCGGCTGGGTGACGTGCTCGGAGCTGCAGCCGCCATCATCGTGTTCTATCGCGGCTCGTGGTGCCCGTACTGCAGCATCGCCCTGCAGACCTACCAGCGCGAGCTGCGTCCGGTCGTCGAGGCCTTCGGGACCCGGCTCATCGCGATCAGTCCGCAGGCGCCCGAGATCTCCCTGCGGACAGCGAGCGACGCCGGCCTGAACTTCGCGCTGTACTCGGACGAGGGAAATGCGCTCGCCGGACACCTCGGGATCGTGACCGTGCCCAGCGCGGAATCGATGCGCGCCCGGGCCGCGCTCGGAATCGACGTCGCCGGGTCCAACATGGACCGGACTGCGGCGATCCCGTTCCCCACGGTGGTCGTGGTCGACGCCACCGGCACCATCCGCATGATCGATGTGCGGGTGGACTACACGACGCGGACGGAGACCTGGGAGATCATCGACGCCCTGATCACGCTGTAGGGCCGCCCTCAGCATCCGGCGTGCCGTCGCAGGCGCCGAGTCTGCTCAGGCGAAGGACACCGAGCGCAGGGTTCGTGGCGACAGCCGATCCTGGAGGACGAGCGTTGCCGCACCGAGTGCTGCGGCATCGTTGCCGTTGACGGACAGGCGGACTTCCACGGGGTGGATCGCCCGCGCCATCGCACGTCGGGAGAGGGCTTCCCTGATGATGTCCACATAGAAGCCGCCGGCACTCGAGAAGGCGCTCCCGGCGAGGACGATGAGCTGGAGGTCGAGGAGGTTCACCATTGAGATCACCGCGCTCGCTACGTAGTGGGCCGAGTCCTGTATCAGTCGCAGCGCCGTCGGATCCCCCTTCATCGCTGCGGTGCCCAAGGCGGCGAAGTCCTCCGAGATCACGCCCGTCAAAGGGATGTCGAGGTCACCCCGTGCGGCGGCGTCCGCGGCCTGGGCGACGACGATCCTCGGGCTCGCATAGAGTTCCAGGCATCCGATGTTGCCGCACGGACACTGCAGGCCCTTGGCATCGACCGTCACGTGGCCGATCTCGCCGACGTTCGAGCTCACGCCCTGATAGATGGTGCCGTCCATGACGATGCCCGAGCCGATACCCGAGCCCATGTAGACCGAGGCGTAGTTCGCGTAGCCCTCGGTGGCGCCGAGCCAGTACTCCCCGATCGCGGCCGCGGTGGCATCGTTGTCGAACTCGCAGTGGAACCCGGTGGTCGAGGCCAACGCCCGGCGGATCGGGAAATCGCTCCACGTCTCCAGAGAGGGGGCGTTGCGCAGGGTGCCCGCGGTGCGATCGAGAGGACCGGGTGTAGCGATTCCCATTCCGACGATGCTGCTGCGGTCCGCGCCCGAGTCGGCGATCAGGGCCTCGATATCCCTGGTCATCCGGCTGACCACCGTCAGGGGAGACGTATCGCCCGGACCCTCGACGCGGCGCCTGCCGACTACATGTCCGCGGAGGTCGGCGATGATGTACGTGATGTAGTCCTGCCCGATGTGCACTCCGATGCCGAGTCGGGAGGCCGGATTGAGCTCGAGGAACATGCGGGGTTTCCCGCCCGTCGATTCGCCGCGGCCGGACTCGACGATGATGTCCTCGGTGAGGAGCGTGCGCACGAGGGTCGAGATGGTGGCCTGGGTCAGCCCGGTCTTCTCGGCAAGTTCCACGCGACTGATGGGTCCGCTGGAGCGGATCAGGTCCATGATTCTGCCCCGGGAAGACTCGCGGCGGCGGGTCTTTTCAATCACGGTCAATGGTAGCTCAGCACTGGATGCGGGTGGAGGATCGGCCTCGCGGCCTCCCGGAGAGGAGGGCACGATACCGACCGAGGAACTCCTCGATCCCGGACTCCTCTCCGCTGTCGAAACACCGCCAGGTGCCGTTGATGCCGATCATCACGGAGACCACGTCGGGTCTCGCGCCGAGCATATCCCTCCGCCATCGCCGCTCCAGGTCCTGCAGCCGGTCCCCGCCCTTCCCGACATTCCGCACACTGCACCCTGCCAGTTCGTGCGCGATTGCCAGGAGGCGTACGCAGCCATGGCCGAGACCGTCGGAATCCCCACGCCACCCGCAATCGGTGACGCTGTCTCCAGCGAAGACCACCCGTCCCTCCATGTGTACGAGGCCTCCTGCGTTCGATGCACTCTGTTCAGTAGCCTAAGTCAGTACGGTTACCGTCCGGGCGATAGAGCAGGGGCGGCCGCGCCCGTCCTCCAGGCCCCTCCCGGTGCGAGGATAAAAGGAGACCAATCGCCGATCCTGCGAGGATGTACGCCCTTATGCAGCTCACTCTTGAACAGGTGTCCTTCGACGCGCCCGAGGCCGAGGCGCTGCGCAACGCGCAGCAGGCGGAACTGCACGTGCGCTACGGCAGCGAGGACCACGAGCCGGGACGGCCGCCCACCGTGGACGACGTGCCGTTCTTCGTGGTGGCTCGGACCTCCGACGGTGCTGCGGTCGGCTGCGGTGGCCTGCGGCCGCTCGGCGACGGCGGATGGGAGGTCAAGCGCATGTACGTGCGCCCCGCGTACCGAGGAAAGGGCGTTGCCACGGCGGTCCTCAGGCGGATCGAGGAGGAGGCCCGGGTTGTGGGATGCGACGAGCTCCTGCTCGAGACGGGCACGGAGCAACCCGATGCGATGAGGTTCTACGAACGGGAGGGCTATCGCCGCATTCCCGGTTTCGGGGCGTACGCCGGCGAGACCCGGTCCGTCTGCTACGCCCGCACCCTGGGGTGAGCGAGGTGGCCGGACTGCCTACGAGGTGATGTCCCCGACGACGGCTCCGAGGGACGCCAGCAGCGGGTCGGCGTCGGTGAACAGCAGGAACTCCTGCGATCCCGAGCCCATGCCGATCCGGCGCCCCGGGATGCGCGCGTCGGCGTAGACCGGAAGGACCTTGCTGCTGCCGAGCGGCGTGATGGTTCCGGGCTCGTACCCCGTGATCTCGAGGGCCGCGTCCGGCTCCACGAGGGACGCCTTGTTCACCCCGAGCAGCGCACGGAGCTTGGACCAGTCGAGACGCCGGGTTCCCGGGATGAGGATGAAGACCGTGGTGCCGCGGCTGACTTTCGCCACCATCGTCTTGACCCCGTCCGCACCCGTGAGACCCTGTGCCGCTGCAGCTTCGGCGAAGGTGCCGTCGTCGTTCCTCCGGACCAGGTGGATGTCGAGTCCGCGGCTCCGGGCGTCGCGTTCGGCAGGAAGAGGGCGGGTCCCGGTGGTGTCCATCCTTGCCATCCTAATGTCCGGTACTTACTTGACTTGCCTAATAAAGTGCCCTAAGAAAGTAACCAGCAGTTCTTCCACGGGTGGTCGAACCAGCTGGCGGCACCGTGGCCGCCCACCGATGAAAGGTACAAAGATGTCCTCAACACTCTCGGGCTCCAGGCGACTGGGCCTGGCCGCTGCCACGATGCTCAGCGTCGCAACCCTCGCCCTCAGCGGCTGCGCCGGCGGCAGCGGGGGCGCATCGAATGGAGGCGGCGGGTCGGAGAACAGCTCCGTCACCGTCTTCAACGGAGCCACCGGAACCATCTCCGAGAACTTCAACCCGTTCTCCTCGACCGCACTCCAGCCCACCCTCGGCGTCATCTTCGAGCCGCTCTTCTGGTACAACGCAGCCTCGGACGAGCCGCCCACGCCGCTGCTCGCCGAGTCCTTCGAATGGAACGAGGACGGCACCCAGCTGACCATCAAGACCCGAGAGGGCGTCAAATGGTCCGACGGCGAGCCGTTCACCGCAAAGGATGTCGCCTTCACCTTCAACCTCGTCAACGAGACCCCGGAACTGAACACCACGGGACTCTCGGCAACCGCCGAGGCCACGGACGACACGACCGCGGTGCTGACCTTCCAGGAGAACTCCTTCATGCAGGAGCCGAGCGTGCTCGGCAACCGTGGCATCGTCCCCGAGCACATCTGGAAGGACGTCGCGGACCCGATCACCGAGACCAACTCGAACCCCGTAGGAACCGGCCCCTTCAAGGTCAAGGACTTCACTGCGCAGAGCTACCTGCTCGAGAAGAACGACCTCTACTGGGAGGAGGGCAAGCCGGCGATCAACGAGGTCCGCTACATCTCCCTCGAAAGCGCCGATGCCGCCACCGGCGCGCTCCTGGCCGGCGAGGTCGACTGGATGAGCTCCTTCCTGCCCGGTCTCGAGCAGATCCTCTCCGACAACGAAAACCTCTCCTACGTCAACACACCCGCTCTGACGGCCTCGATCTTCACCTGCTCCAACGAGGAACTGGGCTGTGAGGGCCCCCAGACGGACCCCGCCGTGCGCCAGGCCATCTACCAGGGCATCGACCGTGAGCAGCTGAATGCCCTCGCAGGCGGCGGATTCGCCGGAACGGCGTCGCCCACCCTGGTGTTGCCGGAGCGCGACGCGGACTGGATAGCCGACCCCGAGAACACCGAGACACCCGCCAACGCCAATGTCGAGGAGGCCAAGAAGATCCTCGAGGACGCCGGCTGGGTCGAGGGTAGCGACGGCATCCGGGAGAAGGACGGCGAACGGCTCTCACTCGGCATCCAGACGGTGACGGGCTACAGCGACTTCATCTCGCTGAACGACGCCATGTCCCAGCAGCTCCGCGAGGTCGGCATCGAGCTCAACCCCACGTCGATCACCTACAACGAGTGGATCAACAACCTCAACATCGGCAAGTACCAGCTGACGCTCGAGTCCATCGGGCTGCAGCCGTCGAACAACCCGTACTACTCCTACGAGAAGTGGTACAACTCCGCGAACACGACGCCGGTCGGCGAGTCCGCGCTGAACAACAACACCGCGCGCTACAGCAACCCCACGGTGGACGAGGCCCTCGCCACGGCGCGGTCCACCAATGACGAGGCGGTGCAGAAGGAGCAGTACGGCATCATCCAGGACGAGATCGTCAAGGACATGCCCTACATCCCGATCTACGTGAACTCGCTCCTGACCGAGTTCAACACGGAGCGTGCCACCGGCTGGCCCACCAACGAGGACCCGTACGCCCTCGCCGCGACGTGGAAGGCCTGGGACAACGGGATCGTGCTGAAGAACATCACGCCTGCCGAGTAGCAGCCCCCGTTCCGGATCAGCGGATGGGACGGGTGCCCGAAAGGGCATCCGTCCCATCCGCTACCGGACCTCGACCAGCCGTGGAAAGTCGATCCCCATGAAATACATCCTTCAGAAGCTCGGGTTCTACCTGATTGCGTTCTGGGCCGCACTGACGGTCAACTTCTTCCTGCCCCGGCTTCTTCCGGGAAACCCCGTGGACATCATGCTGGCGAAGCTCGCCCAGCGCGGGCCGGTGACACCGGAAGCACGGGAGGCGGTGGAACTGCTCCTCGGTACCAATACGGACGCACCGCTGATCGTGCAGTACTGGCAGTACCTCGGGAAGCTCTTCACCCTCGACCTCGGGACCTCCGTCGCCTTCTTCCCCGCATCCGTGACCGACATCATCGGGCAGACCCTGCCATGGACCATCGGCCTGATCGGCATCGCGACGATCATCTCCTTCGTCCTCGGTGTGGTGCTCGGAATGCTCGCCGGCTGGAAGCGGGGGTCCTGGCTGGACAACCTCATCCCGGTCACCACCATGCTGCAGTCGGTGCCCTACTTCTGGCTCGCGTTGATCCTCCTCTTCGTCCTGGGCGGGATGTGGGACCTCTTCCCGCTGAACGGCGGCTACAACGTCTACGAGGTGAGCCCGGGCTGGAACTGGGCCTTCATCAGCAGCGTCATCTACTACGGCACTCTGCCTGCCCTGACGATCGTCATCTCCTCGGTGGGCGGCTGGATGCTCGGGATGCGCAACATGATGGTGTCCACCCTTTCCGATGATTACATCCTGACGGCGGAGGCCAAGGGACTCCGACCCAGCCGGATCATGACCACCTACGCCGCGCGCAACGCCGTCCTGCCGTCGGTCGCGGGCTTCGCCATCTCGCTCGGGTTCGTGGTGGCCGGTTCGATCGTCACGGAGGCGGTCTTCTCCTACCCCGGTATCGGCTCAGCGCTCCTCAACGCGGTGGGCAGCAACGACTACTCCCTCATGCAGGGCCTCTTCCTCGTGATCACGTTGTCCGTCCTTGGCGCGAACCTCATCGTCGACCTCCTCTACTCGTTCATCGATCCCCGCACCCGGGCCCGAAGCTAGGACTCGCCATGACCACCACCACCCAGGACCCGGGGATCGCCGCGACCAGTGCCCGCTCCACGCGGCCCAAACGCACGTTCCCGCCCCTGACACCGAAGCTCGCCTTCGGACTCGGCATCGCCGGCAGCATCACCCTCTTCGGGATCCTCGGTCCGTTCTTCGTGGGTGATCCGTCGACAGTGAACAACGTAGGCCTCGCCGGTCCCGCCGACGGATTCATCCTCGGCACCACGCAGACCGGCCAGGACGTCTTCGCGCAGCTCGCCCATGCCACCCGGGGATCCCTCACCGTCGGCCTGATCGTCGGCGTCCTGACCCTCTTCCTGTCCGCCTTCTTCGGCATCATCGGAGCGTACTTCGGAGGGTGGCTCGACGAGTCCTTCTCGCTCTTCAGCAACGTCATGCTGGTCATCCCCGGGCTGCCGCTGGTCATCATCATCTCCAGCTACGTCCCCGACAAGAGCATCCTGCTCGTCGCCGTGGTTCTCGCGATCACCGGCTGGGCAGGCTCCGCCCGCGTGCTGCGCGGATTCACCCTCAGCGTGCGCAACCGCGACTACGTGGCCGCAGCCCGGGTGTCCGGCGAGAGGTCCTGGCGCATCCTGGGCGTCGAGATCCTCCCGAACCTCATCCCCCTGCTCGCCTCGCAGATGGTGTTCGCCATCATCTTCGCGATCCTCGGTGAAGCAGGGCTCTCCTTCCTCGGGCTCGGGGCGTCCGACTCCTTCACCTGGGGCACCATGCTCTACTTCGCCCAGAACGGGCTCGCCCTGCGCCTCGGAGCCTGGTGGTGGTTCGTACCGCCGGGACTGCTGATCGCCCTGTTCGGCGCGGCCCTTGCCCTCATCAACTTCTCCATCGACGAGATCATCAACCCCAAGCTGCGCTCCCAGACCCGGGCCACCCGGCGCTCCTGGAAGCTCTCCAGGTCCGAACTGCGCGCCGCCACGAAGGAGGACGTCCTGTGAGCAGCACCGATCAGGGATCCCACGCCGTCGGCATCACAGACCTCGGTGCACGCGGCGCCGCAGACGAGGTCCGGCCGGGACGCGAGTACCGCAGCGAACGTGCCACCGAGGCGCGTGAGCATCCCGTGCTGACCATCGACGACTTCAGCGTCGAGTACAAGGGCGACCGCGTGGTCAAGGCCGTGAAGAACGTCAGCCTCACCCTGGGCCGCGGAGAGATTCTCGGCCTCGCGGGCGAGAGCGGGTGCGGCAAGTCCACCCTCGCCTACGGCATCAACCGGCTCCTGAAGCCGCCGGCCGTCATCACCGGCGGCAGCGCCCATTTCCACTCGCGCGAAGGCTACGTGATCGACCTCAACGAGCTCAGCGGCGAGGAGCTCCGCGCGTTCCGCTGGGACAAGATCGCGATGGTCTTCCAGGGCGCCATGAATTCACTGAACCCGGTCATCACCATCCAGAGCCAGATCGAGGACATCTTCTCCACCCACCGGCCCGACATGTCGAAGAAGGAGCGCCGCACGAAATGCGGGGACCTCCTCGAACGCGTAGGCGTGGATCGGAGCCGGCTCCGCTCCTACCCCCACGAACTCTCGGGCGGCATGCGCCAGCGCGTCATGATCGCCATGGCCATGGCGCTCGATCCGCAGGTCATGATCATGGACGAACCCACCACGGCCCTCGACGTCGTGGTGCAGCGGGACATCCTGCGCGAGATCACCCGGCTGCGGGCGGACCTGGGCTTCGCAGTCATCTTCATCACGCACGACCTCCCGCTCCTGCTGGAGATCAGCGACCGCATCGCCGTGATGCGCGAGGGGGAGATCGTCGAGCTCGGCGACGCCGTCGAGCTGTACACGAACCCGCAGCACGACTACACCAAGAAACTGCTCGCCTCCTTCCCGAGCCTCACCGGCGAACGCGGCGACTTCATCCGCGGCGGATCGCGGAGCAAGAACGGAGACCACGCATGAGCGCACTGGTCGTCAAGGACCTCGTCAAGGAGTACAGGCTGCGCAACGGGCGGCACTCGAGCGTCCTGAAAGCGGTCAACGACGTCAGCTTCTCCATCGAGAGCGGGCGCACGGTGGCCCTGGTGGGACAGAGCGGCAGCGGCAAGTCCACCCTCGCCAAGCTGCTCATGCAGCTCGAGAGGCCGACGTCGGGCAGCATCACGCTCGACGGCGAACCCGTGAGCAGGCGCGGTGCCGGACTCCGGCAGTACCGCAGTGATGTGCAGATGGTGTTCCAGGACCCGTTCGCGTCATTGAATCCCTACCACACGATCGCCCATCACATCGGGCGTCCGCTCATCCTCCACGGCAAGGCGAAGGGCCGCGACGAGGTGATGGCAGGCGTCCACTCGTTGCTCGAGCGGGTACGGCTGGACCCCGACATGGCCCAGCGGAAGCCCCACGAACTCTCCGGCGGCCAGCGACAGCGCATCGCGATCGCCCGCGCGCTCGCGCCCGAGCCGAAGATCCTCGTGGCGGACGAGCCGGTCTCGATGCTCGACGTCTCGATCCGCCTCGGCGTCCTGAACCTGCTGGCCGACCTGCAGCGCGAGGAGAACCTCGGCGTCTTCTACATCACCCATGACCTCGCGACCGCCCGCCACTTCTCGGACGACATCCTCGTGATGTTCAAGGGCGAGATCGTGGAGCGCGGCCCCGCGGACGACGTCATCCTCAACCCGCAGCACGAGTACACGCGGCTCCTCGCGGACGCCGCGCCCAACCCGGAGAAGCGCATCAGCGCCTGACCGCCCCCGAACCACCGGTAGCCCCCGTGCCGCCGCAGACCCCTGGAGTATGTGCATGAACACCACGACCACCGCCCCGCAGACCCTGGACCTGGGCGGCGCCTGGAACCTCGCCTGGACGGCGGGGCCGGACTCTTCGCCGTCGTACGCGACGTCCGGTGGGTCCATCCCGGCCACCGTTCCCGGTCAGGTCCATACCGACCTGCTGGCCGCCGGACTGCTGGAGGACCCGGATGTGGGGCTGCGGGAGTCGGAGCAGATGTGGATCGGCCACTCGCAGTGGACCTACTCGCGGCGCTTCGAGTGGAACGCGCTCCTCCCGGGCGACCGCATCGAACTCGTGGCGGACGGGCTCGATACCTTCGCCACCGTTCGCCTGAACGGACATGAGGTGGCCGTCACCTCGGACCAGCACATCGGATACCGCTGGAACGTGGCGAACCTGCTGGTCGACGGCGAGAACAGCCTGGAGATCACGTTCGGCTCCGCCTGGGACGCTGCCCACGAGTGCGAGGCGCAGGTCGGCGAGCTGCCCCGCCCCTATGACGAGCCGTACCCCTTCGTGCGCAAGAGCGCCTGCAACTTCGGTTGGGACTGGGGGCCGCACTATGTCACCGCCGGCATCTGGCAGCCCATCCGCCTCGAGGCCTGGTCCGGCGCCCGCATCGATTCGATCCGTCCCGACGTCGTGCTCGATGGTGCCACCGCGCGCATCAGCGTGTCCGTCGGGATCGACCGCTCCGGGCCGGCCAGGGATCTGTCCATCAGCGCGGTCCTCACCGCACCCGACGGCAGCGAAGCTGCCCGATCGGAGGTCCCGGTCGGTTCCGACGACGCCGTCCTCGCCCTGGAGGTCGCGGATGCGGACCTGTGGTGGCCCGTGGGTCTCGGGGCCCAGCCGCTGTACGGACTGTCCGTCGAGATCCGGGACGACGGCGGGACGCTGTCCTCGGGCGAGCGGCGCATCGGCCTGCGCACCGTGCTGGTCGAGGAGGAGCCCGACACGATCGGCACCACCTGGGCCCTGGTGGTCAACGGCCGCAGGGTCCGCGTGCGTGGTTACAACTGGATCCCGGACGATCCCTTCATCGCGGAGGTCACCGAGGAACGGCTCGGACAGCGCCTCGACCAGGCCGTCGGTGGCGGGGCCAACCTGCTGCGGGTGTGGGGTGGGGGGTACTTCTCCACGGAGGAGTTCATGGCCGGGTGTGACGAGCGCGGCCTCATGGTGTGGCATGACTTCCTGTTCGCGTGTGCGGCGTACGACGAGTCGGACGCGATGATCGAGGCAGTGACCACGGAGGCCGAGCAGGCCGTGGCGCGCCTGGCCTCGCACCCGAGCCTCGTGATCTGGTGCGGTGGCAACGAATGCGTCTGGGGCATGTACGACTGGGGCTGGCCCGAGATCCTCGAGGGGCGCACGTACGGTGCCGCCTTCTACACCGAGGTGCTCCCGGGCGTCATCAACCGCCTCGACCCCTCGCGCCCCTACGTACCCAACAGCCCATGGTCCGGGTCCCTCGACAAGCACCCGAACAGCCGCGACTCCGGACCCGTGCACATCTGGGAGGTCTGGAACAACGTGGACTTCGTCCACTACCGCGACGTCGATCCGCCCTTCGTCTCCGAGATGGGCTGGTGCGCGCCGCCCGCATGGTCCACGCTGCGCCGAGTCGTCACGGAGGGTGAGCTGGTCCCGGACAATCCCCAGGTGGCCCACCACATGCGGGCAGCGGACGGCATGGAGAAGCTCGCGAGGGGCCTGGCGCCCTACTTCGGCGAGCCGCAGGCCGCGGAGGACTGGCATTACCTCACCCAGATGGTGCAGGCGCGGTCGCAGGCCGCCGGAGCAGAATGGCTGCGGACGAGGGAGCGGTGCGCCGGCGTGGTCATCTGGCAGCTGAACGACTGCTGGCCCGTGCTCAGCTGGTCCGCCGTGGACGGCGACGGCATCGAGAAGCCCGTCTGGTACGCGCTCCGGCGATCCTTCGCCGACCGTCTGCTGGCGGTCGTCCCCGTGACAGCCGGTGGAACCGCGGATCCCACCGGGCCGGACGGGCTCGAAGTGGTCCTCGTGAATGACGGCCTGTTCCCGTGGGCGGCCGACGTCGTCGTCCGCCGGCTTGCGCTGGACGGGACGGAAGTCGCCCGTGAGACCGTCCATCTGGCCGTGGAGCCGGACGGCACCGCGCGTGCCGTGCTTCCCGCCGGACTCACCGCCGTCAGCGACCGGGAGTTCCTCGTGGCCGACGCCGACGGGCTCCGCTCCACCTGGTTCTTCGTGCCGGACACGGCTCTCGCCCCGACCGAACCGCGCTTCTCCGCTCGTGCCGCCACCGAGGACGGCGTGCTCCGCGTCACCGTCGAGGCCCACGCCCTGCTCCGCGACCTCTGCGTCTTCGCGGACCGCCTGGCGGACCTGCTCGGCGTCGCCGCACCGGAGCTGGCCGTCGACGACATGATGCTCACCATCCTGCCGGGGGAAACCGCCGTCTTCACCATCGGCAGGCGCGACGGCTCTCCGCTCTCCGCTCCCGCAGACCTCTCGCAGGCCGAGCTGTTCCCCGTGGTGCGGTGCATCGGTGACAGTGCCGTGCAGGTCCCGGTGGGATCGACCGGGGCTGCAGGGAACCGGTCGGCATGATCGCCGGCATCGAAACCGGTGGAACGAAGGTCATCTGTGCCGTCGCCGACCCCCGTGATCCCGGGACGCTCGTGGACCGGGTGCGGATCGACACCACGACACCGGAGCGGACCCTCGGCGACATCCGGAACTTCCTGGCGCCATACGCGGCCACCGGCGGGTTCGATGCGGTCGGTATCGCATCCTTCGGCCCCGTGGAGGTCGATTCCGCGTCGCCCCGGTACGGCTGGATCACCTCCACGCCGAAGCCCGGCTGGCGCAACACGGATCTGGTCTCCGGCCTCGGCCTGGCGGAGGGGACGCCGGTCCGCCTCGTGACCGATGTGACGGGTGCTGCCCTCGGTGAGCACCGGTTCGGTGCCGGTCGCGGCGTCGACGACCTCGCCTACGTCACGGTCGGCACGGGGATCGGCGCCGGCATCGTGGTGAACGGAGCTCCCTTCACCCTCCGGAGCCACCCCGAACTGGGCCACCTCGTGATCCGCCGGCATCCGGACGACTCCTTCGCGGGAGTGTGTCCCTTCCACGGGGACTGCCTCGAAGGCCTCGCGTCCGGGCCCTCGGTCGAGGCCCGGTGGGGCAGGCCGGGCACCGACCTCGGCCCCCTGCGCGGGGGCGCCGTCGAGCTGTCCGCCTACTACATCGCGCAGTTGCTCGCCACGGTCACGTATGCGGCCGCACCCCAGCGGATCGTCGTCGGCGGGGGAGTGCTGAAGACACCGGGACTGCTCGATGCCGTCCGTCAGCAGCTCGCGCTGCTGGTGGGCGGAGCGCTCGCCGGCCACCCCCTCATGGACACGGGCAGCGGCTACGTGGTGCGGCCCGAGCTGGGCGATGAGTCGGGGGTGCGAGGGGCACTGTCCCTGGCTCGTGATGCGTCGCCGCTGGGCGTGGTGGTGGCGACGGCGGGCTAGTCCGCGCGCCGGCCATCGGTGGCGTGATGCGCTCGGCCCAACGCGGTGCTGGCCCTCGCCACGAGTTCGCTCGCGGGCATCGAGCGAGTGTGGATGGTCCCGGAATCGAGCACGGCGAGCAGTAGCTCGGCCGCGACCCGCCCCTGCATGCCGGGGTTCCGCGACAGGGCGGTGACCGTCGGCGAGGCGAGCTGGCAGTGCAGGGAGTCGTCCCAGCTCACGATCGCGACGTCCTCCGGGCAGCGCAATCCGACCTCGCGGAGTGCGAGCAGGCCGCCCATGGACATGAGGTCGTTGCCGAAGACCACGGCGGTGATGGGGTGGTCGGCGGGAGCTCGAAGGAGGGACAGGACGGCGCGGTGACCGGCCTCGAGGGCGTAGTTCGCCTCGTACTGCGTCACATGCATCCCATACCCGGCGCCGCGCTCCCGGACGCCCCTGACGCGCTCCTCCTCGTGCAGGAACGTCCGGGGTCCCGAGACGTGCGCGATGCGACGGTGCCCGCCTGCGTGGAGGTGGTCGACGATGGTGGCGGCGTCCACCGCGTGGTCCGTCGTCGTGCCGGAGAAGGTGGCGGGCAGGTCCGATGCCGGAGCGCCGTGCAACACGAACGGCAGGCCCAGCCGGTCCAGCAGCGCGGGGCGGGGGTCGTCGTGCAGGTGATCGAAGACCAGGACGCCGTCCACCTTCCGCTCCCCGGCCCAGCGCTCGTAGGTCCTCCGCTCCTGCGCCGGATCCTTGCCCACCATCCGCAGCATCAGGGCCATGTCGCGTTCGGCGAGGGCGGTCTCGATGCCGGTGAGCAGACCCATGTAGTACGGTTCGGTGCCGATCAGGACCGGGTCCGCGGAGACGACCATGCCGACGACCCCTGCCCGTGCCCGCGAGAGGGCCCTGGCGGAGGAGCTCGGGTACCACTCGAGTTCCTCGGCGAGATCCAGGACACGACGACGGGTCAGCTCGCTGACACCCGGCTGGCCGTTGAGGGCATAGGAGACGGATGCCTTCGAAATGCCCAGCCTCTTCGCCAGACCCGCAATGGTTTCCTTGGCCATGGTCTACAGAATAGCCCCAGGAATTGCTTGACCGACCTCCGCCTATCCCCTACGTTCGACGTAGTACCTGAACCGGTTCAGTAGACCCCCACTTTCTCAGCGAGGAGAATTTCCGTGACGTATTCACTCCAGCTCTACACACTGCGGACAGCGATAGGGGAGGATCTCCCGGGCACCATCAAGCGTGTTGCGGGGCTGGGCTACACCGCGGTCGAGCCGTACAACTTCGTCGCCACCGCGGACGAGTTGGCCGAGGCGCTGGAGGCCAACGACCTCACCGCCCCCTCCGGCCACGCGCCCCTCCTCCGTGCCGACCAGGACGAGATCTTCGAGGCCGCGCGCAAGCTCGGCATCGGCACGGTGATCGACCCCCACGTCGAGCGCTCCCACTGGACCTCGGAGGAGGACATCAAGGCGACCGCGGAAGCGCTCAACGCGGCAGCGAAGAAGGGCGCCGAGTACGGCATCACGGTCGGTTACCACAACCACGAATTCGAGTTGGAGGAGCGCATCGACGGAGTCTCCGGGCTCGAGGTCCTCGCCGGCTACCTCGATCCCGAGGTGGTCCTCGAGGTGGACACGTACTGGGCGGCCGTGGGTGGCGAGGACCCCGCGGAACTGCTCCGGCGCCTCGGCAGCCGGGTTCGCTTCGTCCACATCAAGGACGGCCCGCTCACCAAGGACGACAAGGAGCAGGTGGCGGTCGGATCGGGCCGGATGCGCGTCTGGGACGTGCTCGACGCCGTTCCCGGTCTCGAAGCCGCCGTCGTGGAACTCGACGATTTCGACGGCGATATCTTCACCGCCGTCGCCGACAGCCTGGCCTACCTGAACGAGGGAAAGAAATGAGCACGGACGAACTGCGCAGCGGTCCCGTCGGAATCGCCGTCATCGGCGCGGGAGTCATCAGCAAGGAATACCTGACGAACCTCACCAGCTTCCCCGACGTGAAGGTGCACATCGTCGCCGACATGTTCGAGGAGGTCGCAGCAGCCCGGGCCGCCGAGTTCGGCATCCCGGCTTCGGGTGGCGTCCAGGACGCCCTGGATCATCCCGACGTCGAGATCGTGGTGAACCTGACGATCCCCGCCGCCCACGTGGAGGTGGCCACCGCTGCGGTCGGCGCAGGCAAGCATGTCTGGAGCGAGAAGCCCTTCTCCCTGGACCGTGAGAGCGGCATCGGTCTCCTGAAGACTGCCGATGCCGCCGGTCTCCGCCTCGGCTGCGCGCCGGACACGTTCCTCGGTGCGGGCCTGCAGACTGCACTGCGCCTCGTGGCACGCGGCGACATCGGGGTGCCCCTGACGGCCCTGACCCTCATGCAGTCACCGGGCCCGGAGTCCTGGCACCCGAATCCCGCGTTCCTGTTCCAGGAGGGCGCCGGCCCGCTGTTCGACATCGGCCCGTACTACCTGACGACGCTCGTCCAGACGTTCGGCGCCATCACGAAGGTCGCGGGCTTCGGCTCGAAGTCCCGCGAGACCCGGACCATCGGATCGGGTCCGAAGGCAGGGGAGGTCTTCGACGTCACCGTCCCGTCGCATGTCAGCGCGATCGCCCAGTTCGCGAACGGCGAGTCCTCGCAGAGCATCTTCAGCTTCGACTCACCGCTCAAGCGTGCCGGGTTCGTCGAGGTGACGGGGACCGAGGGAACGCTTGCCTTCCCCGATCCGAACAACTTCACCGGCGACCTGATGCTCACGCGGCGCGGCTCCGACGAGGCCGAGGTGATTCCGGCCGTCGGCGCCACGTCGACGCGCGGCAGTGGGGTGCTCGAGATGGCACGGGCCCTGCGCGAGGGCCGTCCGCACCGAGCCCAGGGCGAGATGGCGTACCACGTGCTCGACGCCATGGTCTCGATCTCGGAAAGCATCGAGACGGGAGAATTCGTCTCGCTCTCCAGCACGGCGACCGCTGCCGAGCCACTGCCCGAGGACTGGGACCCGCACGCCTCGACCCTCGCCTGACCCCGACGGGCGCCGCGGGTACGGTTCGCGGCGCCCACCGTCCGGTTCCTCCTGATCCGACGACGCCCGCCTCGGCCGTCGTCCGAACCCTCGGGCGAGCCCGGCACCCGCCACACCACGAACGGAAGCCCCGATGACCTTTCACCCTGCTGATGACCGCTACGACTCGATGCCGTACCGCCGCGTGGGCAGGAGCGGGTTGCAGCTGCCCGCCGTCTCCCTCGGCCTGTGGCACAACTTCGGGGACGACAAGTCCTTCGATGTGCAGCGGGACATCCTCCGCCGGGCCTTCGACCTCGGGGTCACCCACTTCGATCTCGCGAACAACTACGGTCCGCCCGCGGGCAGTGCCGAGACGAACTTCGGGCGGCACCTGAAGGACGATTTCCGGCCGTTCCGGGACGAACTGGTGATCTCCACGAAGGCCGGGTACGGCATGTGGCCGGGCCCGTACGGGGAGTGGGGGTCGCGGAAGTACCTGCTGGCGAGCCTTGACCAGTCGCTGGAGCGGATGGGCCTGGACTATGTGGACATCTTCTACAGCCACCGCCCGGACCCGGATACCCCGCTCGAGGAGACCATGGGGGCCCTGGATACGGCCGTCCGGTCGGGGCGGGCGCTCTACGCCGGGATCTCGTCCTACTCGCCGGAGCGGACCCTCGAAGCCGCGGCGATCCTGGCGGACCTGGGCACTCCGCTGCTGATCCACCAGCCGTCGTATTCAATGCTGAACCGGTGGACGGAGAACGGGGAGCCGAACCTGTACCAGGCTCTGGAGTCGGTGGGTGCGGGCTCGATCGCGTTCTCGCCGCTCGCGCAGGGGCTGCTGACCCGCAAGTACCTCCACGGCATCCCGGAGGATTCACGCGCGGCGGCGGACAAGTCCCTTGATGCGGGTCAGCTGAACGAGGAGAACCTGCGGCGGATCCGGGGCCTGCACGCGATCGCGGAGGGCCGGGGGCAGAGCCTGGCGCAGCTGGCGATCGCGTGGGTGTTGCGGGACCAGGTGAAGGGGACGCCGGTGACGTCGGCGCTGATCGGTGCCTCGAGTGTGGGTCAGCTCGAGGACAGCGTGGCGGCCGTGCGGAACCTGTCCTTCACGTCCGGGGAGCTGCACGCCATCGACGAGTTCGCCGTCGAATCCGACATCAACCTCTGGGCCGCAGCCCTCGAGGCCTAGCGGCAGAGATCATGAGCCCGCTGAAGAACGTGCCACCCGCAGTGCGGACACGTGCGGTACAGACCAGGGCGACGCGCGGAAGGAAGACCGTGGACCGGCAGACCAGCACAAGCGGGGACGATCGGCTCAGCACCGAGGACCGGCAGTGGCGCCGGCTCCTGCCCGGCCAGCGCTCCCGGCTCATGGTGTTCGACGTCGTCGCCCGCTCCTCCACGTGCATCTTCGAGACCGAGGACTTCGTCATCGAGGCGCCGAACTGGACACCTGACGGCCAGTGGCTGGTCTTCAACTGCGACGGGCTGCTGTATCGCACAGCTCCGGAGGAGGACAGCCAGCCGCGCGTCGTGTTCACGGGAGCCGTGACGGACTCGAACAACGATCACGTCATCTCCGCCGACGGCCGTTTCCTCTACCTCTCCTCGCAGGACGGCCACCTCTACGAGGTGCCACTGGAGGGTGGCGAGGCCCGGCGCGTCACAGGGCCCGACGACGGACTCGAGGCGCGGTACCTGCACGGCATCTCGCCCGACGGCGGCACCCTCGTCCACATCGGCCGCCGCCAGAAGAATGGGACGGCGGCCTTCAACATCTACGCCGTCCGCGTCGATGACGGCGCAACACGCCAACTCACGGACTCGGACCGACCTCATGACGGCGTCGAGTACAGCCCGGACGGCCGCTGGCTCTACTTCAACTCGGAACGCGGCGCAGAGCGTCCCAGGCACTCGCAGCTGTTCCGTATGCGGACCGATGGCACGGGCGTGGAGCAGCTGACGTCCGATGAACGCGTGAACTGGTTCCCGCATCCAGCGCCTGACGGCTCCGCCCTGGTGTACCTCAGCTATCCACCGGGCGTGCAGGGCCACCCCGCCAACGAAAGGGTGCTACTGCGTGTCGCCGATGCGGACGGGCAGAATGCCAGGGACGCGGTCGAGCTCCTCGGCGGCCAGGGCACGCTGAACGTGAACAGCTGGGCGCCCGACAGCCGGCGCTTCGCCTACGTGGACTACCCGAGGGAGGGGACGTGAGGATCCTCGCGGCGGATGTCATCGTCACCAGTCCGAGCCGGAACTTCGTCACCCTGAAGATCACCACCGACGAGGGGCTCACCGGGCTGGGTGATGCCACCCTGAACGGCCGCGAGCTGGCTGTCGCGTCCTACCTGACGGAACACGTGACGCAGCTGCTGATCGGCCGGGACCCGCACCGCATCGAGGACACCTGGCAGTTCCTCTATCGCAGCGCCTACTGGCGCAGGGGGCCTGTCACGATGGCGGCGATCGCCGCCGTCGACATGGCGCTGTGGGATATCAAGGGCAAGGCTGCCGGCATGCCCGTCTACCAGCTGCTCGGCGGAGCCTCCAGAACGGCCCTGCGGACCTACGGACACGCGTCGGGCCGGGATCTGCCGGAGCTGTTCGACTCGATCCGGCAGCACCTGGAGGAGGGCTACAAGTCCATCCGCGTGCAGACCTCGGTGCCGGGCATCACGTCCCTCTACGGCGTCGCAGCGCAGGCGCAGGCCACGGGGGAGCGGTACGACTTCGAGCCCGCCGGGCGCGGCGCGCAGCCGACCGAGGAGGACTGGGACAGCCGCGCCTACCTGCGGCACATTCCCACGGTCTTCGAAGCGGTCCGCAACGAGTTCGGCCCCGAACTGCCGCTGTTGCACGACGGCCACCACCGCATGACGCCGATCCAGGCCGCGAAGCTCGGCAAGTCCCTGGAACCGTATGACCTGTTCTGGCTCGAGGACGTGACGCCGGCGGAGAACCAGGATGCGTTCCGGCTGATCCGGCAGCACACCACCACCCCGCTGGCCGTCGGGGAGATCTTCAACACCGTCTTCGACTTCCAGGCCCTGATCCGCGACCAGCTCATCGACTACGTGCGGGCCGCCTCGACGCACTTCGGCGGGATCTCACCGCTGAAGAAGGTCATGGACTACGCCGCCCAGTACCAGATCAAGTCCGGCTTCCACGGTCCCACCGACGTCTCCCCGGTCGGCCTCGCAGCCCAGGCCCACGTGGGCTTGGCGATCCACAACTTCGGCATCCAGGAGTACATGGAGCACAGCGCCAGGACCAACACCGTCTTCGAGCAGTCCATGACCTTCGCCGACGGCTACCTGCACCCCGGCGATGCTCCTGGCCTCGGCGTCGAACTGAACGAGGAAGCGGCGGCGTCCTTCCCCTACCAGCAGGCCTACCTGCCCTACAATCGCCTCTCCGACGGCACCGTCCACGACTGGTGATGGCGTGTGGCAGGGATGCCGACAGAGCACTGGCGTAGGCTGGAAGCCTGCGGACACGTTTCGCGCCACTTCAGGCGCCGTTCGCGAGGAGGCGGAATTGGTACAGCGCATGGCAGACCCCACGTACAGGGCCCAGCAGTGGGAACAGCGTTACGACCCCCAGATCGAGGACGTGAACCGGCTGTGCGACACGCTGGCCGAGTCCAAGCCAGGATCGGCGGTGCCGTACATCGATCCGATCCATGACGTCGACGGCTGCAAGATCGTGAGCCTCTTCTCGAACCCGGGAGCATCGCTGCCCTCCGGATTCGTCTCGTTCGAGAACGACGACGTGAGCTCGATCCGGATGGCGGGCATCTATGAGGCAGTGGGGCTGCGTCCCGATGCGTTCATGCCGTGGAACGCCTACCCGTGGTACCTGCCGGAAGGCAAGGAGCGGGCCCTGACCATGGACCAGATCGCCGACGGCGTCAAGCCGCTGCTCACGTTCCTGCAGCAGGTCCCGAGGGCCTCGGCGCTCGTGGCACACGGTGCTGACGCCCACAAGGCTGCTCGTCGGCTCATGAAGCTCGAGAACCGCGCCATCGCCAAGCGCGGATTCAAGATCTACGAAGTCCGATCCCCCGGGGAGCGGGCCTTCAAGGGCACGCCCGCCAACCAGGAGCTGTGGCTGAAGGACATCCAGTCCGCCTATACGGATGCGATGGGCAGGGCGGGTATCCGCGCCCGCCAGTCCATCTAGCCGGAGTGCGAAGGATCAGTGTGCCCGCCCGGGCCTGCTGATCCGCCCCCGGGTGCCGGAACGACGGCCGAGGGTGCGTCGGGCTGACGACGGCGGAGGAATCGACCCCGTCCGGACGCTCGAGGAGCGGGTTGGACGTCCCGGACGCTCGGGGGTCGGTCAGGCCCGTCCGGTCGCTGCACGGAGCGGTTCTTCGCCCGGTACCGGACCGTCCGATGCACGCCCGAGCGCCAGGCCGCGAAGGGTTGCAGAGATGTCCTCGAGGGACTGCTGGACCCACACGAAGGCCTCCTGGTCCATCCCCTGGGCCTCCGGGGCCGGGGTGCACGAGCGGTGGGCCAGGGCCAGGCGCGCGACGGTCCCCTCGAGGGTGTCGAGCAGCTCGTCCGTTTCGGCGGCGAGCCGGTCGGCTACGGCGCCGGCGCCCTGCGCGTCACGGCCGCCGGGCATCACGAGGAGCGTGGTCCGCGGCAGCACGGACGTTTCGCTGGGCGTCGTCGTAGACGGGCGCGGTGTACTCATTGATCCGAGACCTCTTCTGAGTCAAGATGGCGCCCTGAAAGTCCCCGCGGGCAAGAAGCATTGACAACCACAGTCTGCCACCAGCCGGCGGTCTTCCCCGCCGATCCTGACGCAAGAATTCCGAAAGTTACTGCCCGGTACGTCGACCTCGGCGCGTCCCGGCCCGGTCACCCCGAAGCATCAAGCGTTCCGCTCCTGCTCCCGCTTGCTGGTGAGGTACGTCGACCCGTCCGGGTTGCGCACCACCGTCCACTGCTGCAGTTCCTCCTGGCGCAGCCGCTGCGCCTCGTCGTCGCGGTAGACGATCGGGCCGGAGGTGCTGCCACGCTGAGCCGGCCCGAAGAACATGCGCAACCTTCCGGTGGCGGTCATGAAGCGCGCCGACAACGGTTCCTTCTTGCTCACAGCTGCTCTCTTCCTGGGCTGGTCCATCTGTCCTTCGGGGGTCATCCCACGTCCCTGCTGTTGTTGGAGGGCAGCAACGAGGTTCCCGTCGCACGAATGATCCCGTGCATGGCCTCATTCAGGGCTTCCACCTGCTCGCGTGTGAGCCCGAGCCGCTCCATCATGGTCACCGGTACCTCGCGCGCCTTCGAGCGAAGGTCGCGACCGGCTGCCGTGAGCGTCACGGCGAGCGCCCTCTCATTGCCGGGGACACGGGTGCGCGTGAGCAGGCCCAGGGCCTCGAGGCGCTTGAGCATCGGCGAGAGGGTCGCCGACTCCATCGCAAGGGCCTGGCCGAGGCTGCGGACCGTGCGCGGGCTCTCCTCCCAGAGTGCGAGCATCACCAGATACTGCGGATGGGTCAGGTTCAGCTTCTCGAGGACGGGCCGGTATGCGCCCACCACGCTTCTCGAGGCGACCGACAGGGCGAAGCAGAGCTGCCTCTCGAGCAGGAGGTCGTTGTCGTGCGAGGTGTCCATGATTCCTTCGTGCCGAAATGTTAGCCCAGCAACTATTAGTGTACTCAATCGGCGTACCGGGTGACCATCCCGTCCGTAGCGCGTTCACCGATCAGCACCAAGCCCGACGCCCGCATCTCGTACGCATAGCTCTCGCCCCTGCCGAGCACGGGGAGCTCGCGCTGCCCGGGCTGGGGACTGCCGGAGCCCGGTTCCCCGACAGGACGGCAGAGCGAGATGGTGCCGTCCTCGTAGGACAGCCCCGAGACCACGGCGGAGCGACTGGCAGGCTCGACAAAGGCGAAGTAGCCGATGGCGCGCCTCGGCAGGACTGTCGGCTCGGACGGCAGCCCGCCCGTCGTATTGGCGAAGGCGACGGCTTCGCACACGCTGAGTGCGCGGTCCTGTCCCCGGGCGGCTTTCGCCGGCGGTGGTGCCGCGTCCCCGCGGGGCATCAGGTTCGCTGCGAGGATGAGCAGCGCGGTGACCCCGGTGGCGACGTAGATCCGACGGCGACGCGGCGTGGCCGACGCCGGGGGAGCGGTATCGGTACCGGCGACGGCAGAGGCCCCCGAGGACGCGCCGGGGAACGCCCCGGAAGCAGCATCGGAAGCCGAGCCCGATGCTGCACCGTGCGAGGTGCGCGGGGGCGCGTCGCGAACCCCGAGGTCGACGATCTCGACCTGCCGGCGGGTGTCGTCAGCGCCGTCCCGATGAGCCATGCGACCAGCGTAAGGCCCTCGCGGAGGGGCCCGGGAAGTGTCGGTGGCGGCCGGTACCGTTGACGGAAAGCCGCTACCACGAAGGGTCGCATGCTCCAGGCCAGTTCCCTGCTCCAAATCAGTCGCATCTACGTCGAACCGGCCGCAGCCGAGCTCCCGCGGGGCAAGGAGATCCTCGCGCGGTGGCCGGACGCCGACGTCGTCGAAGTGGCAAGCCACTGGCGTATCCCGGAGCTCAGCGGAGACGAGGCGAACGTGCGCCGCTGGGTCCGGATCAAGACCGAGGCCCTCGTCGTCGGCGTCAAGAAGTCCCTCACCGCGAAGCCCAACGGCAGGTCCGCGGACTTCATCGCACCGTCCACGGCGAACGGCTGCGCCATGGCGTGCGCGTACTGCTACGTCCCCCGCCACAAGGGATACAGCAATCCCATCACGGTGTTCGCCAACATCGACCAGATCAGCGGCTACCTCGAGCGGCACGTAGCCCGCCAGGGCATCAAGCTGGAGCCCAACCAGTGTGACGACCACGCGTGGGTGTACGACATCGGGGAGAACAGCGACTGTTCGGTGGACGCGCTCGTCAGCGACAACGTGCGCGACCTCGTGGACCTCTACCGGGAGCTCCCCACGGCGAAGCTCTCCTTCGCCACGAAGTACGTGAACCGGGACATGCTGTCGTGGGACCCGCAGGAGCGCACCCGTATCCGCTTCTCCCTGATGCCCGAGAAGCTCGCCCGCACCGTGGACGTGCGCACCACTCCGGTCGCCGAGCGCATCGCTGCCATCAACGACTTCGTGGAGGCGGGCTACGAGGTGCACGTGAACTTCTCCCCGGTGATCGTCACCCCCGGCTGGCAGGACGACTGGCGCGAGCTGTTCGGCCGGCTCGACGCCGCGCTGTCGCCCGCAGCCAAGCAGCAGCTCGCCGCGGAGGTCATCTTCCTGACGCACAACCAGCAGCTGCACGAGGTCAACCTCGGATGGCATCCGCAGGCAGAGGAGATCCTCTGGCGGCCGGACCTCCAGGAGAGCAAGCAGTCCCAGAACGGTTTCGCGAACGTGCGCTACATCGCCTACGAGAAACGGGGGTACCTCGATGAGTTCCTTCGCCTCGCCGCAAGCGGAATGCCCTACTGCCGGATCCGCTACGCCTTCTAGCCCGTCCGCGTTCGGGCGGCGCCGGAGCGACGGTACATTGATGACGTGGTCTCAACCCCTGCGCGCCTTGTCATGGCGTTTTTGCTCCTGTCCCTCTGTGCCTGCACCATCAATCCCCGCGCGGTGGCGTGCGAGGAGATCGACGGCCGGAACCTCGCTCCCGCCGACGGCACCCTGATGGGGGTGAACCTCGAGTGGGGGAGGGAGACCCTCGCCGAGTACTCGGACAAGCTCGGGGAGCGTCCTGCCGTCGCGGTGTCCTTCGCGGACTTCCCGTTCGATGAGGATGATCCTGGCCTGATCGAGTCGGCCGTGGATCAGCTGCGGCAGGAAGGTGGAATGCTCCTGCTGACGCTCGAACCGGAGGAAGGGCTGGCTGCGGTCACCGAGGACCATGCGGCCGAGCTGGCCGGGATGCTTGCAGGCTTCAACGCCGGCGGGGTGCCGGTCATCGTGCGGTTCGCCCACGAGATGAACGGCTCGTGGTACCGCTGGGGCCAGCAGCCCGACGAGTACATCGCCGCCTTCCGTCGGGTGGCCGACGCCGTGCACCGGGATGCGCCGGGGTCGGCGATGATGTGGGCCCCGAACTACGGGGGCGGCTATCCTTTCGCCGGCGGTGCCTTCGAGACCCTGCCCGGCGCGTCCGGTTTCGTGCCCCTGGACACGAACGGTGACGGCGTGCTGACATCGTTCGATGATCCTTATGCGCCGTACTACCCGGGCGACGACGCTGTCGACTGGGTGGGCATGTCGCTCTACCACTGGGGTGGCACCTACCCGTGGGGCGAGAGCGAGATGCCGGAGGACGGCAAGTTCATCGACCAGCTGACAGGGAACTACGACGGCACGAACGGGGACGACTCCATGCTGCCTGACTTCTACGCCGAGTACGCCGCACGTCACGGAAAGCCCGTGGCCATCCCGGAAACGGCATCCCTGGTGGTCGATGGTGTCGGTGACCTGCGGAGCCTCAACATCAAGCGCGCCTGGTGGGAGCAGGTCTTCGACCCGGCCGTGCACGAGAAGTTCCCCCAGCTGCGGATGGTCAACTGGTTCGAGTGGAACAAGGCGGAACCGGAAGTGGGCGCCGCCGTCGACTGGACCGTCATGGAGGACCCGGCGGTCCGCGCCGAGTTCTCGGCCGCGCTGCCCGAGTGGTACCGCTTCGCCGAGGAACCGGACGAGTGCGGGGAGCAGATCTTCTGATGACGGACCACCAGCAGGGCCAGGAGTTGTACCTCGCGCCGGACCTGCCGCGCCCCGTCATCATGGACCAGTCCTGGCTGGACGCGGTGTTCCTGCACTGGAGGATCGACCCGGCAGCGGTGGCCGGCTTCATGCCACCCGGCGTCGTACCGGACGAGGTGGATGGTTCGTCCTGGGTCGGGCTGATCGGTTTCCGCATGGTGGGGGCAGGGCTGGGCAGGGGACTGCCCCTGCCGTACTTCGGTTCGTTCGCCGAGATCAACGTCCGGCTCTACTCGCGGGGTCCTGATGGCACCCGGGGGGTCGTCTTCGTGACCCTCGACGCCTCGCGCCTCGCTGTCGTGCTCGCCGCGCGCGCCGGCGGCATTCCGTACGTGTGGTCGAAGTGCTCGCCGATCCGCCGGGGCGAGGGCGCGCAGCGCGAGTACGGGTACGACGTCGTCCGGTACCGCAGGCAGGCCACCTCCCGTTTCGCTGTCCGGCCGCAGGGGGACAGGACGGCGGAGGACACGCTGTCGCTCGAGCTCACCGCGCGCTTCGGGCTGCACAGCACACTGGCCGGCCGCACGCTCTACATCCCGAACACGCACGCCCCGTGGCCGCTCCACCCGGCCACGCTCACGGAGTTCGACGACGGACTGCTGGGGGCGGCAGGGTTGCGGGTCGAGGGGCCTCCGGAGTCGGTGCTCTACTCCCCGGGGGTGCAGACGCAGTTCGGGAAGCCGCGCGTCGTGTCCTGCTAGTGGCCGCCCGTGGAGGGGGCTACCCGAGCGCGATGCCCGAGGGGCGGATGCTCAGCGTCTCGATCGCCGACTCCCGCGTCGCGTCCACGGCGAGCCGGACGGCCTTGGCGACCTGGTCCGGCTGGATCCATGCCTCGGGCCGGTAGTCCCTGCCCTCCCACGCGTGCAGTTCCTCCTGCATGTCGGTGGCGACCCTGCCGGGGTGGATGGAGCTGACGCGCACGCCGTGCTGCCGCTCCTCCTCCCGCAGCGCATCCGTGAGGGCCCGCAGCGCGAACTTCGTGCCACTGTAGACCGCCGAGCCGGCACCCGAGGTGTAGCCCGAACCGCTGTTGATCGCGATGACCTGGCCGTGGGCGGCACGGAGCGCCGGCAGCAGGGCCCGTGTCAGGGACGCGACGGCGAAGACGTTGACCTCGAAGCTCTCACGCCACGCGTCGTCGGACAGGTCGGCGATCGGCCCCATCCGGAGCACGCCTGCCGAGTGGATCAGGACGTCGAGGCGGGGGATCCCGGCGACGGCGGCGGCCACCTGGCCGGCATCGCGCAGCTCAGCCGCGAAGGGCTCCGCGGACGGGAACGACGACGACAGTTCCGCCAGCGCGGTGAGGTCGCGGCCGCCGAGCAGCAGGTGATGCGTGGAGCCGAGCTCGTCGGCGATGGCGCGGCCGATCCCGCGGGAGGCGCCGGTGATCAGGGCAACGGGGGTGGAGGACATGTCCTCACCCTAGCAATGCGCCGCTCGTCGGCGAGCGTCACGAAGAGCCGGGAGGAGTGCTTCCCGTTGACAATGTCGTCCGCGTCACACACACTCGCTGAACAACAAATGTTCACCTAAGGGCAACTTTCGTGGGCGCAACGGCACGAAAGGCCCTTGATGACGGACGTTCACCTGACGGAGGAGGACGTGGTGCGTGCAGCAGCCGCCCTCGTCGATGCCTTCCGCGCCACGGACACCGAGGCGTACTTCGCCTGTTTCGCCGAGGAGGCGACCTTCGTCTTCCACACAGAAGGCCGCAGGCTCGAGTCCAGGGGCGCCTACGAGCGGCTGTGGGCGACCTGGCGCGAGGAGGGCTGGCGGGTGGCCGATTGCTCCAGCAGCGATCCCCGGGTGCAGCTGCTCGGGGACGTGGCGGTCTTCACCCACTCCGTCAGCACGACCACCTCGGTCGCCGGGGTGCGGGAGACGACGCAGGAGCGCGAGACGATCGTCTTCCGCCGCTCCGGCAGTACCCTCCTCGCGGTCCACGAACACCTCAGCCCTGCGCCCGACGACCTACCGGAAGCAAGTGCACCATGACGACAGTGAAGCCTCCCACCTCCAGCTCCGCCTACCGGCGCCTGTCCGACCACCTCGACAGCAATTCCGACGGTTATGGTCCCCTGCGGGGCTCGCTCGGCACTGCGCGCATGGGCATGATCTGGCTGGCAGCGAACCTGGTGGTGACCACGCTCCTCACGGGGACGCTGTTCGTCCCGGGCATCAGCTGGCCGCTCGCCGTCGGCATGATCGTGCTGGGAACCCTCATCGGAGGGTCGGTGCTGGTGCTCGTGGGCAACATGGGCACCCGCACGGGACTCGCGACCATGTCCCTGACGAAAGGGTCCTTCGGGCTGAGGGGTTCCTTCCTGCCCGTCGCCGCGAACGTCATCACGCTGATGGGATGGAGCTGGGTCCAGGCGATGCTCGCCGGCGTGACGGTGAACTTCCTCGTCGAGCAGGCCACCGGATTCTCGAGTCCGGTCCTGTTCTCGGTGCTGTGCCAGCTGCTGGTGGTGTGCCTGGCGATCTTCGGCCATACGGGGATCGCCCGCGTGGAGCCCTGGCTCGCCCTCGTGATCCTCGCCTTCATGGCCTACATCTTCGTCACCGCGTTCCTCGCCTACAGCCCGGCGGACATCGCGTCCATCCCGCAGGACACGGCATCGGGCTGGACGGCCGTCACGGCGCTCGACGTCGTGATCGCGACGGCGATCTCCTGGACCGTGCTCTCCGCGGAATTCAACCGCCTCGCCCGGACGCAGTCCGCGGGGATGATCGGCTCGGGGATCGGGTACATGCTCTCCACCGTGCTCGCCATGACGCTCGGCGCCACGGCCATCGGCTACGTGGTGCTCGACGGCGGCGAGGCCGTGGCGTTCGATCCCACCGTGATCGTCGCCTCCTTCGGCGCCCCGCTCGCCGTCGTGATCTTCCTGTCCGTCATGGCCACCAACACCATGGTGGTGTACGGAATGGTCGCGTCCGTCGTCAACATGGTGCCCTCCCGGCGAGTCACGTTCCTGCCGACCGCGATCGTCCTCGGTGCCATCTCGATCCTCGGCTCGACGTGGCTTGCGCTCCTGAACCAGTTCACGGCCTTCCTGACCGTGATCGGCGCGCTCTTCATCCCCGTCTTCGCCATCATGATCGTGGACTACTACCTCGTGCGCTCACGTCACTACGGCCGGGACATCCTGCTGGGTAGGGGCGGCGAGTACTGGTACCGCGGCGGAGTGAACGTGGCCGCGGTCCTGGTCTGGCTCATCGGAGCCGGCGCGTCACTCCTTCTGACCTACGTCCTCCCCAGTCCGGTCGGCGCGACCATCCCGACCTTCGTGCTCTCTGCCGCGTTGTACTTCGCGTGGGCGGGGGCGACACGACGCATCGACCGGAAGAAGCGCCCGCATGTCCACCTCCTGGATCTTCCGGAGGAGCACGGGAACCATGCGGATCGTTGATCTGTCCCAGCCCATCCTGACGGGGATGCAGGTCTACCCGGGTGACCCGGAGGTCGTCCTGACGACCGTGGCGACGATCGCGGAGGACGGCTACCAGGTGGCCTCGCTCCACGCGGGGTCCCACACCGGGACGCACATCGATGCACCGCTCCACTCGATCGCCGGGGGGCAGGCCGTCGACGGCATCGACCTCGCCCGTCTCGTCGGTCCGGCGCGGATCGTGCGGTGCACCGGACTGGCTCCGCACGACGTCATCACCTGGGCGTCCGTGGCGCCCCAGCTGCAGGACCTGGAGGGCCACGCGATGGTGCTGTTCGAGACAGGATGGTCGGCCTGGTTCGGCGGACCGCGCTACCTCGAGCACCCGGTGCTGGCGCCGGAGCTGGCCGAGCGGATCCTGGCAGCGGGCATCACCATGGTCGGCGTCGACACCCTCAATCCCGATTCGACCCTGCGCAACGACGGACTGCTGCCGTTCCATACGGCACTGCTCGGGGCCGGCGGGGTCATCATCGAGAATCTGGCCAATCTCTCTGCCGTGACCTGGGATCGGCCCGTCATCTCGGCGCTCCCACTCGCACTCTCCGGCGCGGACGGCGCTCCCGTCCGCGCCGTCGCGATGCAGCTGCCCGAGCGCTAGGCCCGCCGGGCGCCCGCACTCCTGGCCGGAGTGCGGGCGCCGGACGTGCGGAGGGCTCAGCTCGTCGAGGAGAGGGTCTCGATCTCATCAGCGGTGAGTTCGAGCTCCGAAGCCTGCGCCGAGTCCTGGATGCTCTCCGGACGCGAAGCGCCCGGGATCGGGATGACGGTGGGCGCGAGTGCCAGTTCCCAGGCCAGGCACATCTGCTGGGGGCTGACCCCGTGCTTGTCCGCGAGTTCCTGGAAGGGCGTGAACTGCTCGCCGAGCCCGCCGGCCTTCTTGATGCCGCCGAGCGGGCTCCACGGCAGGAAGGCAATGCCGTTCTCGCCGCAGTACTTCAGCTCGTCCTCGCTGGACCTGAAGGCGGGGGAGAACTGGTTCTGCACGGACACCAGCCTGCCGCCGAGGATCTCGTTCGCCTTCCTGATCTGGTGCACGGTGGCGTTCGAGATGCCCGCCATGCGGATCACGCCCTCGTCGAGCAGGTCCTTGAGGGCTCCGACCGACTCCTCGTAGGGGACCTCGGGGTCCGGGCGGTGGAACTGGTAGAGGTCGATCGCTTCGCCGCCGAGCCGCTTGAGCGATGCCTTCGCAGCCTCCTTGAGGTAGTCCGGGCGGCCATTGAGGGTCCAGGAGCCGTCGCCGGGGCGCAGGTGCCCGCCCTTGGTCGCAACGAGGATGCCCGCGGTGTCCGAGCCGTAGCTCGAGAGGGCCTTCGCAATGAGCGACTCGTTGTGGCCCACCTCGTCGGCGTCGCGGTGGTAGGCGTCCGCGGTGTCGATCAGGGTGACGCCGGCGTCGAGCGCGGCGTGGATGGTGCGGATGGAGCGGTCCTCGTCGGGGCGGCCCTCGATGGACATGGGCATTCCGCCCAGGCCGAGGGCGCTGATCGGGGTTCCGCCGATTGAGCGTTGCTGCATGGTCGTTCTCCTTCGGATAGACGTGCAGGCCTCATCGTAAGCATGCTTCGCAGTTTGTCGCCAACGACAACAAAACCTCTGGCCCCTTGTGGAGATCCTGCGCACCATCCTGCCCTCGGGGATTGCCCTCCCTATAGGGGGCGGGCAGTCCGGCGGCGCGAAGCACCGCGGCGCGCATCATCGGGCTCATGGCATCCCCTCATGGCAGAAGTACGGACTGCCCAAGTCCGGGTGGGGCCGGTACCGTTACGGGCACAAGCGAAGACCGGAGCAGAACGCCACGACGCCGGCACGAATCCCGGAGGAGAGCTGCAGCATGGAAGTACCGCTTTACGTCTGGACCGCGACCGTGATCGGCATCGCAGGCCTGCTCGCGTTCGACTTCTTCTTCCACGTCCGGAAGGCACACACTCCGAGCCTCCGCGAATCCGCGATCTGGTCCTCGATCTACGTGGGCATCGCGCTGCTGTTCGGCGTCGGTGTGCTGGTCTTCGGCGGGCCCACCATGGGCACCGAGTACTTCGCGGGCTATGTCACGGAGAAGGCCCTCTCCGTCGACAACCTCTTCGTGTTCCTCATCATCATGTCGAGCTTCAGGGTGCCGCGGGCCGACCAGCAGAAGGTCCTCCTCTTCGGCATCGTCTTCTCGCTGATCGCCCGCACCGGCTTCATCTTCCTCGGTGCAGCCCTGATCAACAGCTTCGCCTGGGTGTTCTACATCTTCGGCCTGATCCTCCTCATGACGGCCGGCAACCTGCTCAAGCCCAGCGGGCACGACGACGACAGCGAGAGCGTGATCATCCGGCTCGCCAAGCGCGTCCTCCCGGCATCGGAGCACTACGACGGCGACAAGCTGTTCACCGTCGAGGACGGCAAGCGTGTCCTGACGCCGATGCTGCTCGTCATGGTGGCCATCGGGGCCACCGACATCCTGTTCGCCCTCGATTCCATCCCCGCGATCTTCGGCCTGACCCAGAACACGTTCATCGTGTTCACCGCCACGGCCTTCTCGCTCATGGGCCTGCGTCAGCTGTTCTTCCTCATCGACGGGCTGCTGGACCGCCTGATCTACCTCTCCTACGGCCTCGCGGTGATCCTCGGCTTCATCGGCGTGAAGCTCATCCTCCACGCGCTGCACGAGAACAACCTGCCGTTCATCAACGAGGGCGAGCACGTGAACGTCGTCGAGATCAGCACCGGCCTCTCGCTGAGCGTGATCCTCGGCGTCCTGGTGGTGACCGTCCTGGCCTCCGTCCTGAGCCCCAAGGGCAAGGCCAAGAACGCCATCTCCGGCGCGAAGCGGCACGCCGCCGAGTACCTGGACCTCAACTACGAGACGGACATCGCCGAGCGCGAGAAGATCTTCGCCAGGCTGTGCGCCGAGGAGGACGACCTCAGGAAACTCCCGGAGAAGTACAAGCGCCTGATCCGCAACGAGACCGAGTTCATGGCGATGATCCGGAAGGCCCACGCCGAGCACGACGAGGCACTCGAGCGCCAACCGGGCGGGTAGGGCTACTTCCGCTCGCCGGACACGATCCGGCCGATGACGCCGCTGTCGAGGACCTCACCGAGCAGTTCGACGGTCGCGCCGGGCGGAAGGGGGATGCCCGGACGGCCGGTCAGGGTGCCGAGATCCAGGCCGGCCAGGAAGCGTGAACCGAAGGTCTCCACGGAGTGGGGGGCCACGAGGTCGTCCACCGGCACGCGGACCGGAGCGTCGTAAAACCCGTCGACGTCGTCCTCCTCATCCATGGCGTCCACGAAGCCTGGGCTCGAGGCGACCGTCCACGAGTAGGGAGCGCGGCAGAGCCCGGCCTCCTCGACGGGGCAGACGTCGTCGATGAGTTCGTTGACGGCCTGCGAGACGAGGTCGGCGTCCTCGGAGTCGAACGCGTACAGGCCGTGGAGGTAGGCGTCGAACTCGAAGTAGTCGGTGGAGCCGCCCATGTTGCAGTAGTGCATCCATGTCTCATAGGCGGAGAGCCCGGCGAATTCCATCGCCGTCAGGGTGTCCTCGTTCTGCATCGCGTCCAGCTCCTCGTCGCGGCCCCCAGCTGAGCCTCCCTCGATCTTCTCGGACGCGTTTCAAGGAAACCGGGTGTCCGGGCTCAGTTTTGACGCAAGGTAGGACGGCGCACCTCAAGCCAGGATGAGCAAAAGCAGAGGAATGGGCTCACCTCGGCCCTTCCGCCGCCCAGCCGCTCGGCGGGGCGGGTCAGTGGACGATCTTGAGGCCGACGACGCCGCCGACGATCATGGCGAGGAAGACGATCTTGAGGAGAGACGCCGGTTCCGTGCCGGTGGCCATCGCGTAGATGACGGTCAGGGCGGCGCCGATGCCCACCCAGACGGCATAGGCCGTTCCGACGGGCAGCGTCCGCATCGCATAGGCCAGCCCGGCCATGCTCGCGATGATGGCGACCCCGAACACCACGGTGGGCGCCGGCCTGCTGAAGCCGTCGGACCTGCCGAGGGCGGTGGCCCAGACGGCTTCGAGGACTCCGGACACCACGAGGACGAGCCAGGCCATGATTCTCTCCCTGGGCCGTCTTGTCGCACACCGGGTACGGCACCCCTCGTCCGGGAGGCGATGGTGACCGCCTCGCTTCCATGGTGTCACGGAACGGGTGCGGGCCCGCCGTCCCGTCGGCTCCCGGGCGGCCTTCCTAGCCGATGGTGACGCTGCCGTCCTCCACCTGCCAGCGCTCGTCGAGGCGGACGTTCTCCAGCAGCCTGCGGTCATGCGTGACGAGCAGCAGGGCTCCCGTGTAGGACTCGAGGGCGTCCTCGAGCTGTTCGATCGCGGGGAGGTCGAGATGGTTGGTGGGCTCGTCCAGGACCAGCAGGTTCACGCCCCGGGCCTGGAGCAGCGCCAGGCCGGCCCGGGTCCGCTCCCCGGGGGAGAGGGAGCCGACGTCGGCGCGCACCTGGTCGGCCCTGAGCCCGAACTTGGCGAGGAGGGTCCGTACCTCGGCCTGCGACATCTCCGGGACGAGGGCCTCGAACGCCGCGCCGAGGGGGAGGGCTTCGTCGAGCTGTCCGCGGGCCTGGTCGATCTCGCCGACCGCGACACTGGAGCCGAGCGTGGCTGCGCCGCCGTCGGGTTGCTGGTGGCCCAGGAGCAGGCGCAGGAGGGTGGACTTCCCGGCACCGTTCGGGCCGGTGATCCCGATGCGCTCGCCCGCGTTCACCTGGAGCGAGACAGGGCCGAGGGTGAAGCCTCCCTGCGTGGCGGAGGCGTTGTTCAGGGTCGCGACGACGGCGCTCGACCGCGGCGCGGAGCCGATGGTGAACTGAAGCTGCCATTCCTTGCGGGGCTCCTCGACCTCGTCCAGCCTCGCGATGCGCGATTCCATCTGCCGGACCTTCTGCGCCTGCTTCTCGGAGGACTCCATGCTGGCCCTGCGGCGGATCTTGTCGTTGTCCGGACTCTTCTTCATCGCGTTGCGCACGCCCTGCGAACTCCACTCGCGCTGGGTGCGGGCGCGTCCCACGAGGTCCTGCTTCTTCTCCGCGAACTCCTCGTAGGCCTCGCGGGCGTGCCTGCGGGCCACGGCCCGTTCCTCGAGGAAGGCGTCGTAGCCGCCGTCGTACACGGCCACCCTGTTCTGCGCGAGGTCCAGTTCGACGACGGTGGTCACGCAGCGCGCGAGGAACTCGCGGTCGTGGGAGACGAGGACGACACCGCCGCGCAGGTTCTGGATGAAGGATTCGAGGCGCTCGAGGCCGGCGAGGTCGAGGTCGTTGGTCGGTTCGTCGAGGAGCACGATGTCGAAGCGGCTCAGCAGCAGGGCCGCCAGGGCCACCCGGGCGAGCTGGCCTCCGGAGAGTGCCGTGGTGGGGGTGGTCGGGTCGATGCTGCCGGCTACGTCGGCCAGGACAGCCGGCATGCGGTCCTCGAGGTCCACGGCGCCGGAGGACATCCAGTGGTCGAGTGCCACGGCATAGGCGTCGTCGGCACCCTTCGCGCCGCTCCCCAGGGCCGCGGCCGCGTCCTCCATGGCCACCGTCGCGGCCGTCGTCCCGGTGCGACGGCCGATGTACCCGGCGACCGTCTCGCCCTCGAGCCGCTCGTGCTCCTGCGGCAGCCATCCCACGAACGCGTCGGGCGGTGTGGTCCGGACGGTGCCGGCAATCGGCGTGTCGGCTCCGGCGAGCAGGCGCAGGAGCGTGGTCTTGCCCGCGCCGTTCGCACCCACCACCCCCACGACGTCCCCGGGCGCGACGGTGAGGTCGAGCTTCGAGAAGAGGGTGCGGTGGGCGTGGCCCCCGGACAGGTCCTTCGCCACGAGGGTTGCAGTCATTCCTCCAGTCTAGGAGGGGAGGAAGCCCTGCGGGTCAGGCGGCTACGTGCCAGATGCTGTATTCGTCGAGGCTGAGAATGGCGCGGTGGCCGGCCAGGTCATCACGGATCCAGACCACTCCGAGGCCGGGCGCGGTGTCCTCGACGCACCCGCGGTAGTGCACCTCGTTCTTGCGGCGGGCCTCGACGACCGTTCCGGCGGCGAGCGAGCCGAGGTCGAGGATGCGGGCGGTGCTGGGAGTGGCGATGGCAGTCATGGGTGCTCCTTGATGGCTCAGGGTGCGGCCCGTTGAGACTGGCGGGCCGCTTCCTCCATGATTCGGGAGCGGTGTTGCCGGGATATTTCCGGAAGGTTATGTTTCCGAGGTTCCGTCGCAGCGTTACACAGGGTTTACCGGGGGGACTGCCCAGCGTGCTGATCGTTGCCTAAGCTACTCGAATGAGTGAACCCACCCCACCGGACACGGCCTACCTGGCGTCGATCGACGAGCGGACGCGAAGGCTGCTGGCCGAGGCCCTGCCGGACCAGTCACCGTTCGAGGGTGCGCCCGGCGGGCTCGCCGACGCCGTCGAGCAGGGGGTGGACGGCGTCGCGGACAGGCTGCGGCACGTGGTCCAGCACCTGCACGCCCACCCGGAGACGGCGTTCCAGGAGCACCACAGCGCGATGCTCCTGCAGCAGGAGATCACCCGCCACGGCATCGAGGCACGCATCGGCGTGCACGGGGTCGAGACGTCCGTGCGGGCGGAGGCGGGCAGCCCCGGCCACGGCCCCACCATCGCGATCCTCGCCGAGTACGACGCCCTGCCCGGGATCGGGCATGCGTGCGGGCACAACGTGATCGCCGCGGCGGCCCTCGGTGCCTTCCTGTCACTGGCCTCCGTGGCGGACCGGCTGCCGGGCCGCGTCCTGTTCCTCGGGACGCCCGCCGAGGAGGGACACTCCGGCAAGGAGGTCATGGCGCGCAACGGCGCCTTCGACGGCGTCGACGCGGCGATCATGGTGCACCCCTACGGCTACGACCTCGCCGACCAGGTTTGGCTCGGCCGGCGGCTGCTGACGATCATTTTCACCGGCGTCGAGGCCCATGCCTCCGCGCAGCCCTTCATGGGCAGGAACGCCCTCGACGCCGCGAACCTCGCCTACCAGGGCATCGGCCTGCTGCGGCAGCAGCTGCCGCCGTCGGACCGTGTCCACGCGAACATGACGGAGGGCGGGGAGAGCCCCAACATCATCCCGGGCCGCGCCGTGCTGAAGCTGTACGCGCGCTCGCAGCAGCCCGCGACCCTGAAGGACCTGAGCAGGCGCCTCGAGGACGTCGCCCGCGGGGCCGCCCTGATGACGGGGACGGGCGTGGAACTGCGCTGGGACGAGCACCCGCCGTCCCTGCCCATCCGCACCAACGGCGCGCTCACGGGCCGCTGGGTCGCGGCACAGCAGCGGCGCGGGCGTTCCCCGCTTCCGCTGGGTGTCGTCTCGGAGACCCTCGCCGCCTCCACCGACTTCGGAAACGTGAGCTACCGCGTCCCGGGGATCCACCCCCTGATCCGCATCGCGGAGCCCGCCACGGCCCTGCACACCCGCGGGTTCGCGGAGGCCGCCCGGAGCGCGGCGGCCGAGCTGGCGGCTCTCGACGGCGCCGTCGGGCTGGCCCTCACGGCGCTCGACTACCTCGTGGACGGCTCCCTGCGTACAGCCGTGCACGAGGAGTTCGAGGAGCAGGGAGGCATCGTCGACGTCCCGTCCTACTTCGACTGAGCCTGCCGTCGCGGCGCATCGCGACGACCCGCCACACCACGCAGCATCCATAGCATCGACCGCCAAGGAGAACGCATGTCAACCACTGCAGCACCCCGACCGGGACTGACGGACCGGTTCCTCACGGGCGTGGAGAGGGTGGGCAACAAGCTCCCTGATCCGTTCATGCTCTTCCTGATCCTCTTCGGCATCACGGCCGTGGTCACCACCGGGATGGCGCTCGCGAACGTGACCGTGCAGGTGCCCGGTGCGGACGAGGCGACGGTCATCAAGGGCCTGTTCACGGGCGAGGGCATGACGTGGCTGACGCAGAACCTGGGAGCCAACTACCTCGGCTTCCCGCCACTGGCCACGGTGCTCCCGATCCTGCTCGCGGTCGGCGTGGCCGAGAAGTCCGGCCTGCTCGGAGCCCTGATCCGGAAGGTCTTCGGTTCGGCTCCCCGATGGGCCCTGCCGTACGCCGTCGGCTTCGTCGGCGTCGTCGGGTCCGTCATGTCCGACTCCGCCTTCGTCATCATCCCGCCACTGGCGGCGCTCGTCTTCAAGGCTGCCGGCCGGCATCCCGTGGCAGGCCTGCTCGGCGGCTTCGCGGCCGCCGGCGCGGGCTACTCGACCAACCTGCTCGTCACGAGCCTCGACGCCCTGTTCGCCGGTATCACGACGGCGGTCACGGAGAACCTGCCCAACGCGGGCGCCCCCGTCACGCCGCTGTCGAACTACTACTTCAACATCGCGTCCTCGCTGGTGCTGATCCTTCTCGCCGGGTTCATCATCGACAGGGTGCTCGAGCCCCGGCTCGCGCGGCAGAACGTGCCCGTCGACGAACTCGTGGAGGACGGCGAGCACGCATCGGCGCCCGTGGCCCTCAAGGCGGAGCTGGAGCCGCAGGAAGCCCGCGGACTGAAGTGGTCGCTGATCGTGGGCCTCGTCGTCGCGCTGGTGATCCTGGCCTCCGTGATCGTGCCCGGATCGCCGTGGCGCAACGAGGCGGGCGGATTCCTGCCGCGCTCGCCGCTCCTGAGCTCGATCGTCTTCATCGTGTTCCTGCTCTTCACGGTTCCCGGGCTCGTCTACGGGCGGATCGTCGGCACCATCACCACGGGGCGCGACGTGCCCCGTGTCATGGGCGAGGCCATCAAGGACATGGCAGGCTTCCTGGTCCTCGCGTTCATCCTGGGCCAGTTCATCGCGCTGTTCAACTGGTCCGGAATCGGCTCCTGGATCGCCGTCGCGGGCGCCGGGGCCCTCGAGGGCATCGGGCTGACGGGCTACCCGGCGGTGATCGCGTTCATCCTGCTGGCGTCCGTGCTCAACCTGTTCATCGTCTCGGGCTCGTCGATGTGGACCCTGATGGCGTCGGTCTTCGTGCCGTTGTTCGCACTGCTCGGCTACGAGCCGGCCTTCATCCAGGGCGCGTTCCGCGTGGGCGATTCGGCCACGCAGGTCATCACGCCGCTGAACCCGTACATGATCGTGCTGCTGACCATGCTGCGCAAGTACGAGCCGGAAGCGGGCCTGGGAACACTGATGGCACGGATGCTTCCGTTCGTGGTTCCGTTCTGGCTCGCCTGGGTGGCCATCCTGACGGTGTTCTTCTACCTCGACCTGCCACTGGGGCCGGGCAACGACATCTTCATCCAGCCGTAGGAGGGCGCCGGCGGGAGCCGTGTCAGGGCAGGGCAGCAGCGTACTCCCGGTGCGGCGTCACGCCCGATGCTGCAGCTCGCGCGGTCGCTGCGATGCGACCGCGAGCTCGGACACGGAGCCGTGCACGGCTTTCCTGTAGCCGTCGGTGCGGGAAGCCTGGTGCTGCATGCCGTCAATGGTCGCCGACAGGTCGCTGAGACACTGGTGCATCCATTCGACTGCTTCGACATCGGCGCGGGATACGGGCGCGGCCCCGCGTCCTGCCCGGTGCAGGAGGCCCCATTGATGAAGCGTCGCCTCGAGCTTCTGGATCAGTTCGAGACCGTCGTCCAAAAGATCAGCAGCCGGAATTCTCGACTGTTTATTCATTTGTCGCTTTCCATCTGATGGGTTCACGCAACGCGGTGCGCAAAAGGGCGTCTGCCGGTGCAACCCCCCAACTCCTGCACGGCTGGCGGCCGATAAGGAGCCGGTATCCATCATTATGCGAGTCAATTCCCGCATAGGCTGCATTGTCAACCGGAATTTCGGGTCAATAACCGGTGGTCGGAACTCCCCCTGACGCGGTATTGGCGCTACCCAAAGGAATAGGTGCCTTGGAATACCGGTTATGCGGACGAACGCATTCCCGATCGGAAGGACCACCGTGACCACGGTCTACGCCCTGCACGAGAACCCGGACTGGTTCCCGCCCTTCGCCCGCGCCTTCGAGGCGGAAGGCGTGGAGGTGGTCGAATGGCTGCTGACGGACGGGGTGCTCGACCTCGACGCCGCTCCGCCGGAGGGTATCTTCTGGTCGCGCATCAGCGCCTCGGCCCATACCCGCGATCACGGTCTCTCCAAGGACTACGCGCGGTCGGTGCTGTCCTGGCTCGAGGCCCACGGCCGCCGCACGGTCAACGGACGCCGTGTCCTCGAGCTCGAGATGAGCAAGGTCGACCAGCTGACGGCGTTGAGGGCGGCAGGCATCGACACTCCCCGCACCGTCGCCGCCGTCGGGCGTGAGCGGATCCTCGAAGCCGCCACGGGCTTCGAGGCGCCCTTCATCGTCAAGCACAACCAGGGCGGCAAGGGCCTCGGTGTGCGGAAGTTCGACTCGCACGAGGAGCTCGCCGAATACGTGGCGTCGAGCGGGTTCGAGGAGCCGCAGGACGGCATCACCCTCGTGCAGGAATTCATCCAGGCCGCCGAGCCGTTCATCACGCGAGCGGAGATCGTCGGCGGGACGTTCGTCTACGCGATCAAGGCCGATACCGCGCGCGGTGGCTTCCAGCTGTGCCCCGCTGACGCCTGCGCCATCGACCCGGAGACAGGAAAGCCCATCATGCCGCCGGGTGCCACCATCGCGCCCGAGCCGGACCAGCAGCTGTTCAGTCTCCGCGAGGGCTTCGACCACCCCATCATCGCCCGGTACGAGGATTTCGCGCGACGCAACAAGCTGGAGGTCTGCGGTATCGAGTTCATCGAGGCGGCGGACGGTCGGGTCCTGACGTACGACGTCAACACCAATACGAACTACAACGCCGCCGTCGAGGCGGAGGCGCCGAAGTCCGCACCCCGGGAGCTGGTCAGGTACCTCGCCACGCTGGAGTGACCGGTGCCTGCTGTTCACCGCGGCGTCGAGCTCCATCGGTCTGCCGATCACCTCGGCTTCCTAGGTTGGTGGGGCCCCTGCACCCGAAGGAAAGCCAAGGCCATGAAGCTCCGTCCGCTCGCCGTCCTGCTCGTCTCCACTGCGACCCTCTCCGTCGCCCTGCCGGCAACGGCCGCCCCGGCGTCCGCCGACGTCGTGCTCGGTACGCCGCACGCCGCGGCCCACGCGCACAACGACTACGAGCACGACCGCCCGCTCCACGACGCGCTCGAGCACGGCTTCACGAGCGTGGAGGCGGACGTCTGGCTCGTCGATGGTGAGCTCCTGGTGGCACACGACCTCGAGGACGTCTCACCCGAGCTGACCCTCGAGAGCCTCTACCTCGATCCGCTCGACGCCATCGTCCGGGGCAGGGCGGGAAGCGTGTACCCCGGCTGGGGCGGGGAGTTCCAGCTCCTCGTGGATATCAAGGGTGACGCCGAGCAGACCTGGGCCGCCATCGAGGCTGAACTCGACGAGCACCGGACCATGCTCAGCCGCGTCAGCAACGGCAAGGTCAAGCAGGGCGCGGTGAGTGTGGTCATCAGCGGGAATCGGCCGCTCGGGACCATGGCCGCCGACCGGCAGCGCCTCAGCTTCTACGACGGGCGTGCGTCCGACCTCGGCTCGGCCCTCCCGTCGAGCCTGATGCCGTTGATCAGCAACAACTGGAACCAGCTGTTCACGTGGCAGGGCGTGGGCGAGATGCCGCCTGCCGAGCGGACCAGGCTCCAGGTGTACGTCGCCACTGCTCACCAGCAGGGCGCCCGCGTCCGTTTCTGGGCGACACCGGACGTGCCCGGCGCCGCCCGTGAAGCAGTCTGGACCGAGTTGGCGAACGCCGGTGTGGACCACATCAACACCGATGACCTGCCCGCACTCGAGGCGTTCCTGGCAGCACGCAGCTGACGCGACGACGGCGCCCCGCCCGATGCGGAGGCGCCGTCGTGCAGGTGGTGTTCCTCGTACCCGGGCTACGGGGTGACGGGGATGGTGCCCGCGTAATCCGTGCTGTAGCCGGTGACCGGTGCGTGCGGAATCTCCTCCCACACCTCCGGATCGGTCTCCTGCACCTCACCATTGGCGAGACCGGTGAGGAGCATGCGCATGGCCAGGATGTTCTGCTGGATGCTCTTGCCGCGTGCCTTCTGGCCCAGGGAGCCGTCGCTCGTGTTGCCCGAGGTCTCGAAGAACACCACGGGGTTCGAGTGGCCTTCCGGGTTGAGCCCCTGGTAGTCGAGACCCAGCATCATGGCGGAGACCACACCGCCCTTGATGTCGATCTCGAGGCTGCCGCCCACCTGGTAGCGGTCCATCGTGATGAAGCCCGTGCCCTTCAGCTCCTCGTACACGTAGCCGTGCATCTGCCGGGTCAGGATGTCGTAGTCGCCACCCTGGAGGGTCGGCAGGGTGGGACCCCCCGGTGCCAGCGAGATGCCGAGGGACAGGGTGACGTCGTCGCTCGTGCCGTACTGCTGCTTCAGCCCCTGGTGGTGGATGTCGATACCGTAGTCCGGGTCCACCATCGTCCAGTACTCGTAGAACGCCAGCGACTCTCGGGCCTGGAATTTGTCTGCCACCCAGTCTCGGTTGAGGTCGACGGTGAGGTTCCGTCCGTTCCCATCCGTACGGGGAGCGTTCGCTGCGGTGTCCCAGAGAACCGTCTGCCGGATGTTCAGTTCGCTGCCGTCCGGGTTGTACATGGGGATGAAGTGGATGGTGAAGGCTTCACGGATCTCCTTGTACTCGGGAGAGCCATTGGTCCCGAGATCCTTGAGGAGGCTCAGGATCGCTTCAGCCCCATAGGGCTCGTTGCCGTGGATGCGGCCCTGCACCCACACGTCCTGCGGCCCTGTCCCGACGGTCGCGACGTACAGGTCCCGGCCCTGCTCACTGGTGTTGACCGCGGTGCCGGCCTCGGCCAGCGTGAACACGGCGACGCCGTAGCGCGAGGTCTTCTCGATCTTCTCCAGTTCCTTGACGGTGTCTGCATAGGTCAGGATGCTGGCGGTGTTAGTGGTGCCTTCGGGCGAGGGGAAATTCCCCTCCGCCCGTGCTGGTCCCGACGTGAGCAACGGCAGGGCGATGAGTGCCGCCATGCCGAGTGCGAGGGTCCGGTTGCGTGCCGTCCTGGGCGTTCCGGACGCGGTGGTGTTGCTCGAGATCACGAATGTCCTCCATGGGCGCGTGGGTGATGGTCCAACCCGGGCGCCACCTCCCGCGTCCCCGCTGCGGTTGGCAGTACCCAATGGGTGGTGCCGTTCACGGTACCGCCCAGCAGGCCCGATGCACAGGGTCCTGAACACCTCGGGACTGCGGGAGCGCTGGGGTAGCGTGCTCGTATGCTCCCGGTCGCCCGCCGGGGGTGGCGTCGACCCGGAAGGATGCACTGATGTCCCGCTTCACGAAAGACGGCAAGGTCAGGTCCGAGACGCTCCCGAGCACGCTGCAGCGATCCGACGAGAAGGCGCAGGACACCTTCGCCGCCACGCTGGATGCCGCCGAGGAGCAGTACGGCGACGGGGAGCGGGCGCGCCGGACAGCCTTCGCCTCGCTCAAGCACGGCTTCGAGAAGGTGGGGGACCACTGGGAGCCCAAGGAGAAGAAGGGGCCGTCCGACGAGCAGGCGGCCGCCGGCGGTGCGCAGGCGCGGCCGACGTCGGGCGGCGTCGATGCCAACGCCTCGAAGAAGCACCTCTACGACCTCGCGAGGAAACTCGACGTGCCGGGCCGTTCCGGCATGTCCAAGGACCAACTCGTCGAGGCGCTGCAGAGGGCGAACGCCCGGGAGACGCGGAGGGCGCGCGAACAGTAGCTATTACGCAACGAAAGCATTTCCTAATGGGTATCTTCTTAGGCTAGCCTTACTTCTACCCCCGTCCCACGGCCTCTGCGAGGCCATAGAAGCCAAGGAGCCTCATGGCCCCCTCCCGCCTGCGCCGCCTGGTTGCTGTCGCCGCCGTCACCGTCCTCTCCCTGTCCGCCTGCTCCACCGGTCCGGCCGAGAGCGGCACGACCACCGGCACCAGCAGCGCCTCGGCCGATGCCGAGGCGTTCCCGGTCACGATCGAGCACGCCTTCGGCGAGACGACCCTGACCGAGAAGCCAGAGCGCGTCGCGACGGTGTCCTGGGTCAACGCCGATGTTTCCCTCGCCCTCGGCGTCGTGCCGGTCGGCATGCCCGCCGACACCTACGGCGGCAACGAGAACCAGTCCACGCCGTGGAAGGACGCGAAGCTCGAGGAACTCGGCGCCGCCATCGGGACGGACAAGGCCCCTGCGCAGTACTCCGAGACCGACGGGATCGCGTTCGACGACATCGCTGCCACGAATCCCGACGTCATCCTCGCGGCGTACTCCGGGCTGTCGCAGGAGGACTACGACACCCTCAGCAAGATCGCCCCGGTCGTCGCGTACCCCGAGATCGCCTACGGCACTGCCTGGCAGGACTCGACGCGCATCATCGGCGAGGCCCTGGGCCTGTCCGACGACGCCGAGGAGCTGGTGTCGGAGACGGAGCAGGCCATCGCCGACGCCGCGGCCGAGTATCCGCAGATCGAGGGCAAGACCTTCATCTACGGCAACCTCGAACCGGCCAGCGCGGAGGGTGTCAGCATCTACACCGCCAACGACAACCGTCCTCGGTTCCTGACCGAGCTCGGCATGGTCCAGGCCGACGTCGTCACCGAGAACACGAAGGGCTCCGAGGAATTCTTCATCCCCTGGTCCGCGGAGCGAGCCAACGAGCTCGACTCGGACATCTTCGTCACCTGGGTGCCGGACGAGGGCACCAAGGAGGCCATCGCCGGTGATCCGCTGCTCGGCCAGATCCCGGCCGTGAAGAGCGGGGCGCTCGTCGCCGACAGCGACAACACACTGACCCTGTCCGTGTCCGCAGCGAACCCCCTGAGCCTGGTCTGGGCGCTCGACCGGTTCCTGCCGATGCTCGGCGAGGCCGCGGACAAGGCCTGACGAGGACCGCCGATTGCCCTTCGGCCGTATCTCGGCTGGAATGGGAGGCGAACCGACTCGTCCGACGAAAGGAACCCCGATGGCCCAGGCGGAAATCAACAAGCTCCAGGCGGCAACGGCCTGGGACAGCAAGGGCAAGAAGCTCGGAGACGTGAACGACGTCCACCTCGAGAAGGAATCCGGTATTCCCGCGTGGGTCACGGTGTCGCTCGGACTGCTGAACTCGCGCAAGCACTACGTCCCCCTCGCCAACTCGCGCTTCGAGGGTGACGCGCTCCACCTGGCATGGTCGAAGGACGAGATCGCCGACGCGCCGCATGCGGCCAGCGGCCTGGAGCTCTCCGCGCAGGAGGAGTCGGCGCTCATCGACTACTACCGGTTGCGCGACGAGGCCGTGTCCTCCTAGGGCGCGTCATGACAGGAGCCCCGCCCGCTGATGCGGACGGGGCTCCTGCCATCGGTGGGATGCTCAGAACAGGTCGATGATTCCGACGATGTAGCCGACGAAGTAGAGCAGCGCCAGGAGGACCACGATGCCGATCACGGTGATCCAGAGCGCCTGCCGTCCTTTGGACGGCTTTTCCTCGTCCGCGTGGCCCTGCTGCTGCCAGGCTGTGCTCGATTCCGCAGGCGGTGTCTCCCCGGGGGGCACGCCGCCGCCGGGCTCCAGGCCGGTGATGTGGTTCTCCACCGGGTCGGGATTCCCTGCATTCGAGGGGTCCGGGCGTTCACTCATGCTGTCCTCCGCGTCGTTGGTCGGGCGATCCTGATCCACCCTACTCCGCGAACACTAAGCATGCTTACCTACGGTTGAGCTGTACAGGGGCGGTGCCTCGGGGTTACTGACCGAGGCCGGCCGTGCTCCCGCCGGTCGGGTCGAATCCCTGGCCGGCCGCGCTGTGCCCGGCTCCGGCGTCGTCGGCTGCGCCTGGCTCAGCCGCCCCGGTGGTACCCGCCGGTGGCAGTGCGCCCTGTTCGCGGGGAGTCCAGGACATCGTGATGGCGACGCCCTCCTCGGTCTCCTCGACGAAGAGGTGGAGGTCCTCGCCGATCAGCGCCTCGTGGTGCACCGGGTCGCCCGCCTGCCTCGCCATGTCCGTGAGGCGGCAGATGGTCACCGCCATGGCGCGCCCCCAGTCATGGGGATGCTTGCTGGTGGACTCCTCGGTAGCGGTGAATTTCCTGTCGGTGGTCGCCATCGTCTTCCCTTGCCGTCAGTGAGGAAATCAGTACCCTTGCTTTCGGGTGAGAGCAACTTTAGCAGTGGGCCACATGGGGTGATACGTGATATTCGGTTAACAATGCGCAAAGAGACGTCCGAACCCCGGGCCGCGGAAGAACGCAGTGCGAGGGTCGCGGTGACCCTGTTCCCGCTCCTGATCCTGGCCGGCGGACTGGTCGCGGTCCTCACGCCGGGCACCTTCGCCGGGCTGGCTCCACTGATCAATCCGTTGCTCGGGGTCATCATGTTCGGGATGGGTCTGACGCTCAGGCCGGCGGATTTCGCCCTCATCGGGAAGAGGCCCATTCCCGTGGTGATCGGAGTGGTGGCGCAGTTCGCCGTCATGCCGCTGCTGGGCTGGGGCGTCTCGATGGCCCTCGGGCTTCCCCCGGCGCTCGCGGCCGGGGTCATCCTGGTCGGGTGCTGCCCCGGAGGGACCGCCTCGAACGTCGTGTCCTACCTCGCCCGGGGAGACGTCGCACTGTCCGTGGCGATGACCTCGGTATCCACGATCCTGGCCCCGATCCTGACGCCTGTGCTCACCCTGTGGCTCGCCGGGCAGTACATGCCCGTCGACGCGACCGCCATCGGCCTGTCGATACTCCAGATCGTGCTGATCCCGGTCATCATCGGACTGGCCGTCCGGTACTTCCTTCCCCGTGTGGTCGAGCGGATCCTCCCGGCACTGCCGTGGATCTCGGTCGCGGCCATCACCGTCGTCGTGATCGCAGTGGTCTCGGGCAGCGCCGGCATCATCTTCTCCGCCGGGCTGCTGGTCTTCGCCGCGGTGATCCTGCACAACGGCCTAGGCTATGCACTGGGCTATGGCGCTGCACGCCTGTTCGGCCTGCCCACCGCGGCGAGGAGGACGACGGCGATCGAGGTGGGCATGCAGAACTCCGGCCTCGCTGCCGGCCTCGCACGGACCTACCTGACGCCGGAGGCCGCGCTGCCGGGGGCGATCTTCTCGGTGTGGCACAACGTGTCCGGGGCGGCGCTGGCCGCGTACTGGCGCCGTCGCGACGCACGCACAGGTACTCCTGCGGGCGTTGCCGGCCGCTGACGCGGATCCGCCGGCTGCCACGAGCCGCCTCAGGCAGGTGCGCCGCCCACGCTGAGCAGCCGCCATTCGTCGCGCCGCGCGTCGAAGGCGATCCCGAACTCCAGGACGGGGGAAGCGGGCCCGGTCTGTGCCGCGAAACGCCAGGCGCACGACGTCGTACCCCGGGCCTGCGCTCCGCCCGCATCCGGGAGCCGGCCTGTCGCCGCGGACCACCGGTGGGGATCCCCGACGGCCTGCCAGATGGTGCCACGCCACCGGAGGGCGAGTGGCGCGCCGGTCGGTGTGAAGCGGACCGCGGCGGGCTCATCAAGGGCCCGCTCTTCTCCGTTGCCTGCGTGGATGGCCTGTGCTGTCATGCCCGCTCGTCCTTCGGTCTGCCTGCTGATCACCTTCTTCGAGGATAGAACACATGTTCTATTTTCGGGAAGGGTCCATCGGGTGCCGCAGGGCCGCGACGTGCCTCGGGGCCCCGGCGGGTGGACTGCATCGTCGCTCGGATCTTCTGGGGGTGGCACCGGCTAGTGTTCCTCGAACCACGGTCTAGTAGCAGGCTTCGGTTCCTGACCATCATCGGACTCCCCATGACAGAACTCCTGACCGATCCCGCCCGCCCGATCGGCGGCCTTCCCGCATCGGTTCCCGCGGACCGGCTCCTCGCCGGCTTCGACACGGAACACGAACCATCCGCCGACGTGCCTCCCACCGACGTGCCTCCCACCCAGCGGGAGCGCGACGCGCAGTGGATGGCTTCCGCCGCCGACACCCCGGACATGGCCTCCCTCTCGCTGGCCGATCTCCGCGTCATGGCGAACAGGACGTTCCGCCTCCTGGACTCCGACCACCCACCGGTGCACGCCTCCGATCGCTACAGCGCAGCCGTCACCGAGATCGAACTCCGTGCACGCCGGTCAGCCGCTCGTGGGGGTGCGGGCGTCCGGGACGTCTTCAAGGACTCGCCCTACAACTCGCGCTTCGAGCTGTACCTCGACGGTTCCCTGGCGGCGTACATCAAGTACTCCCTGCTGGGCGGTCACCTCACCCTGAGAGCGCTGGTCGAGCTGCCCGGGTTCGAGGGGCGTGGCCTCGAGCGGGTACTGATGCGCAGGGCCGTGCTGAACGCCCACAAGCGTCGCCTCACCGTGGTGCCGGCATGTCCGGTGGCCGACACGTTCCTGGACCGGAATCCGCAGTACCGCACTCTGGCGCGCATGCCGGGCCGGCTTCCTCCCGCTGCGGCATCGGTACCCCGCGGCTAGTCCGGCAGCCGGAATGCCGACGGAGGGTTCGTTGTTGTCGCATCACGAGGCTCGACGATGCGCCGACAGACGGATCAAGCACAGGAGCACTCCATGCCGCTCAGCCCTGCCACGACAACCCTCCGCACCGCCGAGACCAGCGTCCCCATCATCAGTGAACTGGCCAGGCGCTGGAGCCCGCGGTCCTTCGATCCCGAGGCGACCATCGCGGATGCCCAGCTCGATGCGCTGCTCGAGGCAGCACGCTGGGCGCCGTCGGCGAGCAACAACCAGCCCCGCCGGTTCATCGTCGCCCGGCGGGGAACGCATGCGTTCGACACGATCGTCTCGGCCCTCGTGGGATTCAACGCCGCCTGGGCCCACACGGCCTCGGCCCTGATCATCGGGATCGCCGAGACCTCCAGCGTCGAGGGGGACGTGCGCCCCTACGCGCAGTACGACCTCGGGCAGGCCGTGGCACACCTGACCATCCAGGCGGAAGCAGAAGGCCTCGCCACCCACCAGATGGCGGGCGTCGAGTGGGAGAAGCTCGTCGCGGCGTTCGACCTCCCGGAGAACATGGTGCCCATGACCGTCACGGCTGTGGGCACCGTTGCCGAGGCGGACAGGCTCCCGGAGGCCCTGGCGGAGCGGGAGACCGCGCCGCGCACACGCCTTCCCCTGGCGGAACTGGTGCTGCTGCGCAGCTAGGCGCCGGCGCTGCCACCGGGACGGTCGAGCCGTCCCGGCGGGCGGCACCCCGCTGTCCCGGCAGCTCCCTCGGGCGTGCTGCCGGGGGCCCGGGCCGTCGCGTTGCCGCCTAGGCGCGCAGGGCGGCCCGTGCCGCGTGCCCGATGACCGCACTGTAGGTGGGATAGGCGAACTTGACGCGGGCGAGGGTCGCGAGGTCCGTGCCCGCTGCCATGGCCGACGCCACGGCGGTGATGACCTCGACCGCATTCTCGCCGACCGCGTGCGCGCCGAGGATCAGTTCGCGCCGCCGGTCGACCACGAGTTTGAGGAAGCCCTGTTCGCGGTCGTCGATGATCGGCCGCTCGACGACGGCGTAGGGCACCGTCACCGCGTGGCACTCGGCGTCACGCTCCCGCGCCTTGGCCTCGGTGAGCCCGACGCCCGCGTAGTCCGGGTCGGTGAAGCCGCCTTCGGGCAGCAGGTGGTGCGGAGTGGTGCGCGTGGCACCGAGCACGGCGTTCTCGGCCGCGGTCTCGCCCTCGAAGACTGCCGCCTGGACCAGCATGCTGCTGCCGTTGGCGTCGCCCGCCACGTAGACGTGCGGGACGTTGGAGCGCAGGTACTCGTCCACGGGGATGAAGGAGCGGGCGGTCCGGATGCCGGCCGCCTCGAGGCCCAGGCCGGCGAGGTTCGCCGGCCAGCCCGCGGCCATGACGACGGCGTCGACGGACCTGGACGCCGGCTCGCCGTCCCGCTGCCAGGTGAGGATGAGGCCTTCGCCCTCCGCCCGGATCCCGTCGATACCGCCGATACCGGTCTCCACCTGGATGCCCTTGCCGGTGAAACTCGCGGTGACTGCCGCGGCGACGTCCTCGTCCTCGGTCATCAGGATGCGCGGAGCGACGTCGAGCAGCAGGACCTCCGACCCCAGCGCGTCGAAGATGGTGGTCATCTGGGCACCCGTGTGTCCGCCGCCGATGATCGCCACGGTGCCCGGCAGGCTCGCGAGGCTCAGCACTTCATGGGGCAGCACGGCGTGCTCGGCGCCCTCGATCGGCAGGCGCCGGCCGCTTCCCCCGATGCACAGGATGATCGAGGCTGCGGTGACCTCGCGACCGTCGACCAGGACGCCGTGCTCGCCCGTGAGCTCGGCGTCGCCCTCGATCAGTTCGATGCCCAGCCGCTCCATCGTGGGGCCGTAGCCCTTGGCATCGAGGACCCGCGCGACGGTGGCGTGCACCCTCTGCACGGTCTTGTCCCAGTCGACGGACGGCTCGTCCACGACGATCCCGTAGTCGTACGCGGTGCGAACCTCCCGGAACAGGCGGGCGGTCTTCGCGAGGACGCGGGTGGGAACGCAGCCCGAGTTCACGCAGGTGCCACCGAGTGCCGAGCGCTCCACGACGGCGGTGCGCGCCCCGAGTTCGGCGGCGCGCGTGGCGGCCGCCATGCCGGCGGGCCCACCTCCGATGACGAGGACATCGAACGTGTAGTCCATGCATAGCTCCTTGGGTCGTCAGGGGTGGTCGGTCCCATCCTCCACCGGATGCCGCCGGAGCCACAACGAGGCGGCCCACCGGAGCTGCCGGACCTATCGGAGCTATCGCCGGGACGGTCCTGCGCCTAGGATCGGACTTCAGGGTCGACACGAATGGATGCAGATGGCTGGGGACGTCGGGGAGCAGCCTCGCTACACACTGACCGACGACGGCGCGTTCCTGCGCCTGCGATGGGCAGCGGGGGTCACGATAGGTGGGGCCGACGTGCGCTCGACGACGGCGGCGGTGACGGCCGCGTCGACGGCGGGCAGGCGGCCGCTGCTGGTGAACATCGGCCTGGTCGACGCCATCACCCTGGACGCCCGGCAGTTGCTCATCGAGGACACGTGCTCACTGCGGACCGGAGTGGTGGGAGTCGACGAGGTCGGCAAGGTGCTCACGGCGTTCAACTACCGCTCCGCGACGCCGAGCCGCTACTTCACCGACGAGGCCGATGCGATCGCGTGGCTGACGGGCCGGTCCGATGCGGGCGAGACCACCAGCAGGGAGCCCGAGGAACCGCTGCCCTTCCGGGCCTGGATGGAGGACGGCATCTTCACGGTGGAGTGGGATCCCGGTGCCAGCGTGACCACCGCGGTGGCCGAGGCGCTCGTCGCGGCCGCCGCCGTCCAGAACCCCTCGACGTGTCCGCCCATGCTCGCGCTCAACAACAACATGGTCTCGCTGGCGTCCGAAGCACTGGAGGTCTTCGCGTGGCAGTTGGACGTGGCGGCGCTCGCGATCGTCGGGGCCGAGGGGGACCGCCTGGTCGCTACCTACTACAAGCAGCTCCACAACCCGCCCTACCCCACGAGGTTCTTCGGATCGGCGTCCGAGGCCCGGACCTGGCTGTCGCTGGGGCGGAAGCGCTGAGCCCTGCGCATCCCGCAGAGAAGCACTGACCCACACCGAGACCACGGCGGGCGATCCCGCCCGCCGACCCCCACGATCCTCCAGGAGAAACCCCATGAAGACCGTCAAGGCCTATGCAGCGCCGTCCGCCACGGACCCGCTGGTCCCCACGACCATCGAGCGGCGCGACGTCGGACCGAAGGACGTGCTGATCAAGATCGCGTACGCCGGCGTCTGCCACTCCGACATCCACACCGTCCGCGGCGAGTGGGGACCGCAGCAATACCCGCTGACGGTCGGCCACGAGATCGTCGGCGTCGTCGAGGAGACCGGGCACGAGGTCACGCTCCACAGGGTCGGCGACCGCGTCGGGGTCGGCTGCATGGTCGACTCCTGCCGCGAATGCGCCAACTGCAAGCAGGGCGAGGAGCAGTACTGCCTGAACGGCAACACCGGTACCTACGCCGGTGTGGACCGCGACGGATCGATCACCCAGGGTGGATACTCGACCCACATCGTGGTCGTCGAGGACTTCGTGCTGTCCGTCCCGGAGAGCATCCCCTACGAGGCTGCGGCCCCACTGCTCTGCGCGGGCATCACCACCTACTCGCCCCTCGCGCACTGGAACGCGGGACCGGGGAAGAAGGTCGCGGTCGTCGGACTCGGCGGCCTCGGTCACATGGCGGTGAAGATCGCCCACGCCATGGGCGCCGAGGTCACCGTGCTGTCCCAGACGCTGAGCAAGCAGGACGACGGCACGCGCTTCGGGGCCGAGCACTACTACGCCACGAGCGACCCCGACACGTTCAAGCAGCTCGCCAACACCTTCGACCTCATCATCAACACGGTGAGTGCGAAGATCGACCTGGACGCGTACCTCTCCCTCCTCGGGCTCAACGGGACCATGGTCAACGTGGGCGCTCCTGCGGATCCCCTGCCGCTGCACGTGTTCACGCTGTTCAACCAGCGGCGTTCCTTCGCGGGATCCGGTATCGGCAGCATCCGCGAGACGCAGGAGATGCTGGACTTCTGCGCCGAGCACGGGATCGCACCCGAGATCGAAGTCATCTCCGCCGATGCCATCAACGAGGCCTATGAGCGCGTGCTGTCCTCCGACGTGCGCTACCGCTTCGTGATCGACACGGCCACCCTCGGCTAGGACCGGGACCGGACGCGGGCGGGCGCCCACGCCGGAGGCCCCGCCCGTGCAGTCCCCGGTGCAGGACCGGGGCCTGCCGCGCCGTCCGGCGCACGGCACGGACCACTCGGCAGGGAGGCTCCCGCCGGTGGAACACGGGAAGGTGCGGCAGCAAGTAAGCTGTGTGCCACGGTGGCCTTTTCCGGCTACGCTCGCCGGTCCTGGTCCGGCCGCGGTAGGACATGAATTCTCTGAACAGGTAGTGGCATGGGCGAGGGGCGGATGCAGGCGGTCATGGGGAGGCTGGCAGCGCTGTCTCCTGCGTCGATGCACGTGGTGTTCGCCGTGCTGCTGGCCCTGGCCGCCATTTTCGGACGCAACACCAACCTCGAGGCATCAGGGCTCGCCCTGGTCTGGCCCGCTGCCGGCATCCATTTCCTGTGGGGGCTCTGGGCCTCGCGGGCGAGGCGGGACTTCGTCGTCGCACTCGCCGCCGCGCTGCCCATCCTGGCCGTGGTCAACATCGTCACCGGCCTCAGCCCGACGCTCGGCCTGGCGGTGGCCGTGGGCAGCGTCGTCCAGACGTCCGTCGCCGTGTACTTCTTCCGGCGGCTCGTCCCGGCCCTGCGCGTGCAGACCGTGGGGGACTACCTCCTGCTCGGTGTGGTGGCCCTCGGAGCGTGTTCGGTGGGGGCGCTGTTCATCGTCACGGGCAGCGCCATCAACGGCTCCGCCGAGCCGTTCTCGGCCTTCATCCCCTGGCTGGTCCGCCACGCGGTGTCCCTGGCGGCGCTCGGCTCGCTCGGCATCGTGATCGCTTCGGGCATCGTGGCCCGCGCGAACGGCGAGCACCGACCGCCCCTGACCGTGGCACGCCGGGCCGAGTACGCGCTCCTGGCCCTGGTCTCCGTCATCCTCTACGTCGCCACGTTCGGTGCCGTCGCGGCCCTGCCGATCGCCTACACCACGATTCCCGCCCACATGTGGGCCGGACTCCGGCTCCGGGCGGGGTGGGCCATGCTGCACGGGCTGGTGAGCGGCGCCTTCCTCCTCTTCTTCACCCTCGCCGGCCTGGGGCCGTTCCAGGAACTCGGCGCGAATGTCGCCGCGTACGTAGCGCAGTCCTTCATGTTCATCGCGTTCTCACTCTCGGCGGTCCTCGCCCTCAGCATGGACGAGCGACGCCGCCTGATCGACAGCCTCTACCGCGCCAACGAGGAGGCGAAGGCCGCAGCGGACCTCCGGGACCTCGTGATCGGCAAGATGAACGACGGCGTCCTGGTCGCCGGTCCGGACCGGCGCCTGATCTTCCAGAACGAGACGAGCGAGCGATGGCTGGGCGAGGGAACAGCCCGTCCCGGCGAGGTGTGGCGGCGCGACTACGAAGTGGTCACGCCCGGCGGCGAACCCCTGGCGGAGGCAGACAACCCGCTGACGCTCGCCCTGCAGGGGGAGGTCACCGAGCGGATGGACGTCGACCTCAGGCACCTGTCGGGCGAGGTCATCCATCTGTCCGTCGACGCCATCCCCCTGCCCGGTGAGCGCGGCGCGGTCGTGGTCATGCACAACGTGACCGGCGAGCGCCTGTACCAGCGCGACCTCGGCCGCTTCGCATCCGTCGTCGCGCACGACCTCCTGACGCCGCTCACGGTGTTCGACGGGTGGCTCGAGCTCCTCGAGGACCCGGACCTGCCGGTCGCCGAGCGGCAGGCGAGCATCGAGCGGCTCCAGCAGGCGAGCCTGCGCATGCGGACCCTCATCCGCAACCTCCTGGCCTACAGCCTGGCCAAGGAGGAGCGGCTGACGGCCTCGAGGATCGACGTCGCCCGGATCGTGGAGGGCATCATCGACCTGCGGACGGCACTGCCCGGGACGCAGCTTCCCGCAGTCCGCTTCGAGGTCTGTGCGCCCCATCCGGTCTACGCCGACGAACGCCTGTTCCTGCAGCTCATGGAGAACCTCGTGGGCAACGCCATGAAGTACGGAAAGACCGACGGCACGGGGGAGGTGGCCGTCACCACTTCCGTGGAGGAGTCCACGGGCAGGACCCTGGTGCGCGTGCGGGACAACGGCATCGGCATCCCGGCGAAGGACCTCGAGCGTGTCTTCGAGGAGTTCCACCGCTCCGAGAACGGTCTGGGCCAGGCCACGGGAACCGGGCTGGGGCTCGCCATCTGCCGCCGTATCGTCGAGAGCCACGGCGGGTCCATCACCGTGCGGAACGTGGCGGAGGGCGGGGCGGAGTTCACCGTCAGCCTGCCGGGAGCGCCGAACCAGCTGCCGGAGGGCGTTGCGCTGGTCGATGCGGAGGAATTCCCCCGGGTCCCGGCTCCCTGACCCGACGCGCGGTTCTACCCTTCCGAGCGCGGGAACAGCTTGGGTGAGCCTCGGTGGCCCTTGCCCTCGCGCAGGCCGGCCAGCACCTCGGCCATCGCGTCACGCGACGAGTGCTTCGCTTCCCACCCCAGTTCGGTCCGGGCCCTCGAGGTGTCCATGACGGGGCTCTGCGCGGCCATGTCGATCCAGCCCGGGTCGGTCCGCTGGAGGCCCAGCCCCCAGCTCGCACCGACGAGCCACCGCAGCAGGCGCACGGGGAACCCCAGTACGCGGCGGGCGCCCAGCAGGTCGGCGACGCGCTCCGGCGTGAGTTCCGGCTCGGCGGCGATGTTGAAGGCGCCGGAGGCGCGGCGGGCCACGACGCGCCAGTAGGCGTCGGCGACATCCTCCGCGTGCACGGCCTGGAAGATGAAGGACTTTGGGATCGGAATCAGTGGCAGCGGCAGCCCGCCCAACAGGATCTTCGGCACGAGGGGGCCCAGGAAATAGCGGCCCACTTCGCTGCCGGCCCGCTCCTGGAAGATCAGCCCGGGCCGAAGCCGCGCTACGGGGATCTCGGGGTGGTCCTGCTCGAAGGCGTCCAGCAGCCGCTCCTGCTCGGCCTTGTGCCGGCTGTAGTGGGAGGACTGGATGCCACCCGTGGGCCAGGACTCGTCCCTGCGGGTGTCCTTGCCCGACGGCGAATAGGCACCGACGGAGGATGCGCAGACGAACTGGCGGACTCCGGCTGCCCCCGCCGCCGCCAACGCGTTGGCCGTGCCGGTCACGTTGGTCCTGTGCATGGCCGCCTCGTCGCGGTTCGGCTGGATGGCCCACGCGAGGTGCACGACGGCGTCGGCCCCGGCCAGGGCGAGCGTGAGGGCGTCCTTGCCCTCGTCGGTGCCGATGTCGATGGCGTGCCAGTCGACGCCGTCGTACGGGGTGCGCGACGTGTCCGGCACCGTGCGGGCGACCGCGGTGATGGAGATGCCCTCCATGCCGCCGGAGGTGTCGTAGCCCGAGTGCTGTATCGCCTCGCGGTCGCGGGCGGCCCGCTGCAGCCGGGAGAGGACCGCCGTGCCGACATTTCCTGTGGCACCGATGACTGCTATGCGCATGGTTCTACTCCTAGGCCTGCTGGTCGTGCCGGACACGGGCGCGTCCCGATCGAGACTGGACTACTAAGCAAGCTTATGGTGCAGTTGAAGGAGACGTACAGCCGCAAGGGCACGCGCCGCCGATTCACAGGCAAGAGCGGGAGGTATCCGTGAGCAATAACAGCAGGGTAAGCAGCGAGCCGCGCAGTGACACGGCCAAGAAGGCGCAGACCGCGCCCGATCCGAACGATCCGCGGAAGCCGGATGATCCGAAGGACGTCAAGAAGCCGGCCTGGAAGTACGTGTTCAAGCGATCGCTCAACGAGTTCGGCAAGGACCAGTGCACCGACCTGGCGGCCGCGCTGACGTACTACGCGGTCCTCGCGATCTTCCCCGGCATCCTGGCCCTGCTGTCCCTCCTGGGACTGTTCGGGCAGGCCCAGGCCACCACCGACCAGGTCCTGGAGATCATCGGCCAGTTCGCCCCCGCGGATGCGGTCGAGACGATCAAGCCGACCATCGAGAACCTCGCCTCCAACCAGGCGGCCGGACTCACGTTCGTCATCGGCCTCCTCGGCGCCATCTGGTCGGCGTCGGGCTATGTCAACGCCTTCTCGCGGGCCATGAACCGGGTCTACGAGGTCGAGGAGGGCCGCGGGTTCTTCAAGCTCCGTCCGCAGATGCTCCTCATCACCGTCGTCGTCCTCGTGCTGATCGTCATCATGGGCCTCATGCTCGTCCTCTCCGGGCCCGTGGCAGAGGCGGTCGGTAACACGATCGGACTGGGCGGTACGGCCCTCACCATCTGGAACATCGCCAAGTGGCCCGTCATCGTGTTCTTCGCGGTGCTCATGATCGCCGTGCTGTACTACGGCTCACCGAACGTCAAGCAGCCCAAGTTCCGCTGGATGAGCCTGGGCGGCCTCATCGCCCTGATCGTCCTTGCGATCACCACTGCGGCGTTCTCCGTCTACGTCGCCAACTTCGGCAGCTACGACAAGACCTACGGCGCCATCGCCGGCGTGATCGTCCTGCTCCTGTGGATCTGGCTCGCGAACCTCTCCCTCCTGTTCGGCGTGGAGTTCGACGCCGAGATGGAGCGCGGACGTGAACTCCAGGGTGGCATCGAGGCGGAGGACGGCATCCAGCTTCCGCCCCGCGACACCAAGGCCGCGGACAAGAAGAACGAGAAGCACCGCAAGCTCGTCAACGAGGGGCGCGAACTCCGCGAGAAGTACGGGCGGGAAGCCACCCGGCGCTGAGCCGCACGAACCCTGCACCAGGAGGCCCGGGCGTGTCAACGCCCGGGCCTCCTGCATGTCCGCCGTCCTAGACTGGCAGCATGACCGATCCACAGCAGCCCGACTCGTCCGTGCACAGCACCAAGGGGGCCTACGTGACCTCCGGTGAGGAATTCACGCGGGACTCGCAGTACATCGAGACGAGGATCACGCGCGACGGCGCCGACGGCTACCCGGTCGAGGCGGGGCGCTACCGCCTGATCGCCGCCCGGGCCTGTCCCTGGGCCAACCGCACCATCATCGTGCGGCGCCTCCTCGGGCTGGAGGACGCGATCTCGCTCGGCACCCCGGGGCCCACGCACGACAGCCGATCCTGGACCTTCGACCTCGATCCGGACGGCAGGGACCCTGTGCTCGGCATCGAGCGGCTCCAGGAGGCCTTCTTCAAGCGGGACCCCCACTATTCCCGGGGCATCACCGTGCCGGCGATCGTGGACACCACCACCGGGGCCGTCGTGACGAACAACTTCCCCCAGATCACGCTCGATTTCTCCAGCGAGTGGAAGGACTTCCATCGCGAGGGCGCCCCCGACCTGTACCCCGAGGCGCTCCGCGAGGAGATCGACACCGTGAACAAGCGCGTCTTCACCGAGGTGAACAACGGCGTGTACCGGTGCGGCTTCGCAGGCTCGCAGGAAGCGTACGAGGCCGCCTACGACCGCCTCTTCGCGGCGTTGGACTGGCTCGAGGAGCGCCTGACCTCACAGCGGTTCCTCGTCGGGGACGCCATCACCGAGGCGGATGTCCGGCTGTTCACCACGCTCGTCCGGTTCGACCCCGTCTACCACGGCCACTTCAAGTGCAACCGGAACAAACTGACGGAGATGCCCGCCCTGTGGGGCTATGCGCGCGATCTGTTCCAGACGCCGGGCTTCGGCGACACGATCGACTTCGAGCAGATCAAGCAGCACTACTACATCGTGCACGAGGACATCAATCCCACCAAGATCGTCCCCAAGGGGCCGGACCTCGCGGGCTGGACGACCCCGCACGGGCGGGAATCGCTCGGCGGACGGCCCTTCGGGAACGGGACGCCGCCGGCCGCGGAGTAGCCGGCAGGGCGGTACCGGCCGGCCTGCGCCCGGCCATTCCCGCACCGGCATTAGGGAACAAAGACGTTTCTTAATTGCGAGCAGCGCAGGCTACCCTTACCTCAGACCGATCGACCGTCCGAGGGAGGCACCATGGCAGTCCAGGCCTCCGCGGTGCGACCTGCTCCGGGCGGGGTGCCGAGCCCGGTCACACGCCGCCGGGTCCCGGCATCCCGCACCCTCGCCGAGCTCGTCCTGGCCGCCCTCGTCCTCCTGGTGTTCTGCTTCGCGTCGCTCACCATCGGTGCCCGCTCGGTCGGCCCCGCCACCGTGATCGACGCCGTGACGGCCTTCGACCCCTCGAACGGCGACCACGCCGTCGTCCTCTCACGCCTACCGCGGACCGTGATCGGGCTGCTCGTCGGGGCGGCGCTGGCAACGGCAGGGGCCGCCCTGCAGGGGATCGCGCGGAATCCGCTGGCAGATCCGGGGATCCTGGGCATCAACGCCGGAGCCTCCCTCGCCGTGGTCCTCGGCATCTACGTCTTCGGACTCTCCACCGCCGCCGGCTACATCTGGTTCGCCTTCGCGGGTGCGGGTGCGGCAGCGCTCGCGGTCTACGCCGTCGCGAGCCTCGGACGGGAAGGCGCGACGCCGGTCAAGCTCGCACTGGCCGGTGCGGCCCTTGCCGCGGGCCTCGGGAGCCTCACCAACGCCGTCCTCGTGTCCAGCCAGGAAACCCTCGACGCCTTCCGTTTCTGGCAGGTCGGAACGCTCTCCGGCCGGGGCTGGGACGTCATCGGCACCGTAGCCCCCTTCCTGCTGGCAGGCCTCCTACTCACCCTCTCCACCGGCAAGGTCCTCAACAGCCTCGCCCTGGGCGACGACGTCGCCCGCGGCCTCGGCCAGAACGTGAACCTGGCCCGGGGCATCACCGCCCTGGGCGTGGTCGTCCTCTGCGGCGCAGCCGTCGCCGCAGCCGGGCCGATCGCCTTCGTGGGACTCGTCATCCCGCACATGGTGCGCCTCGTCGTCGGTGCCGACTACCGCTGGATCCTGCCGTTCTCGGCCCTCCTCGGGCCGGTTCTGCTGCTCGGAGCGGACATCATCGGCCGGGTGGTCCTGCCGCCGGGCGAGGTGCAGGTCGGCATCATGACGGCGGTCGTGGGCGCTCCCTTCTTCGTCTGGCTCGTCCGGCGGCGCAGGATGGCGCACCTGTGAGCACGTCGGTCGATCCCACCCCCGTCATGCCTGCGCGCGCTGCGGCACGCCCCGCAGCAGGCCTCGCCGCCGCACGCGTCCGGCGCCACCGGAGCACCGGCGCACGCGTAGCGGCGGCAGCCGGCGTCGTCGTCGTGCTGTTCGCCGTGAACATCCTGCTCGGCACCTACACCGTGACCATCCCGGACTTCTTCCGCATCCTCGGCGGCGCCGACATCTCGGGTGCCAGCTTCATCGTGATGGAGAACAAGCTGCCGCGGGCCATGATCGGGCTCCTGGTCGGCATGGCCTTCGGCATCGCGGGAGCCGTCTTCCAGACCATGCTGCGGAACCCGCTCGCGAGCCCCGACATCATCGGCATCAGCTACGGGGCGAGCGCCTCGGCGGTGACGGCGATCGTCCTCTTCGGCGCCGCCGGCGCCGCCGTGTCCTTCTCCGCGCTGATCGGGGCCATGGTGGTCGCCGCGGCGATCTACCTCATCTCGCGCCGCGGGGGAGTCGCGGGTTACCGGCTGATCCTCGTCGGCATCGGCTTCGCGGCGGTGATGCACGCACTCGTGAGCTTCCTCATCACCCGCGCGGACCTCCGCACGGCGAGCGACGCGCTGCTGTGGCTCAACGGGTCGCTGAACTCGAGCACCTGGGATCGCGCCACGGTGCTGGTCGCCTCCCTCGTCGTCCTGCTGCCCGCCGCCGCGATCCTCTCCCGCAGCCTGCAGGGACTCGAACTCGGCGACGACGCCGCCGCCGGCCTCGGCATCCGCGTCGAGGCGGCGCGGCTGGGCCTCATGTCCAGCGCCGTCGCCCTCGCCGCCGTCGCCACCGCTGCGGCCGGGCCCATCGCATCGATCGCCTTCCTGTCCGGGCCGATAGCCCGGCGCCTGCTCGGCAACCGCCCATCGCTCGTGATGGCAGCCCTCGTGGGTGCCGGAATCGTCCTCGGGGCGGATTTCGTCGCCGCGAACCTCATTCCCGGGACGTCGCTGCCCGTCGGAGTGGTGACCGGCGCGCTCGGTGCGCCGTTCCTGCTGTGGCTGCTCGCCACGGCGAACCGATCAGGCCAGGGAGGCTGAGCATGGCTGAACGCCAGGACCCCACGGCGCCGGACACCCTGTCCGCTGCGGGGCTCACACTCGCATATGACGAGCGCACCGTGGTCGACGGCCTCACCGTCGACCTTCCGGCGGGCAAGGTCACGGTGATCGTCGGCGCCAACGCGTGCGGCAAGTCGACCCTGCTGCGGGGTCTCGCCCGGCTCCTCAAGCCGGTCGCCGGCACGGTGGTCCTCAACGGATCGGACATCCATTCGCAGTCCACGAAGGCCGTGGCCCGCGTGCTCGGGCTCCTGCCGCAGACTCCGCTCGCCCCGGACGGCATCAGCGTCGCCGATCTCGTAGGGCGCGGGCGGTACCCCCACCAGGGGTGGTTCCGGCAGTGGACACCGGAGGACGACGCCGCCGTCGCGGACGCGCTCGAAGCGACGGACACGCTGGCCCTGGCCGACCGCAGCGTCGACGAGCTGAGTGGCGGCCAGCGCCAGCGCGTGTGGATCGCGATGGCCCTCGCGCAGCAGACGGGGATCCTGCTGCTCGACGAGCCGACCACGTTCCTCGACGTCACCCACCAGATCGAGGTGCTCGATCTCATCACCGACCTCAACAGGCGCTCCGGGACGACCGTCGTCATGGTGCTGCACGACCTGAACCTCGCGGCACGCTACGCGGACCACCTGATCGCGATGCGGGACGGCCGGATCGTCGCCGAGGGGGCGCCGTCCGCCGTCGTCACCGAGGACACGGTCTCGGGCGTGTTCGACCTGGCATGCCGCGTGATCGAGGACCCGGTGTCCGGCACGCCCATGGTGGTTCCCATCGGCAGGCACCACGGTGCCGCCGCGCCCGTCCGTCCCCCGACATCCCCGGCCGGCCGCGAGCCGCTCCGGGGCTACCGACCCAACCCGCAGGACATCGTTCCCGCCCACGTGGAGGCAGCATCATGACCGAAGTCACCCAGCGAAGCGCGCGGCGCACCACGGCGGACACCGAGCCCATGGTGCTGGCATTCGACGTCGTCGTCACGGCGGTCCAGGACCTCAGCTCCACGTTCCGCCGCATCACTTTCGGCGGCACCTGCCTGGCGGCGTTCGGCGTGGCGGGGGACACCCTCGATCTCCGGATCAAGATCGTCATCCCCGCGGCGGGGCGCGAGTGCCCCGACATCGCAGGGATGATGAGGCGCGGCGACTCGGCGAACTGGTACCAGCTGTGGCTCGGCATGGAGGCGGAGGAGCGCGGCTCCATGCGCACCTACACCGTGCGTGAGTCCCGCTGCGGCGGGCCGCAGCCGGAGATCGACGTCGACTTCGTCATGCACCTCGACGCCGACGGGCGCGGAGGGCCCGCGTCGGAGTGGGCGGCAGCGGCCCGGCCCGGCGACCGTGTCTGCGTGATCGGCCCCAACTCCGCCGCGGCCCAGTGCGCGACGGCGGGTGCCTACGGCGGGATCGAATGGAGCCCGGGACTCGCGCAGCACGTGCTGCTGGCCGGCGACGAGACGGCCGTGCCGGCCATCAGCGCGATCCTCGAGGCCCTGCCCGCGGACATCGGCGGCCATGCCTTCCTCGAGGTGCCGGGCGAGCAGGACATCCAGGACATCCGGACGCGGTCGTCCGTCGCCGTCACCTGGCTGGTGCGCGGGCGGCGGGGCCACGGCGAGCTCCTCGAGTCGGCCGTCCGCGACGCCGTCCGGGTTCCGGGCTGGGTGTCGCTCTCGGGCCCGGAGCCGGTTGCGGGGGGACGCGAGCCCGAGGACGTGGACATCGACGGATCCATCCTCTGGGAGACACCGCAGCGCCTCGAGGCGGCGATCGTGAGATCGACGGTCAATCCCGGGCGCCTCCCGGGCAGCCAGCCCTTCTACGCGTGGATCGCGGGCGAGGCAGCCGTGGTGCGTGGACTGCGTCGCTACCTCGTACGGGACGTCGGGGTGGACAGGAAGCAGGTTGCGTTCATGGGCTATTGGCGCAAGGGGCGCGCAGAGCTCTCCTGAAGCACCGGCGGCGGCCGAAACTCAGGTTTTCCCGCGTCTTTCCGCAGGATTCCGATGCCGGACCGCAGTGTCGCACGAATCATCCACAGGCTGGATAACGGAATTGTAACTACGCGTGTCCTCGCCTACTGTTTGACCAGTCAAAGCTGGTCCATGTGATCCAGGTCCGCACGCCTAACCCTGCCAGCGGACCGCCTGAACAACCTGTGGCAGGGGTGGAGGATCCACATTCCGGCGGCTCGTGCCGCCTCGGGGTGAAGCCCTCAGCACGGCGCGCCTCGGATGCGGTCCTGCCGCCGTCCGAGCCCGCGCCGAGGGGGCCGAGTTCACTCTTGCTCGAATCCGACAGCTGACTTCGTGGGCGTCCTGAGAGAGGTATGCAGTTGACCCAGACGGTCCTGTCCGGGCGCCGTCGCGCGTCCGACGAGCGCGCGCACCACCAGTCGGCCCTCCGCCGCTCCGCCCACGCCCCGCTTCCGAGCCGTCGCTCGCTCCGCGTCCAGTCGCATCCCGCCGACCCGGCGGCTCCGGCCGTTCCTGCGACTGCCGCCACGGCATCCCCGGCCGCTCCCGGTGCACCCGCGGTGCACGGCTCCGCCGTCCGGCTCCCTGCGCCGGTAGCCGCCCTGCCGGTGGCCGTCCTGACGGCGCCCGTCCTGCCCGCCTCGCCCTTCGTGGTTCCTGCTCCCGGCGTGCCTGCTCCTGCAGCACACGGGCTCGACGCCGCGCCGGACCGGACCCGCCGTGAACTTCGCGAGCGGGAGAGGGCCGGGCGCGACGCGGCGGCCACCGCTGCGCTGACGCCCGAGGCCACCGCGCCCACGCCGGCAGCCCCCGTACCCGACCTCCCCACCCGGCGGAGCGCCCGCGCGTCGGACCTGGACACGCGGCCGCAGACCCGGTCCGCACGGCGCGCAGCCCGCCACTCCTCGACGCTCCTCCGCGCAGCCGCAGGGCCGACGCCGCTGGCACGGTTGCGTGACAACGCGGCCACCGCGGGTATCGTGCTCGCCTCGGCGGGCCTCCTCATGGGGGCCGTCGCGCCATCGGCCGCCACCACGCCCGCCGGCGCCGACGGTGTCGCCCTCGCCTCCGGGATCGCGCCGGCCGTCACCGCGCCGGCGGAGGCCACGGTCATCTTCGCCCTCGAGAGCGCAGGTCCGGCCGCCGAGGGGATCGCGCCGAGCATCGCCGACGCGCGGGCGCTCTCGGCCTCGCTGACACCCGCCGCGAAGGAGCGCAAGGCCTTCGGTGCTCCTGTGGACAACCCGGTGGTCGCCTCGACCTTCGGGTACCGCGTGAACCCCCTGGGCGGCTACGGGTCCGAACTCCACACCGGCCAGGACTACGCCAGCGCGTGCGGCACCCCAATCAGGGCGGCCGACGCGGGAACCGTCGTCGACTCCGGCTGGCACGCGTACGGCGGAGGCCAGCGCATCGTGATCGACCACGGTGACGGCTTGAAGACCACCTACAACCACATGAGCGCTCTCGGGGTCGTGGTCGGGGCCACGGTGAACCGTGGCGACGTCATCGGCGCGGTTGGCAGCACGGGCAACTCCACCGGCTGCCACCTGCACTTCGAGGTCCTGGTCGATGACGAGAAGGTGGACCCGCAGCCCTGGCTGTGACTACCCGGCGGTGAGCATGTCCCGGTTCGGGAGGTGCCGCCTCCTTCCGCTACGGCAGGGGCTCGCTGACGACGGCGGGGTCCTTGTAGCCCAGCGGCATCCGGAGCCGGAGCGAGTCGGGCTTCATCTCGAAGGCCATGTGCGTCGCCTTGCCCAGCGGGTCGCCGTCGAGCTGCACCTCGAGCGGCTCGCGCAGGGTGACCTCCGCCGTGCGGCACTGGAAGTACTCGAGGGAGGGGTCCTTGCCCTTGCCCTTGCCGCGTGTGAACAGCTTGCCCGCAACGGCGAGCCAGCCGAGCCTGCCCTTGGGGGCGACGGTCATGAGGTCCATCAGGCCGTCGTCGATCTTCGCGCCGGGAAAGATCTCGAGGCCGCCCATGATCTTCCCGCAGTTCCCGCCCATCACGCTGCGGAGACGGCGCTCGAAGGGCCTGCCGCCGTCCACGGAGATGGTGGTCCGGGCCGGCCTGCCCGGGAGGTTCCTGATCCCGGCGTCGACATAGGCGAGCCAGCCCACCTTGTCCTTCAGCTCGTCACGCGTGTCGGACATGATGGCGGCGTCGTAGCCGATACCGGCCATGACGAGGAAGACGTGGGCGTCCTGCGCCCGGTCCACCGTCACGTGCACGACGTCGATGGTGCGTTCGGTCCCGCGGAAGGCGGCTTCGACGGCGGCGTCCGGGTCGTCGACGGCGATGTCGAGGTTGCGGGCCAGGAGGTTCCCCGTGCCGAGCGGCACGAGCGCCATCATGGTGCCGGTCCCGGCCAGTTCCTCGGCGACGCAGCGGACCGTGCCGTCGCCGCCGGCCGCGATGACGAGGTCTACCCCGGCGTCGAGAGCCTGGCGCGCCTGGCCGTGACCGGGATCGTCCGCCGTGGTCTCGATGACGAGGGGATCCTCCCAGCCGTCCTCGGCGGAGATGCGGCGGACGGCGCCCGCCACATCGGAGGTGGTGGCCTTGATGGGGTTGATGATGAGCGCGGCGCGACGGCCGCCCGATCCGGCGTCCGCGACCACGCCGGCAGTCGCCTCGGATGTAGCGTCGGTGGGCATGGTGTCCTTCGTGCGGGTGTCAACGGGTGGGTGCGTCGAGCTTATCCCGGTGCCCTCCGGTGCCGAGGGTAATCTTTTGGACGTGACTTACACTTCGCGATACGTGGCCCTCGGCGATTCCTTCACGGAAGGGGTGGGCGACTGGGACCCGGCGTCCCCCAACGGCGTCCGCGGCTGGGCCGACCGCGTCGCCGAGCAGCTCATCCTCGCCGACCCGTCCTGGGGCTACGCCAACCTCGCGATCCGCGGCAAGAAGATGCGCCAGATCCTCGACGAGCAGATCGACGCCGCCCTCGCCCTGGAGCCGACGCTCGTCACGATCTACGCCGGCGCGAACGACATCCTGCGCCCGCGGATCGACATCGACCTCCTCATGTCCCACTACGACGCCGGCATAGCCCGGCTCCGCGAGGCAGGCGCCGACGTCGTGCTCTTCACCGGATTCGACGCCTCGGGCTCCGCGGTCTTCGGGAAGACCCGCGGCCGCACCGCCGTCTACAACGAGTGGGTGCGCGAGATCGCCGACGAGCGTGCTGCCACGGTGGTGGACTACTGGCGCCTCCGCGAGTTCCAGGACTGGAGCTACTGGGATGTGGACCGCATGCACATGTCCACGGCGGGCCACACGCTCATGGCCGCACGGGTCCTCGAGGCCATGAAGGCCTCGCACCAGGTGGACGTGCCGGAACTCGAGGCGCGCCCGGCCCTGAAGCGGATCGAGCAGCTGCGGGCCGACGCTCAGTGGGCGCGGGAGTACCTCACGCCGTGGGTGGGCAGGCGCCTGCGCGGTGTCTCCTCGGGTGACGAACTGGTGCCGAAGTACCCGGCCCTGGGCCACCCGCACTGGGCGTCCGTTCACGCCTGAGGCCCTCGAAGGAACACGGTGCCGGCGCCGCCCGCAACCGTGCACGGGCAGGGGCGGAGCCCTACGGCGCCTGTGGGGCGGTATGCCAGAATGAGGCAATGGCGGCGCAATGGCTCACACCCGACGAGCGGCGGGCATGGCTGGCACTCTACGCACTCACGTCCCTGCTCCCCGCGTCACTCGATGCCCACCTGTTCCGCGAGGCCCGCATCACCCTGTTCGACTACCACGTGCTGGCGATGCTGTCGGAGTCGGAGGGCACGCGCCTGCCGATGAGCGAGCTCGCGGCCCGTTCGACGGCCTCGCTCTCGCGTCTCAGCCACGTGGTGAAGAAGCTCGAGGGGCGAGGCTGGGTCACCCGGCTGCCCTCCGATTCCGACGGCCGCGTGACCACCGCGTCCCTCACCCCCGCCGGCCTCGGGATGCTGGCGGAACTCGCGGTGTCCCACGTCTCCCAGGTGCGCTCCCTGGTCTTCGACTCCCTCGACGGACGGGACGTCGCGGACCTCGAACGGGTGGGTCGCAAGATCCTGCGCGGCATGGACAGCGCCCACTGGATCCTGTCCGACGGCGAGGCGGCGGCCGAGGGCGCCGTGGCAGGCGGGGTCGCTCCCTCTGCGGGTAGCCGGGAGCCGCTGCCCGCACTCCACCAGGCACACGACGCCGGGCAGTGATCCTGGCAGGACAGGACGGCAGATGAACCAACACGCGCAGTTCCGGCACCAGCCACGGATCCTGGCGATCGTCCTGGCGGGCGGTGCGGGAGGCCGCCTCGGAGCCCTCACCGACCACCGTGCGAAGCCCGCCATGCCCCTCGCCGGCAGCTTCCGGCTCATCGACGTCGCGCTGTCGAACCTGCACCACAGCGGCATCTCCGACGTCTGGATCATGGAGCAGTACCAGCCGAAGACCATCAACGACCACCTCCGCAACGGACGGCCCTGGGACCTCGACCGCACGCGCGGGGGACTGCTGGTGCTGCCTCCCTTCAGCGGACACGAGGGCGAGGGGTTCGCCGAGGGCAATGCGGACGGCCTTCTCCGGCAGGCCTCCTTCATCCGGGACTTCGCGCCGGACCTCGTCCTCGTCCTCAGCTCGGACCACCTGTACCGCCTCGACTACCGCGACGTCGTCGACACGCACCGCGCCGCCGGCGCCGCCCTGACGATGGTCACGGTCGACTTCGACGGCGACGCCTCCAACCACGGCGTGGTCGACGTGGACGACGCCGGCAGGGTCACCGGCTTCGCCTACAAACCGGAGGAGCCGCGGACGAGCGTCGTCGCGGCGGAGGTCTTCCTGTATTCCGCGCCGGCTCTCCTCGATGCGCTCGAGCACCTGCAGGACGGCCGTGAGGGACTGGGTGACTACGGCCACCACCTCGTGCCGCACCTCGTGGAGCAGGGATCCGTCGTCGAACACCGGCTCGAGGGATACTGGCGCGACCTCGGGACACCGGCCAACTACCTCCGGGCACACCTCGACCTCGTGGACGGCAAGGGACTGGATCTCGCGGATCCGCAGTGGCCCGTCCTCACCGAACCCCCGCAGCTGGTCCCGGCCTTCATCGGGGAGGGCGCCGTGATCGCGAACTCGATGATCGCACCGGGCGCGGTGGTGCACGGGACGGTCCGCAGGAGCGTCGTCGGGTCGGGGGCCACGGTGGAGGCCGGAGCGGTCGTCGAGGATTCCGTCCTGCTGAACCGCGTCCGGCTGACCGACGGTGCCACGGTGCGGCACGCGATCGTCGATTCCGGCGCTGTCGTCTCCGGCGAGCGCATAGGCGCGGGCCCGGACGCCCCGGCGGTCGTGGACCGGCACGGGCGGATGGACGACTGACCCGTTTTGGTCAGGCCAGATCCTGCCGGTAGTATGGTAGGGCGTTTGGCTGTGGCTGACGCCGACCCGTCTGCGGACGGAGCGGAGTCCGCGCAACTACCCGCGACTACCTGGAATGTAGGGCTGCGCCGGCCAAAAGGCCGCGCGGCCCGATCTTCACCGTCTTCCCCGCGGCGAGGCGCTTCGGCAGGTTCTCACCCTGCCAGGCCAACCTCCGGAAAGCTGCAGTAATAACGGTGTCATTACTGGTGGCGGGACGCCCAACAAGTGATTCCGTCACGTTCATCTAATCTGGAGGAGAGTTATGGCAGCCCACTGCCAAGTGACCGGAGCCGAGCCCGGCTTTGGACACAGCATTTCGCACTCGCACCGCCGCAACAAGCGCCGGTTCGACCCCAACATTCAGAAGAAGCGCTACTACGTGCCTTCCCTGCGCCGCAACGTGACGCTGCAGGTCTCCGCCCGCGGCATCAAGACGATCGACGTCCGCGGCATCGAGGCTGTCGTCGCGTCGATCCTCGCGAGGGGAGTGAAGCTCTAATGGCAAAGGACAAGGACGTACGTCCGATCATCAAGCTGAAGTCCACCGCAGGGACGGGCTACACCTACGTGACGCGCAAGAACCGTCGTAACGATCCGGACCGCATGGTCCTGATGAAGTACGACCCCAAGATCCGCAAGCACGTCGAATTCCGAGAGGAGCGCTAACCATGGCCAAGAAGTCAAAGATTGCTCGCAACGAGCAGCGCAAGGTCATCGTCGAGCGCTACGCGGCCAAGCGCCTCGAGCTGAAGAAGACCCTCGTCGACGAGAACGCCACCGACGAAGCACGCGAAGCCGCTCGCCTCGGCCTGCAGAAGCTTCCCCGCAACGCCTCGCCGGTGCGCCTGCGTAACCGCGACCAGATCGACGGGCGCCCCCGTGGCACGCTCCAGAAGTTCGGCATCTCGCGTGTCCGCTTCCGCGACATGGCTCACAGGGGCGAACTGCCCGGCGTGACCAAGTCGAGCTGGTAGCAGCCTCCGGGACCCCGTGTCCCACCAGTACCACCTGCCGCTTCGCGCGGTGAACGAAGAAGCCGGCAGCCCTCGGGTTGTCGGCTTCTCCGTTTCCCGGTGCGGCTGCTCGTATGGCCGCCACCGGCGCCCAACAGCCCGAAAACGCGCGACCAAATGCCGAAAAGCCGCGTGAACACGCGGAAGAGGGCAGCCGAACTGATAGGTTTTCGAACAGAGGCTTTTCGACTACCGTGAAAAGCTCGTTCAGAAGAGTGACGTCCAGGAGGACCAAAAGTGGCTAAAAACCGTAGTGATCTTGTTGCCGAGGTAGCAGCGAAGGCTGACACCAGCCAGGCTGCAGTCAACAGCGTCCTTGACGCTCTGTTCGACGTCTTCGCCGAGTCCATCGCACAGGACGAGAAGATCACCATCCCCGGATGGCTTGCCGTCGAGCGCACCAGCCGCGCAGCGCGCACCGGTCGCAACCCCCAGACCGGTGAGACCATCCAGATCGCCGCCGGCCACAGCGTCAAGCTGACCGCCGGCTCGAAGCTGAAGGCTTCCGCCAAGTAGTTCGCGGATCGCTGGAGGACCGCTGCCTTCAGGGCAGCGGTCCTCCGTCGTTTAAGCCTTCACGGCCCGAGCCGGGGCGCCGGCGGGAGCGGCCCGGGGAATTGGCCCTATTTCTACTGCGGGTAGAGAATGGTGTATGTGTCGACTACAGCAAAGCAACCGCGCGAGGCGCTCACCAGTGCTGCGCCGGAGCGTGCCATCGGGGTCGGCTGGCTGATCGCCGCCGGTGTCGTCGTCTTCGCCGCCCTCGTCGTCGCCCTGTTCTACTCGGGTGCCGCAGCAGCGAGGCAGCTCGGCGATCCGGGCGCCCTGACCCGGTGGGGCCTGCCCGTCGCGAAGGTGCTCAACAACACGGCAGCCGCCGCGACCATCGGAGCCCTCGTCTTCGCCGTCGTCATGCTGCCCCGGAAGGTCGGCGGCAACGGCAGGAAGCCGAAGGAGTCGGCCGCGGAGCACCCGGCCTTCACGCGTGTGCTCCTCCTCGCCTCGGTCTCGGCCGTCGCGTGGACGCTCGGAGCACTGGGCGTCCTGGTGTTCACGTATTCGGATGCTGCGGGACTGCCACTGAGCACCGATCCCACCTACACGCAGGGGCTCGCCGCCTTCTTGACGGACTTCTCCACGGGGCGCGCCTGGCTGGTGACCTCGATCGTCTCCGCAGTGCTGGCCACGATCCTCTTCGGCGTCCGGTCCCAGAACGGCCTGGCGCTGTCCATGGTGCTCGCTCTCCTGAACCTGCTGCCCATGGCGCTGATCGGCCACTCGGCCAGTGGGGACGACCACAACGCCGCGGTCAACTCCATCGCGCTGCACCTCGTCGGCGTCTGCCTCTGGGTGGGCGGCATCATCTCCCTCGCCGTGGTCAGCGGCACCCTGGGCCGGGACGCCCTGCCGGTCCTCAAGCGCTTCTCCGCGCTGGCGGGTTTCGCCTTCCTCCTCGTAGTGGGCTCAGGTGTCGTGAACGCCAGCCTCCGGATCACCGATCTCGCGCAGCTGAGCTCCCAGTGGGGGCTCCTCGTCACCTTCAAGACCATCGCCACGCTCCTGCTGGGCGGCATCGGGTGGATGCACCGGCAGTGGATCATCCCGCAGCTCGAGGCGTCCACCGGAACCGTGGCCTCCAAGCTGTCCGCACGCCGGGTGCTGTGGCAGCTCATCACCGTCGAGCTCGTCATCATGGGCGCCGTGTCCGGGGTGGCCGGAGCCCTCGGCCGGACCGCGCCGCCACGCGCCGAGGAGCTGCCCACGGAGGCCGGCCCGGCGCGGATCCTCACGGGGTACGATCTCCCGCCCGAGCCCACCGCGGCCCGCTGGCTCACCGAGTGGCGGCCGGACTGGCTGTGGATCACCGTCGCCCTGACCTTCGGCGTCGCCTACATCCTCGGCATGGCCAAGCTGCACCGCCGCGGCGATTCGTGGTCTCCGGTGAGGCTCATCAGCTGGCTCGTGGGCCTGGCACTGCTGACCTACTTCACCTCCGGCGCACCGGCCATCTACGGCATGGTCCTCTTCAGCGCCCACATGGTGGACCACATGGCGCTGACCATGGTGGTACCGCTCTTCCTCGTCCTCGGCGCGCCCGTCACCCTGGCGCTGAAGGCGCTCGGCGCGCGGCGCGACGGTACCCGCGGCCTGCGGGAGTGGATCCTCGTGATCGTGCACTCGTGGCCGTCGCGGATCATCACCCATCCGCTGTTCGCAGCGGGCAACTTCGTGGCGTCGATCATCGTCTTCTACTACTCGCCGCTCTTCGGCTTCGCCCTCCGCGAGCACGTGGGCCACGAGCTGATGATCACCCACTTTCTCATCACCGGCTACATCTTCGTGCTCTCGATGATCGGGTCCGATCCGGTTCCGCTGCGCGCCCCGTACCCGATGCGGATCCTGCTCCTCTTCGCGACCATGGCCTTCCACGCCTTCTTCGGCGTCACGCTCATGGGCTCGACGTCCCTGCTCGAGGCCTCCTGGTTCGGCAACATGGGCCGGAACTGGGGTGCCTCCGCCCTGGCCGACCAGCAGGTGGGCGGTGCGGTCACGTGGGGTGTCGGCGAACTGCCGACGCTCCTGCTCGCGATCGGCGTGGCCGTCATGTGGTCCCGTTCTGATGCGCGCGAGACGAAGCGCAAGGACCGCGCGGCGGACAGGAATAACGACGCCGACCTCGCCGCTTACAACAACATGTTCGCCGACCTCGCCGCGCGCGATGCCGGCCCCCGCCGTCCCGGTCAGCAGGGCACCGCGCGGGTGACCACCACTGCAGGAGACGATGAATGACCGAGACCACCGTGCGCACCGGCTACCGCGTGCGCGGCTCAGCCCTGACCGGCCGTAACTGGCTCAACACCGGCGGCAGGCAGCTGCAGCTCGAGGACCTCCGCGGGAAGATCGTGATCCTCGACTTCTGGACGTTCTGCTGCATCAACTGCCTGCATGTCCTCGATGAGCTCCGGCCCCTCGAGGAGCAGTACTCGGACGTCCTCGTCACCGTCGGCGTGCACTCGCCGAAGTTCGAGCACGAGGCCGACCCGGTGGCCCTCGCCGCCGCCGTCGAGCGGTACGACATCCACCACCCCGTCCTCGACGACCCCGAGCTGACTACCTGGCAGGCCTACACGGCCCGTGCGTGGCCCACGCTCGTGGTGATCGACCCCGAGGGGTACATCGTGGCGCACCTCTCCGGTGAGGGTCACGCCGCCGGTCTCACCTCGCTCGTCGAGGAGCTCGTGGCCGAGCACGAGGCCAAGGGGACGCTGCACCGCGGGGACGGCCCGTACGTCCCCGCCGAAAGCACCGCAGGGGACCTGAAGTTCCCCGGGAAGCTCCTCGCACTGCCCGCCACCGGCACCTTCCTCGCCGGTGACACCGGGCACCACAGGCTCGTGGAACTCGAAGCGGACCTCGTCACCGTGCGGCGCACCATCGGCTCCGGCCGGAAGAGCTTCCGTGACGGAGGCGCCGGCGAGGCCGAGTTCAACGAACCCCAGGGCGTCGCGCTGCTGCCGGCCGAGCTGGCCGCGGAGGTCGGGTACGACGTCGTCGTCGCCGACTCCGTGAACCACCGCCTGCGCGGTGTGGACCTCGCCACGGGGGAGGTGCGCACCCTCGCGGGCAACGGCACCCAGCGACTGCTCGACGCCGGCAACCACACCAAGACCGGGCGGCAGGAGAACTCCCAGGAGATCGGGGCACCCAGCGAGACGCCACGGCTCACCGAGACACAGCTCGGCACCGATGCCCTGGACATCTCGCTGTCCTCGCCGTGGGACGTGCTGTACTCGTCGGTGCTGGAGCGTGTGGTCATCGCCATGGCCGGCACGCACCAGATCTTCAGCTACGATCCCCGCACGCACGCCGTCGAGGTCCTCGCCGGGACGGGGCTCGAGGGACTGCTCGACGGCGACGCCTCGGCGGCCTGGTTCGCCCAGTCCTCCGGCCTCGCCGAGGACGCCAACGGCACCATCTGGATCGCCGACTCCGAGACGTCCTCGGTGCGCCTGCTGTCCTTCGTCGAGGTGAACGGACGCAGCAGGGTCCAGGTCCAGACGGCGGTGGGAACCGGACTGTTCGACTTCGGCTTCCGCGACGGCGATGCCGAGCAGGCACGCCTGCAGCATCCGCTGGGCGTCACGGCACTGCCGGACGGTTCGATCGCCATCGCGGACACCTACAACGGCGCCGTCCGCCGGTATGATCCCGCGACCCGCCAGGTGTCGACCCTGCTCCGCGGTCTCTCCGAGCCGTCGGACGTCCTCGTGGACATGACGCCGGTGGCCGACGGCGGTGATCCTCTGCTCATCGTGGTCGAGACGAACCGGCACCAGCTGGTCCGTGTGCCGCTGCCCAAGGAAGCGCTCGCCGTGGACGAGGGAGCATCACAGACCCAGCGCCCGAAGACGCCGATGTCGGCAGGACCCGTGGCCCTCACCGTGCGCTTCGCCGCGCCGAAGGGCCAGAAGCTCGACGACCGCTGGGGTGATCCCACGCAACTCAAGATCAGTGCCTCGCCGGAGTCCCTCCTCGTCTCGGGCGGCGGCACGTCCACGGGGCTGACGCGTGAGCTCGTCCTCTCGCCCGATGCGGGCGACGGGGTGCTGCACATCACCGCGCGCGCGGCGTCCTGCGACGGCGAGCCGGGCGGGGAGATCCCCGACCACGCGGCATGCCACATGTACCAGCAGGACTGGGGCATCCCGGTCTCGATCTCGGCCGACGGGGACACCGCCCTGAGCCTGGATCTGCGCGGCCTCGACTGACGTCGTCCTGACAGCACGAAGGGCATCGGCTTCCCGGCCGGTGCCCTTCGTGCGTCCGGGGGCCGTCTTTCGCGGCACCCGCAGGAATATCCGCCGGGTGAGCTGGCTTGTCGCCGGTATGACGATCGATCAGCGGACATCAGGCAACGGCACGCGCACCGCACTCGTGGTGGGAGCCACGGGCATCGCGGGATCAGCACTCGTCGACGAACTCACCGCCGGGGGATGGCCGGTGCTGGCCCTGTCCCGCCGGGCCGGCGCAGAGCGCGACGGCGTGCGCTGGCTGTCGGCGGACCTGACCTCCGCCGAGTCGCTGGCAGCGGTTCTCGCACCGGAACAACCGACGCACGTCTTCTTCACCGCCTGGTCCCGGCGCGACACGGAGGAGGAGAACATCGAGGTCAACGCGGGGATGCTCCGTGACCTCCTGGCCGCCCTCCGCGGGAAGCCGGTGGCCCATGCGGCCCTCATGACGGGGCTCAAGCACTACCTCGGCCCGTTCGAGGCCTATGCTGCCGGCGAGATGCCCGACACCCCCTTCCACGAGGAGGAGCCGCGCCTGCCGGTGCGCAACTTCTACTACGCGCAGGAGGACGAACTGTTCGCCGCGGCGGCGGAGCAGGGCTTCAGCTGGTCGGTGCACCGCGCGCACACGGTGATCGGCCACGCCGTGGGCAACGCCATGAACATGGGCCTCACGCTCGCCACCCAGGCGGCACTGTGCAGGGACGCGGGCGAGCCCTTCGTCTTCCCCGGCTCCGAGACGCAGTGGAACGGGCTGACCGACATGACCGATGCCGGGCTCCTCGCCCAGCACATGCTGTGGGCCGCCACGACCCCCGCTGCCGCGAACGAAGCCTTCAACATCGTCAACGGGGACGTCTTCAGGTGGCGCTGGATGTGGCCTCAGCTCGCCGCGTACTTCGGCGTCGAGTGGGAAGGCTACGGCGAGGCCCCCCGTCCGCTCGAGCAGGCCATGGCCGGACGGCAGGAACAGTGGCGGGAGCTCGCCCGGCGCCACGGGCTCGCGGAACCGGACCTGGACCGGATGGCGTCCTGGTGGCACACGGACGGTGATCTGGGACGCGGGATCGAGGTGGTGACCGACATGGGCAAGAGCCGGGTGGCGGGCTTCACCGGATACCGGCGGACCGTCGACGCGTTCATCTCGCTCTTCGAGCGGTACCGAGCCGACAACCTGATCCCCTAGTAGCGCACCACGGGCGTGACCGTGACGGCGTCCTCGCCCACCTGCAGCTCGGCGCCGAACTCGAACGGTACGGTCTCCGAGACCTCCCGGACCGCACCGGAGAACAGGTCCCGCAACCGGGTCTCGATGCGGGCGGATCCCCGGAGCGGTGCCAGCAGCCACTCGCCGTCGCTCGGGGTGATGGACACCGCCGGGTATTCCTCGATGGACCAGGCGATGTCGCCGGCGAGCCGCTCGTTCGTCGGGTAGGCGAACGGGCAGTCGGCGGGCTGGAAGACGGTCTGCTCCGCACAGGCATCCAGGAAGGCATGCAGCTGGTCGGCCACCGCCTGCGTGAGTTCCGGCGTCGCCTCCGTGGCGAGGGCCAGCGGAGGCGGGGGAGCCTCGCGGTTCGTGACCGCCGCACGCCGTTCGGGAGCGGAGAAGTACGTGCCCTCGTACTGCGCGGTGATCACGGCCGGATAGAAGGTGGCCAGGGCCGCCGAGCCGCCGGGCAGCCCCACCGGGACGCCGTTCACCGTGGCCTCGAGGCTGTTGAGCGCCGATACCTCGACGAGCGGCAGGACGGTCTGCTCGAACCGCCAGACATTGAAGAAGCCCCACTCCGTACCCGTGCGCTGGAGGGGGAAGACCGTCGTCGTCCCAACCCCGTCGAGGGTGTAGGTCACCGGCACCTCGACGCGGTCCGCTCCTGCCTCCCGGGCATCCCCGACGTCGACGTCCTCGAGGGACGCGCTCGCCCGGCGTAGGGCGTCGCCATCCAGCAGGGTGGGATTCGCGCCCTCCGGCACGGACGCGTTGAGGAGGCCGAGGGCCTTGCCGCCGTCGCCGTCGTGCAGGGCGTCGAGGTACAGGCCCACTTGGTGCTCGGGGCTGTAGAGCCGCGCGTTCAGGACGGACACGGTCGCGATGAAGGCCGCGCCGACCAGCATGAGGCCGAGCAGCCAGGCCGCCAGAACCTTCACTACCGGGGTGGTGTGCACCCCATCAACGGTACCGGGTGTGCCCCTTCAGCCGGGAAGTCAGCCGGGAAGGAAGCCCAGCAGGGCCCCGGCGACGGCGCACGCGAGCCCGACGAGGGCGACGATCCGGGTGCCCCGATACGGTTCCTCGAGGGACCAGTGGGTGGGGTTGCGGGCGTGGAAGAAGATCGGGACGTCCGTGCCCGGCGGCGGCGGAACCACGGAGCCGCGCTGCCGCCGTCGGATGCCGCTGGACCACAGCGCCTCGATGATGCGGTACCGGTGATCGTGCCAGCGGAGGTACGGGTGGCCCTCGTGCTCGAACGCGATGGCCTGGGTCCCGGTCCAGGAGCCGTACACCAACCGGATGAGCAGCGCAGCAAGGAGCAGCCCCACGCCCAACGCCATGAGGGTGGAACTGACGATCTCGATCACGACCATGGGCGGGCGTCCACGAGGGCAACTCCACGCCGGACGGTGGGCCCCTCGGGGACGTGTCCGGCAGGAATGCCGGCAGCCCGGATAGCGCCGTCGTGTTCGACCATAGGGCCAGACTACACAGCAGGACCGGTGCCCCCTCCGGGGTGCCGGTCCTGCTGGTCGAATCCTGCCGGCGCGGCCGGGCGTACGGCCGCGCGCTGCGGTGGATCAGCCGGCGTGCTTCCCGCCCGCCGCCGTCGCGCCGCCCGAACGGCCGGCCCCGGCATCGACCGTGGCAGCGGAAGCATGCCCGGACGCGCCGTTGCCGTTGCCGAAACCGTTGCCGTTGCCGTCCGCCTGCTGGGCGGTGGCGATCTCCTCGGCACGCTCCTCCGCGGCCTCGCGCGTCAGTTCGGCGCCCGCCTCGGCGTCCCGCGTCAGGTTCTCGCCGCTCTCGGCGTCGAACAGGTGGAGCTTGCGGGTGTCGAGCCAGATCTCCGCCTCGCGACCGCCGCGGATGCGGCTCGCGGCGTCCAGGGTGACGACCACCTGCGGGCGAAGTTCGTCGGCGTCCATGTCGCGCGCGAGGCTGTTGAGCAGTTCCCGCATCTCGGGAGCGGGATCGAAGTTGATGTACCCGTACTGCTCGTTGCCCAGCCATTCGGTATGGGTCAGCGTGGCGGTGAAGGTGGACCCGTTGGCCTTCTTGTGGTCCTCCACGAGCTTGGCGTCCTCGAAGAACTCGGGGCGCACACCCACGAGGACGACCTTCTTGCCCGCAGCCTTCTGCGCCTTGTCCTGCGGGATCTCGAGGTCCCCGATCGCGGTCTTCAGGGTCGTGCCCTCGAGGGTGGCCGGCAGGAAGTTCATCGACGGCGAACCGATGAAGCCCGCGACGAAGAGGTTGACGGGCTGCTCGTACAACTCGCGCGGTGAGGCGATCTGCTGGAGTTCGCCCTTCTTCAGCACCGCCACCCGGTCACCGAGGGTCATGGCTTCGGTCTGGTCGTGGGTCACGTAGACCGAGGTGACGCCGAGGCGGCGCTGCATCTGGGAGATCTCGGAGCGCATCTGCCCCCGCAGCTTGGCGTCGAGGTTGGAGAGTGGCTCGTCGAAGAGGAACGCGTCGGCCTGGCGCACGATCGCGCGGCCCATCGCGACTCGCTGCCGCTGGCCACCCGAGAGGTTCGCAGGCTTGCGCTGCAGGTGGTCGGTGAGCTCCAGGGTGGCGGCGGCCTCGGTGACGAGCTTGTCCACCTGCTCCTCAGAGTGCTTGCCCTTGGCCAGGCGCAGGGGGAAGGCGATGTTCTCGTACACCGTGAGGTGCGGGTACAGCGCGTAGTTCTGGAACACCATCGCCAGGTTGCGGTCGCGGGGCGCCTTGTCGTTCACGCGCTGGCCGTTGATGAGGAGGTCGCCGTCCGTGATGTCCTCCAGGCCCACGATCATGCGCAGCAGCGTGGACTTCCCGCAGCCCGAGGGGCCCACGAGGATGATGAACTCCCCGTCGGCGATGTCGATGCTGACGTCGTTGACGGCGGGGAAACCGTCACCGTACTTCTTGACGAGGTGGTTGAGGGTGATTGAAGCCATGGTGCGAATCCTTTACTTGAACCGGGGGCGTTAGCCCTTGACGGCGCCCGAGGTCAGGCCCGAGACGATCTGGCGTTGGAAGAGCAGGACGAGGAGGACGATCGGGATGGTGACGATGATCGCCGCCGCCGAGATGGCTCCTGTCGGTGCCTCGAACTGTGAGGCGCCCGTGAAGAACGCGAGAGCGGCGGGCACGGGCCGCGCCGCTTCCGTCGAGGTCAGGGAGATGCCGTACACGAAGTCGTTCCACGCGATGAAGAACGCGATGATCGCCGTCGTGAAGACGCCGGGTGCAGCCAGGGGCACGATCGCCTTGCGGAAGGCCTGCCACGTCGTGGCGCCGTCGACCTGCGCCGCCTGCTCCAGTTCCCACGGGATCTGCCGGAAGAACGCGGCGAGGGTCCAGATGGAGATGGGGAGGGTGAGGGACAGGTACGGGATGATCAGGCCGAGCCACGTGTCGTACAGGCCGATGGTGCGCCACAGGTTGAACAGGGGGGTCACGATCGAGATGACCGGGAAGATCGAGACCGCCAGGGCCGTGGTGAGCACCAGCTTCTTGCCCGGGAAGTCCAGCCGCGCGATCGCGTAGGCGCACAGCGTCGCCAGGACGACGGCGATGAACGTCGCGATCAGCGTAATGCCGATCGAGTTGCGCAGCGCCGAGAGGAAGAGCCCCTGGGCGTCCCCCACCAGGATCTGCTCGTAGTTGGATGTCGTAGCCCTACCCGATGTCGGAAGGAACTTGCCGCTCGTCAGGTCGCTCGGCGCCTTGAACGACGTCGCCAGGATCGAGACCACGGGAAACAGTGCGTAGATCAGGACGAGGACGGTGACGATGGCCCACAGGACCTTGCCCCGGGTACTGGTGTTCGTCATTACTTTCCTCCCTGCGATCCGGCGAGATCGACCTTGAACAGCTTGATCGCGATAAAGCAGATCAGCAGGACGCACAGGAACAGGAGCACGGAGACGGCGGAGCCGAGTCCGATCTCGAGGCGGCTGATCGATTGTCGGTAGGCGAGCAGCGACAGCACTTCCGTGCCGTAGGCCCCGTTGGTCATGATGAACACGTTGTCGAAGATGCGGAACGCGTCCAGCGCCCGGAAGAGGACCGCGACCATGATCGCGGCCTTCATGTTCGGGATGATGACCTTGCGCATCTGCTCCCACCAGGTGGCGCCGTCGACCTTCGCCGCTTCGCTGAGTTCGTCGGGGACCTGCGCGAGCCCGGCGAGGAGGAGCAGCGAGATGAACGGGGTGGTCTTCCAGATCTCCGAGGCCATGATGACGAAGAGGGCCGTGGGACCCTGCGCGAACCAGTTCAGGTTCTCGTCGATGCCGGGGAGCCAGCCGAACCAGTTGTTGATGTAGCCGGAATTGATGTCGAACGCGTAGAACCAGGCGAAGGCCGACACCACCGTGATGATGCCGTACGGCACGAGGATCGCCGTGCGCAGCAGCCCTCGCACGGATTTCAGGGCCTTGTGCATCACCAGGGCGAGCGCGAAGCCGAGCACGAGTTCCACGACGACGGTGATGACGGTGATCAACACGGTGGTCCACAGGCCCGACCACCAGACCGGGTCCGAGAGGATCACGGCGTAGTTGCCGAGGCCGATGAATTCGCGCTCGCCGGGCGCCGTGAGGCGGAAGCGGAACAGCGATTCGAAGATGGCCTGCAGGATCGGATACAGCGTGACGAGCAGCATGATGACGAACGCCGGCCCCGCAAGGATCCAGCCGAGCCGCCGCTCCGCTCGCACGCGGTCGCTGTACTGCGCCTGCGGTCTTCTGTTCTTGCCGTTGCTCTTGGCGGTGTCGCGCTCGAGGCGCGGACCGGGCTCGGTGGACGACGCCGTCGTCGTCTTCGCCGGGATGGCGGAGGTCACAGGAGTTGCTCCCCTCGAAGGACCGAAGTGATGAAGTTGCTCGACGTCTCCGGAGTGCTCTCGGGATCGACGTCGGCGGGTGGCGCCCAGCGCTGCTGGATGCCGGTGGAGACCTCGTTGTAGAACGGGGTCTGCGGGCGGGGTGCTGCGACCTGGAGGGAGTCCCTGATGGTCTCGGCCATCGGGAAGGTCTCCTCGATCCGGGGGTCCTCGTAGGCTTCCGTGTTCGACGGCGGATTGCCGTTGGTCACGAAGTACTCCGACTGGTTCTCGACCGAGACGATGCACTGGATCGCCTCGTACGCTAGTTCGGGGTTGTCGCTCTCGGCTCCGACGCCGAGATTGATGCCACCCAGCGGCGGCGCCGACTCCTGGTCCGCCGTCATGCGTGGAAAAATGCCCCAGCCGAGGTCGTCGACGACCGCCTGGTCCAGCGTGCCCTCTTCGACGGCGGCCGTGGTCGCAGGCCAGACGAACGGGTAGTTGACCATGAAGGAGCCGGAATCGCCCTGGAAGGCGATGAGCGAGGCGTTCTCGTCCTGGGTGGGGAGCCCCGGACCGCCCAGTCCGTCCTTGCCGATCGTGGAGATCACCTCCGCTGCGGCGACACCGGCGTCGGAATCGAGGCCGAGCTCGATGGTGTCCGCCGTCGCCTCGGGGTCGACGATGATGGAGCCCCCCGCCGACTCGATCAGGGCATTCACCCACACCGTCATCGATTCCGCCTGCGCGCCCTGGACGCCCAGTGACTTCTCCTGGCTCTTCGCGGCTTCCATGATCTGGTCCCAGGTGACGGGCTTGCTCATGTCGAGGCCGGCGGCCTCCGCAACCGATTTGCGGTACCAAAGGATCTGCGTGTTGGCCCAGAACGGGACCGTGACGAGTTCGTCCTTCCAGGTCGCTCCCGCGAGGGCGCCCTCCACGACGTTCTCCGTGGTGCTATCGGCGACGTCGTCGGGCACCGGGGCGAGGAACCCGGGCTCCGCGAGTTCGGGGATGAAGGGCGGATCGAGGCTCATGATGTCGAGCGACGAATCACCCGCGGCCAGGCGCCGTGCCAGTTGTTCCCGCTGGGAGGCGGCGTCACTCGGCAGGAGCGAGGTCTCGATGCGGTAGCGGCCGCCCGATTCGTCAGTGCACTTCTGCGCTATGTCGGCCTGGCCCCCGTTGTCGGGGTTGATGTACCAGGTCAGGGAATTGTCCGCCTGCGCGGGACCGCACCCGCTCATGACCAGCGTGCCCATTACGAGGCCGGCCAGGACGGTGGCCTTCGGGCGGCTCTTTCCTGCACTGCGTGTTCTTCGACTAGTCGGCATTCGTACCGAGCCTCCACATCCTTGTAGACAACCCGGCTGACGGTTCGCTGGAATCGACAGCCTAAGCAAGCTTGCTTTTCGACCCTATGCCTTGGGGGCCCAAATCGCTAGACAGGGTGCTTGCTATTCGGCAGCGCGTGCAGGATGTGCGGAGGAAGTGCAGGGAGGTGCCCGTGGACCGGGAAGGGCTCAGGCCGGGACGGCGGAGCTGTCCAGGGCGAAGGGAGGACGCTCGACGTCGCCGGTCACCGCTTCGGCCGGGTCGGAACCGAGTTCGACGATCCGATTGGCGGCGTCCACGTGGACCACGGTGGGGACGAAGGCCCGTGCCTCCTCCGTGGTCATCTGCGCGTAGGTGATCAGGATGACGAGATCGCCACGCTGGACGAGATGGGCCGCGGCACCATTGATGCCGATCACGCCCGAGCCGCGCTCGCCGGCGATGGTATAGGTCTCGAGCCGAGCGCCGTTGGTGATGTCGACGATCGAGACCAGCTCTCCGGGGAGGATGTCCGCGGCGTCGAGCAGGTCGAGGTCGACGGTCACGGAACCCACGTAGTGCAGGTTGGCGTGGGTGACCGTGACACGGTGGATCTTCGACTTGAACATTGTTCGATTCATCGCCTCAAGGATACTGCCGAAGGCGCACCGGGAGGCGGACGGGAGAGGTGTCCTTCGGCACACCCAGGGGCGCCGAGGGCCTCCGCGGGAGGACGAGAAGAGCGGGCGACGGGAATCGAACCCGCGTATCGAGCTTGGGAAGCTAGCGCTCTACCATTGAGCTACGCCCGCACGGTGGTGAACCGCTCCATCACCTTACAACAGTTCTTGCGGCTTCCCCGGATCGGTGTCGGTGTGCCCGGCGTCCGTGCCTCCGGGTCCGTCCGGGGCGGGCGCCCCCCGACCCTCCCGGGAGCCGGGAGCCGGGGGAGCCCCGGGCATCGGAGGCGCTGCGCGCGCCCGCTCGATCAGTTCCCGCCACGGGTCCTCGAGCCGGCTCTCGGGGACGTGCACCTCCGTGTAGCCGATGGCGATCCGGTAGGTGAAGCGATCGCGCTGCGCCCCAGGGGCCGGTGCCTCCGAAGAACCCCCGCCCGAAGAAACCCCGCCCGAAGAAACCCCGCCCGGGGATGCGACGCCAGGGGGCGCCCCGGACCCGGTGCTCCCCGCTTCGGCTTCCGCGAGGGGAAGCCACCGCTGCTCGGCTTCCGTCCGGCTGACCTCGAGGGTCCAGGTCCGGGTGAGCCCGGCGAAGCCGCCGGAGCGGGTGATCTCGATCTTCACGGCAGCACGCCGACCTGCGCCCACGCGTCCGCGACGGCGCCCGCCTCCCGGCTGCCGTCGCCGAACCGCTTTTGCGCTGCGCTGATCGTGGCGCCCGCGAAGGTCGGGAAATCGCAGTCGGGCGGGATGCTGCCGCTGAGGACGGCGTCGTACCAGATGCGTCCCACGCCCTCCCAGGCGGGGCTGCCGAGTGCGGTGGCCGCACGGTAGAACGCATGGTTCGGGATGCCGGAGTTGATATGGACGCCGCCGTTGTCCGACGTCGTCTCGACGTAGTCCGCCATGGTGGCGGGCTGTGGATCCTTGCCGAGGACGTCGTCGTCGTAGGCCGTGCCCGGCGCCCTGAGCGAGCGAAGCGCCGCTCCCTCCACCTGGTCGGTGAAGATGCCGGCCCCCACGAGCCAGGACGCCGAACCCGCGTCCTGGCCGAGTTCCCGCTGCTCCACGAGCACGCCGAATACGTCCGAGAGTGATTCGTTGAGCGCGCCCGACTGTCCCTGGTACTCCAGGTTGGTGGAGTACTGCGTGAAGCCGTGCGTGAGCTCATGGCTGATCACCGTGAGGGATGCCGTGAAGCGCCCGAAGATCTCGCCGTCGCCGTCCCCGAAGACCATGCGGGTGCCGTCCCAGAAGGCGTTGTCGTAGTTGGCGCCGTAGTGGACCGTGGCCTCGAGGGGCTTGCCGGCGCCGTCGATCGACGAGCGGCCGTATTCCTCGCTGAACAGCCGGTAGGTGGAGCCGAGTCCGTCGTAGGCCTCGTCCGCCGCGGTGTCCCCGGTGGCGGGGGCGCCCTCTGCCCGCACCAGGTCCCCGGGGAGCTCCTCCCGGCTGCCGGCGTCGTGGATGCGCCGTGTCAGCGTCCCGGCGACGGCCGAACCCCGCTGGACGGGCGCCCTCAGTGCTCGGGAGCGGACCTCGTGGACCGGGTCGAGTTCCAGCAGTGCGTGGCGAGCGGCTTCGGCCGCGACGGAGAGCCGCGGATCGCGAAGGGCGGCCAGGCGGGTGAGAAGGTGCGGTGGGACGATGCCGCAGTGGATTCGCTGCATGGGGGCCTCCTTGGATTGGTCCCAACCTAGTCCCGGGGCCCGACATTCCGGTGCACGTAGGCTTGCCGCATGAGTGGAGAGCGGAACACCCGCAAGCTGGAGCAGGGGATCGAGCGGGACTTCTCGGACAAGATGAGTTACGGCTCGTACCTCGAGCTGGACAGGCTCCTCGACGCCCAGCACCCCGCCAGCTCACCGGCGCACCACGACGAGATGCTGTTCATCATCCAGCACCAGACCTCCGAGCTGTGGCTCAAGCTCGTGCTGCACGAGTTGCGCGCCGTGCGGGTGCACCTGCGGGCCGACGACCTGCGGGCCGCCATGAAGGGTGTCGCCCGGATCAAGCACATCCAGCGCTCGCTGACCGAGCAGTGGTCGGTGCTGGCGACGCTCACGCCGTCCGAGTACGCGGAGTTCCGGGGCGACCTCGGGTCCGCCAGCGGGTTCCAGTCCTACCAGTACCGCGCCGTCGAGTTCCTGCTGGGCAACAAGAACGCCGCCATGATCCAGGTCTTCGAGTCCGACCCGGCAGCCCGCGCCCTGCTCTCGGAACTCCTGGCGCAGAGCAGCGTGTACGACGAGTTCATCGCCCTGCTCGCGCGGCGCGGCTACGCGATCCCCGAGGACCTGCTCCACCGCGATGTGAGCGTCGCCCACGAGTTCCACCCCGCGCTGGTCGCCGTCTACAAGCAGGTGTACGAGGACGCGGCGGGCCACTGGGACATCTACGAGGCGTGCGAGGAGCTCGTGGACCTCGAGGACAACTTCCAGCTCTGGCGGTTCCGGCACCTGAAGACCGTGGCGCGGACCATCGGGTTCAAGGCGGGCACGGGCGGCTCGTCCGGCGTCGGCTTCCTCCAGCGGGCGCTGGAGCTCACGTTCTTCCCCGAACTGTTCGCGGTGCGTACCGAGATCGGACGCTGAGGAGGCTTCTCCCGGGCTGGTAGTTTTGGACGGTGCTGATCTCAGACCGCGATATCCGAGCAGAACTCGCCGCCCAGCGGATCGTCCTCGAACCGCACGATCCCGCCATGGTGCAGCCCTCCAGCGTCGACGTCCGCATCGACCGCTACTTCCGGCTCTTCGACAACCACAAGTACGCGCACATCGACCCCGCGGAGGACCAGCCGGACCTCACGCGCCTCGTCGAGGTGGCGCCGGATGAGCCGTTCATCCTGCACCCCGGCGAGTTCGTCCTCGGGTCGACCTACGAGACGGTGACGCTGCCCGACGACATCGCCGCGCGCCTCGAGGGCAAGTCCTCGCTGGGCCGCCTCGGACTGCTGACCCACTCCACCGCCGGTTTCATCGACCCCGGGTTCTCCGGCCACGTGACCCTCGAGCTGTCCAACATGGCGACGCTGCCGATCAAGCTGTGGCCCGGCTCGAAGATCGGGCAGCTGTGCTTCTTCAAGCTGACGTCCCCTGCCGAACACCCCTACGGCTCGGGTGAGTACGGCAACCGTTACCAGGGACAGCGGGGCCCGACGGCGTCGCGCAGCCACCTGAACTTCCACCGCACGGACATCTGACCTCCCCCCGGCCTCGGCCGGGAACGGCCGTCAGGCCTCGGGCACGACGGCGCGCCTGACCCGTGCGGGTGACCTGACCGGCAGCAGCACGAGGAGTCCTGCGAGCAGGACGACGAGGATCCCGATGACGCCGTAGAGCTGGGAGCCGAAGATCCCGATGCACAGGGCGAAGAGGGTGGGAGCGAGGAAGCTCACCGCGCGGCCCGTGGTCGCGTACAGCCCGAACAGTTCGGCCTCGTCGCCCACCGGCGCGATGCGCGCGAGGTAGGCCCGCGACGACGCCTGGGCCGGCCCGACGAACAGTGTCAGCAGCAGGCCGAAGACCCAGAACGTGGTGTCCGACGTCCAGTGCATGCCGAAGAAGGAATGCGTCTCCGTACCGAGCAGGAGGATCGCGGTCCCGGCCACCAGCAATCCCACCAGGGCGCCGATGATCACGCGCTTCGGGCCGATGCGGTCGTCGAGGAACCCGCCGATGACGGCGCCGAGCGCGGCGATCACATTGGCGGCGATCGCGAAGACGATCACCATGCTCGCGGAGAAGCCGAAGGCGCCGGCGGCGAGGATGCCGCCGAAGGTGAACACGGCGGCGAGGCCGTCCCGGAAGATGGCGCTCGCCAGCAGGAAGTAGATCGTGTGCGGGCTCGCGCGGTAGATGGCCTTCACCCGGCGCACCAGCAGGCCGTAGGAGGCCAGGAATCCCAGGTGCGCGGCCGCGGCCCTGCGCGGGACCTCGGGCACCGTGAACATCACGGGCAGCGCGAACGCCGCGAACCACAGTGCGGAGAAGACGGCCACGAGGCGGATGTTCAGTCCGTCGGCACTCGAGGCGCCCGCCCAGTCGACGACCGGCTGGATGAACACCACCAGCACCACCACGAGTGCGACGATGCCGCCCACGTATCCCATCGCCCAGCCGAAGCCGCTGACGCGGCCGATGGTCGACGGCGTCGAGATCTGGGTCAGCATCGCATTGTAGTTCACGCCGGCGAACTCGAAGAAGATGTTGGCGGCCGCGATCAGCGCGACACCGAGGATCAGCATCTCCGGGCTGGGGAGGACGAAGAAGCACAGGGCCGTCAGCACGGTGACGATCAGGGTGTTGACGCCGAGCCAGAGCTTGCGGCGTCCGCCGCGGTCGGAGCGCTGGCCCGTGACGGGAGCGAGGAGGGCGATCAGCAGGCCGGCGACGGCGAGGCCCCAGCCGAGCACCTGCGAGGCCCGTTCCTCACCGCCGAAGGACTCCGACGTGAGGTACACCGTGAACACGAACGTGGTCATGACCGCGTTGAAGGCGGCCGAGCCCCAGTCCCACGAGGCCCAGGCCAGGACGGGCCTGCTGAAGATGCGGCCCGAACCCGCGGCGGGAAGGGGTGCAGGGGCCTCCGCCGGCTGCGGAAGCTGCTGGTGCGTACTCATAGGGTGAATGCTAGCTCCGTATGATCCCCGTCACGCCGCGACAGCTCGCGGCGCGCTGTGCAGGTGAGCGGTCCGCTCCGGGCGAGGGCCTGCCGTCTTTCCTTCGGTAGACTGAAAGCAGCCCGACCGACCCCCAGCGGAAGATCGAGACTCCCATGCTCACCGTGCTGACCGCGATGTTCGCGCTCGCACTCGGAGCGCCCGTTCTCTTTTCCCGGCTCGGCAGATCGGCGTTCTTCGTCCTCGCGGCGGCGCCCGCCGCCGGCTTCGTCTGGCTCATGGTCCGGCTGCCGCAGGTCCTCGCCGCCGAGCAGGGAGCTCCGAACGGCCGGGCCGACGCCCCGCCGTCGGTCACCGTCCCGTGGATCCCCAGCCTTCAGCTCGAGTTCGCCTTCCGGCTCGACGCCCTCGCCGCCGTCCTGTGCATCCTGATCCTCGGCGTCGGCGCCCTGGTGCTGTTCTACTGCGCGCGCTACTTCAAGAACGACGATCCCGACGTCGGCGCCTTCGGGGCGCAGCTGCTCGCCTTCGCCGCGGCGATGTTCGGGCTGGTGACGGCCGATGACCTGATCCTCATGTTCATCTTCTGGGAACTGACCACGATCCTGTCCTACCTGCTCATCGGCTACTCGCGCCACCGGCTCTCGGCGCGACGCTCCGCCCTCCAGGCGCTCATCATCACGACCTTCGGCGGGCTGGCCATGCTCGTGGGCCTGGTGATGCTCGGACAGGAAGCGGGGACGTACCGCATCTCCGAGATCCTCGCCGGAGCGGAGGCGCTTGCGGCACGCGGCACGCTGGTCGACGTCGCGATCGGGCTGGTGCTGGTCGGCGCCATCACCAAATCGGCGCTCGTCCCCTTCCATTTCTGGCTGCCCGGCGCCATGGCGGCGCCCACCCCCGTCAGCGCCTACCTGCACGCCGCGGCCATGGTGAAGGCCGGGGTGTTCCTCGTGGCACGCTTCGCCCCCGGCTTCGGCGAGACGGCGTTCTGGCACCCGGTGATCCTCGTCCTCGGCATGGCGACCATGCTGCTCGGCGGGTGGCGCGCCCTGCGGCAGTTCGACCTGAAGCTCGTCCTGGCCTACGGGACGGTGAGCCAGCTCGGTTTCCTGACCATGGTGGTGGGACTCGGCGGGCGTGACGGCGCGGTGGCAGGCCTGGGCCTGCTGCTCGCCCACGGCTTCTTCAAGGCGACGCTCTTCCTGGTGGTCGGCATCATCGACCACCAGTCGGGCACCCGCGACCTGCGGGTCCTGTCCGGGGTCGGCGCCACCTCTCCCGCCCTGTTCGCCGTCGCCCTCGTGGCGGCCGGATCCATGGCAGGGGTTCCGCCCCTGCTCGGGTTCGTCGCCAAGGAATCGGTCTTCGAGGCCTTCGTGCACCGCGCCGAGGACGGCCTCGCCGGAACCCTCCTCCTCGGCGGGATCGTGATCGGCTCCATCCTCACCTTCGCCTACAGTGCCCGATTCGTCTGGGGCGCCTTCGCGCTGAAGCACGGCAGGCCGCAGACGCCGTTCAAGCGCGTCCGGACATCCTTCCTGCTCGCACCCGCGCTGCTCGCCGTCGCATCCCTGGCCTTCGGCGTCTGGCCCCCGCCGCTCGACGCCGCCGTCGCGCCCTACGCGGCACTCTTCCCGTCCGGGGGCCCCGCCCCGCACCTCGCCCTGTGGCACGGCTTCGGCCTCCCGCTCCTGCTGTCGGCACTCACCATCGCGGCGGGCGTCGCCCTGTACCTGCTGCGCGCGCCCATCGAACGGCTGCAGGGGCGCCTTCCCTCCGTCAGGGAAGCGGAGGTGGTGTACCGCTCCACCATCGGCGTGCTCGACGACGTCGCGGTGTGGGTCACGGGCCGCACCCAGCGCGGTTCGCTGGCCTTCTACCTGTTCGTCATCCTGTCCACCGCGATCATCACGCCCCTGATGGCGCTCGTCATCTTCGATGCGCCGCTTCCCTCCCGGTTCATGATCGCGGAATCGCCGGCGCAGGTCATGGCGGCGATCGTCATCCTGGTGGGTATCCTCGCCGCACTGCGCTCCAACAAGCGGTTCATGGCCGTCCTCATGGTGGGCATCACCGGCTACGGCATGGCGGTCGTCTACGCACTGCACGGAGCGCCGGACCTCGCGCTGACGCAGATGCTCGTCGAGACGATCGTGCTCGTGGCCTTCGTCCTCGCGCTGCGCTCCCTGCCCGCGCGGCTGTGGAACCGCGCCGAGAGCCGGCACCGGCTGCTGCGTGCCGTCCTCGGTGTGGCGTTCGGCGGCATCATGGCCGTCATCGCGATGTCGGCCATGGCGTCGAGGACCTCCGCACCCATCTCCCTGGCGTATCCGAAGCTGGCGTACGAGGACGGCGGCGGCGCCAACACCGTCAACGTCCTGCTCGTGGACATCCGCGCCTGGGATACCTTCGGTGAGATCACCGTGCTCGCGATCGCGGCCACGGGCATCGCCAGCCTCATCTTCATCCGCGGGCGTGGCGACAAGCGGCACCGGGCCGACGGCGTCGCGGACGGGTCCGTGGACCGCGGGCAGGAGCCCCTGGACGCCGGCGGCAGGGCAGGTGCCGCGCGGCTCCTCGCCGCACGCTTCGCGGACGTCGCGCGGGATCCCTGGCTCGTGGCCGGGCGGACGCTTGCGCCCGAGCGTCGTTCGATCATCTTCGAGGTGATCACCCGCCTGCTCTTCCACACCATCATCGTGCTCTCGATCTACCTGCTGGTCGCCGGCCACAACCTCCCCGGCGGCGGTTTCGCGGGAGGCCTGATGGCGGGCCTCGCGCTCGCCGTCCGCTACCTCGCGGGCGGACGGTTCGAACTCGCCGAGGCCAGTCCGGTCAGTGCCGGAACGCTCCTGGGGATCGGCCTCGCGATCGTCTCCCTGACCGCCGCGGCCCCACTCCTCGTCGGCGGGGCCGTCCTCGAGAGCTACGTCCTCGAGTTCTGGCTGCCGGTCTTCGGCGACGTGAAGTTCGTGACGTCCACCATCTTCGACATCGGTGTGTACATCATCGTCGTCGGTCTCGTCCTCGACGTGCTCCGGAGCCTCGGCTCGGAGATCGACGAGCGCAGCGAGGCGGACGGGCCGGTCGTCGAGGACGCCGGACACGACGCGCTCGTCCCGCCCGCCACCGAAGGAGTCCGGCCGTGACGGTCAACATCACGCTCATCGTGCTCATGGCGGCACTGTTCGCCGCAGGGATCTACCTGCTGCTCGAACGCAGCCTGACGCGCGTGCTCCTCGGACTGATCCTCATGGGCAACGGGGCGAACATCCTGATGCTCGCCATGAGCGGGGGCGGCGGGAAATCTCCCCTCTACGTCTCGGGGACGCCGCCGGAGGACTACACCGACAGCCTCCCGCAGGCCCTGATCCTGACGGCGATCGTCATCACGTTCGCCGTCACCGCGTTCATGCTCGGCATCATCTACAGGTCCTGGGTGCTGGGCCGGGAGGACGACGTCCAGGACGATCCCGAGGACCGGCGCGTGGCGGACCAGGACAGCTACGACTACGAGGACGACGCCGATATCGCCGCGGACACCACCGAGTTCTCCGATGCCGACACGGAAGGCCGCGTAGGCCGGCACAACGACGACGACAACGACGACGACAACGACGACGACAGCGACAGCGACAGCGACGACGACGACGGCCGCCGCGCCGGCGCCGGCAGGGTGGGGGAGGCACGATGATCGCCGCCGACCTCGCGCCGCTCGCCGTCGTCCTGCCGTTCCTGGGTGCTGCCGCCACCTTCATCCTGATCCGGCACGCGCGGGCGCAGCGCGCGGTGAGCATCACGACGCTCAGCGTGACCCTGCTCATCGAAGTGGTGATGCTCCTCGCCGCACCGTCCGCCGGAACGCACGCCGTGCGGCTCGGCGGCTGGGAGCCGCCGTTCGGCATCGTGCTCGTGGTGGACCAGTTCTCGGCGCTCATGCTCGTGGTCTCCTCCGCCGTCAGCCTCGCGGTGCTGATCTACGCCGCGGGCCAGGGCATGGCCGACGGCGACGAGGACGGCCCCGTGTCGATCTTCCACCCCACCTACCTGATCCTGGTGGCCGGGGTGTCCAACGCGTTCCTCACGGGGGACCTCTTCAACCTGTACGTGGGCTTCGAGATCCTCCTGACCGCGAGCTACGTCCTCATGACCCTCGGCGGCACGGCGCCGCGCATCCGGGCGGGCGTGACGTACGTCGTCGTCAGCGTGGTCTCCTCGATGCTGTTCCTCATCGCCATCGCGATGATCTACGGGGCCACCGGCACCATCACCATGGCGGACCTCGCGGTGAAGCTCGAGACCGTGGACCCGGCCACGCAGATGGTGCTGCACCTGATGCTGCTCGTGGCGTTCGGCATCAAGGCCGCCGTCTTCCCGCTGTCCTTCTGGCTCCCCGACTCCTATCCGACGGCGCCCGCGCCGGTCACCGCGGTGTTCGCGGGCCTGCTGACCAAGGTGGGCGTCTACGCCATGGTGCGCGTCGAGACGCTGCTCTTCCCGGGCGACCGGATCAACTCCCTCCTCATGGTGGTCGCGCTGCTCACGATGGTCGTCGGGATCCTCGGCGCCCTGGCGCAGGCGGACATCAAGAGGCTCCTGTCCTTCACGCTGGTGAGCCATATCGGCTACATGGTCTTCGGGCTGGCCGTCTCCACGCGCCTCGGCCTCGGCGCCGCGGTCTACTACGTGGCCCACCACATCACCGTGCAGACCAGCCTCTTCCTCGTCACCGGACTGATCGAGCGCCGCGGCGGGACGGCGAACGTGGACCGCCTCGGGGGGCTGGCGAAACTGTCCCCGCTCCTCGGCATCCTCTTCTTCCTCCCGGCCATGAACCTCGCCGGCATCCCGCCGTTCTCGGGATTCCTCGGGAAGCTCGGGCTCATCCAGGCGGGTGTCGAGCTCGGGACCCCGCTCGCGTACGTCCTGGTGGCCGGGGGAGTCCTCACCAGCCTGTTGACACTCCTGGTGATGGCGCGCGTCTGGAACCGCGCCTTCTGGCGCAGCCCCGCCGACGCCGAGAACCCCGATCCCATCCTGCTCGCCAGCAAGGCCGACGGCTCCAGCGTGGGGACGTCCCGCCACGTGACCGGCGAGGACACGGGGCGGTTCGCCGGCAAGGACCCGGTGACGCTGATGCCCGGCACCATGACGGGGCCGACCATCGGCCTCGTGGCGCTCGGACTCGCCCTCACGGTCCTCGCCGGGCCGCTCTTCGCACTCAGCGACGGTGCGGCGCAGGAGATGCTGGACCGCACTCCGTACATCGAGGCCGTCCTCGGAGCGGGGGCGAACGGATGAGCCGGCAGCGCATCCCCCTCATCACCGAACTCCCGCTCGTCATCTGGCTCGTCCTCGTGTGGGGCGCCCTGTGGCAGGACTTCGGCCTGGGCAACCTCGTGTTCGGAGCGATCATCTCGTACGCCGTCGTGAACTTCTTCTACCTGCCTCCCGTCGAACTGACGGGCCGCTTCAACGTGCTCTGGCTCGTCCCGTTCATCGGCCGGTTCCTCCTCCAGCTGGTGACGGCCAGCCTGCAGGTGTTCTGGCTCGCCGTGAGCAAGGGTCCCGCCCTCCGGAACGCCGTCGTCGCGGTGGAGCTGCGCAGCTCCTCGGACTTCCTCGTCACGGCGACGGGCCACGCGATCTCCCTCATCCCCGGGTCGCTCGTCCTCGAGGTGGACCGCTCCACGTCGACGCTCTACCTCCACTGCCTCAACGTGGCGTCCGCGGCGGATGCCGACGCCGTCCGCCGTGACGTCCGCGCCACGGAGGCCTGGCTGATCCGGGTGATGGGGAGCAGGGCCGACCTCGCGGCCCTCCGGGCCGGGGAGGCGGCGACATGACGATCGTGACACATGTGGTCGGCGGAATACTCTCCGTCGCAGTCCTCCTGGCGCTGTACCGCGCGGTACGCGGACCGTCCATCCTCGACCGCGTCCTGGCCCTCGACGTCGTCCTCGCCATCATCGGCGCCGCGCTCGTGCTGGACATGATCGTCAACCGGCACCTCGACAACCTGATCCTCCTCGTCGCGGTATCGCTCATCGGCTTCATCGGCTCGGTCACCGTTGCCCGCTTCGTCACGGACAGGAAGTAACGCCATGATCAACGACGCCGTCGTGTCGGTCCTCCTGGTCGGCGGGGCGCTCATGTCACTCGCCGCCGGGATCGGCCTCGCGAGGTTCCCCGACCTGCTCTCGCGCATGCACGCGGCAACGAAACCGCAGGTCCTCGGGCTCCTGCTCTTCCTCCTGGCGCTCGCGGTGGAGACCGGGAGCTGGCCGCTCGTGCCCCTGCTGGTCCTGTGCTGGGTCTTCCAGCTGCTCACGAGCCCCGTATCCGCGCACATGGTGGGCCGTGCGGGCTACCGGACGCGCCATCTGCGGCGCGACCTGCTCACGCTCGACGAACTGGATGACGTCGTGGAGCGGGCAGCGGACGGCGGCGGGGCGGCGGGGCCCCGGGAGTCGCCGGCGTCCCGCGCGGCCACCGGAGGCACGGGCGGGGCCGGCAGTACCGGTATCACCGGCTCGGGGACCTCCGCTCCCGGTCGCTGAGGCCGCTGCATCCCACACCCTCGACGGCGCTGCGCCCCGGAACCGAAAGCACCGCGGTGGTCGGCGCCGGCAGCGAACGGTAAGGTTACTGCTGATCAGGGGGCGGACACTTTGGGACTGAAGGCACACATGGACGGGCTGCGGCGCGACGCGGTGGTGATCGAGGACGACGCCGACATCCGCCAGTTGCTCGCCATCGTCCTGTCCTCGCGCGGCTTCACCGTGCACGAGGCCATTACGGGCAGCGAGGGACGGCGGCTCGTGGGCACAGTGGACCCCCAACTCGTCACGTTGGACCTCAACCTCCCGGACATGGACGGCATCGACCTCTGTGCACGGCTCAGGGCGGGCTCCGACGCGCACATCCTCACCGTCTCGGCCCGGCCTCCACAGCTCACCGCGGAGCAGTGCCTGGTCGCCGGGTCCGACCACTTCATCCCCAAGCCCTTCAGCCCGCGGATGCTGGGTTCCTACCTCGACGACGTCTTCCCGCGCATGGGAGTGGCCTAGCCCGCCGGTGCGCGCGTCCGTGCAACCGCGACCTGGCCGCCCGTGTCCTCGCACCCTGCATCCGGCGCCGGCGGGAAGCGCGCTGGTGTGGAACGCGTCCGCCAGCGGCGTCAGCCCTCCTGTGGACGGGGTATCTGGTCCCCGCAGGTCGAGCGGAAACTGCCGGCGGCACGTGCTGGAGGCGAGGCGGCCGCCACGAAGCCGTCGGGCCGCACGAGGTACAGGATGCCGGGGCGCAGCGGGCTGGAGCCTGTGGTGGCGAAGGTGTGGAGGGGAAGTCCGAGGTCGAGTGCGGCGGCTTCCGCCTGGAGTGCTGCCTCCCGCTCGGCCGCGTAGAGGTGAACCTGCCACGTCGCAGCCCGGAGTACGTCGAAGTTCTCCCCGGTCCACGGCAGCCGGCGGCCGACGACGGCGTCACGGTGGCGCCCCGAGGAAGCGCCCTCCATCCGGTAGTGGATGCGGAGCTGGCCGAGGTAGCCGGCGAGGCGGCGGCCGATGGGCAGGTGGGGGAGCACCGCGACGCCGACGGGCAGCACCACCCTCGGCACGTACCTGCGCACCAGCATCGCTGCCGCCGAACGCGACGTGATGCCGCGGAACAGGGCGTCCGTGGTCTTCAGGAGCCGCAGCGCGACGGGCCGCCGCTCCGACTCGTAGCGGTCCAGGACCGCCTCCGGGACACGCCCTGCGGCCACGTCCGCGAGCTTGAAGGCGAGGTTGTGGGCGTCCTGCAGCCCGGTGTTCATGCCCTGAGCACCCACGGGGGAGTGCACATGGGCGGCGTCCCCCGCGAGGAACACCGGCCCGGTGCGGAAGTGCGCGGCGATGCGGTGGTGGACGCGGTACGTGGAGAACCAGCGGGAGTCCTCGTACGTGACGCCGAAGGATTCGGCGAAGCGGTGCCGGGCGTAATCCTCCGTGACCGCAGCGGCGTCGTCGTCACCGGCTATCCCGATCAGCCGCTGTCCGTTCCTGCCGGAGGCATCGGGCCGCATGGGAAAGGCGAGCAGGAACCCGGTGGCTCCCTGGCGGATGTTGACCGAGGCCGGAGCGAGTCCGCGGACGCCCACCGCATCGACCAGGTAGAAGGTCTGCCTGCTGGTGGTGCCCTCGAACGCCGTGCCGCACAGGGAACGGACGGTGGAGGATGCACCATCGCAGCCCACGGCGAAGCGGGCGCGCACCGTGGAGGACCCGGTTGGGCCGTCGATGGCGGCGACGACACCGCCGGCCTCCTCGGTGAGGGATGACAGCCGCTGCCGCCACCGGACGGGCAGGCCGACCTCCTGCAGGTTGTCGGCGAGGATCCGCTCATTCGCGCTCTGCTCGAGCATGTAGATCCCCGGGTACGGGGTGAGGCCCCGGCCCAGGCCGGTCAGGGGGATGGGCGCGAAGGCGGTGCGCCCGAAGCCCTGCCGCATCGATTCCGCATGGACAACCTGGGCGAGCACCCGGTCGACGACGCCGAGCTGGTCGTAGATCTCCATGGATCGCGAGTGCACGCCCAGGGCGCGGGACTCGCGGGTGGGGCCCGCCTTCCCATCGATCAGGGTGACGCTCGTGCCGAGCTTCACCAGCCAGTTGGCGAGCATGAGGCCGGTGGGGCCCGCGCCCACCACGAGGACGTCCACGCGGTCGCCGTCGTGCGGTTCTGCCTGCTGCATCGTCGGATCGCCCCGCAGGAGTCGTCAGCGCTCGAGGACCGTGCAGACGCAGGCGCGGTTGCCCTCAGGATCGGCCAGGACCGTGAAGGAGGGCGCCTGGGCCTCGTCCACCACGGTGCCCCCGGCAGCGACGGCGGCGGCGATACGTGCCTCCACCGCATCGTGCGGCACCCAGAGATCGATGTGGAAGCGCTGCCGTGGTGTCTCGTGCGCGTCGGTGTGCTGGAACCAGAGGAGCGGCACCCGCCCGCCCGGGTCCGCGACGTCGTCGCCGTCCACGGCACCCGCATCGCCGGTGAGCAGCGCCGCCCAGAACGGGCCGATGGCGGCCACGTCCGCCGTGTCGAGCGCGAGTTCGACGACGGCGGGTGCCGCGGGATCGGCGATGATGCCGCGTTCTCCTGCCAGGTCGGTGATGTGGCGTGCGAGGTCCAGGTCCCGCGCGGTCACGCCAGCTGCATCATGGCTCATGAGCTTCACGTCGACATGCGGGTAGGTCAGTGTGATGTCCGGATGGTGGCCGGCCTCCTCCGCCAGATCGCCGATGGCGGTCACGAGGGCCAGGCCCGTGGCGAAGTCCCGTGTCAGGAAGCGGGCGTGGAGGGCCCGCGCCAGCTTCCGCCAGTCACCGAGGCCGGCGTCGAGGATCTGCTGCGTGCTGAGGATGCTCATGCCGCCAGTATGGCCCGTCCGCGAGGGTTGGAGAAGGTGCCACAGCCTCGTGCGGCTGGTGCCGGCCACCGGCGGAATCGGCGGAGGACCCGGCAAACAGGCCACGCAACCGCCGGCAATTGCACCCAAAGGCGCCAGGAGGTGCTAGAAGTATCTGATGGAGTTAAATACCACGGCGTCGGCGCGGTTTCCACCAGGACTGTTCCGCGTGCCCCTCACGGTGGCGGCATCCTTCACCGCCCTCACCGTACTGACGGCCGTGGCTTTCGGATTGCCCCTGCGTGACCCGGATGGTTTCCTCGGTCCCAGCTACGTGCGGCTGCCCGCGCTCCTCGTCGCGATGATCCTGGCGGACATCGCTCCGCGCACCCTGCTCGGGCGGCCCGGCCTGCGGAACGTCCCCCGCGTCGCACTGGCCGAATTCCGCAGCAGCTGGCCCGTGCCACGAATCCTGGCCACCTTCCTGGGGCTGGTCACCTTCTATCTCGCATACGTCTCGTACCGCAACATGAAGAGCTTCCTGCCGTTCGTCCGCGAACGGGTCACCGATCCGCTCCTGCAGGCGAGTGATCGCTGGCTGACCGGCGGACACCATCCCGGGGATGCGCTGCAGCAACTGCTCGGTACGGGCATCAGTGCGCACGTCCTGTCCGCCGTGTACGTGTCCTACCTCATGTTCGTCCCCGCATCGGTTGCCGCGGCCCTCGTCTGGTCCCGGCAGGTCTCCCACGGTGCCTGGTACGTGAGCGCGTTGTCCTTCAACTGGATCCTCGGTGCGGCGAGCTACTACGTGCTGCCCTCCCTGGGCCCGGTCTTCGTCGAGCGGAAGCACTTCACCGACCTTCCCGACACCGCCGTGACCGAACTCGCGGACTCCCTGTACCGGAACCGGGTGCGCGTCCTCGACGATCCGCACGCCACGGAGTCCGTGCACGGCATCGCCGCCTTCGCCTCCCTCCACGTCTCCGTGGTCGTGACCGCCGCCCTCGTCGCGCACCTGATCCGAGTGCCGCTCGTCCTCCGGGTGCTCCTCTGGGCCTACGTGCTGCTCACCGCCCTCGCCACCATCTACTTCGGGTGGCACTACCTGGTCGACGTCATGGCCGGTGCGGCGCTGGGCGCGCTGGCCACCTGGCTGGCACTGAGGGCGACCAGACCGGGACTGACGAGCGGTATCTCCTCCCCGCAGGAGATGAAGGTCCCGGCGGGAAGCACCCTCTAGCTGCCGGCCCGGAGCTCCGTCCCGGGCTCCGTGCGTGGCGTCCGGCCGCGGGCCGCGCCCTGACCGCCGCGGGCATGCAGGGCCCGCTCAGGGGCAGATGCCATACTGCGGAGATGGCCAAGAACAGAATCCTTCCCGGCCGTGGCGTTCTCGCGGCCCGCCTGAACAGCCATCTGGACGATCGCCTCCGCGCAGCCGTGGTCAATCCCCAGCTCCTCCTCGCGGGCAAGGCAGCGCTCGCCGCCGCGCTCGCCTGGATCATCGCTCTGGCCATTCCCGGTGAGGCTTCCCGCTACCCGTACTACGCGCCCCTGGGTGCGCTGCTCGCGATGTACCCGACCGTCGCCGGCACGCTCAGGTCCGGGCTGCAGACCGTCATCGGCCTCACCATCGGGATCGTACTGGCCCACATCGCGATGTGGGCGGGGGAGCCCGATGGGCTGACGATCGCCTTCGTCGTCGGGATGGGTGTGCTTCTGGCAGGTGCCCTGAAGAGGACGGCGGGCGGCGGATCCGGTATCGCCTCCGCCGGACTGTTCGTCCTGATCCTGGGCAACGACAACCTCGGGTACTCGCTGGGGTACTTCGTCCAGACGGTTGTCGGGGTCGGCGTCGGGCTGGCCGTCAGCGCGCTCATCCTGCCACCACTCAATCTCGACGACGCGGTGGGACAGATGAGCCGGCTCCGCAGGGCGGCCGCGCGGCAGCTCCAGGAGATGGGCGAGGCGCTGGACGAGGACTGGGCTGCGGATGACCCGCGCTGGGCGCAGCGGCGGGACGAGCTCACGGAGTCGGCCCGCAACGCGCGGGAGGCCCTGCAGTACGCGGACGAGAGCCGGAAGGGAAACGTCCGACGGCGCTTCCACCCGCGGGACGTGCGCCGCGACTACCGCCATGTCGAAGTCCTGGAGGTCGTCGCATTCCATACCCTCAACATCACGAACATGCTGCAGGATGCGCTCCATGGGACGTCCCGTGAGCACCCCCTGCCGAACGCGGTCCGCCCGCCCCTGCGGGAGGCCTTCACCGCTGTCGGGGATGTGCTCGATCTGTGGACGGTGGAGGAGAACGACGCCGAGACGTTCCAGGCAGCCGAGAGCAGCCTCGCAGCGCTCGAAGCCGCAGCGTACGAGGCCTCGTCCCGCGATATCCCCTTCGGGGCAGCAGCCGCGATCGCGATGAGCCTGCACCGTATCCTGCAGGCGGTGACGCCCGACCGTCACATCTAGGGTGAGGGCCGGTCCGCGATGCGCTTCACGGACGGTGCGCACGCCTGGCGCTGGTCCGTCCCCCGGCCGTTCCGGCCCCGGTCCGATCAGCGGTCGGGGTCGCCGGACCGTCCGTGTGCCGCGCCGGTGGGGAATCCGATGCTGAGGAGCTGCGGCGCCGAGCAGCATCCGCCGGCATCCGGGACATCTGCCGGAGCTGCGCCGGCTGCGGAGTCCAGGTCCGTGCTGCAGACACCCGTCCCGGGCAGCTCGAGTTGCAGGCGGGAGGCAGCCTCGAGGTCACCCGCGATCGCGGCGGTGACGGAACGGACCTGCTCATACCCGGTGGCCAGCAGGAATGTGGGGGCTCGCCCGTAGGACTTCATCCCGACGAGATAGAAGTCCTTCTCGGGATGCGCCAGGACGTCGGCGCCGTGGGCTGGGACTGTTCCGCAGGAATGGAATTCCGGGTCGATCAGGGGCCCGAGGGCACGGGGTGCTTCGACAGCCGGATCCAGTTCGAGGCGGAGCTCGCGCAGCATGTCGAGATCGGGGCGGAACCCGGTGGCGGGCACGAGGACGTCGACGTCGACGGTGCGGGGACCGTCCGGCGTCGACGCCGTGACGGCGAGGGCCGATCCGGTCCCGGTGAGCGAGGTGATGGCGAAGCCGGCGATGAGTTCGACGACGCCGTCCCTGACGAGGGTCCTCAGGCGGCTGCCGAGTGCGCCGCGGGCGGGCAGGCCGTCGAGGTCCTCGCCGCCGTAGAGGCGTTGGGCCGACGCACTGCCGCGGACGGCCCAGAGGATGCGGGTGCCGGGCTCGTTCCGGGCGACCTGACCGAGGTTGATCAGGGTGTTCGCAGCGGAGTGGCCGGCGCCGACGACCATGACCGTCCTGCCTGCGAACCGTCCCCGTTCAGCGCCGACGACGTCAGGCAACGGACCGGTGATGAATCGGGATGCCGCGCCTTCCCCGGGTGCCGTCAGTCCGGCCTGTCCGAGCGGGTTGGGTCGGCTCCAGGTGCCGGAGGCGTCGATGACGGCTCGCACGAGGTGGTCCGTGGTGCCCCCGGGTGCTGTGACCCGGACGAGGAACGGTGTGGTGTCGCGGTCCTTGCTGCGGGTCTTGTCCATGCCGAGGCGGGTGACTGCGATGACCCGGCTGTCGAAGTGGAGGGCATCGGTGATGGCTGGGATGGCGGCGAGGGGTTCGAGGTAGGACTCCACCAGTTCCCGGCCGTACGGCAGTGCGGTACGGCGCGGTTCGGTCCAACCGGTGGGTTCAAGCAGCCGGCGGGCTGCGGGGTCGATGTCGTACTCCCAGGGCGAGAACAGGCGGATGTGCCCCCACTGCCGGATCGCCGCACCGACGCCGGGCCCCTGCTCGAACACGATCGGAGTCAGGCCCTGCTCGAGCAGGTTGGCGGCCGCCGAGAGGCCGATGGGTCCAGCGCCGATGACGGCGACCGGAAGGCCGGTCGCACCACAGCCGGTGGCGGAGCGTGTTCCGGGGGTGGCCTCAGGCATGAGCGGTGGTCCCGTCGGTGGGCAGGAGTTCGCTGATGAGCTGCTGGATGCGGCCCTTGATCTCGTCGCGGATCGGGCGGACGGACTCGACACCCTTCCCGGCGGGATCCTCGAGCACCCAGTCCTCGTACCGCTTGCCCGGGAAGTACGGGCACTCATCCCCGCAGCCCATCGTGACGACGACGTCGGAAGCCTTCACGGCCTCGGCGGTGAGGACCTTCGGGGTCTCGGCGGTGATGTCGATGCCCTCTTCCTGCATGGCCTCGACCGCCGCCGGGTTGACCTGATCGGCGGGCTGGGACCCGGCGGACAGAACCTCGATGCGCCCCTCGGAGAGGTGGTCCAGGTATGCGGCGGCCATCTGCGAACGTCCTGCGTTGTGGACGCAGACGAACAAAACCGACGGCTTCCTGCCCTCGGTGGTCGTCTCGATGCTCATGGTGATCCTTTGTTCAGCGCCTGTGCGGAGATCGACAGGTTTCGATGTCGAGTATGGGGAGATATATCGATGATTGTCAATGTCGAGGTACGGTGGGTGTATGACGACGATCTCCGAGCCCAGGACAGCGGACCTCGCAGCGACCGGAGCCGCCGAAGCGGCCCCTGATGCTGCGGGTGAAGAGGTCCCCTGCTGCGTGCCGTCGGGGGCTCCTGCGATGAGCGCGGACCGGGCCGAGGAACTGGCGAGGCAGTTCAAGGCGATCGCCGATCCGAACCGTCTGCGCCTGATCTCGCTGATCTCCTCGAGCGTCGGGAACGAGGCATGCGTCTGTGACCTCACCGAGCCGCTGGATCTCGGGCAACCGACCGTGTCGCATCACCTGAAGATCCTTGTCGACGCAGGCATCCTGCATCGTGAGAAGCGCGGTGTGTGGGCGTATTTCTCGATCGTGCCCGGCGCCCTGGACTCCCTCGCCGGCATCCTCACCGAACCCCGGTGACCCCTGACCTCTCCGGGCCCCTGCCCGCCCAGAAGAATCGAGAATCCCTGTGAGTTCCAAGGCCGACAAGCCCTCCGTCCTGTTCGTGTGCGTGAAGAACGGCGGCAAGTCCCAGATGGCCGCCGGGCTCATGGACAAGGTCGCCGGGGACTCCGTGGCGACGGCGTCGGCCGGGTCGAAGCCGGGCTCCGCGGTCAACGGCCTCTCGGCCGAGGTCCTGGCGGAGGTGGGGGTGGACATCAGCCAGAACGTGCCTCGTCCGACCACCGTCGCGGACCAGAGCCAAGCGGACCTCGTGGTCATCCTCGGTGCTGAAGCGCAGGTCGACGAGGTCGAGGGCACTCTGTACGAGCGCTGGGAGACCGACGAGCCCGGCGACCGCGGTATCGACGGCATCGAACGCATGCGCCTGGTCCGCGACGACATCCTCGAACGCGTCACAGCCCTGCACGCCACCCTGATGGCCCGTAGCTGACCAGTGCCGACGCGGTCGTCGGCAGCCGGTCCCATCTGCTTCGTCTCCAGGCCCTTCCCTGCCCTCTTCCGTGAGTTCCTCCCGCGTGTTCCTCCCATAAGGAGTCCTGCTGCCATGACTGTGGTCGCCATCCTGATCTTCCTCGCCACCCTGACCCTGGTCATCTGGCAGCCCCGAGGCCTCGGCATCGGCTGGTCCGCCCTCGGTGGTGCGGCGGTGGCCCTCATCACCACGGTGGTGAGCCTGTCCGACATCCCCGTCGTCTGGGACATCGTGTGGAATGCGACGTTCGCGTTCGTGGCGATCGTCATCATCTCCCTGATCCTCGACGAGTCCGGGTTCTTCACCTGGGCAGCGCTGCACGTCGCACGGTGGGGCAGGGGTGACGGGCGACTGCTGTTCACGCTCATCGTCCTGCTCGGGGCAGCGATCGCGGCGGTGTTCGCGAATGACGGGGCGGCGCTGATCCTCACGCCGATCGTCATCCAGATGCTCCTGGCCCTGAAATTCCCTGCCAGGGCGTCCCTCGGGTTCATCATCGCGTGCGGGTTCATCTCCGACGCCGGCAGCCTGCCCCTGGTCGTATCGAACCTGGTCAACATCGTCACCGCGGACTTCTTCGACATCGGCTTCGCCCGCTACGCGGCCGTGATGGTCCCGGTCGGCATCGTGTCCGTCGCGGCCAGCCTCGGCGTCCTGCTCCTGTTCTTCCGCACAGCGATCCCACGCCGCTACGACGTCGCCGTCCTCGCCAGTCCGAAGTCCGCCATCGCGGACCCGCTGACGTTCAGGGCCGGCTGGGTGATCCTCGGGGTCCTGCTCGTGGGCTACTTCGCCGCCGAACCACTGCACATCCCACTCTCCGCCGTCGCGGGAGCCGGAGCCGTCGTCCTGATGATCGTCGCCTCCCGCCGGCCGGCCTTCCTCTTCCCCCGGACCAGCACCCTCACCGGCGCGTCCGCAGTGCCGGGATCGACGCCAGGATCACCTGAAGGCGCCGAACGGGCAGCGGACCCCGACTACGAGACGGTCGGTGCGTCCCACCGGTCGACGGCACGTCCTCACGGTATGCCGGTCACCCGCGCCCCCGCCGATTCGGACCGGGGTGATGAAGGATCTGCACAGGGTGGCGCGGCCGCCCTCCCGCACGGGAGGATCTCCGTTCCACGGATCCTGAAGGAAGCGCCCTGGCAGATCGTCCTGTTCTCCATCGGCATGTACCTGGTCGTCTACGGGCTGCGGAACCAGGGCCTGACCGACGAGCTCGCCAGCGTCTTCTCCACCATCGGCACCGGCGGGGTACTCATCACCGCACTCGGCGTCGGCGTCATCGTCGCCGTCCTCGCGTCCCTGATGAACAACCTGCCCACCGTCCTCATCGCATCGTTGGCCATCGGCTCCGCAGGAGCTGCCGGGCTGACTCAGGAAGCCATGATCTACGCCAACGTCATCGGCTCCGACCTCGGGCCGAAGATCACCCCTATCGGCAGCCTCGCGACCCTGCTCTGGCTGCACGTCCTGGACCGCAAGGGCATCCACATCGGCTGGGGCCAGTACTTCCGGATCGGCATCGTGCTGACCATCCCCGTGCTCGTCATCACCCTCCTCGCCCTCGCCGGATGGCTCACCATCATCGGCACCTGAGCGCCAGGAGGGGGCCCGCCGCGTACCCCGTACGCGAAACGGCGGGCGCCCCTCCTGCACCCCTGCCGGGAAGGGCTCAGGTCAGGTCGCGTGTCTTCGAGAAGCGGTCGATCGCCTTCTGCGTCGAGCGGTTGGTGAGCACCTGGATGGTCGTGCTGACCGCACCCGAGATCACGGCGAACACGAGGGCCGAGCGCAGGGTGTTCTCCAGCCCGTCCTTGCTCTTGGGCGGGGCCTCACCGGTGATCTTCTCCCACAGGAAGTCGACGAGCTTGGTCCCGACGAAGCCCGCACCCACGCTCATGCCGGCGCCGAGCAATTTGAACACCACGTTCATGGTTTCTCCTTCTAGTCCGATAGTCCTGGGCCTAGCCTAGCCGCGGCCCACGCCCCTCCGCAGGTGTAGGATCGGTAGCGCTCAACCAACAAACGACAGGGGAGCGCCGATTCGCAGCAGGCTGCGGAACGGGCGCTGAGAGTGCGGACCGCCGCAGACCCTCGAACCTGATCCGGCTAGTACCGGCGAAGGGAGTCGAGTTCTCAGAGTGCACGGATGCTGCTTCAACGGCAGTCCGGCACTCTCCCCTCCTGTACCTCAGGAGGACATCACCATGGCATCACCAACGGCCCTCAAGGGCACCTCTCCGCGCACCAACCAGTGGCGCGTCGTCGACATCGTGGTGGCCTCGGTCATCGCGGTCGCCGTCGGCGTCCTGTTCTTCGCCTGGTCGGCCGGCTACTCGGGCATCAGCGTGCTCACCGCCGGCTTCCCGCCCCTGGCGGGCCTCTACTCGGGCGGCTGGCTGATCGCGGGAGTGCTCGGCGGGCTGATCATCCGGAAGCCCGGCGCCGCCCTCTACTGCGAGGTGCTCGCGGCCGCGGTCTCGGCGCTCATCGGCACCCAGTTCGGCATCCTCGTCCTCGTCTCCGGGCTCATCCAGGGACTCGGGGCCGAGCTGGTCTTCCTGCTGTTCCTGTACCGGAAGTGGAACCTGCCCGTGGCACTGCTGGCGGGCCTCGCAGCGGGGCTCGCCCTCGCGATCAGCGAGAACATCATGTACAACGCGCTGTGGACCATCGAGTTCAAGGTCCTCTACACCGTGTTCGCCGCCATCTCCGGCGTCGTCATCGCCGGCCTGCTGTCCTGGCTCGCCATGCGCGGCCTCGCGAAGACGGGCGTGCTGTCCTCCTTCGCCGCGGGCCGCACGGCGGACGTGTGACACCAGTCGACGCGCTATCCCCGGGAGCGGTGCACGTCCGCGCCCGGGGATGGGGCTGGCGCCATGCCGGCAGGAAGGCGTTCGCTGCGCGCCGGCTGGACCTCGACATCCAGCCGGGGGAGCGGGTCCTGCTCCTCGGGGCGTCCGGCGCGGGAAAATCCACCGTGCTGCACGGCCTGGCCGGGGTGCTCGGCACCAACGACGAGGGCGAGCAGGAGGGTGAGCTCCTGCTTGACGGCGCCCCGCCCGCTACGGCGCGGGGACGCGCAGGGCTCGTCCTGCAGGATCCGGAGACGCAGGTCGTGCTGGCGCGCGTGGGCGACGAGGTGGCCTTCGCTGCCGAGAACCTCGCCGTGCCGCGGGAGGAGATCTGGCAGCGCGTGGGACGGGCGCTCGACGACGTCGGCCTGGACCTCCCGCTCGACCACCCCACCACCGCGCTGTCCGGCGGGCAGAAACAGCGCCTCGCGCTCGCGTCCGTGCTCGCGATGGAACCCGGCCTGCTCCTGCTCGACGAACCCACCGCGAACCTCGACCCCGACGGCGTGCTGGAGGTACGCGACGCCGTCGTCCGGGTCCTCGAGCGGACCGGGGCGACGCTCGTGGTCGTGGAGCACCGTGTGGCGGTGTGGGCCGACGTCGTCGATCGCGTGATCGTGCTCGATGCCGAGGGCGGTGTCCTCGCGGACGGTGCCCCGGCAACCGTGCTCAGCCGGGAGGAGACGCGAAGCCGGCTCGCGGCGGCAGGCGTATGGGTCCCGGGCCTCCGGCCTCCCGTGGGCGGGCGGGTGCCCGGCGGCGGCGGGGAGGTGCTCCTCTCGGCGCACGGCCTGGCCGTGGCCAGGACGAAGCGCGGGCCGGCCGCCGTGGAGGACCTCGGGCTCGAGGTGCGCGCTGCGGAGGCCCTGAGCATCACCGGGCCGAACGGTGCGGGGAAGTCGACGGCGGCGCTCACGCTCGGCGGCCTCCTCCGTCCGCGGGCCGGGACGCTCGAGGCGTCCGCCCGGCTCGCCGGCGAGGCCGGGAGGAACCCGTTCCGCTGGCGCTCCTCCCAGCTCGTGCAGCGCATCGGCACGGTCTTCCAGGAGCCCGAGCACCAGTTCCTCACGGCGAGCGTCGCGGAGGAACTCGAGTTCGGGCCGAGGAGGGTCAGCGGGAGCGCGGACCCCCGGCGCATCGCCGAGCTGGCCGAGCGGCTCCGGCTCACCCATCTGCTGAAGGCCAATCCGTTCACACTGTCCGGCGGGGAGAAGCGCCGCCTGTCGGTCGCGACGATGCTCGCCACAGCCCCGCGCATCCTCATCCTGGACGAGCCCACCTTCGGCCAGGACGCCGGGACCTGGGCCGAACTCGTCACCCTGCTGCGCGAACTGATCGACGACGGCGTGGCCGTCCTCTCCGTGACGCACGACGCCGACTTCATCGGCGCGCTCGGCGGAGCATCGCTGCACATCATCGGTGGAGCGGGACGGCTGGTGTCCCGATGAGCAGCGACTACCTGACGCCGGTCCTGACCGGGAAGACCCTCGTGCGGGCCAATCCGGTGTCCAAGCTGTTCGCCGCCACGGTCATCACGTTCGCCCTGATGGCGAGCATCGACTGGGTCAGTGCCGCGGTGGTGCTCGCCTCGGAGCTCGCCCTCATGCCGCTGCTGGGCATCAGTGTGGTGGGCCTGGCGCGGCGTATCTGGCCCCTGCTGGTCGCGGCCGTGGTCGGCGCCTACGGGACCGCCCTGCTGGCGGAGAAGAGCGGCGCGGTCCTGCTCGACGTCGGGCCCCTCCTCTTCACCGAGGGATCGGTGGCCGCGGGCACCGCCGTGGGGCTGAGGGGCCTGGCGCTCGCGCTGCCGGGCATCTTCATCCTCCTCACCACCGACCCCACCGACCTGGCCGATGCCCTCGCGCAGAAACTGCACCTGCCGCACCGCTTCGTGCTCGGCGGCCTGGCATCGCTGAGGCTCGTCGGCCTGCTGGTGGAGCAGTGGGAGACACTCGGGCTCGCGCGCCACGCCCGGGGCATCGGCTCGGACGGGTCCGTCGTCGCCCGCACCCGGAACCTGCTGGGGCAGTCCTTCGGGCTCATCGTGCAGGCCATCCGGCGCGCCACGCGGCTCGCGACCGCGATGGAGGCGCGCGGATTCGGCGGCGGGACGCGCACGTGGGCGCGGACGAGCACCTTCTCCCCGCTCGACGCCGGTGTCGCCGTCGTCGGGCTCCTGATCGCCGCGGGCGCAGTAACGGCGGCCGTCCTGGCCGGGACCTGGAATTTCATCCTGTCCTGACCGGGGCGGCCGCCGTGTCGGCGCTGGTGCAGCGGGCTCCTACAGCACGTCCGCGAGGAAGGACCGCAGGCGCGGGGTCTGCGCGTCGTCGAAGATCGCGGCCGGCGGACCGGATTCCACGACCACGCCGCCGTCCATGAACGTCACGGTGTCGGAGACGTTGCGAGAGAAACCCATCTCGTGGGTCACGACGACCATGGTCATGCCCGCCGAGGCCAGATCCGCCATGAGGGCGAGGACGCCCTTGACGAGCTCGGGGTCCAGGGCGGACGTCGCCTCGTCGAAGAACATGACCTCGGGGTCCATCGCCAGCGCCCGGGCGATCGCGACGCGCTGCTGCTGGCCGCCCGAGAGGTTGCCGGGCCGCACATCGGCCTTGTGCTTCAGTCCCACCAGGTCCAGCTGCGCCAGCGCCTTCTCCCGGGCCTCGTCCGCGGACATCTTCCGGAGCTTGCGCAGCGCCAGGGACACGTTGTCCACCACGGTCTTGTGGGGGAAGAGGTTGAACTGCTGGAACACCATGCCGATGCGGCGGCGCAGCTCGTCCGGGTTGTCCTTCAGCACGGACCGGCCGTCGAGCAGGATGTCTCCCCTGTCCGGTTCGATCAGCCGGTTGAGGACACGCAGGAGCGTGGACTTGCCGGATCCGGACGGGCCGATGACCGACGCCGTCGTGCCCTGCTCCACGTGCAGGTCGATGCCGCGGAGCACGTGGTTGGTCCCGAAGGACAGGTGGAGGTCCCTGCCGGTCAGGGTTCCCGATTCGATGGTCTTCACGCCTTGGCTCCTTCGCCGATCTTCGCGGCCAGTTCGTCCGGTTCCGGCTTCTCCCTCTTGCCCGTCCGCAACTTGTTGTCGATGTAGTTGACCAGGTGGGTCAGCGGGATCGTGAGGCACAGGTACAGGACGGCGGAGGCGATGAGCGGCGAGAGGTTGCCCGTGTTGCTGGCCGCATCGTTGCCGATCCGGAACAGTTCACGCTCGCTGGTCAGCAGCCCGAGGAAGTAGATGAGCGAGGATTCCTTGATCAGCGCGATGAACTGGTTCACCAGGGCGGGCAGCACGCGCCGCACGCCCTGGGGAACCACCACGAGCTGCATCGACGAGCGGTAGCTGAAGCCCAGGGCGCGCGAGGCCTCCAGCTGTCCCTTCTCCACGCTCTGGATACCGGAGCGGAAGATCTCGCCGATGTAGGCCGCCGCCATGAGCGACAGCGCGAGGATCCCCATGGGGAACGGGCTCGTGCTGCCGGTGGCCTCGCGGTAGATCGGGCTGAGTCCGATGCCGATGAGCAGGATGATCACGACGGCGGGCACCCCACGGAAGATGTCCGTGTAGATGCGCGCCGCCCAGCGGAGCAGCCGGTTGCGGGAGATCCCCATGATCGCGAGGACCATGCCGAGGACCGTCCCGATGACGCCGGACGCGATCGCGAGGATCAGGGTGTTCCGCAGGCCGACCGCGAGGAGCTCCGGCAGGACGGCGGCCATCGCCTCCCAGTCGAAGAAGGTCTGCGCGAGCTGTTCAAGGGCATTCATGGAGGGTCGGCTACTTTACTTCCACGGCTTTGCTGCCGGGCTTCCAGTCGGTCGGCATCTCGCGGTCCGGGTACCACTCCTTGGTGAGCTCGGACCACGTGCCGTCCTCGACCACGGCGTCGAGGCCCGCGTTCAGGGCGTCGATCAGGGGCTGGTTCTCGCTGTTCACGGCATAGGCGGTGAAGTTCTCCGTGTTGATGATGGTCTCGGCGATCGTGGTGTCGTCGCCCTCCTTCACCTGGCCGGTGGCCTGCTGGGACGGCGCGACCCACGCGTCCACCTGGCCGTTCTTCACGTTGGCGTACACGGTGTTGTAGTCGGCGAAGCGCACGGGCTCGAGGCCCAGGGTGTTGGTGACGTAGTCGTCCTGCACGGTGCCCTGCACCACGCCGATCCGGGTGCTCTCGGACAGCGAGTCGAAGCCCGTGACCGGAGAGCCGTTCTTGGCGACGACGGCCATGTAGCCGAAGTCGTAGCCGTTGGTGAAGCCGACGTTCTCGCGGCGGGCCTCGGTGGTGGAGATCGAGGAGGATCCGACGTCGAACTGCTTGTTCTGCACCTGCGCCAGCAGCGCCGAGAAGTCGGTGGAGGCGAACTCGACCTCGAGGCCGAGCTTGTCGCCGATGGCGCGCAGCAACTCGTTGTCGTAGCCCGTGAAGACGCCGTTCTCGATGAAGATGTTCGGAGGCGCATCCGAGAGGGTGCCGACGCGCAGCGTGCCCTCGGTGATGAGTCCGAGCTTCGAGGTGTCGATCCCGTCGATCGGCGTGGTGTCCTCGGTGGTGTACTTGTCCAGCGTCTGCTGGTCGCTGCCGGCCAGGGCGTCGGTGGTCTCGGTGGGCTCGCTGCTGGAGCTGCCGCAGGAGACGGTCAGGGCGAGGAGGGGTACGGCGAGTGCCGTGAGGACCTTACGGGAGATGTTCATGGTTTCCTTCGATGCCGGCCCGGGTTCCGGGCGCACAGGGTGAGGGGTTTTCGGAGGTGCCGGTCGACGGCACGGAAGGAGGCTGCTTGCTGCTGGGTGACACGCTCGCTGTTCTGGGCTGTGCGCGTTGTGATGTGGCTACCCGGCGATCCCGGGACGCCGCACGACGCCGTACTTGCCAACCGGGGGACTGGTCCCGGCGGCCGAATCTTCACCTGGAGCACCCCACTACGGGAGAGGGTTGCTGTCCAGCCGGCCAGGGCCGAGGGCTGGAACTCTTGATTTCAAGAAAAACGCTAGGGCAGGGTGAAGGGCCCGGTCAAAACGACAGCGGGCGGAAATCGGCGTTTGACGCGGTAAACGGGCCTCTACACGGCCGTTTGTGGTGGAGATTACACGAATCGGTCCACGAGCTCGGTGAGTTCGGCGGTGAGCGCGGCCGACGTACGCAGGTCCTGGCCGTCGAGCGAGAGGACGGGCGCGAGGAGCCGGATGCTCGAGATCAGCCAGACGGCGTCGGCGTCGAGCAGGTGGTGCGGTTCGAGCGGACCGTAGCCGAGCTCCCACCCCTGCTCCTTCGCCGCTGCGAAGAGAGCGCTCTGGGACGTGCCCGCCAGGATGCCGCTCTCCAACTGCGGTGTGAGGAGCGTCTTCTGCCCGTCACGGTCGTAGGCGAGGAGCACGGTGGACGTCGGTCCTTCCAGGACCTTGCCGTCGGAGGACGTGAAGATGACGTCGTCCGCGCCGTGCGCCTTCGCATGGCGGATGGCCGCCATGTTCACCGCGTAGGAGAGGGTCTTGGCACCCATGAGCAGCCACGGCGCACGTTGTGCCACGGTGCTGTCGTACCCGCGCTCGAGGAACAGGACCTTCAGGCCGGCGTCGCGCTGTGCCAGGGTCGACGCCGGAACGGGCGCCACCTGCACCCAGGCCGTGGCGCGGCCCGCGTCCTCCACCCCACGCGTGGCGATCAGCTTCACGACGGCGTGGCCGTGGTCCGGCTCGGCCGCCGCGAACTCCCGCAGGCCGGTGCGGATGGCGCGGCTCCAGGCCTCCGCCCCGGGCACCACCAGGTCGAGGGCGGCGGCCGACGACGCGAGCCGCGCGAGGTGCGCCTGCTCCTTCCGGGGAGTTCCGCCGACGGCCAGCAGCGATTCGAAGATGCCGTCCCCGCGCGTGGCGCCGAGGTCGGTGGCCATCAGTTGCGGCTGCGAGGCGTCGACGACCTTGCCGTCGTCGTGGGCCGGGTCGAGGAACACGAGAACAGTCATGGCACCAGCGTATCCGCTGCCATTCCTCGGGCCGGGCCGGGCGACGACGGTACGCCCACGGTCAGGCGCAAACGTCGAGCTACCGTTTGCCGTACTTCCGGTGCACCGCCTGCTTGCTCACCCCGAGGCTCTGGGCGATGGCCTCCCATGACAGTCCTGCCTGGCGGGCATTGCGGACGAGGCCCGCTTCTGCACGCCCTACCTCCCGCTGGAGTTCGGCGACTGCCTGCAGTGCTTCGCTGGGCCCTCTGCCGTCCATCGATCCGACGAGTGTTCTCATCCTCTCCACCTCCATGCGTCAACATTAGTTGACAACGCGGCGGTGGACAAGGGCCGTGCTGCCCCGCCGCGGCGGCCTGTCCTAGACGGCCGACCAGCCGCCGTCGGAGGGCAGGATGGCGCCGTTGATGTTCACGCCGTCGTCGCTCAGCAGGAAGGTGATGGTTGCCGCGAGGTGGGCGGGATCGGCGATGCTCGGGATGTTGACCCGGGCCGCCTCGAGCCGCGCCGACCCGAAGGCCGACGGCGTGCCCGGCATCGGGATGCCGGTGGCGACTCCGCCCGGCGCGACCGCGTTGATGCGCACGCCATCCTTCGCGTACATGAACGCTGCGCTGCGGGTGATGCCCACCACCGCGTGCTTGGACGCCGTGTAAGCGACGCCGGATGCCGATCCTCGAAGCCCTGCTTCGGACGCCACGTTGACGATCGACCCGCGACCGGCGTCGAGCATGACGGGCAGCACGGCCCGGGTGAGCCGCATGAGTCCTTCGACGTTGACGGCGAAGACGCGCGACCACATGGCGTCCGAGACCTCGTGGAGCGGGCTGAAGTCGTCGTTGATGCCGGCCACGTTGGCCAGTGCGTCGATGCGTCCCTCGGTGCCGGCGATGATGCGCGCCACGGCCTCGGCGTCGGTGAGGTCGGCCGCGATCGGCACCACCTGGTAGTCGTCCAGGGACGCGGTGAGGTCCTCGATGCGATCCGCGGCGATGTCGACGGCGATCACCCGGCCGCCCTCACGGGCCACGCGTGAGGCCGTGGCGCGGCCGATGCCCGATCCTGCCCCCGTGACGATGACGGTGCGTCCCTCGAACCGGCCCGCGACCGGGCGCTCCTGCCAGGCGGAGCCGTCCGCCTCCGGGATGATGCCTCCGTTGACCCGCCTGACGAGATCGTCGACCGCCGCCTGCGGCAGTGCGCCCTGGCTCAGGGCGACCAGTTGCTGCAGCGGCATGGACCGGGCGGGGCCGAGTGCTGCCTCGTCGGTGCCGGCCTGCGCGAGGAACCCCCTCAGGACAGGCCCTCCCTCGGGGTGGCCGAGCCACTGGTCGATGGTGCTGGAGGCGGTCAGGGTGGCAGGAGTCCGGGACATGGGAGGTCCTTCCGGTTCGGAGGATCGGGGGAAGTGCTGCTGTCCCTGCAGGCTACATTCAACGCCGTTGAATGGCCAGTGTCGCGCGCGATCCTCCTTTTTCGACGGGCATTGTCCCGGACGGACTCGCAGGAGGAACCCGGCCGTCTAGGGTTGGAGGATGATCGAAGGCCGGACGGAGACGCGCAGCGCCATCCTGGCCGCCGCCCGCACCCTGTTCCTCGAGCGCGGATATGCCGGCGCCTCGGTCCGCTCCGTAGCATCCGCGGCAGGAGTGGATGCGGCGCTGCCCATCCACTATTTCGGATCCAAGGAAGCCCTCTTCCTCGAGGCGCTCCCCCAAATGCCGGACTACCAGCCGCTCCTCGGCGGCGACCCCGCAACGCTGGGGGAACGGTTCGTCCGGTTCGTCCTCGATGCGGAGGACCACCTGCGGCCCCTCTACCTCACGCTCCTGCGGGCCAGTGACGCCGGGGCCGTGAGCGCGCAGTTGCGGCACCTCCATGAGACGACCTTCGTCGCGCCCCTCGAGACACGGCTCACCGGGCCCGGTGCTGACTTGCGTGCACGCCTCGCGGCGGCGCTGGTGGGCGGGCTCATGTACGCCCTGTGGGTCGTCCAGGACGAGCGGCTCCTCGCCGAGGACCACGAGGCGATCATCGGTCGCTACGGCGCCCTCCTGCAGCAGCTCGTGGATCCGGCGCTCTAGGTTCCGGGTGCTCCTCGCCGCCGATGTGCCCTGCCGGCGACCAGGAGCGGGATGATCCGCGCCGGGAGGATGGGTGGGAGAGGTCAGGGGACGAGCGCGACGTCCTCGCCACGCAGGGTGGCGCGGAAGCCGTCGTCCTGGACGGCGACGTCCTGCAGCACGAGGCCCTCGGGCAGGCCCTCGATGTCATGCTCGATGGTGACGAGCCGGCGCACCACGGCCGCGGTGGCCTCCGAGAGGAGATCCGGTCCGCCGATGTCGATCGAGCGCGGTTCGACGACCAGTCTGCCGGCCTCGACCTCGACCGTGCCGGTGGCGGTGACGCGCAGCTCGCGGCCCAGGACCTCCACGGTGCGGACCACCACGGCCCGACCGCCGTCGGCTCGGACGTCCGTCCCCTCGCCGAGCTCGTCGGCGACGGCCTCGAACGGCACGGTCGCGTCCACGGTGAGCCGAGCCGCGACCGATCCGTCGGGGCCGGTGGTCACGCCGCGTCCGACGGCCCGGACGTCGCGGAGCACCGAGCCGCGGGTCACGACCGTCCCGGCGTCCAGCACGACGTCGGCCAGCCACACCTCGTCCTCGCGCAGGTCCGGGGGAGCCTGCGCATCCGGTGACAGGTCGGGACCCGATCCCGACGACGGCAGCGATTCAGGCTCCCGACCGGCCGGATCACTCACCGCCCACCACAGCATCGCTATCGCGATGACCAGGATCAGCATCATCCCGGCAGCACCGATCAGCCAGTCCTTCGCGCGCTTCAACACCATGAGGACAGTCTGAGGTATTCGGTTCCCCGTCGATGCGCCGCCTGCTTCCGGCGGGCGTGGCCGAAGCTCAGGTGAGGTCTGCGATGAGCGCCGACGCCGCGCAGTCGCGGATCCCGTTGATCCCTGCCACCGCGGTGCCCTTGTCCTCGTAGGGTTCACTCGTCACCAGGGTGGCGCCGTCGTCCCCCGTGAGCCGGAACCGCAACTCTTCCTTGTCATCGCGATAGATCTCGAATCGTCCTGCCATGTCCGCCCCCTCGTCATCGGACGCTGCCTGCCTGCCGGGCCGATCGCCGGAGCAGGACTGCCGAACGGCAGCGCTCCACCCATGAAATCCGCTGTCGTGCCCTGAAGCAACAACGAATACACCGGATGTCCGTGCTTGTGGTGGGAACTGATACCTCGAGGAGCGCAGCCGGCCGGTGAGCGCCGGGATCCTGGCGCCTCAGCCGTGTCGTGACATCCGGTACAGGAGGTTGTCACGCACCATCGGCCACTCGTGGGCGAGGATCGAGTACACCACGGTGTCGCGCAGTTCGCCGTTCCGGGCGCGGGTATGGCTCCGAAGCACGCCGTCCTGCTTCGCGCCGAGCCGGGTGATCGCCTCGCGGGACTGGTGGTTGAGCCAGTGCGTGCGGAACTCGACGGCGGGGCACCCGAACACCTCGAAGGCGTGACGCAGCAGGAGGTACTTGGACTCCGTATTGGTGCCGGTCCGCTGTGCCGATGCCGCGTTCCAGGTCGAGCCGATCTCCACGCGCGGAGTGTCGTGGTCGATGTTCATGTAGGTGGTCATCCCGATGATCCTCGCGGCGCCTCCCGTGCCCGGGTCCACGAGGCGCGTGGTGAAGGGCAGCATCGAGCCGCCGTCCTGCAGTGCGAGGCGCCTCGTGATCTCCTGCCGCATGCCATCCGGGTGCGGTACGGAGGTGTACCAGAGCTTCCACAGCTCACCGTCCCGGGCGGCCGCCACGAGGCCGTCGTGGTGGTCCGGCGACAGGGGTTCGAGGACGGTCCGGGTGCCACGCAGGGTGGTCGGCTGGAAAGCGGTCATGCACCGAGAGTAGTTCTGGTCCGTGCGGGACGACGGCGGCACCGCCGCCCGCCGTCAGGATGCGGGGAACGTGGCCCCGAGTGCCGACAGGACGCCGCGCGCCTTCGTGCGCACTTCGTCCCACTCCTCCGCAGGATCGGAATCGGCGGTGATCGCCCCACCCAGGCCCAGCGTGAGGCGGGTGCCGCCGTCCTCCTCCTCGAGCACGAGGGTGCGGATGACGACGGCGAGATCCGTGGCCCCGGTCAGGCTGAAGTACCCCGCTGCGCCCGAGTACGGCCCGCGCGGGGCCTGCTCCAGGCGGTCGAGGAGGGCCATGGTGCTGATCTTCGGCGCGCCCGTCATCGAGCCGGCGGGAAACGCCGAAGCGACGACGCCGGCCCGCGCACTGCCCGGCCGCAGTCGGGCGTCGATGGTGCTCACCATCTGGTGCACCGTGGCGTAGGTCTCGATGTCGCACAGCCTGCTGACGGTCACCGAACCGGGCACCGCATGGTGGGAGAGGTCGTTGCGGAGGAGGTCCACGATCATGATGTTCTCCGCGCGGTCCTTTCCGGAGGTCCTCAGCTCCTCCCGGAGTGAGGCGTCCGTCGCGGGATCCGCCGAGCGGCCACGTGTTCCCTTGATGGGCTCCGCCCGCATGAGCCCGTCGGCGCCGATCTTCAGGAAGCGCTCGGGCGATGTGCTCGCGACGGCGAAGCCCGGGAAGCGCAGGAAGTGTGCGAACGGCGCGGGGCTCGCGGCTCGCAGGCGCAGGTACGCGGCGAGCGGTTCGAGGCGCTCGGTGTGGGCCGAGAGCGATGTCGTCAGGCACACCTCGTAGGTGTTCCCGTCGGCGATCTCGGCCTGGGCGCGCCGGATCTTCGCGACGTAGTCCTCCCGCGCATCACGCGCGCGGAAGTGCGGGACGGGCAGTCGGGGCGACGGCGGCACGGGGGCGGGCGCGGCGACGGCACTCCGTGCCCGGTCCAGCCAGGCGTCGCGGTCCGGATCGGCCCGCCCGTCGGTCAGGGCCAGCAGGAAGACCGCTCCCTCGGCGTGGTCGATGACGACGGCACGGCCGGCGAAGAGAAGGGCGGCATCGGGAAGGCCTGCGGCAGCCGGGCCGTCCGCGCCGCCGGTCTCCCGCTTGAGTTCGTACCCGAGGTAGCCCAGCCAGCCCAGCCCGAACCCGCATCCGAGGGCGTCGGGCCTGCGCACGGCCCGGCGGCCCCAAACGTCGTCGAGCCAGCGGAAGAAGGGCTCACGGATGCGTGCCGTGACGGCGCCGGCCGCGATCTCCGTGACGCCGTTCCGGTGCAGCGCCTGCTGCCCGAAAGCGCCGCCGGCGTCGGCCATGATGCTGAAGCGGCTGCGCGGGCCGGCCGAGGCCCCGGCGTCGGAGCTGTCGAGCCACACCGCTGCGGGTGCCGCTCCGTACAGCATGGAGAAGAGCGCAGCGGGGTCAGGGGCCGCGTCGATGCGTTCGCAGTCCACCGTGAGCCCGCGCCGCCCGGCGCGTTCGGGAGCGAGCAGCACGGCACACGAGGGCAGCCCGGTGAGGGCGAGGCGGACCGCCTCGGGTGGGGGTGGTCCCTGATGGCCCTGCACGACGACGTCGGCCACCGCGCCCGGATCGTCATCGGCCAGCCAGCGCGACTCCTGGTCCGCCCACCGGTGCCAGAACGGGGCATAGGTGTCGCCGTCGCGCTCGATCGCCGTACGGTGCCTGACTTCCGGGTCCGCCTCGATCCAGATGACGGCGTCGAGGAAGGACCGCGCCGCCGCGGCCGCCGCGCCCACCCCTTCCAGGAGGACGATCTCCGCTGCCGTCGTCGTGCGCTCCGCGCCGTCCTGTCCGCGGCCCCAGTCCCAGGCGTTCCAGCGCGCCTCCCGTCCGGCCCGGAGCGGCCGGAGGACACGCTCCACATAGCGGGCTATGCCGTCGTCGAGCCCGTCCCACCCCGGATAGATGTCCTCGAGGTGGAAGAGACTCACGCTGTGGTGCTCGCGCAGGAGGGCTGCGAGTTCCACGGCGAGGGTGGTCTTGCCGGCGCCGGACCGGCCGTCGATCGCGATGAGCAGGGGTGTCCCGGGAGGCATGGATCAGGCCAGGGCGAGCAGGGCGCCGACACCCACGAAGAGCGAACCGAAGGTGCGGTTGAGGACCACCTGGCCGCGGTCGTGCCGGGTGAAACGCCGGAACGAGCGCGCCGTGCCGGCGTAGAAGAACCACATCACGAGGACGTCGATGACGACGACGGTCGCCGCCAGGACGCCGTACTGGCCGAGCAGCGGCTGGTCCGGGCGGATGAACTGGGGGATCAGGGCGAGGAAGAACACGATGGCCTTGGGATTGAGCAGGTTCACCCACACGCCGCGGCGGAACATCGGGAGAGGCCCCTCGCTGCCCTGCAGGGCGCGGACGTCGCTGTGTTCCGGCTTCGCGAGGAACTTCCGCACCCCGAGGTACACCAGGTAGGCGGCGCCGGTGTAGCGGATCAGGTCGAAGGCGAGGGGGGAGTTGGCGACGAGGAGTCCGACCCCCGCACCGGCGATGCCGATGTGCACCAGCAGGGCCGCCTGCTGCCCGAGGATGCCCCAGATGGAGCGACGGAACCCGACAGCCAGGGCGTTGCTCATCGTGTTCACCGCTCCCGCGCCGGGCATGAAGCTGATGAGCGTCTGGGCGCCGAGCAGCGCCAGCCAGAGGGAGGGATTCACCCGTTCATGGTATGCGCCGGCGGGTCAGGCGTCCGAACCGCCGGCGTCGAGCTCGTGGCGCACGTAGCGGACGACGCCGTCCACCGCGCCGTCGACCATCCTCCAGGTGGCCTCGAAATCGCTCGCATCGCCGTACCAGGGGTCGTAGATGCCCAGGTCGTCGAGGTCCGTATCCGTGGTCGAAGGGTCGAATTCGCGCAGGAGGTGGATGCGGTCGCGCGCGTCGTCGTCCGGGGCATCCCCACGCAGCTCCCGGTAGTGGTCCAGGTCGAGGGCGAGGATGAGGTCCCGCTCCCGGTACCAGCCCGGCTCGAAGCGGCGCGCGCGGTGCAGGTGGCTCTCGATGCCCAGCTCGGTCAGCTTCGCCGCTGCCCGCTCGTCGATGGGCCGGCCGGACTCCCAGTCGGTGGTGCCCGCGGAATCGACGGCGACGTCCTCCGCCATCCCGGCCTGCGCGAAGGCGTGGGCCAGCATGAGCTCGGCCATGGGGGAGCGGCAGATGTTCCCGGTACAGACGGTGACGATGCGGTACATCCCGCCAGCCTAGCTGTGGCCCGGCACCCCGGGCCGCGGGACGTCGCCGGGCCGCCGGTCGAAGGGCGAGAAGCCGTACTCCGCGGTGAAACGCCGGATCCAGCGGAGGCGGGTGAGGCCGAGGTGCATCGCCCACCCGCCCAGAACGCCCAGCACCACCAGGATCAGGGCGCCCACCCAGAGCGCGGCCGGGTCGCCGTCGCGGCCGTAGCCGCCGATCGCCATCCCGGTCAGGACGACGCCGGCAAGCACGAGCGCGGCACCGAACACCACGGTGTCCCGTGGGTTCCCGAAAGGATGGAAGCTTCCCCGGAAGTTCGGGTGCGCCCATGGGTAGGGTTCCTTGAGGTGCGGAGGCACGTGGGCATCCCACTGCTGCGGGCGCCAGAGCGGAGCGCTCATGCGGGAGCCTGCGTCAGGGCCTGGAGGTCGGCGAGGAGGGCCGATTCGCTGACGGCCGGCCTGCGCTGCTGCTCGCCGGCAGGGGTGACGTGCGCGACGTCCCAGCCGCCGCCGCCGTTCCTGCGGACGAAGTAGTTCGTCTCGTCCGAGAGGGTCGAGGAGCCGAAGAGGACGGCCGCCGGCTCGAGCGCGCTCGTGCCCTGCTCGATGACCTGCCGGAGCATCTCGGCGTCGGTCGCGGCCGGGTCCTTGATGACGGCGAACCAGCTGCCGAGGGCAGCGGGCTGCAGCAGCAGTGAGACCTCGGGCGCCTGGAAGTAGAGCGCGAATTCCGGTTTCCGCTCGTTCTGCAGGCCGACCTCGGTCCAGCGGTAGGACGCGGCGAAGGCGAAGGCGACGTATTCCGCACCGGCGTTGGGGATGACGGCGTCTCCGTCGACCCGGACCAGTCCACGCGCGAGCAGGGATGACGCTCCCGCTGCCAGCATCACGGGCGCCGTCATGTCCGGGCCGACCGTGAGCAAGCGTCGCGACTTGTCCGCCTGCGGCCCGGTGCCGAGCGAGAGCAGGTATGCGATCTCGGCGATGCCGAAGCCGAGCACGGTGGGTTCGGCGGGGGCCGGGGCGCTCGTCGTCGCCGGTGTCGTCTCTGTCACGGGAATGTCCTTCGGTCTGCGAGCAGGTCGTGGTGGTCATGCATCAGAAGGGCCACAGGTCCTCCGCCTTCTCGGCAATGCCCGCACCCAGGTCTTTCACGCCCTCGGTCACCGCGCCGATTCCATCGCCCACTGCGCCGACGCTCCAGTCCACCGCGTCGTGGAAGACGGGGATGTTGTCGTACGCCAGTTCCCCCAGGGCAAGACCTCCGGAGGCAAGGCCGAGCGCCAGATTCACCGGCGGCGGCGTGATGAGCGCTGCCCCGCCGAGCGCCGTCGTCGCGAAGTGGTAGGCAGCACGGTCGTAGTTGCCCTCTGCGACATCCTGTCCCACGGTCACGAGGCCGAGCCCGACACCGATGGGGCCCACCGCCTTCCCGAACGCTCCGAGTGGCTCCGCCAGCGAGCCCACGCGTCCGGAGAAGCCCTCCGGGAGCACTCCACCGAGGCGTTGCAGCTCGGCGCCCCAGCCCTCGCCGCCGAAGATCCCCGCGATCCTCTGCAGCTGCGCGCCCTGGGAGCTCGCACGGAGGGCGTCGTCGAGGCCCGAGAAGCTGCCGGCGAGTTCGAGGTGGTTGAACAGGCGGAGCGCCGTCACCGGCAGGCTGGCCCTGCTGAGCCACGAGTCCGCCGCCGAGTAGCCGGCAAAGATCCCTGCGGCTCCGCCGAGGAGGCCACCGAACAGCTCGTCGAGTAATCCTGCGGGCCGGCCCGCGGATCCTCCCTCGCCCCGGGGCGGGCCGGATGGACCCGCGCCAGGCACTCCCCCCGGTATGGCACCGGACCCCTGCTCGCTCGCGGCCTCCTGCTCGTCCGCGTCGGCGCGCAGGCTGGTGGCCCCTGTGGTGAGGAGGGATTCCGCAGCGAGGATCCGGGGGCGGTGGTCCGAGTTCCAGGTGGCCCGGAAGCGGTCCGCGTCGGCACCGTTCCAGTAGCCGGGCGCGTTGACCCGCGATGTGATCAGGAGCGCGATGCCGGAGAGCTGCTGCTGCGCCTGGCCGAAACTCGACGAGAGATCCCTGAGCGCGTCGATATTCGCGCCGATCGTGCCGTTCGCCATCGCGTGTTCCCCCGTGCGGTCGAGACCTGTACGGCCACCCTATCGGTGCCGTGGTCGTCGCCGCGATGGGGAGGGCTCCCCATGCCCTGCCCGGGCCGCGCTGCCCGCCCGTCCCGGCTAGCCCCGGGCCAGGATCTCCACACTCGGCATCAGGAACACGCCGCCGTCCGCGCGCGCCCATCGGCGCCACCCCTCGGCCAGGCGGTCGAGGGTCTGCTGATCGGCGAGGCCGCGCTCGAGCGTCTGCTCGGCGAAGGCCGAGTGCAGCACGCGCTCCGCCCAGGATCCGGCATGGGAACGCCGGTCCTCGGCGGTCGCGTAGATCCAGTTCGACGACGAGACCTCGACATCGGCGAACCCGGCCTCCGCAGCCCAGCCGGGAAGCCTCCGGCCGGCGTCGGGCTCCCCGCGATTGCCGCGCGCCAGCGTGCCGTAGAGTTCCCGCCACTCATCGAGCTCACCGACGGCGGGATACCAGGTCATCGCGCCGAAGTCCGCTTCGCGGACGGCCACGATACCGCCGGGCCGTACCACCCGGCGCATCTCGCGAAGCGCGGCCACGGGATCGGCGAGGTGCTGCAGGAGCTGGTGGGCGTGGACGACGTCGAAGGACTCGTCGGCCGCGTCGAGGTCATACACGTTGCCCTCGCGGAACTCGACGTTCGCCACGTCGGCGTGGGCTTCGGAGGCCTGCGCCACGACGTCCGCCGAGCTGTCGATGCCGAGGACCGATCCGGGTGTGACGATGTCGGCGAATCCGGCCGTGATGCTGCCCGGGCCGCAGCCGAGGTCCAGCAGGTCCAGGCCGGCCTCGAGGAGCGGTTCGAGATAGGCGGCCGAGGACGCGACGGTGCGCGACGCATGCGCCGCCGTCACGCTCGGGTGGTGTCCGTGGGAGTAGACCTCGTCGTTCATGTCTCGAAGGCTAGCCTGTTGCAGGCCCGTCAGTCAGCGGCGGCGTCGTCCCGCGCCTCATTCTTGGCGGCGATCGTGGCGTCCGTTACCTTCCGCAGCATGTCCCGCAGGAGTGCCAGCTGTTCCTCCGGGTACTCGTCCAGGACGGCGCTGATGTGGCGCGCGAGCGGTGCGAACAGCATGGCCCCCGTGGTGCGTGCCTTCTCCGTCATCTCGAGGTGGACCTGCCGACGGTCCACCTCGCTGCGCCGTCGGGTGACATGACCTGCGGAATCGAGGCGGTCGACGAGCGCGGTCGTCGCGGGCGAGCTCAGGTTCAACTCCTCGCGAAGGAGCCCGGGGGTCACTGTGAGGCCGGCGCGTGCGGCACCGATCATGATGCTCAGCGCGTGGAGGTCCGTCCGGTGGAGGCTGTCGCGCTCGCTGGCGACGTCGACATAGCGGTCCGTCTCGACCGTGAACTGCTGCATGAGCGCCATGAGCTCGTCCCTCGCGGCCATGATCCCTCACCTTCTTCGCCTTCAGTTTAGGTCTGTTCCCATTATCTCCATGATAGATATACTTTTCGGTAGAGATATTGAGGAAAGGCACGGAGGACATGAAGAACACCTGGTTGAGGGTCCTGCTGCCCGTCGTCGTCGTGCTGATCTGGCTGGTCGGCGCAGCGGTGGGTGGCCCCACGTTCGGCAGGCTCGAGGAGGTCTCGAGCAATGACCAGGCATCGTTCCTCCCCGCGAGCGCGGAATCGACGGAGGCGGGCGAACTCCAGCAGCAGTTCAGCGATTCCGATGCGATTCCCGCGGTCATCGTGGCCGAGTCCGGGTCTCCGATCGATCCGCGCGACCTCGGTGCGTACGAGGACCTCGGCGCCACACTCGGCGGGGTCGAGGGCCTCGAGCCCCCCGCCGAGGGAGCCCCCGCCGTCGCAGGGCCCATCCCGTCCGAGGACGGCTTCGCGGTCCAGTACATCGCGTTCGTCTCCTCGGACGCCGAGCTCGCCGAGGTCGTCACGGAGCTGCGCGCGGTCCTGGCGGACGAACTGCCCGACGGCGTGACCGGCTACGTCACCGGTCCGGCGGGCTTCACGAACGACCTGGTGGAGGCCTTCGGCGGGATCGACGGCATCTTGCTCGGTGTGGCGCTCGGCGCGGTGTTCGTCATCCTCCTCGCCGTCTACCGCTCCATCGTGCTGCCGTTCCTCGTGCTCCTGACCTCGGTGTTCGCGCTCGCCACGTCGATCCTGCTGGTCTTCGGCTTCGCGAAGCTGGACTGGATCCAGCTCAGCGGCCAGAGCCAGGGCATCCTGTCCATCCTCGTGATCGGGGCGGCAACGGACTACGCGCTGCTGCTCGTCGCCCGGTTCCGCGAAGCGCTGGGGGAGAACGAGACGAGGTGGGAGGCCATGCGCGTGGCGTTCCGCGGGTCGGTGGAGCCGATCCTGGCCTCCGGGGCGACAGTGATCCTCGGCCTGCTCTGCCTGCTGTTCTCGGACCTCAACTCGAACAAGAGCCTCGGGCCGATCGCCGCGATCGGCATCGTGTTCTCACTCGCAGCAGCGCTGACCCTCCTCCCGGCGCTCCTGCTGCTCTTCGGCCGCGCAGCCTTCTGGCCGCTGCGTCCGCGCTTCAGCCCGGAGGCCGCGGCCGGCATCACGCCGCACCACGGAAGGCACGCGGCACACACCGGAGCCGGAGCCGAGACGGGGCTGGAGAGGCTCAGGGGGATCTGGAAGCGAGTCGCCCTTCTGGTGGCCCTGCGTCCTCGAGCGGTATGGATCGCATCGCTCCTCCTCCTCGTCGCCGGTGCGCTCGGCCTCACCCAGCTGCAGGCCAGCGGCGTGCCGCAGTCCGCCCTGATCCTGGCGCCGTCGAACGCCGTCGACGGCCAGGAGGCGCTCGGTCGTCACTTCGACGCCGGATCGGGCAGCCCGGTCTACGTCGTCGCACCCGAGGCCGAGCAGGAGGCCGCCCTGGGCGTCGTCACGGCCCAGGAGGGCATCTCCGATGCGACCGTGACCACCGATTCGAGCGGCGCGGCCGTCGTCGAGGACGGCCGGGTGCTGATCAGCGGGACGCTCGAGTACCAGGCGGACTCCGAGCAGGCTGAGGACGTGGTGCGGGACCTGCGCGCCGCACTCGACGACGCCGGCCCCGACGCGCTGGTGGGCGGCGTCACGGCGGTGGCGATCGACACGAACGACACGGCGCTCGCCGACCTCGTCAGGATCATCCCGATCGTGCTGCTCGTCATCCTCGTGGTGCTGATCATCCTGCTGCGCTCGGTGCTCGCGCCGTTGCTCCTCGTGGCCAGTGTGGCGCTCTCGAATGCGACGGCGCTGGGCGTCTCCGCACTGGTGTTCAACGGGATCTTCGGGTTCGAGGGCGCGGACGCCTCGGTGCCGCTGTTCGCCTTCGTGTTCCTCGTGGCGCTCGGCGTGGACTACAACATCTTCCTCATGACCCGCGTGCGTGAGGAATCGCTGCGGATCGGCACGAGGCCCGGCATCCTCCGCGGGCTCGGCGTCACCGGTGGGGTCATCACCTCGGCCGGCGTCGTGCTGGCGGCGACCTTCGCGGCACTGGGAGTCATCCCCATCCTGTTCCTCGCGCAGATCGCGTTCATCGTCGCGTTCGGTGTCCTGCTGGATACCGTGCTGGTCCGCTCGCTGCTGATCCCGGCCCTCGCGTACGACATCGGGCCGAAGATCTGGTGGCCCTCGAAGCTCGGCAGGGTGCCCTCGCCACGGTGACTCGCCGAGGGCGGGGCCTCGAGCCGGCATCGGCTGCCCGCTCGTACGGCGGGGCGCCCCCGCTCGCCGGAGCCGCGGGCTCGAGCGGCGCGGGCACGGGGTGGAGCAGACTGTCGCTACGCTCGAGGGTATGAATGAACTCGCCGCTTTTCTGGACGCCCGAATCTCGGAGGACGAGAAAGCCGCCCGCGTCGGTAATCTCCCCGAGGAAGTGTGGGGAGCCCGCGGCTGGTACGACCCGGAGCGTGTCCTCGCGGAGTGCCGGTCCAAGCGGCGGATCATGGACTACGCGAGTGCCGGACTCGATGAGGCCGAGGGGCTGGCCGTCCTGCGGCTGGTAGCGCTGCCGTGGTCGGGTCACAGCGATTTCAGGGCCGCGTGGAAGGCCTAGGGCCACCGGACGCCGGTTCCGTGTAAGCCCTCCCGCCGTCCTTCCACAAGCTTTGCGCAAGAAGCGGTCGATACTGTCCCGCGATCTTCCGCCGTCGTTACCCTTGGGATGTGCCCATCCATTCGACTCCGGTAGATCCTGCCCAGCACCAGGGCGGCGGGGCGGCACACCCTGAGAGCGAGGCCCTGCCGGGTGCGGGCGCGTCCGGGACGGCGGCGCCGCTCCTCGATCCGGGGGTGCTCAGGGACATGGAGGGTGACTTCGCGGACCCGTCGGTGGTCGGGAGGTTCGCCCGCGACTTCTCCTCGACGCTCGAGCAGAAGATCGACCGGCTCGACCAGCGGATGCGAGCGGGAGATGCGAGCGGGACGGAGGACGCCGTCCTCAGCGTGACGACGTCGGCGGCCATGGCGGGTGCAGTCCGCCTGGGCCACGCAGCGCTCGCGACGCAGCGGCTCATCGCCACCGATGGCCTGGACGGCGCCCGGCGTTCGATGCCCCTGCTCCGCGCGTGCGCTGCCGATACCATCCATGCGCTGCAGGACCTGTATCCGGAACGGCCCTCGGAGTAGGCCGCTAGCGTGGGGCGGAGCGTCGGGGCATGATGCGGAAGCCGACCCCGCGCACCGTGGTGATCAGGTCGGGGTCTCCCTCGCTGCGGGCGAGTTTCTGGCGGAGGTTGGCGATATGCACCTCGATGGCGCGTTCGTCCGTGCGGCTGACGAAGTTGTACCCGCGGTAGTCGCCGCCGCGCGAGACGCGCACCAGTTCCTCCTTGGTCCGTACGGCGCCGTTGCTCCTCATCAGCTCGTGCAGCAGGTTGAACTCCGTCTTCGTGAGCGGCAGTTCCGCGCCGGAACAGGTCGCCGTGCGGGCCTCGCTGTCCACCACGAGGTTTCCGTTGCGCAGGAGGGTGTCGGAGCCTTCCCGGGGGCCGCTGCCGGCGCTGGGGCCCTGTGCGGCCACGGCGGGCGGGGCGGGCTGGGCTTGCGGATGGGCGGGGAGAAGGCGGGGGCGGCGGAGCATCGCATCGATGCGGGCCCTCAACTCGCGCGGGCGGAACGGCTTCACCACGTAGTCGTCCGCCCCGGCCTGCAGGGCGGTGAGGATGTCCGTCTCGTCGGCGCGACCGCTCAGGACGATCACGTAGCAGTCGGTGGTGGAGCGAAGCCGCCTCAGCACCTCGTAGCCGTCGATATCAGGCAGCCCGATGTCCAGGGTGACCACCACCGGGTGCTGCTGCCGGACGACATCGACGCCCTCCCGGCCCGTGGCAGCGACGCTCACCTGGAAGCCCCCCTGCTCGAGGACGGCGCAGACGAGGTTGCGGATGTCGAGATCGTCCTCGATGACGACGGCGGCCCGGCGCTCACCGGCAGGAAGGCTACTCATGGCCTGACGTCCCGTAGTGGCGCCGCAGCGCGCTCCAGGCGACTGGTGACGAGTGCCCCCGTACTGGCGGAACGCCCGGGGCGGAGACTGTATGGAATTGACCTGTCCTGGGCATACTCCGTGGACCTGTTCCCTTCGGCGGCCCGGCTGACCGCGTGGGTCCCGTGGCTTTGCGTCCCCGGCTTGCACCGGGTTTGCCATTGTCGGCGAGCGGCTGCTCGCCCGACGATACTAGCAATCTTGCCTGACACTTCAAGGACAGGACGTGTCGCGGCGGCGGGGGACTCTGCTGCGGCCCTGTCCACACCGTCACCTCGTCCCCGAGGCGGGCTGTCGCAGGAGGGCCGATGCGCGGCGCACCGCGTCGTCGACGGCCGCGAGCGCCGCCGAACCGTGGCGCCATTGCTGCCAGTACAACGGCACATCGACGTAGCCGTCCGGGTCCAGCGCGGTGAAGCCCCGTCCAGCGGGTTCATGCCCGAGCTCCAGCTCGGACACGAGCCCCCATCCCATGCCGAGGCGGATCGCTTCGGCGAACTCCTGCGCCGCCGGGACGTAGTGGCGGGGCGGGTCGAGGGCGCGGCGCGTCCGTGAACGGAGGTACTGGTCCTGGAGGTCGTCCCTGCGGTCGAAGACGATCACCGGGGCCTCACCGAGCTGCTCCGGTGTCGCGCCTCCACGGAACCACGCCTGGTGGAACTCGCGGGTGCAGACCGGGACGTAGCGCATGATGCCGAGGGAATGGGAGGAACACCCCTGCACGGGCTCGGCCACGGAGGTGATCGCGGCGGCAGCGGCCCCGCTGCGGAGCAGTTCGAGGGAGTACTCCTGGTCCTCCCGCAGCACCTCGACCTGCAGGGTCGCGGCGACCGGGGCCAGCGCGGGCAGCACCCAGGTGTGCAACGAGTCCCCGTTGACCACGATGGTGATGCGTGGGCGCTGCCCCTCGCCGCTCGCGTCGAGCTCCGCCGCGAGCTCCGCCGAGAGCAGCTCGAGCTGTCTCGCGAAGCGGACGATCGCCTCACCGGTCTCCGTGGGGCGCAGCGGGCGGGTCCTGGTGATGACAGGGCGGCCGACGGCGATCTCGAGCGATCGGATGCGCTGGCTGACAGCCGACGGGGTGACCGAGAGCGCGGCCGCCGCAGCCTCGAAGCTGCCCTCGCCCACAATGGCGGCGAGCGCCTTTGCCTGGGCGGGCTCGACGTGCTTCATAAGTACGTCTTACCATGCTGAAGAACCTTTAGCTGGCCTGAACCGCCGCCGGATCCTAGGTTGGTGGGGTGATCACCACCGCTGCCACCGGCCTCGCTGCAGGCCTGACCCTCATCGTCGCCATCGGTTCGCAGAACGCCTTCGTCCTGCGGCAGGGGCTTCTCCGGTCCCATGTCCTCCTGGTCGTGGTGGTGTGCGCCGTCTCCGACCTCGTGCTGATCGCGCTCGGCGTCGGCGGACTGGGCGTGGCCATCGAGCAGGCACCCGTGCTCCTCGAGGTGGTCCGGTGGGCGGGTGCGGCGTTCCTCGGCGGATACGCCGTTCTCGCGGCGCGGCGGGCGCTTCGGGGCGAGCACCTCGAGACCGCCGGCGGTCGCGCCACGTCGTGGAAGACGGCCCTCGGGACATGCCTGGCCCTGACGTGGCTCAATCCCCACGTGTACCTCGACACGGTGCTGCTGCTGGGGTCCCTCGCGAGTACGCACGGGTCGGAGGGGAAGTGGTGGTTCGCTGCCGGGGCGGGCCTCGGCAGTATCGTCTGGTTCACGGCTCTCGGTGCCGGGGCCCGTTTCCTGGCCCCCCTCTTCACGCGGCCCTGGGCCTGGCGGGTCCTGGACGCGCTGATCGCCGTCGTCATGCTCCTCCTCGCGGTGATGCTCGTCGCCCGGTAGCCGGAGGCCGGCCTCACAGCCCCGGCATCGGCAGGGCAGGGAATCGTTCCTGCCCGGCGCGTCGGCGTGCTCCCCGCAGCGGCTGCTACTGCTCGCCGTTGGCGCGTTCCTCGATCCAGTCCGTCGCCGCGTCGGACAAGAAGACGCCGTCGGGCCCGCGCTCGCCCATCCACCAGGAATCCGCGGCGATGAGGCCACCCGCGCGGCTGATATCGGCGACGACTTCCGGCGTCAGTGCATCCCCGTTGTTGGCGACGAGCCAGTCCCGCGTCTCCGGCATCACGTCGTTCCACCACTGTTCAAGATCCATGCCCGAAGTATGGCAGCCAGCGGTGGCGACATGCTGTCGGTGTCGACGCGCCTCTGCCCGGGCTTGTCCGACACCCCTGGCGCAGACCCACCGGATATCGTTGGGCGTGGACGGAACCAGTGAGGGGGCACTCCGCATGGCATGCAGTGGCTGCGCGACATCTTCGAGACTCGACTTCGAGTTCAGCATGGCTTTCCAGCCCATCTATGATGCGGTTGCCGGTCGCGTGTGGGGCTATGAGGCGTTGGTCCGCGGCCTATCGGGCGAGGGTGCTCTCGAGGTGCTGTCGAAGGTCGGGCCGGAGCAGAAGTACCGCTTCGACCAGGACTGTCGGGTCAAGGCGATCGAACTGGCGTCGCGCCTGTTTCCTGCAGGTGAGGATTTGAAGCTGTCCATCAACTTCATGCCGAACGCAGTCTACGAACCGGCTGCGTGCCTTCGGGCGACGCTGGGTGCAGCCGAGCGGTACAGCTTTCCGACGACGTCCATCATGTTCGAGTTCACGGAGGATGAGGAGGTGACGGACACCGCCCACCTCACGAATATCATCGCCGAGTATCGCAAGCATGGTTTCACCACCGCCATCGACGACTTCGGCGCCGGCCATGCAGGGCTGGGGCTCCTGGTCGAGTTCCAGCCGGACCTGCTCAAGATCGACATGAAGCTCATCCGCGGTGTCGACAGCAGTGCAGCCCGCCAGGCCGTCGTCACCGGCGTCGTGGGCATCGCCGACGAGCTGGGCATCACGGTGCTCGCCGAAGGCGTCGAGACGGAGTCGGAGTTCCTGTTCCTCACGGCGGCCGGCGTCCGCCTGTTCCAGGGATACTGGTTCGCGAAGCCGGCCTTCGAGGCACTTCCGGACGTGCATCGCTGGTCTGCCCCTGACGTCACCGCTGTCGCCTAGCGTTCGGGACGGCGCGGACCTGATCGCGGAGGCGCAGGCGTACCGTGGGCGGATGGCAGCCACCGAATCCCGTCAGCAGCACATCGTGAGCACCCTCGTCGAGGCCCATCAGGACCTCATGGGTGTCGACCCCCTCGCCTTCCGCGCGCGGTTCCGGAAGATGGCTGCGGATCCCTACGCTTTCTACCGCGGGAGTGCGTCCCTGTTCTACACCGACATGGCGGACCTCGAGGACAGCTGGGCGGACGAGCGCACCGGCCGGGTCTGGATCCACGGGGACCTGCATGCCGAGAACTTCGGCACCTACATGAGCAACGAGGGCCGGCTGACCTTCGACGTCAACGATTTCGACGAGGCGTATGTCGGTCACTTCTCCTGGGACCTGCGCCGCTTCGTCGCGTCGCTGACGCTGCTGTGCTGGCAGAAGGCCCTGCCGTCCGAGGCCGTACGGAACCTCGCCCGCACCTACCTCGAGGCGTACCTCGGCCGGGTCGCCGACTACGTGGAGGACGAACAGTCCGCTTTCGCCTTCGGGCTCGAGAATACGGAGGGCCCTATCCACGACGTCCTGCAGCAGGCCCGCGCCGCGCGGCGCACGCGGCTGCTCGACTCGCTCACGCTCATCGAGGACTACGAGCGCCAGTTCCGCGACGACGGCTCGATCAGGACGCTCGACGAGGATGAGCATGCCGAGGTGGCGGCGGCCTTCGAACGCTATCTCGGGACCATCCCCGACAGCGAGCGCTCGCGCCGCCGCGTCTTCTACCGGGTGAAGGGCATCGTGGGCAAGAAGGGCTTCGGGATCGGCAGCGCCGGCCTGCCGACCTACAACGTGCTGATCGAAGGATTCGACGAAGCGCAGGAGAACGACATCATCCTGACGATGAAGCAGTCGAACATCGCCGCTCCGAGCCGGATCGTGGACGACGAGCGCGTCCGCGGCTACTTCGCGGACGACGGGCACCGGGCCGTGATCAGCCAGCGCTCGCTGCAGTCCCACACCGATCCCTTCCTGGGCTACACCACCATCCGCGGCGTCTCGTTCGTGGTGTCCGAACTCTCCCCCTACAAGCGGGACCTCTCCTGGGACGACCTCACGGAGCCGGAGCAGATGCAACCCGTCCTCGAGGCACTGGGCCAGGCCACCGCGAAGATCCACTGCTCCACGGACGAGGACAGCGACCACGACCTGGTGCCGTTCCGCACCGAGACCGCCATCCTCGACGCCGTCGAGCGCTCGCGTTCCGACTTCATCGAGGACATCGTCGAGTTCGGTGAAGCCTACGCGGACACGGTCCGGAAGGATCACGCGCTCTTCGTCGACGCCTTCCGGGAGGGCCTCATCACCGCCGTTCCCGCTACCTGAGGAAAAGGAGTTGAGTCAAGAGGACTCAACTTCGTTTTGATCCTCGGCGCCTCCCCGCCTATACTTGAGTGCAGAACGCTCAATCTACGCGCCCGGCGGATGAGCGCCTCGCAAATCCCGGGCAGTCGAAAGGAAATTGCATGTCACGTGCAGTAGGTATTGACCTCGGAACCACCAACTCGGTCGTCTCGGTTCTCGAGGGTGGCGAGCCCACCGTCATCGCGAACGCCGAGGGCGCGCGCACCACGCCGTCGATCGTCGCTTTCTCCAAGTCCGGCGAGGTCCTGGTCGGCGAGATCGCCAAGCGCCAGGCCGTCAACAACATCGACCGCACCATCTCCTCGGTCAAGCGCCACATGGGCACCGACTGGACCGTCGCCATCGACGACAAGAAGTACACGCCGCAGGAGATCTCCGCGCGCATCCTCCAGAAGCTCAAGACGGACGCCGAGAGCTACCTCGGCGAGAAGGTCACCGACGCGGTCATCACCGTCCCCGCGTACTTCAACGACGCCGAGCGCCAGGCCACCAAGGAGGCCGGTGAGGTCGCCGGCCTGAAGGTCCTGCGCATCGTCAACGAGCCCACCGCGGCAGCCCTGGCCTACGGCCTCGACAAGGGCAAGGAAGACGAGCTGATCCTCGTGTTCGACCTCGGCGGCGGAACGTTCGACGTCTCCCTCCTCGAAGTCGGCAAGGACGAGGACGCCTTCTCCACCATCCAGGTCCGCTCCACCGCCGGTGACAACCGCCTCGGTGGCGACGACTGGGACCAGCGCGTCGTCGACTACCTGCTCTCGCAGGCCAAGGCGAAGGGCGCCGATCTGTCGAAGGACAAGATCGCCCTGCAGCGCCTGAAGGAGGCTGCGGAGCAGGCCAAGAAGGAACTGTCCTCGGCGACGTCCACCAACATCTCGCTGCAGTACCTCTCCGTCACGGCGGACGGACCCGTCCACCTCGACGAGCACCTGTCGCGCGCCAAGTTCCAGGACCTCACCAAGGACCTGCTGGACCGCACCAAGAAGCCGTTCCACGACGTCATCTCCGAGGCAGGCATCAAGGTGGCCGACATCGACCACATCGTCCTGGTCGGCGGCTCGACCCGCATGCCCGCCGTCGTCGAACTCGTGAGGGAGCTCGCAGGCGGCAAGGAGCCCAACAAGGGCGTCAACCCCGATGAGGTCGTCGCCGTCGGCGCCGCACTGCAGGCCGGTGTCCTGAAGGGCGAGCGCAAGGACGTCCTCCTGATCGACGTCACCCCGCTGTCCCTCGGCATCGAGACCAAGGGTGGCATGATGACCAAGCTCATCGAGCGCAACACGGCCATCCCCACCAAGCGCAGCGAGACCTTCACCACGGCGGACGACAACCAGCCGTCCGTCGCCATCCAGGTGTTTCAGGGCGAGCGCGAGTTCACCCGGGACAACAAGCCGCTGGGCACGTTCGAGCTGACCGGTATCGCCCCGGCTCCGCGCGGCGTCCCGCAGGTCGAGGTCACCTTCGACATCGACGCCAACGGCATCGTGCACGTGTCCGCCAAGGACAAGGGCACGGGTACCGAGCAGTCGATGACCATCACCGGTGGCTCCTCCCTCTCCAAGGAGGACATCGACCGCATGGTGCGCGAGGCCGAGGAGCACGCAGCCGAGGACAAGAAGCGCCGCGAGGCCGCTGACACCCGCAACGGCGCCGAGCAGCTCGCCTACTCGGTGGACAAGCTCATCGCCGACAACTCGGACAAGCTGCCCGAGGACGTCCGGACCGACGTCCAGGCCGACGTCGACGCCCTCAAGAAGGCGCTCGAGTCGCAGGACAACGACGACGAGGTGAAGTCGGCCTTCGAGAAGCTGCAGGCTTCGCAGTCGAAGCTCGGTGAAGCGATCTACGCGTCGGCCCAGCAGGACGCAGGCTCCGCCGCCGGGGCCCCGGCCGATGACCAGTCAGCCTCCGCAGGCAGCGACGAGGACATCGTCGACGCCGAGGTCGTCGACGAAGACACCAGCGAGAAGAAGTAGCCATGCCGCACCACGGAAATGAAGAAGAGCACCAGTCAGAGCCGGTGAGTTTTCGCGACAACCGGAAGATCGACCCCGAGACGGGCGAAGTCCGTGGGCAGCAGGACGACGCCGGCACTCCGGCCGCGGAGGAATCCGCGGCCGGAGGGCAGGCCGTACCCGCTGGCGATGCCTCCGAGGGGGATGCCCTGGCACAGGCCGAGGCCATCCTCAACGAGGCCGGCGCCGAAGGCGAGAGCAACCCTGCGGTCGACGTCGTCGCGGAGCTCCGCAACGACCTGCTCCGCCTGCAGGCCGAGTACGTCAACTACCGGCGGCGCGTCGAGCGTGACCGCGACGTCGCACGGGACCAGGCGATCATCGGCGTCATCAACTCGCTGATGCCCGTCCTCGACGACATCGACGCCGCACGCCAGCACGGCGACCTGGCCGAGGGCCCGTTCGCGGCGATCGCCGGCAAGCTCGAGAACGTCCTCAGGACGTACGAGCTCACCCGCATCGACGAGGTCGGCGTGGCGTTCGACCCGAACATCCACGAAGCGCTCATGCAGCAGCCGAGTGCGGACGTCGAGGCTGACAGCGTCAGCCAGATCCTCCGCGCCGGGTACCGCAAGGGTGAGCGCGTCCTCCGGGCCGCGCAGGTCATCGTGGCGGTTCCGGAGTAACTGGAACGCCGGGTGGGGCAGTCTTCCCGGGCCAACGAAATTCCTGAGCTCGCAGAGCTCGCTCGGGAATATTGAAGGCCCTACAGAAGACGGCCCCACCCGTCTTCCCCGAACTGACCGGTTGAGAGGAAAGGCCGGGAACTCGGGGTACGGCCGGACCCGTCCGGCCCCTACATCTTCAGCAGTACCTACGAAAGGAGACGCCAGTTGGCTAGTCAGGATTGGGTCGACAAGGATTTCTACAAGATCCTCGGTGTCTCCAAAGATGCGTCCGGTGACGACATCAAGAAGGCGTACCGGAAACTCGCTCGCAAGCACCACCCGGACCAGAACCAGGGTGACGCGGCGTCCGAGCGGACGTTCAAGGACGTATCGGAGGCCTATTCCGTGCTGTCCGACGCCGAGCAGCGCCAGCAGTACGACGCCATCCGCGCCATGGGCGGCGGAGCGCGGTTCTCCGCCGGCGGCGCTGGTGGCGGAGCCGGCGGCAGCGCCGGATTCGAGGACATCTTCGGGAACCTGTTCGGCCAGGGCGCGGCAACCGGGACGCGGCAGCGCACCGGCTTCTCGAACAGCAACCTGCCGCCGGAATTCGCGGACCTGTTCGGCGGCGGTGGAGTGGGCGGCAACGGATTCCCCGGCGGCTTCCAGTCCACGCGCCCGCAGAAGGGTGCGGACCGCACGGCCAGCACGTCCATCTCCTTCGCGGGATCCATCAACGGAACCACGATCGGCCTGCGCGAGCCCTCCGGTGAGCAGATCGACGTGCGCATCCCGGCAGGCATCCGCGACGGACAGAAAGTCCGGGTCAAGGGCAAGGGACAGCCCGGCCAGGCCGGCCCCGGCGACCTCATGGTCACCGTCAACGTCAAGGAGCACCCGTTCTTCAAGCGCGACGGCGACAACATCCGCGTGCAGGTTCCCGTCAGCTTCCCGGAGGCCGCGCTCGGCGCCCAGATCGAGGTGCCGACCATCACCGGCGAGCTCGTGAAGATGAGGGTCCCTGCCGGGACGCCGTCGGGCAGGACACTGCGGCTCAAGGGCAGGGGAGTGAAGACCTCCAAGGCCACCGGCGATCTCCTGGTGTCCGTCGACGTCGTCGTTCCGCAGAATCTGTCCAAGGAGGCGGAGGCCGCCGTGGAGGCGTTCCGTGCCGCGACGAAGGACGCCGATCCCCGCGCGGGGCTCGCCGCGAAGGCGCGCCTGTAACAGTACGTTCGAGCAACCGCCGGGAGCACCGGCAACGGAAGGAGGCAATGCAATGGACTACACAATGCCCATCTACGTCATCTCCGTCGCCGCCGAACTCGCCGACATGCACCCGCAGACGCTCAGGCAGTACGACCGGCTGGGCCTCGTGACGCCCAGCCGGGCGCCGGGGCGGGCACGGCGGTACTCGCAGAAGGACGTGGGCACCCTGCGCGAGATCCAGAAGCTGTCGCAGGAAGGGGTGTCCCTCGAGGGCATCCGGCGGATCCTCGAACTCGAGAACCAGGTCTCGGCACTGCAGTCGCGCATCACCGAGCTGTCCTCCGAACTGGCATCCCGCCGCATCCAGTCGGAGACCAGCCGCATCTTCGCCGCGGGGCTTGCCGGCGACGTCGTCACGCTCGCCCGCGGCCAGCGACCGCGCCCGCGCAGCCAGGCACTCGTGGTGTGGCGGCCGGACACGTCCAGGACCGCGAACTAGCCGCCGCTGCGCACCGCCGGCCCCGCGCCGGTGGAACCGCGGACCACCAGGTCCGCCTGGAACAGGATGTCCGCCCGTGTGGTCCGGTCCCCGTCCAGTTCGGTGACCAGGGCGTGCACCGCCGCTTCCGCCATCGCCGCCACGTTCTGCCGCAGGGTCGTCAGCGGCGGATCGGTGAAGGCCATGAGCGGGGAGTCGTCGAATCCGATCACCGAGATGTCCTCCGGGACGCGCAGGCCACGCGTGTGCGCGGCGCGGACGGCGCCGAGGGCCATGATGTCCGAGGCACAGACGATCCCGGTATGCCCGCTGTCGATGAGTTCGTTCGCGGCGCTCTGCCCGCCCTCGATGGTGAACATGCTCGTCGCGATGTGCGGGTCGGCGTCGTCGTCGCCGAGGAACTGGACGAGCCCGGACCGGAAACCCTCCAGCTTCCGGCGGCTCGGGATGAAGCGGTCGGAGCCGGTCGCGAAGCCGACCCGCTGGTGGCCCTGCGCCACGAGGTGCCGCACGGCCGTGCGGATGGCGGTCGCGTCGTCGTTCGAGACGGACGGGGCGTCGATCTCCGGCCTGGCCCCGTTGACCAGGACGAACGGCACGCGGCCGCGCAGGCGCCGGTAGCGCTCCATGCTCGCCCGGCCGTCGGAGTGCGCGGCGCAGACGAAGATGATCCCGCTGACGCCCTGGTCCAGCAGAAGGGCGACGTACTCGTCCTCGGTGATGCCCCCGCCGGGCAGGGTGCACAGGGCCGGGATGTAGTCGTTGGGCGCCAGCAGGGCCGCGATGGCGCCGGCGAAGGCCGGGAAGATGGGGTTGACGAGGTCGGGGACGACGACGCCGATCTGCCCCTTCGATCGCCCCGCCGTGCGTGCGGGCCGCTCGTAGCCCAGGTTGTCCATTGCCGCGAGGACGGCCTGCCGCGTCTCCTGGGAGGCACCGCCCTTGCCGTTCAGGACGCGCGACACGGTGGGCACGCTGACGCCGGCGGTGCGCGCGACGTCGTCCAGGCGAGGCCGCTCGCTACGGATGCCGGGAGTCATGACCCCCAATCTAGCGCAGCAGCGCAACGCTTCGAGAAAGATTGCGCGAAAGTTTTGCAAATTCCTTGACGCTCGGCTTACCGCCTCCCTAGGGTCGGGATGACCACCCCTCCTCAGTCCGGCCTGCAGCGACGCACGGCCCGGGAAGGACCACCATGACCCTGAACACCACGGACGCGGCCCGGACCGCCGGGAGGCCCGCCCGTCGGCGCAGGTCCCGGCTGGCCGCCGTCGTCCTGACCGCGCCGCTCCTCGCGGCCCTGATGCCCGCGCCCGCGCTGGCCGACCACACGGGTGCGCCCGGCACGGTGGCGCTCGTCGGCTCCCTGCAAGCAGAACTCGGTTGCCCCGACGACTGGCAGCCGGAGTGTGCGGCCACGAGACTCGTACCCGTGGACGGTTCGCCGGACACCTGGTCGGCGACCTTCGACGTCCCCGCCGGATCCTACGAGTACAAGGTGGCGCTGAATGGGTCATGGGGTGAGAACTACGGCGCCGGGGGTGCTGCCGGTGGCGTGAACCTGGCACTGCAGGCTCCGGGAGGCCCGGTGACCTTCACCTACAACCACCGCACGCATGCCGTCTCGACGGACGTGCCGCAGGCGCCCACGGGATCGGTGGCGGCGCACTGGCTGACCGCCGACACCCTCGCCTGGGGAGCGGACGTCCCCGAGGATGCGCGCTTCCGGCTGTACTCCGCCCCCGAGGGCGGACTGGTCGCCGGGGACGATGCCGTCACGGGCGGCACCTACCTCGACCTCTCACGGCAGGGCGACGCACTGCCCGCCGACCTCGCGGCCCGGTACCCGCACCTCGCTGACCTCGCGACGCTGACGCTCGGGAAGAAGGACGCCCGGAAGGCGGGGGAGCTGCTCGAGGGACAACTGCTCCTCGCCGCCGTCTCGCCGGAGGGAGAACTCCTGGCGACCACCGGCGTCCAGGTGCCCGGCGTCCTCGACGACCTCTACGCCGGGGCCGCCCGCCAGCAGCTCGGCCTCAGCTGGAAGGGCGGGAAGCCGCACCTCGACCTCTGGGCGCCGACCGCCCGCAGCGTCTCCGTGCACGTCTTCCGCGACGGCTCCGGGGGAGACCCGATCGCCACGCGCCCCCTGCGCGCGGGCAAGGACGGCGTGTGGAGCGTCGACGGCGAGAAGGACTGGAACGGCGCGTACTACCTGTACGACGTCGAGGTCTTCGTTCCCGAGACCGGCGCCGTGGAACACAACCTCGTGACCGACCCCTACAGCGTCGGCCTGTCCACGAACTCGGAACGGTCCCTGTTCGTGGATCTCTCGGACCCGGCCCTGCTGCCGCCGTCGTGGTCCCGCCTGGCCAAGCCGGCCCTGCAGCGCCCCGAGGAGCTGTCCGTCTACGAACTCCACGTGCGCGACTTCTCGATCACCGACAGCACGGTGCCCGCGGCCGCACGCGGAACCTATGCGGCCTTCAGCCACCCGGCGAGCGACGGGATGAAGCGGCTCTCGGGACTCGCCGACCGCGGACTGAACGCCGTCCACCTCCTGCCCGTGAACGACATCGGCACCATCGAGGAGGACAGGGCCCGGCAGGCCGAACCCGCCTGCGACCTCGCCTCCTTCGCCCCCGACAGCACGGAGCAGCAGGAATGCGTCGCCGACGTCGCCGCCCGTGACGGCTTCAACTGGGGCTACGACCCGCTGCACTACACGACGCCGGAGGGCTCCTACTCGACGAACCCCGCGGACGCCACCCGCATCCGCGAGTTCCGGGGCATGGTCGCGTCGCTCAACGAGGCGGGTCTGCGCGTCATCCAGGACGTCGTGTACAACCACACCGCGGGCGCCGGCCAGTCCTCGACGAACAACCTCGACCGGATCGTGCCCGGCTACTACCACCGCCTCGACCCCGGGTCGGGCGCCGTCGAGACCTCGACCTGCTGCCCGAACACGGCGACGGAGCACACCATGATGGGCAAGCTGATGGTCGACTCGATGGTCACGCTCGCGCGGACCTACAAGCTCGACGGCTTCCGGTTCGACCTCATGGGGCACCACTCGAAGCAGAACATCCTCGACGTCCGTGCGGCCCTCGACCAGCTGACGCTCAAGCGCGACGGCGTGGACGGCAGGTCCATCTACCTCTACGGCGAGGGCTGGAACTTCGGCGAGGTGGCGGACGACGCCCGCTTCGTGCAGGCCACCCAGGTGAACATGGCCGGCACCGGTATCGGCACGTTCAACGACCGGCTCCGGGACGCCGTGCGCGGCGGCGGACCCTTCGACGACGACCCGAGGATCCAGGGCTTCGCCTCGGGACTCCTGACGGACCCGAACGGCGTCGCGGGCAACGGGACCGAGGCCGAACAGCGCGCCCGGCTGCTGCTGTCCCAGGACCAGATCCGGGTGGGGCTCACCGGCAACCTGAAGGACTACGCGTTCACCGACCGCTCCGGGAACCGAGTGACCGGCGCCGACGTCGACTACAACGGCGCCCCCGCCGGGTACGCCGCGGACCCGCAGGAGACCATCACCTACGTCGAGGCACACGACAACGAGACGCTCTTCGACGCTCTCGCCTTCAAGCTGCCGGCCGGCACCCCGATGGCCGACCGCGTCAGGATGCAGACGCTGGCCCTCTCCACCACGGCGCTCGGCCAGGGCATCTCCTTCTGGCATGCGGGCGGTGAGGCGCTGCGCAGCAAGTCGCTGGACCGCAACAGCTACGACTCCGGCGACTGGTTCAACCTCCTCGACCACACGGGCACGGACAACGGCTTCGGCCGGGGACTGCCACCGCGGGCGGACAACGAGGGCAAGTACGCGTTCATGCAGCCGCTGCTGGCGGACCCGGCCCTCAAGCCGTCACCGGCGGAGATCGGGGCGGCGAGTGCCCAGGCGCAGGACCTGCTGGAGATCCGGCAGGGCAGCCCCCTGTTCAGCCTCGGCACCGCCGAACTCGTCCAGCAGAAGCTGTCCTTCCCGGGCAGCGGCCCCGACCAGTCGCCCGGCGTGATCGTGATGCACCTGGACGACACCGTCGGCCCGGACGCCGATCCGGAGCGGAAGGGCATCGTCGTGGTCTTCAACGCCTCCGACGAGGCCACGACGCAGCAGGTCCCGGCCGCTGCCGGCCAGGGCTTCGCGCTGCACGCCGTCCAGGCGGGCGGGAGCGACGACGTCGTGCGTCGGGCGGCAGCCACCACGGACGGGACGTTCACGGTCCCGGCGCGCACGGTGGCGGTGTTCGAAGCGCGGTGATCAGGCCTCCGCAGGGCCCGGTATCCCCGACGGGGTGCCGGGCCCTGCGCGTTGCAGGGGCCTCAGGGCGCCGGCGCGGCGGTGCTCGACCTGATGATCAGCGCCGTCCGGGCCGAATGGTTCATCGGACGGTAGGCATCGGGGTCCTGCAGGATCTGCAGCAGGCGCTCGACGGCCCGCTTCCCCTGCTGCTGCGGGAACTGGGCCACGGTGGTCAGGCCGAGCGCCTCGCCGAGCTCGTGCCCGTCGATGCCGATCACGGAGACGTCCTCGGGGACCCGCAGCCCCAGCTCGCGGGCGGCGAGGATCGCGCCGATGGCCATCTCGTCCGAGGCGCAGAAGACCGCGGTCGGGGTGTCGCGCGGGTAGCCGAGGAGCTGCTTCGCCTCGCCGTAGCCGCCCTGGATGGTGAAGTCGGCGCCCACGCGCCACGAGGGGAGGATCTCCAGGCCGGCCGCGGCCATCGCCGATTCGTAGCCGTGGCGCCGGGTCCCTGCGATCCGGAAGTCGTTCTCGAAGGCGTCGGACCCGCCGATGTGGGCGATGCGCCGGTGGCCGAGGTTGATGAGGTGCTCGGTGGCGAGTTCGGCGATCTCGTGGTCGTTGACGCTGTAGGTCTCGGCCCCCGGGAGCGGCCCGCCGATCCCGACGACGGGCTTGCCGACCGCCAGGAGCTGGCCGAGTTCCTCCCGGCTCAGCTCGAGCGACACAGGGATGACGCCGTCGCACCGCTGGCGCAGCAGGAATTCCGACAGGACGCGGTCGCGGATGCCGGCGTCCTCGTTCAGGTTGTAGAGCGTGAGGTCGTAGCCGGCGGTGAGGAGCGACGCCGCGAGGCTGTCCACGATCTGCGAGTAGTACCAGCGGGCCACCGACGGCACGACGACGCCGATGTTGCGGTGCCGCCCGGACGCCAGGGAGGAGGCCGTCGAGCTGACGACGAACCCGAGCTCCCGCGCGGCCTGCAGAACGCGTGCGCGCGCCCGCTCCGAGACGCGCCCGTTTCCGCTGAGGGCTCGGGAGACGGTGGCGGTGGAGACGCCGGCCAGCTCGGCGACGTCCTTGATGCCCGCCATGGGCCCCCTTCCGCGCTCGCAGCAGTGATGGGGACACCCCGGCCGGGGTGTCCCCATCCGATCATTCCGGATCCGTGGCGGATCTCCTACCCGGCGGCGGCCATGAGCCAGACGCACGCATCCGGGGCGAGCAGGCCGTCCGTCACCGAGCCCGGCGAGCTGGCGGCGATGACCCTGCCGTCCGGCAGCGGAGCGGCGAACTCGCCCATGTTCAGGACCACGAGCACCTCCCCGTTGCGGAAGGCGACGACGTCGGACGCCTCGAAGTCGCGGGACCAGCTGAGGGAACCGGCTCCGAGGCGCAGGTCGCGGCGGAGCTGCAGGGCGGTGCGGTAGAGCGACAGGGTGGACTCGGAATCCGCCGACTGCACATCGCGGGCGTACTCGGCCCAGCCCTCGGGCTGGGGCAGCCACGGCGCGGCGGTCGCCTCGGCGTCGCCGAACCCGAACGACGGCGCCTCGGCCTGCCAGGGAAGGGGCACGCGGCATCCGTCGCGGCCGATCCGTTCACCGGCCGTGCGGACGAACGTCGGGTCCTGCCGGGCGTCGTCGGGCATCGCCGTGTGGTCGGGCAGGCCGAGCTCCTCGCCCTGGTACAGGTAGATCCCGCCGGGCAGCGCGAACATCGCGAGCGACGCGGCGCGGGCCCGGGCGAGGCCGGTCACGGTGTCGGGCTGGGCGTCGGCGCGGCCGATGCCGTCGCCTCCGCGCGGCGGGCCGTCGGTCAGCCCGAACCGGCTGGCATGCCGGACGACGTCGTGGTTGCTGAGGACCCATGTGGTGGGGGCGTCGACGGCGTCGAACGCGGTCAGCGAGGAGGAGATGACGTGCCGGAGGCCGTGGGCGTTCCACGGGTGGTGCAGGTAGGCGAAGTTGAACGCCTGGTGCATCTCGTCCGGGCGGACCCAGTTCGTGAGCCGCGGCAGGGGATCGATCGAGGCCTCGGCGCACAGGATGCGCTCGCCGTCGTACTCGGCGAGGATGGCTCGCCACTGCCGGTAGATGGCGTGGACCTCGTCCTGGCCGAACATGGGTGCTTCCCACCCCGGGAAGCCCTCGGAGGAACCGCCGTCGGCGCGCCCGCCCCAGTCCGGCAGCCCCTCCGCCTTGATGAGGGCGTGCGCCACGTCGACGCGGAAGCCGCCGACGCCGCGATCGAGCCAGAAGCGCAGGACCCGCTCGAACTCGGCCCGCACCGCGGGGTTGTCCCAGTTGAAGTCGGGCTGCGAGGAGTCGAACAGGTGCAGGTACCACTGCCCGGGTGTGCCGTCGGGGTCGATGACGCGCGTCCAGGCCGGCCCGCCGAAGTGCGACTGCCAGTTGTTGGGCGGTTCGCTGCCGTCGGCGCCGCGGCCGTCCCGGAAGATGAACATCGCGCGTTCCGCGGAGCCCGCGGGAGCCGCGAGGGCGGCCTGGAAGAGGGCGTGCTCGTCGGAGCAGTGGTTGGGCACGAGGTCGACGATGACGCGGATGCCGAGGCCGTCCGCGCGGGCGACGAGCGCGTCGAAGTCGGCCAGCGTGCCGAACAGCGGGTCCACGTCGCAGTAGTCGGCGACGTCGTACCCGCCGTCGCGCTGGGGCGAGGTGAAGAACGGCGAGAGCCAGACCGCATCGATACTGAGCTCGGCGAGGTGTCCGAGCTCCGCGGTGATGCCCGGGAGGTCGCCCATCCCGTCCCCGTTCGAATCCCGGAACGAGCGCGGGTACACCTGGTAGATGACGGACGAGCGCCACCACTGGTCGCCCTCGGACGGAGCGTGGAGTGGTGCATGGAAGGCATCGGGCGAGGACAGGGCGTCGCCGTGCAGGAGGGGGGCGATCTCAGACATGCCGATCATCCTAGACCCCATCCGACCGAATTATGGAAGCGTTTTCATTGATCAGCTTCCTGTCCTTGCGTCTTTCCTGAGGTTCCGGCGCGGCGCACACGCTCTTTTGCTCAAAGCGGATGCAAGCGTTTACAGTGTGACTCGGGTCACCGTCGCCTCCGGTAGGGAGCGGCTGGAACACCCGCGTCTCCCGGCTCGCGAAGCACCGCGCTTCGTCCGGGAGGTCGACAGAAGCCGCTCATTAAAGGTTCACCAATGAAGGTGCGATCCATCCAGCCGACGCGTCGGCACGCTCTGATCACCGGCGTCATGTCGGTCGCCGTCCTGGCCCTCACGGCCTGCGGCGGAGGGGCAGCCGATTCCTCCTCGCCCAGCTCCAGCTCCGCCGCCCCGGACCTCGCCGCGGGAGGTGCCACCACGCTCACCATGTGGGTCGACGCCGAGCGCGCACCCGCCCTCGAGGAGATCACCAAGTCCTTCAAGGAGGACACGGGCATCGAGGTCAAGCTCGCGGTCAAGGACTTCGCAGCCGTCCGCGACGACTTCATCACCCAGGTGCCCACCGGCAAGGGCCCGGACCTGATCGTGGGCCCCCACGACTGGTTGGGTACCTTCGTGCAGAACGGCGTCGTCGCCCCCGTGGAGCTCGGCGACAAGGCGACGGAGTTCCAGGAGTCCGCCGTCCAGGCCATGACCTATGACGGCAACGTCTACGGTGTGCCCTACGCGCTCGAGAACATCGGCCTGCTGCGCAACACGGATCTCGTCCCCGAGGCCGCGGGCACCTTCGACGAGGTCATCGCCAACGGCGAGGCCGCCGTTGCCGCAGGCGACGCGACGTACCCCTTCCTGGTGGGCCTGGATCCCAAGCAGGGCGACCCCTACCACCTGTACCCGCTGCAGACCTCGATGGGCGTCCCGGTCTTCGGGCAGAACGAGGACGGCAGCTACAACGCCGACGAACTGCTCCTCGGCGAGCCGAACGGCGTCGAATTCGCCAAGAAGCTCGTGGAGTGGGGCGACACCGGGTCCAAGATCTTCAACTCGAACATCACCGGTGACATCGCCAAGGAGAAGTTCTACGCCGGCGAGTCGCCCTACTTCCTCACCGGCCCGTGGAACGTCCCCGACGCACAGGCCGCAGGCCTGAACATCGCGGTCGACAAGCTCCCCACGGTCGGCGACCAGGACGCCCAGCCCTTCATCGGCGTCAACGGCTTCTTCATCTCGTCGAAGAGCGCCAACGCGCTCGCCGCGAACGAGTTCGCCGTCAACTACCTGAGCACCGAAACCGCCCAGGATGCCATGTACGACGTCGGAGGCCGCCCGCCCGCCCTCAAGGCCAGCTTCGACAAGGCCGCGTCCGATCCCATCGTCGCCGCGTTCGGCGAGATCGGCGCCAACGGCGTCCCGATGCCCGCGCTGCCCGAGATGCAGGCCGTCTGGGCCGACTGGGGAGGCACCGAACTGGCGCTGATCAAGGGCGAGGGCGACCCCGCCGCGGCCTGGACCACCATGGTGAGCAACATCGAGGCGAAGATCGCCGCACAGTAGTACCCGCAGTACCCTGGCGCCCGTCGCCCCGGCGACGGGCGCCACCCTTCTCTTCGCCACCTTCGAGGTGGCGGCACCACAGCAGCGGCCTTCCGCGCCGATCACCGAAAGCCTCCGCCATGCTCACATCGGCCCCTCCCGGCCCGGCCGCAACGCGTCCCCCCAAGACAGCCGCCCGCTCCGATTCGACCCTCGGCCTGCTCGCGAAGATCGTGCTGCTCGGCCTCGTGGACGCCTTCGCGGTCTACGTCCTCATCACGCTCTTCCTGCAGGAGAAGTGGGTGATCCTCCTCGTCGGCGCGGCCATGACGATCCTCATCAACTGGATCTACCTGCGCAGGGGCGGTCTGCCCGCGAAGTACCTGGCCCCGGGCATCTTCTTCCTGGTGATCTTCCAGGTGTTCGTCATGATCTACAGCGGCTACGTCGCCTTCACCAACTACGGCGACGGCCACAACAGCACCAAGGCCGACGCCGTGAGCGCCATCCAGCTCTCGGCCCAGCAGCGGGTCCCGGATTCCCCCGCCTACCGGATCTCGGTCCTCGAGGCCGACGGCGGGTACCACCTCCTCGCCACCGATCCCGACGGCGGCGTGTCCGTGGGGACCACCGGCGTGCCGCTCGCGGAGGCCGACGGCGCCGTCACCGACGGCACCGGAAAAGGCGTGGAGCTCGAGGGCTACCGCACGCTGCAGTTCGGGGAGGTCCTCGCCAACCAGGCGGACATCCTCGCCATCACCGTCCCGTTCTCCGACGATCCTGAGGACGGCAGCCTCAAGACCAGCGACGGCTCGAACGCCTATGTCTACCGCCCGGCGCTGAGCTACGACGAGGCCACGAGCACCTTCACCGACCTCGAGACCGGGACCACCTACTCCGACACCGGCGAGGGCTCCTTCCGGTCCGCGGACGGCGAGCAGCTGAGCACCGGCTGGAAGATCAACGTCGGCTTCGACAACTTCGTCAAGGCGTTCACCGATCCGAACATCCGCGGCCCGCTGCTGCAGGTGGTCCTGTGGACCTTCACCTTCGCGATCATCTCAGTGCTGTCCACGTTCGCTCTCGGGCTCTTCCTCGCGAACGCCTTCAACCTGCCGGACCTCCGCGGCAAGCGGATCTACCGCATCCTGATGATCCTGCCCTACGCCTTCCCGGCCTTCCTCGCCGGCCTGGTCTGGTCCGGCCTGCTCAACCCGGAATTCGGCTTCATCAACAACACCTTCTTCGGCGGCGCGGACATCCCGTGGCTGACGGACCCGCTGCTCGCGAAGGTCAGCGTGCTCATCGTGAACCTCTGGCTCGGCTTCCCGTACATGTTCCTGGTGTGCACGGGGGCCCTGCAGTCGCTGCCCGAGGAGGTCGACGAGGCCGCCCGCATGGACGGCGCGTCCGCGTGGCGCATCTTCGCGGCCATCAAGCTGCCCCTGCTGCTGGTCTCGGTGGCGCCCCTGCTGATCGCGAGCTTCGCGTTCAACTTCAACAACTTCAACGTCATCTACATGCTGACCGACGGCGGCCCCCGCTTCTCCGACACGACCGCGAACATCGGTCACACCGACATCCTGATCACGATGGTCTACGAGATCGCGTTCGGCACCGGTGTGGGCCGCGACTACGGCCTGGCCAGCGCCCTGTCCATCATCATCTTTCTAATCGTCGCCGCGATCTCCGCCATCAGCTTCCGGCAGACCAAGGCTCTGGAGGACATCAACTGATGACCACGTTCACCGATCCCCAGGCGGTCGCCCCCGCCGAGTCGACCACGGGCAGGTCCGGGCGCATCCCGGAGCAGCGCAGGCGCACGTTCGGGCAGTGGTTCAGGCACAAGGGCTGGCGCCACGCCGTCGGCGTCGTGACCACGGTCTTCGCCGTGTTCCCGCTGCTCTACGTGCTCTCCGCCGCCCTGAACTCCAACGGCACGATGGCGGGCTCGAACGTCCTGTTCAGCAGGATCGACACCGGCAACTTCGAGGCCCTCTTCAGCAACCCGAGCAGGCCCTTCGGCCGGTGGTTCATGAACACGATGATCATCGGCGTCGTGACGTCCGCGGCCACCGTCTTCCTCGGGGCCCTCGCCGCCTACGCGTTCAGCCGCATGCGCTTCAAGGGCCGCCGCGTGAGCCTGCTCTCGCTGCTGATCCTGCAGATGTTCCCGCAGCTGCTCGCCGTCGTGGCGATCTTCCTGCTCCTGAACGCCATCACCGACGTCGTCCCGTGGCTCGGCCTCGGCAGCCAGCTCGGCCTGATCATGGTCTACCTCGGCGGCGCGCTCGGCGTGAACACGTACCTCATGTACGGCTTCTTCAACACCGTCCCGAAGTCCCTCGACGAGGCCGCCAGGATCGACGGCGCAAGCCACGTGCAGGTGTTCTTCACGATTATCCTGCCGCTCGTCACGCCCATCCTCGCCGTCGTCGGGCTCCTCGCGTTCATCGGCCTGAGCAGCGAGTTCGTGATCGCCAGCGTGGTACTGACGGATCCCGACTCGCAGACCCTCGCCGTCGGCCTGTACTCCTACGTGGCGCAGCAGCGGTCCGAGAACTGGGGCGTCTTCGCGGCGGGAGCGGTGCTCGCGGCCGTGCCGGTCATGGCCCTGTTCCTCTTCCTGCAGAAGTACATCACCACCGGGCTCGTCTCCGGCTCCGTCAAGGGCTGACCCGTGCAGGATCCGTTCCTCGCACCGCACCACGACGGCTCCCCGCTGTACGTGCCCGACCAGTCGCCGCGCGTGGGGGACACGCTCGCCGTGCGCGTGCGGGTCCCCGCCCGCTGGGGGGCACCGGGGCGGGTGTTCGTCCGCTCGACCCGCGACGGGGAGGGGCACTACGACGAGGCGCGGTTGCTCCCCGGAGAGTCCGGGGACGACGGCGCGTGGTCCTGCTGGGAGGCGCAGGTCACGGCGGTCAACCCCACGCTGCGCTACCGGTTCCTGTTCGAGGTGCCGGGCGCCGACGGGCCGGTGCTGCGCTGGCTCAACGCCACGGGCACGGCCCGGCGGGACACCCCCGACCGGGACGACTTCCGGATCGACTGCCGCCCCGCCCCGGCGCCCTGGGCGCGCGACGCCGTGATCTACCAGGTGTTCCCCGACCGGTACGCCAGGTCCTCCGCCGCGGTGCCCCTCGACGCCCTCCCGGACTGGGCCGTGGGCTGCTCGTGGGACGAACCGGTGGAGCCGCACGGCGAGCTCACGCCCCGGCAGGTGTACGGGGGAGACCTCGACGGCATCACCGAGCGCCTCGACCACATCCGGGACCTCGGCGCGACGGTGCTGTACCTCACGCCCTTCTTCCCGGCACGGTCCAACCACCGGTACGACGCCTCGACGTTCGACGAGGTCGACCCGCTCCTCGGCGGCGACGCAGCCCTCGTCCGGCTCGTCGACGCCGCCCACGCGCGCGGCATCGCCGTCCTCGGGGACCTCACCGTCAACCACACCGGCGACGCGCACGACTGGTTCCGGAAGGCCTCCGCCGATCCGACCTGCGAGGAGGCCGGCTTCTACTACTTCAGCGAGGACGGCACGGAGTACGCGAGCTGGTTCGGTGTCCCCAGCCTGCCGAAACTCGACTGGTCCTCACCGGAACTGCGGCGGCGCCTCGTCGACGGACCGGAGTCGGTGGTCGCCCGGTGGCTGCTTCCCCCCTTCAACCTCGACGGCTGGCGGATCGACGTCGCCAACATGACCGGACGGCACGGATCCGTGGACCTCAACCGGGAGGTCGCCGCGCTCATCCGCGGCACCATGGACGCCGTCAGGCCCGGGCTGATGCTGCTCGCCGAATCCACGGGCGACGCCACCGATGACCTGTCCGGGCGGACCTGGGACGGCGGCATGACCTACTCGAACCTCACGCGCCCGCTCTGGCAGTGGCTGACCCGCGGATACCGGGAGACCGCGGGTATCAACTTCTTCGGCACGCCGTCGGCGGGCGTACCCCGGATCGACGGCGACGACCTCGTCGCCACCCACACGGCGCTCGCGTCGGGCTTCTCCTGGCGGGTCCGCTCACAGAACATGACGGCGCTGAACACCCACGACACCGCGCGCGCCGCCACGGTGATGGTCGAGGGCGGTGCCGCCGTCGGGCTCGCCCTCACCTTCCTGCTGCCGGGCCTGCCCACCGTGTTCGCCGTCGACGAGTTCGGGCTCGGGGGCGTCAACGGCGAGGACGCCCGCACGCCCATGCCGTGGGACGGCGCGGGTGCCCGGCCGGCGGACAGGCGGGAGTTCCTCGCGGACCTGGCAGAGCTCCGGCGGGCCTCGCCCGCGTTGCGGGACGGAGCGGTGCGCTGGCTGGCCGCCGCACCCGACGTCGTCGTGTTCGTGCGTGAGCACGAGGAGGAGTGCTTCGTGGTCGCGGCGGCGCGGGCGGACTTCGGCGGCGTCCGGGTGGCGTCGGACCTGCTGCCCGGCCCGTGGAACGCAGCCCGGCCGGTCGACCTGGGCCCGGCCGGGGCAACGGCGGAGGAGACGGCCGGCGCCCTCGTGATCTCGGGGCGCGGCCCCGGCGTCCAGGTGTGGCGCCTTCCCGGGGTCCGGACCAGCGACAGGACGTAGCCGCGCGTCCGCCCCGCGGGTGGCACCCGGCGGGTGGCATTTGTCAGGGGAGGCGGTCAGACTGGATGGATGGAACACATCCTGGAAGATCGCCATGCTTGAGGAGCTCGTCGAAGCCTTCGCCATCGGTGTAGGGGTCCTGTTGGCGCTCGGTGCCGGCACCGGGGTCGCCGGCTGGGTCGTGGTGCGGAAGGTCAGGAGTTCGCGGATCATCGAGCGCACGAAGGACCGCGGCATGCTGGCCGCCCGCGCCTACTCCCCGGACGCGCTGACGCGGGAACCCGCGCGGCTCATCGGCAATCTGTCCCGGTCCTCGCGCGCCACGCACCTCGCCCTGGCGGAGGCGACCGCGCAGAACCGACCCGTCGGCGACCTGCCGCGTGCCGCAGCCGAGATCGACCAGGCGGCCGCTTCCCTCGAGAACCTGCTGAGGGCGGCGGACCGGGAGCCCAACCGCGCGCTCAAGCAGGAATGGACGAGGGACCTCGCCGCCCAGGCACGCGCCCTCGACGAACTCTCCGCCGATCTGCGCCGATGCCTCCTGCAGACCTCGCGGTCCATCGACACGCTCCAGCTCGAGCGCGCCACCACTCGCCTGCGCACCGAGATCTCGGCCATGGGCACCTGGCGGGACACCTACGGGAACCGGCAGACGTGGTGAGAGGTTGATCAGGTAGCCACACCACAACCAGCCGGGGGTCCGAGCAATGTCGATCAGACGACGCATCACGCGCATCGTGCAGGCCAATCGGAATGCGGCGGCCGAAGGGAAGCAGGATCCGCGGGTCCAGGCGCAGAACGCACAGCTGGCGCAGCACTCGCTCCTGGACCAGGCGCGTCGCGGGGCGGCCGACGTCGCCGCCCACCACCACCGCGTGGGTCTGGCCGCGAACGACGCCGCCGCCTACCTCAACCGGGTCGAGGCGGCCGCGGCGGCCGCCGTCCAGCGGGGGGACGACGACGCCGCCCGTGCAGCCATCCGCGAGTCGATGACGGCGCGGCGACGACTCGAGACGCTGACCCGGCAGTTGCAGGAAGCGGAGCAGCAGGCGCGCAGGCTCCACGAGGACGTCCAGCGGCTCGAACACCGTGTGCGGCAGAATGCCATGGAGTACGACGCCATGCTCGCGCGCCGTGCCGCAGCGCAGGCCGCCATCGGCGTCCATGACGCCCTGGCTTCGTCCTCGCGGGAGGCCGCGGCGATCGACGCTGCGCGTCGCAACACCGAACTCGAGGTGCGGCGCTTCGAAGCCCAGGCCCAGGCACGCGAGGAGCTGTCGTGGACCGACCCGTCATCGCCCCGCCTGCAGCAGGCCTTCGAGGAGCTCGAAGCGGAGGCGGCCGCGCAGCAGGAGCTCGAGGAGCTCAAGCGGAGGGGCTCCCGAGGCTATCCTCCAGCGCAGTCCTGAGGGCGCGGAGCACGGCGTCGTCCACGTCCTCCTCCCGGCGGAGCCGGAGGCGCCACGCGAACGCGTCGTTGGTGGCCCTGACCGGCTCGAGCCCGGGCAGTTCCGGCACCGCCATCCGGAAGAACAGGTCAACCGCGGTCCTGGTGGTCGGCGTGAGCTGCGCGAACTTCCGCCGGGAGGTCTGGAGCGATACGTAGGTCTTGCGCATCTGGATGACCGCCTCGGGGGCCTCCGCGGCCCACAGGAGAATGCGATCCGCAACGGCTCGGAGGGCCGGCCGGTCCGCATACTGGGCGTCGTAGAGCTCATCGGCAGAGCGCAGGAAGAACTCCGGCAGCCCGAACATCTCCCAGTCGACGCTCATCAGGTTGTACCCGGTGACTCCCCGGTCCTTCAGCCAGCGCGACAGGTCCTCGCGGCCGGTGATTCCCGCGCTGAGGGCTTCGCCCGCCCACTCCGCCGGTGTCCGGCCGGTGGTCCGCAGGAGCCGGGCCGCGTTCGTCTCGACCATCGGCTGCCAGCTCCGCATCTCGTTCATGCCCACACTGTAGCGGCGCTGCAGGGACCGCCCGTCGGACACCGCCGGAAGCTACACTCGGGCCATGACTGAGCTGAGCGGTTCCCACGTCCTCGTCGTCGGCGCCACCGGGGTCCTCGGGGCGGAGCTCTCGCGTCAGCTCGCCGCGCAGGGAGCCCAACTCACGGTGTCCGGGCGGTCCGAGGAGAAGCTGTCGAAGCTGGCCGACGAGCTCGGCGAGGCCGTCGTCGGACGCGTGGCGGCGGACCTCGGCAGGGCCGCCGGCCCTGCCGAGATCGCTGCGGCGATCTACGGGCGCGAACTCGACGGCGTCGTGTTCGCCTCGGGCGTCGTCGCCTTCGGACCTGCGGTCGAGGTCGATGACGACACCCTCGACGAACTCGTCCTCGTGAACCTCCTCGGATACATGCGCCTCATGCGCGATGTCGCGCCCAGGCTCACGAAGGGTTCGTTCATCGCGCAGATCAGTGCCGTCGTCGCCGAGAGCCCGACGGCGGGCATGGCCGCGTACTCGGCCACGAAGGCCGGCCTCAGTGCCTACGGCAAGGCCCTGACACTGGAGCTGCGCAGGCAGGGAGTCCGCGTGCTGGATGCCCGCCCGCCGCACACGGAGACCGGACTCGCCTCGAGGCCCATCGCCGGCGAGGCTCCGAAGCTGCCCCAGGGCAAGGATCCGGTGGCTGTCGCCGGACGCATCGTCACGGCCATCCGGGACGGCGAGCGGGATCTGCCGTCGTCGTCGTTCTGACGGACCGCTCTTCCTCAGCGGCGGGCCGGTGGGTGCACCCGCCGGCGTGACCCGGTGACGGCGAGGGCACCGGCTGCGCAGGTGAGAGCCGCCGCGGAGAACGCCGCCGCGGGACCGTACGCTTCGATCATCGCCCCCGTGAGCGGGGCCCCGGCCGCCTGTCCGAGGACCAGGGCGGTGAACAGGAGCGAGGTGGCGGCAGCACTGTCCGCCGTGGCCTCGGACGCCCAGAGGATGAGCACCGATGTCGCCGCAGTGTAGGCAAGGCCGAAGAGGGCCGCCGCGGCGTATGCCGGGACGAGGCTGCCCTGGCTGGATCCGATCCACGCAGTCGCTCCGGCGGTGCCGAGGGTCGTCACGGACCAGGTCAGCGCGATGGCATGATCCGCGAGCCGGCGCGCGCCCAGCGTGGCGGCAGCGCCTCCCACCCCGAGCGCGATCCACACGACGGCGGACATCCCGGCACTCATGCCGCCGGCCTGTTCGAGCGTGGCCCTGCCGTAGACCCACACAGCGGCGCATCCGCAGCCGAAGACGAAGGCGCCTGAGAGTGGCCTGGCGAGCCCGCGGAAGCTCGATCGGGTGAGGAGCGAGGGGGCAGGGCGGTCCAATGCCGGGATGGTCCCCGCACTGCCGTCCAGGCGCAGGACGGCGAGCATCGACACCGCGGCGATCGCCGCCACCAGCACCCAGGCGATCCGCCAGGCTTCCCCCAGCGACAGGGACAGGAGGCCCGCAGCGACCACCCCGAAGCCCGTGCCCGAATTGACGATGGACTGGAGCCGCCCCTGCCGGGCCGGTTCGGCGTTGCGCTGCACGAGCTCCACCAGGGCGGGGGAGGCGAAACCCGCCCCCATGCCGGCAAGGAGTACCGCGGCGGCGAAGACCATCGTGTGTTGTGCGCCGGCGATCCCGACGCTGCCCAGCGCGGCTGTCGACCCGGCGAGGAGCGTCACGGCGCGGGGATGGCCGCCTGCGAAGCGGAAGCCGATGACCGCGGAGACGCAGTACAGGAGGGAGGCGCCGGAGGACAGGATCCCGCTCATCGTGGACGACAGGGAGAACGACGCCGCGAAGGCCGGTAGGAACAGTCCGTACCCCAGTCGTGCCAGGCCGTAGGTGGCAGCGATGAGCGCTACCGCCGACACGGCGAAGAGAGGCTCTTGGGCGCTGGACGAGGACTGTAACGGGCGTTTCATTGAAACGAACGTTATATCCTTCTGGGGTGGAACCACAAGCAACGGTGCGGGACCGGCTTCTCGATGCGGCGGAGGACCTCGCCGCGACGCAGGGCGTCACGGCGACGCCCGTCGACGTGATCCTCGAGCGCGCCCAGGTGTCTCCGGCAACGCTCTATGCGCACTTCGGCAACAAGGAAGGGCTGATCACGCAGGCCCTCCGGCGCAGGCTCTCGCGGTGGGACACCACGTGGCAGGAGTGTGTGGACGAGGCGGAGGGCCCGGAGGAGAAGGTGCTCGCGATCTTCACCGCGCTGACCCGGCACCGGCGGAACCTCAGCCCGTCCCGCTGGTGCGTGTTCCTGGGCATCGCTGCCGAGACCGCCCGTCCGGGGCCCGACCTCGAGGAGACACTGCTGGCCGACACCCGGCTGCTGACCCGTCGGCTCGGTGAACTGGCCGCCGCCCTGCCGGATCCCGGCAGGGCGGACGCTGTGGCCCAGCAGCTCGTCCTGATCTACACCGGCGTGCTCGGAATGATCCTGCGCGGCACGGACGCTGACACCGCCATCGCCGACGGGCGCCGCATCGCCGCCATGCTGCTGGCTGCTGTCGGCACGCAGGACGTCTCCTAGCGCAACCGCCCGCGGCTCGATCCCCCTACGCGCCGCAGCTCGTCGTCACGCCTCCACGAGGGGACCGCCGAAGGTCAGGCGAAGTCCTGCACTTTCTTCCAGCCGGGATCAGGGGTGTGCCTGACCGAGACCGGCCGGCGTCCGCGAGCCGCGGCGTCGAGGACGTCCCGGCCGTTCTGGTCCTCGGAGTCCGAGTAGAAGTGGAACGTCCGCACCCCCTTCGAGGTCTCGGCCGCGACGAGCATCCCGCGGATGCCGAGCGCGCCCACGAGCGAGTCCTCGAGGTCCGAGAGGGCATCGGAGGCCTCGGGGGTCGGAAGGCCCTGCCCGTCGGCATCGAAGGGGACCCGCAGTGCCGTGTGGAGGTCGAAGCGCGGGTGGTCTATCCAGCGCAGCGGGCGCAGGACCCGGACCAGGATCGGCTCACCGGACCCGAGGGTCCCCCGCATGAGCAGCCAGCCCGGCGCGGGGAGTGTGCGGGCGAGTTCGGCGACCCTCGCGGGCAGGTCGGCCGCCGGGATGCTGTCGACGACGTCGTACGCGATGCAGTCCACGCGGCGGACCCAGCGTTCGACGTCGTCCTCGCCGAGCAGCCATTCGAGCAGGAGGACGCACAGCCCGTACTCGTCGTCCCACTGCCCGGTGAAGCCGGGGTTGTGCACCGACACGATGAGGCCGTCGCCTGCCCTGGTCACCGCCGCATGGACCCTGGTGCGCCGCAGGTCGAAGGTCCTGCCACGGTAGGTGATGCTCGAGTCCAGCATGTCCGGTTTGGCGTTGCGGGCGGGGACGAACTCCCAGCGCCGGCTGGCCGGCGGCGATGCGCGGTACCAGCGTTCGGCCACGGGACGCAGCGCAGCGTCACCGCCGCTCGAGACGCAGAGCGTGTGCTCGGCGTCGGTGCCCGTGCGCGTCTCCCATTCGAGCCCCCGGGCGATCGCCTTCACGCGCCGGGTCAGCACGTCGACGTACGCCTCGAAGTCACCGGCCCGCGTGGCGGTGGTCAGCAGGTCCTCGCCGTCCTCGGCCCACCAGCGCCAGAAGGCCTCGATGGGATCCTTGCCCGTGCCCCGGCCGGAGGTCCGACGCCTGAAAATACCCATCATCCCCGCATCTCCCTGGTGCTGGCGTCCGGGATCCTCCGGCCGCCCCGACTCCAGCGAATCTACCCGGCCAGGGGCGGTCCTGGGCAGACGGCGTCGTCTTCACCGCCGTCGCGCGCGGGCCGGGATCTGCATAGGCTGGGAGGATGGGGAAGAGGACCGACGTCGATGACTCCGACTGGTCCGCGCGGGACGATGCCCTGTGGATGACCGCCGAGCTCGCCCTGCTGATGCACCAGGGGCGGTTGAAGCAACGGCAGGCCGTCCCGGTGCCCTTCGCGATGCAGCACTCCCAGGACGAAGCACCCCTGGCCTTCGGACCGTTCCGGCTGTCGTCCTACGAAGCGTGGGGCGACGGATCGTACGTGCACGACAGCTCCTTCGTCGTGGCGCGGGGGCGGGGAGCGGTGCCCCTGATGCTCGGGCTCGGTGCTGCGGCAGCCCTGGGGAATGCGGGCCGACGACGCCGGGCGGCCGCGCTGGCCCAGCCGCGATGGACGCCGATCGACAGCGGGACGGTCACCGTCTCGGACTACGGGTTCTACCTCCACACGCAGACCTCCGTGCTGCCGCGGAGGTGGAACAGCATCCAGATGGCGACGCTGATCGGTCCGGGCGCCCTGCAGGTGATGGGCCGATCCACCAGCGGTTCAGTCAACTGGATCCTCGAATCCGACTGGGCCGAGCTGGTTTTCCTGTTCTGGGCGACGGTGCGCTGCCCGGGCCATGAACAGCTTCAGGGCCGCACCTGGCTGCCCGACGAGTGGGTGACGAAGGCGTTCGTCCACAGTCAGCAGGGCGCCGGCCACCCGGATCCCGAGGCTTTCCGGGCCATCTCCCGCGGGCTGGGGATGGGCTTCCAGCAGCACACCTAGCCGGAGGTGCCTGCGCCGCGGAGGGCGGCCACGGCGAGGGAGCCGCGGAGCCGCGCGCCGCTCGCCGTGCCGCCCGTTCAGCGGCGGCGATAGGTGAGGTCGAAGACCATCCGCCCGGCCTTGATCGCCTTGTTCTCGAAACTCGTGAGGGTCCGGCCGTCGAAGCGGGGCGCCCACCCGCCGAGCTCGTCGGTGCCCTCGTTGACACCCGTGTTGCCCGTGCTCACCGGATCCCGCCCCTCACGCATCGGCGCACCGCCCACCACGGACTCCACGCCGCTCTCCCACACCTGCGTGAGGGGGCTCTCGGCGCCGGAGCGCTCGCCGTCGTGCAGGTTCTCGAAATGGTCGCTCGCGTCCAGCACGGCGCGCATCTGCACGGCGTAGCTGGACCAGTCCGTGGCGAGGCGGAAGATCCCCCCGGGCTGGAGGACCCGGGCGGCGAGGTCCACGTAGCCCTCCTTGACGAGCCTGCGCTTGTGGTGGCGTGCCTTGTGCCAGGGGTCGGGGAAGAACGTCCACAGCTCGGCGACGGACGACGCCGGGATCATGCCGGCGAAGGCCTCCGCGGCATTCACCTGCGCGGTCCGCACGTTGGCCAGGTCCTTCTGGCTGATGCGCAGCATGGTCTGGGCGAGCCCAGGGCGGTAGACCTCGAGGGCCAGGTAGTCGCGGTCCGGATCGAGTTCGGCGGCGTGCGTGATGGCTTCGCCGAGCCCCGACCCCACCTCGACGACCAGCGGCGCCGACCGCCCGAAGGTGCCCTCGACGTCGAGCACGAAACCCGGGGCCACCGAGGTGTCGGCGTTCTCGACGCGCGGGACGTCGATCAGGAAGGCCTCCGCGAGCTCGTCCCAGGCCTCGCGACGCCGGCCCTGCAGGCGCGAGCCCCGCCGGACGAACGAGACGGGCTGGGTGCGGTGCGGCTGGTCGGGGGTCTGTGCGTGCGGATCCATTCCTCCAAGGCTACCGGCAGCCCGCGGGTGGTTCCCCTGGCGTTGATGGCCTCAGCCCGTGGGCGCGAGGTGCGTCCGGAGTTCCGCGCACAACTCCTCGAGTGCCTGGGGCGCGCTGCGGGAGATCCGCGGGAACGCCAGGAAGCCGTGCGGCATCCCGACATAGGTGGTGACGCGCACCTGGACACCGGCCGCCTTCAGGGCAGCGGCGTAGCGCAGGCCGTCGTCCCGGATGGGGTCGTGCTCGGCGACCTGGACGAGCGCCGCCGGGAGCCCACTGAGGTCATCGGCGAACAGGGGCGAGGCATAGGGGTCGAGGTGGTCCTTCGGGTCGGGTGCATAGAGGTCCCGGAAGGCGACGATGTCCCGTTTCGTCAGGATCGGCGCGGCCGCGTTCTCCTCGATGGACGGACTGCCCAGCGTCAGGTCGGTCGCGGGGTAGATGAGTCCCTGGAACGAGATCACCGGGCCGGAGCGGTCCCGTGCCATGAGCGTGACCACCGCCGCCAGGTTCCCGCCCGCGCTGTCTCCCACGACGGCCACTCGAGCCGCATCCGCCTCCCAGTCCGCCGCGCGGCCGACGACCTCGAGGAACGCGGCGTAGCAGTCCTCCGCGGCGGCCGGCCAGCGGTGCGTGGGCGCGAGGCGATAGGCGAGGGAGACGACGACGGCCCCTGCCTGCGCCGACATCGAACTCGCCAGCCAATCGTAGGTGTCGAGCGTGCCGGTCGCCCAGCCGCCACCGTGCATGAGGACGATCAGCGGCAGGGGCCCGGAGAGGTCCGCGGGACGATACACGCGGATCGGGATCCGGTCCGTGGCCCCGGCAGCGGTGTCCTCGCTGGCGGTGACGTTCGGCGAGAGGCCGCCGAGCAGCAGATCGAGTACCGGGTTGTGGCCGATGGACCGCTGCTGGCCCGCCACGATCTGCTCTTCGCTCCTGCCCGCAGGGGACACCCTCGCGAGAACCCTCCCCATGAGCCTCGTCCGTAGGTCCAGCTTCGCCATGTGCGCCGGCTCACCCGACGGAGGGCAGGGAGGGCAGGGAGGACCGGGAGGCACCCGAAGCCAGTCGGGAGATGGCGAGCTGCGCGTAGAGGGCCGCCCCGTCGGCGAGCACGCTGTCATCGAACACGGCGTAGGGGGAGTGGTTGAAGGGCGCCGTCGCCGGTTCGATCCCGGGAGCCACAGCGGAGAGGAACACGAAGCTTCCCGGGACGGCTTCGAGGATGCGGGAGAAGTCCTCCGAACCGCTCATGGGCTGGGGCATGGTCACGTACCGGTCCGCCCCGAGGAGCTCCGCGACCTGTGCCTCGGCATGGGCCGTCTCGTCGGGATCGGTGATGGTGACGGGATATTCGTGGAGGTACTCGATCTCGGCCTCCAGCCCGTGCGCCGCGGCGATATGGCGCACGAGTCGCGGTGCGGCCTCCGCCATCCTCTCCCGGTTCGCCCGCGAGAAGGTCCGGACGGTCGCCTCGATCCTCGCCGTCTCCGGGATGATGTTGCGCTGCGTTCCCGCGTTCAGCACACCGACGGACAGCACCACGGGATCGAACATGTCGAACTGCCGCGTGATCATGACCTGCAGTTGGGTGACGATCTCCGCGGCCACCGTCACCGGGTCCTTGGCCGAGTGGGGCGAGGACCCGTGCCCGCCCGCACCGCGCACCGTCACCAGCAGGGCGTCCGACGCCGACATCAGGGCCCCGCCACGGCTGGTGAACATTCCGGTAGGCATGAGGGAGGACGTCACGTGCAGCCCGTACGCCGCATCCGGCGTCCTGCCGGCCGCCTCCAGGATGCCCTCCCGGATCATGACGCCGGCGCCGTCGTGGCCCTCCTCGCCGGGCTGGAACATGAGGACGACGTCCCCGGCGAGTTCCGCACGGCGCTCGGCGAGCAGCGTGGCGGCTCCCGTGAGCATCGCGGTGTGCAGGTCGTGGCCGCAGGCATGCATCACGCCGCCGATCTCGGAGCTGTACGGGACGCCCGTGGCCTCCCGCACCGGCAGGGCATCCATGTCTCCCCGCAGGAGCACCACGGGAGCGTCGCCGTCCTGCGCTGCCCCGCCGCGCAGGACGGCGGTGACGGAGGTCGTGTCCCTGCCGAGGGTGATCTCGTAGGGGAGCCCGTCGAGGGCGGCCAGCACCTTCTCCTGGGTACGCGGCAGCTGCAGGCCGAGCTCGGGTTCACGGTGGAGGCGGTGCCGCAGGTCGGCGATGTCACCCGCCAGGGACCGGGCGTCCTCGAGCAGTTCGGCGGGGGACAGGGTCATGGGTTCCTCCTGGCAGGGGTGCTGGTCCGTCCACCCTCGCAGATCGATCCCGCTGATGCGAGGGCGGGCGGGTCCGGTCACCGGCAGCTGGATACACACGCGGATGCGGGCTTATGGCGATCCTGCTGGTAAACTCGAACCACTTGCCTGCGCACGGCAGATCACTTCCGCCAGTTGAACGCGCAGCCTGCGTCGATAGAACGCATTCTTTTGTCCCGCATTGAGCTCCCAGGATCGTGAGCGCGGTGGACACTGTCTGACTTTTCTTCGGCGAACCCCTGCGCCAACCGGTGCCGGGGAAGATGAGAAGAAAGTTCGTGTACTTTACATGACTACTTTTGCCGCCCTCGGTGTGCCCAAAGCGCTGGTCGAGAACCTCGCCGCGCAGGGGATCACCGAACCATTCCCCATCCAGGTGAAGTCCCTCCCGGACTCCCTCGCCGGACGCGACGTCCTCGGCCGCGGCCGGACGGGCTCGGGCAAGACCCTCGCCTTCGCGCTGCCCATGGTCTCCCGCCTCGCTGAGCAGGAAGCCGCCTACCGGCGCAAGCCGGGGCGCCCCCTGGCCCTCGTGCTCGCCCCGACCCGCGAGCTCGCCACCCAGATCAACGCCACCGTGGAGCCGCTCGCGCAGCAGCTCGGACTCAACACCACCGTGATCTACGGCGGCGTGTCCCAGCAGCGCCAGGAGAAGGCCCTGCGTGCCGGCGTGGACATCGTCATCGCGTGCCCCGGACGCCTCGAGGACCTGATGCGCCAGAAGCTCATCACCCTCGAGTCGGTGGAGATCACCATCCTCGACGAGGCCGACCACATGGCGGACCTCGGCTTCCTGCCGGTCGTGAAGAAGCTCCTCGACACCACGCCCGCCGACGGCCAGCGCCTGCTGTTCTCGGCGACGCTCGACAACGGCGTGGACAAGGTGGTCAACCGCTACATGACCAACCCCGTCACCCACTCCGTGGACGACCCGCAGGCCGCGGTCACCACCATGGAGCACCACGTGCTGATGATCGGCGACCAGACGCAGAAGAAGCAGCTGATCGTCCAGCTGGCTTCCGGTACCGGACGCCGCCTGCTCTTCATGCGCACCAAGCACCACGCGCGGAAGCTCGCCAAGACCCTGACCGACGCCGGGATCCCCGCCGTCGACCTCCACGGCAACCTGTCGCAGAACGCCCGCGACCGGAACCTCGCGGAGTTCTCCACCGGTGACGTCCGCGTCCTGGTGGCCACCGACGTCGCCGCCCGCGGCGTGCACGTGGACGACGTCGAACTCGTGGTCCACGTGGATCCGCCCACGGAGCACAAGGCGTACCTGCACCGCTCGGGCCGCACGGCCCGCGCAGGCTCCTCGGGAACCGTGGTCACGATCACGCTGCCCGAGCAGAAGTCAGAGGTGCAGAAGCTGATGAAGGCCGCCGGGGTCGACGTCGCGTTCGAGAACGTCAAGGCGACGTCCCCTCTCGTCCTGTCCCTGACGGGCGAGCTCGCCGACAAGATCGATCCCCGCACCCGTGCGGCCCTGCTCGCCTCCCGCGAGGCCACGCGGGGCGAGGGTACCTCCACGGGCGCCAACGCCGAGCGCAAGCGCGCCCGCCGTGGTGCCGCAGCTCCGGCTGCAGGTGGCCGTGGCGGCCGGGGCGGGCGTGGACGCGTCTCCGCCGACCCGCAGGCCGCCCAGGGCAACCGCGCCGATCGCCGCAAGGACCAGCCGCAGGCGCCTCGCTTCGGCTCGGACTCGGGCGCTGCCGCCAAGACCGGTGGATCACGCCGCCGGACGGATGAGCCACGCACCGCCTCGGAGACGACGACGCGCAGCCGTCGCCCGGCCTCGGGCCAGCGCGTGGGCGACGCCGTGCGTCGTCCCGCCGCTGCTGCTCCTGCCGCCGGCGGCCAGCGCAGCCACGCGCCGTCGTCGGCCCCGCGGACCGAGGGTGCACGCCGCGCCGCTGGTTCCCGCAGGGCGAGCGCTCCGGCGTCGAACGACCGCCGTCCCCGCTAGAGCGGTACGCCGGAACAACGAAAGGGCTCCCTACCCGCCCGGGTAGGGAGCCCTTCGTGTGTTCCAGGTGGTGCGGTGCCCGGCCGGGTGCGGAACAATGGGCGCATGAACGCACTCCTGAACGTCATCTGGCTCCTGTTCGGCGGCATCTGGCTCGCCCTCGGCTACTTCGCGGCCGGCATCATCTGCTGCCTGCTGATCGTGACCATCCCGTTCGGGATCGCCTCGTTCAGGATCGGCGTCTACGCACTGTGGCCGTTCGGGCAGACGGTGGTCAGCCGGGGCGGAGGCACGTATGCCTTCGCGGCGGTCGGCAATGTGATCTGGCTGCTCGTCGCGGGCATCTGGATCGCCATCGGCCACGTGCTGACGGCCATCCCGATGTTCATCAGCATCATCGGGATCCCGCTGGGTATCGCGAACCTCAAGCTCATCCCGGTGTCGCTGGCACCGCTGGGCAAGGTGATCGTCCCGTCGTCGGGGGCGTCCCTGCAGACCTACCGCTGAGGGGCCGCGGCCGGTTCGGCAGCAACCCCTCAGCTCGGGACCCTCGGCAGCGGCCCCGTGATAGCGCCCTGGTAGTGCGCTAGTCGGATCCGCTGACGGTGACCGGACCGCCGGACCCGTTCATGCTCGGCCTGTCCGCGTTCTTCAGGAGATCGCCCAGCAGCGCGATGATGTCCAGCCCCGTGGTGTCCTTCACCAGCTGCGTGGTCTGGTGGACCCCGCTGGAGACGTTCTTGCTGAGCTGGCTGGCGCCGTCGTTCGAGACGACCGTCATGGTGTCGATCGCCGACATCGGTGCGGCGATCTCGCGTGCCATGGCAGGGAGCACCTCGAGGACCTTCGACAGGATGGCTGCCTGGTTGAATTTCTCGTACGCCTCGGCCTGCGCGGCGATACCTGCCGCCTCCGCCTTTCCGCGCGCTTCCGTCGACCCGGCCTCGGCGTCACCGCGGGAGGCGATGACCGCAGCGTCGGCGCGGCCCTTCGCCTCGTCGATGGTCGCCTCGGCGGTACCGCGTGCGGTGTTCGCGGCGGCATCCGCCTCGGCCGCCACGCGGTCACCCTCGGCGACGAGCTTGCGGCGTGCGAGATCGACGCGGGCCTCGATCTCCGTGGCCTCGGAGGCACGACGGCGCTCCTCGAGCTTCGCGTCGGCCTGCTGGATGAGGCGGTACTTCTCGGCGTCCGCGGGCTTGCGCACCTCGGTGTCGAGCTCGCGTTCGCGGAGCTCGGCGCGCCGCTGCGCGACCTGCTGCTCGCGCATGATGACCTGTTCCTGCTGCTCGGCCTGGGCCAGGGGGCCCGAGGCGTCGGCACGCGCCTGACGGGCGTCGGCCTCCTCCTTCAGCTCGGCACGGCGGATGATCAGCTGCTGCTGGGCGAGGGCGACCTGCTCGTCGGAGAGGGCGCGTGCCTGCTCGGATTCCTGCATGGACCGGGCCTCGGCGATCTTGGCGTTGCGCTCGGCGAGGGCGGCCTCGGGTCGGCCCAGGTTCTTCAGGTAGCCGGAGTCGTCGTCCACGGACTGGATCTGGAAGGTGTCGATCTCCAGGCCCTGGTTGTGCATCGAGTGTTCGGCCTCCTCCTTCACGCTCTTCGCGAAGGTGGCGCGATCCCGGATGATCGACTCGACCGTGAGGGTTCCCACGATGGAGCGCAGCGAGCCCGAGAGCGTCTCCTGCGTGTAGTGGTCGATGGCATCCTGTTGGTTCAGGAAGCGCTGGGCGGCCTTCCGGACGGCGTCGGCGTCGCCGCCCACCTTGACCTGGGCGACGCCCGTCAGATGGAGCTTGATGCCGTTCTTGGAGATGCCCTCGATGCGCAGGGACACCTGGCGGGACGCGAGGGACAGCGGGTAGGCCCGCTGCGAGAACGGGTTGATGAAGATGCGGCCGAAGACGACGCGCTGGCTGTCCGGATCCGGCTGCCCCTTGCTGTCCTTCGAGGAGATGATGAGCGCCTGGTCCGGGCTGGCGATGTGCAGAGCCATACGGGCGAGCACGATGGCGACGACGATGGCGACGAGCAATACCACCGCGCCGATGATGAGCGGGATGAACGTGAGATCCACTGCGACCCTTTCAACGGTCTTCGAATTGCCTCCGGCGCAGCAGGCGCGCGCCGGAGGATGATCAAGCTACTGCGTGCACGGTACTGATCTGACCCCCCAAGTCATCGAAGTGGACAACCCGCACCCTCGTCGGTCGCGAGTCGCTGGCTGCTACGAGGCGGCTCCCGTCAGGAACGCCTGCATCAGGGGACCCCCGGAGGTGGAGCCGAGCTCGCCCTCCTCGACGAAGACGGCGACGGCGAGGTCTCCCTGCAGGGCGACGACCCACGCGTGCGTCCGCGGAGGGGTCTCGCTGCCGAACTCGGCGGTGCCGGTCTTGGCCAGGACGGGCCCGCCCGGGACATCCCGCAGGAGCTGGGCGCCGCCCTGGGCGACGACGGCGGCCATGAGGGTCTTCAGGGTCGCCGACTCCGCCGCGGTGAAGGCACTCGGCTCCGCCGCTTCCGGTGCTGCGGGATCGGTGGGAGCCGGCGCCGATGCGTCATCGGTGGGCGCCTGGGATGCCGCGGCACTCTCCGACCCGGTGTCGAGTTCCGTCGGCTCACCCGGCGCGAGGAGCGTCGGCGTGACCCGCGCGCCGTTGCCGACGGACGCGGCCATGGTGGCGAGCGACAGCGGGGAGACCAGGACCTCGCCCTGGCCGATCATCGCGGCGGCATGGGCCGTGCCCTCCGCCTCGGTCGGCACGGCTCCGAAGAACGCGGGCGTCCCGATGCTCGCCTCGACGCCGATCCCGAGGTCGGTGGCGGCCTTCTCGAGGTCGGACTGGCTGATCCGGTCCCGGGCGGAGATGAACCCGGTGTTGCAGGACTGCGCGAAGGTCTCGAGGAGGGGAATGGTCCCGAGGAACTGGGCCGGGTACGTGCTGGCGTTGTTGAAGGTCCGCCCGTCCACGGTGACCTCCTCGGTGCACTCGGTCGGCGACTCGGGCGTGAAGCCCTTCCGCAGGAGCGCGAGGCTCGTGGCGATCTTGAACGTGGAGCCGGGCGGGTACTGGCCGAGGAGGGCCGTCTGCAGCCCTTCGCTGCCCGGGCCGTTCGCTGCGGCGAGGATCTCGCCCGTGCTGGGGCGGAGGGCCACGATGGACGACGCCGAGGGCTCCTCCGCGAGCACCTGCTCGCCGAGGCTCTGCAGGCGGGGATCGAGCGTGGTGGCGAGGTCCTCGCCGTCGACGGCGGGTTTCGCGAACAGCCGCTGGGTGGGGGTCTGCGGAGCGTCCACCGGAGCGGCGTTGACCTCGAGGCCCGGGGTACCGGCCAGCTGGGCGTTGTGCTGCAGCTGCAGGCCACCGAGCCCGGTGATGTCACCGGCCCGCACGGCACCGTCCGACTGCTCCACGAGTTCCTCGGTCGCCTCGCCGACACCGCCGAGCAGCTCCCGGGCGAAGGTCCGTGTCGGGGCGAGCTCGAGTGTGTCCGCCTGCCGCAGGGCACCCGGGACGGCATCGATCTGCGCATCGGTGACGGTCCGCGTGGCGTCGTCGCGGAGCACGACGGCCACCACGAAGGCGTCCGCGCCGGCGCCCGCGACCTGCTGCTCGTAGGCGGCCGGATCGAGCTCGAGCAGCGTCGCGAGAGCACGCGCGGAGGCTGCGTGCTGCTCCTCGGGTACGCGGGTCTTGTCGATGCCCACCCGGATCACGGGCCGCTGCGTGACGATCACCTCGCCGCCGGCTCCGGTGATGTCGCCGCGATCACCGGGGACGCTCGTCAGGGTCAGCTTCTCGTCGGGCAGGAGGTTCGGGACGAACACATCCGGTTCCCAGGCGGTCTGCCAGGCGTCCTCGACGCGCGTGAGGTCCGCCGTCGTGCTGTAGGTCCAGTCCTGGTCGGTGTCGTCGAGGTCCCAGACGTAGTCGAGGGTGGCCGTCGCGCTGTCCTCGCCGGTCTCCTCGACGCCGGCGACGGTCACCGCAGGCGCTTCCGGTGCAAAGCCCTCGGTGATCGCGGCGAGCTGGTCCGTCACCTCGGTGGACTCCAGGGACGTGAACGCGGACTGCCCGACGTCGAGCCGGGCCAGCCCCTCGGCCAGGGTGCGCGCCGCGTCCTCGGCGGTGGGGCGGTCGTCCGTGCAGGCCGCGAGCGTGAGTGCGAGGACGGCGGTGGTCAGGACGGATGTGGCGCGATGAAGTTTCCCCATACGGCTCATTATGTCCGAGAACCCCTGGCGCGCCGCCGTCGCGGCGTGCGGGTCGGTCGCGGTCTTCCTGCTGCTCGCCCCGCGCCGAGCAGGTGGAATTTATCTGCCCGAACCAAAGTTGAGTCGAGTACACTCAATGTGGGGGCCGGGTACCGGACCCCTACGTCAGAACAGGAAGGATCCTCGCGTGGACACCAACTTCACCACCAAGAGCCGTGAGGTGCTTTCAGCCGCTGCCATGAATGCCTCCACGGCGGGTAACGCCCAGATCGAGGCGCCGCACTTCCTCAAGGCGCTCCTGGACCAGCGTGACGGTATCGCCGTCGCGCTCCTGAAGGCGGCGGGCGCCGACCCCGACAGCGTGAGCGTGCAGGCGAGTGCCGCGATCAAGGCCCTGCCGTCGTCGTCGGGGTCCTCCGTGGCGCAGCCGCAGTTCTCGCGCGGGGCACTCCAGGTCATCAATTCCGCGAAGCAGGAGGCGGAGACGCTGGGCGACCAGTTCGTATCCACCGAGCACCTCCTGCTGGCGCTCGCCGCCGACACCGGGGCGGCCGGCACCATCCTGCGTTCGCTCGGCCTCACGCGGGAGGCCCTCGCCTCCGCGCTGCCGGGGGTCCGGGGCGACCGGCGCGTGACCACGCCCGATCCGGAGAACACCTTCCAGGCGCTCGAGAAGTTCGGGGTGGACCTCACCGAGGTGGCCCGCAGCGGGAAGCTCGATCCCGTGATCGGACGCGACGCCGAGATCCGGCGCGTGGTGCAGGTGCTGAGCCGCCGCACCAAGAACAACCCTGTGCTGATCGGCGAGCCCGGCGTCGGCAAGACCGCCGTCGTCGAGGGGCTCGCCCAGCGCATGGTCGCGGGCGACGTGCCCGAATCACTCCGGGGGAAGACCCTCATCAGCCTCGACCTCGGCTCGATGATCGCGGGAGCCAAGTACCGCGGCGAGTTCGAGGAGCGGCTGAAGGCCGTGCTCGACGAGATCCGCTCGTCCAACGGCCAGGTGGTCACCTTCATCGACGAGCTCCACACCGTGGTCGGGGCGGGCGCTTCCGAGGGCTCCATGGACGCGGGCAACATGCTCAAGCCCATGCTGGCACGCGGCGAGCTCCGCCTCATCGGCGCGACGACGCTGGACGAGTACCGCGAGAACGTGGAGAAGGACCCGGCCCTGGAGCGCAGGTTCCAGCAGGTCTATGTCGGCGAACCGTCCGTGCCGGACACGATCGGCATCCTGCGCGGACTGAAGCAGCGCTACGAGGCGCACCACAAGGTCTCGATCGCCGACTCCGCGCTCGTCGCCGCGGCCACGCTGTCCCACCGGTACATCCCGGGCCGCCAGCTTCCCGACAAGGCGATCGACCTCGTGGACGAGGCCGCCTCACGCCTGCGCATGGAGATCGATTCCGCGCCGGTGGAGATCGACGAGCTGCGCCGGTCCCTCGAGCGCATGCGCATGGAGGAGATGGCGCTCGCCCGCGAGAAGGACGAGGCCTCCCTCGAGCGGCTGGACACCCTGCGCGCCGAGATGGCGGACCGCCAGGAGGAACTCGACGGGCTGAACGCGCGGTGGGAGGCCGAGAAGGCGGGCCTGAACCGCGTGGGTGACCTGAAGGCGTCCCTGGACGACCTGCGCTCGCAGGCCGACCGCGCGCAGCGCGAGGGAGACCTCGAGACGGCGTCGCGCATCCTGTACGGGGAGATCCCGCAGGTGGAGCGCGAGCTCCGGGCGGCGCAGGCCGCCGAGGAGCAGAGTGCCAACGCCCCCGAGCTGATGGTCGCCGAGGAGGTCAGCGCGAACGACATCGCGGAGGTCATCTCCGCCTGGACAGGCATCCCGGCCGGGCGCATGCTCCAGGGCGAGAGCGAGAAGCTCCTCCATATGGAGGAGGTCATCGGCGCGCGCCTGATCGGGCAGAAGCGCGCGGTGTCCGCCGTGTCCGACGCCGTCCGGCGAGCCCGGGCCGGCGTGTCCGATCCGAACCGCCCCACGGGTTCCTTCCTGTTCCTCGGCCCCACCGGCGTGGGCAAGACGGAGCTCGCCAAGGCTCTCGCGGACTTCCTGTTCGACGACGAGCGCGCCATGATCCGGATCGACATGTCCGAGTACTCGGAGAAGCACTCGGTGGCGCGCCTCGTCGGTGCTCCGCCGGGATACGTGGGCTACGAGGAAGGCGGCCAGCTCACCGAGGCCGTGCGGCGCCGCCCCTACAGCGTGGTGCTGCTCGACGAGGTGGAGAAGGCGCACCCGGAGGTCTTCGACCTGCTCCTGCAGGTACTCGACGACGGGCGCCTCACGGACGGCCAGGGCCGCACGGTGGACTTCCGCAACGTGATCCTCGTGCTGACCTCGAACCTCGGCTCGCAGTTCCTCGTGGACCCCGCGCTCGACGACGCCGCCAAGCGCTCCGCCGTGATGGCCGCCGTCAACGCGAACTTCCGGCCGGAGTTCCTGAACCGGCTCGACGACGTCGTGATCTTCGATCCGCTCGGCCTCGACGAGCTCTCGCGGATCGTCGACCTGCAGGTCAGGTCGCTCGGCGACCGGCTGCATGACCGTCGCCTGGAGCTCAAGGTGAGCGCCGCCGCGAGCGAGTGGCTCGCGCTCACCGGCTTCGACCCGGCATACGGCGCGCGGCCGCTGCGCAGGCTCGTCCAGCGTGAGATCGGCGACCGCCTGGCGAGGGGCATCCTCGCGGGCGAGATCGTCGACGGCGACACCGTCGTCGTCGACCGGCAGGAGCCGGATGCGGAGGCTCTCGGGGAGGCGGGCCTGGACTCGGGTGGCCTGCTGGTGCACGCCGCCCGGTAGCGGCAGCGCATGCAGGAAAGGGAGGAACCTCGCGGTTCCTCCCTTTCCTGTCCGTCCGTCCTGACCGTCGCCGTCAGGGGTTGAGGAGGCTCTGGCTCACGGTGCCGCCGTTCCCGACGACGGCGAAGCAGTCCACGCGGCGGTCACCGTCCGCCCAGGTCTCCGCCGTCGGCGTCGCCCGGAGGAGGGTGACCTCCAGGTCCGCGGTGACCACGTCGGGGTCGATGTCCGCCGAGGCCGTGGCGCAGGCCGCCTCGGCGCGGAGGCCGAGCTGGTCACGGCCGGGGAACTCCGCGTCCTCGGGGTAGTCCTCGCTGGCCACGAGCTGGGCGTTGTGGGGTTCGGCGCAGTCCACCAGCACGGCGTCCTCGGTGATGTCCGTGAAATCGGCGAGGCATTCGCCCGAGGCCAGCGACGACGGGTCCACGCGCGCCTCGTCGTCCGAGCCGCCGAAGAGGGAGACGAGCAGCCAGACGAGGAGTCCGAGGAGCACGACGGCGCCGCCGATGATCAGGAGCAGCGGAAGGCTGCTGCTCCTGGCCCGGGTCCGGTCCCGTGTGGGATGGGAGCCGGCGCCCGTGCCGGTGCCGGGGAGGGCTCCCGGTGCCGAGGGGACCCAGGCGGGCCGGGCTGCTGGTGCGCCGTGGCCCGAGGCCGGCGCCGGCTCCGTCGAGGGGCCGGCCCCTGCCGGACCGATCGATGCGGGATCGGTGCCGGGGTAGAGGCCGGGGTCTCCGGCACCGGCCTCCCCACCCGCGGGGGGAAAGGCATAGGGGCCGCCCACCGGCCCGCCGTCGTCCGCGGGACCGTCGCTGCTTCCGGGGGCCTCTGCACCGGTGCGCCCGTCCGCCGCCGGTCCACCGCCCGCGGTCGTCGTCGGCTCCGTGTCGCCCGCAACCCCGCCGGCCGGCGCGGTACCCTCCGGCGTCGCCCTGGCCATCGGCGCATCGGCGGGCATCGGCCCACCCACGAGCGTCCCGGTCTCCTCCGCTTCGGCTGCCACGGCGCGGGCCTCGGCCGCCGCCTCCTCGAGGGACGCGGCGTCGGCCGTCTCCCTGCTGATCCGGGCGGGTTCGAGGGAGGGCTCTGCCAGGTCGAGTGAGTCGGGCGATACCGACAGCTCCGGCTCCAGGGCCCCGGTGCGGATGTCGCCGTCGTCGAGTACGACGTCGTCGGGATCCACCACGTCCGGTTCCTGCCGGGCGTCCGTCTCGGGATCGTGCCCCGAATCCTTCGGTACCTGCTCCTCGTTGCTCATGGTGGGCCGCTGTCTCCTTGCATTCCTGGGTGGCTCGTGGCCGGCGCGCTCCGACGTGGCTCCGACTCTATCCAAGATCGCCCCGGTGGCGGGTTTCTCCGCTGCGGCGGCACGTCATGGCTGCGACCTCCGGCTTTGGCCCCCGGGCACGCCGCGTCGACCATCCCAACCGGCGGTCGGCTGCCCTGGAAAGCATGTAACCTATACTTACGACAATTTGACCAAATACTCCGGGGCCTCGCTGCAGCCTTGGGCCTCGTGCCCCAGTGACCACCTCCGGATCGACGCACAAAGGGGGTCACGCCATGGGGCGCGGCCGTCAAAAGGCAAAAGCTACCAAGCAGGCCCGGGATATGAAGTACTTCAGCCCGGCCACAGATTATTCGGCACTGCAGCGAGAGCTCACAGGCCCGGGTAGTCGTGCATCAAATCGGCGTACCGAACCGATCGAGCCGGTTGAACCGGACTATTCGGAGTATGCGGACAAGTACGCCGACGGGCTCGACGACGACGGCGAGGAGAGCGGCTCACGCCGCACCGGCTGACTTCCGGTCAGCCGTCCTTCTGTGAACCACACACGGCGCATCAACCCCGCGGGGCGGATGCGCCGTTTTGTGTGCCCTCGCACCGGACACCGCGCCACGGGCCCGCGCAGTTCAGGACGGGGAGGCGAGGAGGGGCTGGAAGGCCAGTTCCGCGGCTCCGACCAGCAGGAGTTCGGGGCCCAGTGCTGCGCGGCGGACCTGCACGCGACCGGCGAGCGATCCGGCGTTCACGGCGTCGGCGAGCCGATCGCCGTGGAAGGCGACGAGGGAACCGAGGAAGCCGCCGAGCACGATCAGCTCCGGATCGAAGATGTTCACGAAGTCCACGAGGGCCACGGCGAGCAGCTCCAGCTGCCGTTCCGCCTCCGTCCGCACGGCCGGAGCCGGGTCGTCCGAGAGCACCTGCTCGAGTGCCTCGATGCCACCCCCGTCCAGGCCTGCGGCCTCGAGGAGCCGCTCGAGCCGGACTTCGGCGTCGAGGCAGCCCGACCGGCCGCAGTGGCACGGGAAGCCGCCCGAACTCACGAGCGTATGCCCCAGTTCGCCGCCGTAGCCACGGCTGCCGACGAGCTGCGCTCCTCCGGTCACGATCCCGCCGCCGATGCCGCTCGCGCTGCCGTTGAGGTAGACGGCGTCATCCACCCCGAAGGCCGCACCGAAGATGCTCTCGGCGAGGGATCCGAGGGAGGCGTCGTTCGCGGCGACGGCCGGGAGCCCGAGCGCGCCGCCGAAGGGGCCCGTGAGGTCGGCGTCCCGCCAACCGAGGTGCGGTGCGACGAGCACGCGGCCCGTGCCGGCGTTGACGAGTCCGGGGAGTGCGATACCGACGCCGAGCACGCGGTCGAGGCCTGCGAGGACGGGCTGGAGGTCGGACACGATGTCGAGGGTGAGCCGGACGGCGTCCTCGAGGGACGGGACGCCGGGGGTCTCCCGGCGCACGCGTCGGTGGACGTGGCCGCCGAGGCCGATGACACCGACGGTCAGGGCGTCGATGTCCGGGTTCACGGCGAGGACGGCGACCCCCGGGTTGGCCTGCACGATGCGACTCGGGCGGCCCACGCGGCCGCCGCCGGGGGGGTCCGTCTCACGGACCAGTTGTTTCTCCGTCAACGCGGACACGAGTGCACCGACGGTCGAGCGGTTGAAACCGCTGCGACGCGTCAGTTCCGATCGCGACAGCGGTCCGTGCCGGTGGACCGTCGTGAGGATCTGCGACAGGTTCTGTGCGCGAAGGCCTTCCGTGCCGTTCGCCGCGCCGGGTAATGACCGCACAGCCCTGGTTCTCCTTCGTCCTGCAGGAGCCTTCCGCGCACCTGGCATGGCCCCTATCGTATCCAGCCCGCGGGGCCGCTCGGTCAGGCCCGCTGCTGGGCGGTGCCCGCTGCCCGTGCTTTCGCCGGCATCGAGGCGGGTGCGGACGGCGCTGCGGTGCTCTGGCGGACCACGAGGCTGGTTGCGAGGTCCAGCCGGAGGTTGTTCGGGCGCTCGCCGTCCCGCAGGCGCAGCACCATGCGCGTCGCTTCCTCCGCCATCTGGATCAGCGGCTGGTGCACCGTGGTCAGTGCGGGGCTGGACCACTGCGCCAGCTGCAGGTCGTCGTAGCCGACGATCGACAGCTCGTCCGGGACCCGGAGTCCGATCTGGCGGGCGGCGTCGAGCACGCCCAGCGCCTGCAGGTCGCTGCCCGCGAAGATCGCCGTCGGGGGGTGGGGGCTGCGCAGCAGCGAGAAGGCGTGGTCCCGTCCGCCGTCCACATGGAAGTTCCCGTAGCGGATGAATTCCGGATCGATCGGAAGGGAGGCCATGCCCATGGCGGACCGGTAGCCGTCGATGCGGGCGAGGGAGCACATCATGTCCTCGGGCCCGCTGATCGCGGCGATCCTCGTGTGGCCGAGGTCGATCAGGTGGCGCGTGGCCATCATGCCGCCCGACCAGTTGGCCGAGCCGACGGACGGGACGTCGGGGGAGGGGTCCCCTGCCGGATCGATGATGACGAAGGGGATGGAGCGGGCATCCAGCTTGCTGCGGAAGTCCTGCGGAAGGTCGGAGAACACGAGGACGACGCCGGCCGGGCGCCTCGCCATCACGCCCTCGATCCATTCATTGCCGGGAGCGTGCCGCGTCCCCGTCTCGGTCAGGACCACGCTCATGCCGTGCTCGCGCGCGACGTTCTCGACACCGCGGATCAGTTCGAGCGCCCAGGCACTCTCCAGCTCGTGGAAGACCAGCTCGACGAGCGCCGCCCTGGCCGCCGACACCTTGCGGCGCCGGTAGCCGTGCTCCTCGAGGAGCTCCTCAACTTTCGCTCGCGTTTTCGGCGACACGTCGGCTCGCCCGTTGAGCACCTTGGAGATCGTGGACAGCGAAACGCCTGCCACCGTCGCGAGCTGAGCGAGGGTGACGCGCGGTTCTTCCGCCGGAATCGACATGCGGACAGCTTACATGGGCGGTTCGGCGCGGTATCCCTGCCGTTCGCCGCGTTTTGTGACGGCTGGCACATCTCGTGTTGCGCTTCCGGACGAGCTCTACATACACTCGTGCCATCACATAACTTTCGATATTATTATCGAAACTTTCGAGAGGCGTTCAACGATGAACAACCGAACCTGGATGTCCCGCAGCCTTGCGGGCACCGCGGTCATGATGCTGGGCTTCACCCTTGCAGGGTGCGGCGGCGGAGGCGGCGACGCGTCGAGCCGGCCCGAGAACGAGCTGCACCTCGCTGTCTACGGCGATGCCAGCAACAAGGTCGAGCAGGCCATGGTGGACAAGTTCAACGAGACCTCCGACGTCAAGGTCGTGCTCGACACGATCCCCGGCGCGGACTACCAGACCAAGCTGCAGACCATCATCGATACCGATTCCGCTCCGGACATCTTCTTCAACTGGGGTGGTGGCAGCATCGCGAACTTCGTGAAGGCGGATCTGCTGATGCCCCTCGACGACTTCATCGAGGAGGACCCGCAGCTCAAGGATGCCTTCCTGCCGTCGGTCTTCGAGACGGCCGTCATCGACGACAAGAGCTACGGCATCCCGATGCGCGGTACCCAGCCCGTCATGCTCTTCAACAACTCCGAGGTGCTCAAGCAGGCCGGCATCGACGCGCCCCCCGCCACCTGGGACGAACTGCTGGACGACGTCGAGAAGCTGAAGGCGGCCGGCGTGACGCCGATCGCGCTCGGCGGCGCCGACCAGTGGCCCACCCAGATGTGGTTCCAGTACGTCTTCGACCGCGTCGCCGGTGAGGACCTGTTCCAGTCGGCGCTCGACGGCGACACGGACGTGTGGGACTCCGAGGAGAGCCGTGAGGCGCTCGGCAAGCTGCGCGAACTGATCGACGCAGGTGCCTTCGGCACCAACTTCGACTCCGTGAAGTTCACCGACGGCGGATCGCCCACCCTGCTCTCGAGCGGCCGGGCCGGTTTCGAGCTCATGGGTTCGTGGGCCTACGCGACGCACCTGGACGCCAACCCCGAGTTCGCCGAGAACGTGCTCGGCTACAGCGAGTTTCCCGCGATCGAGGGCGGCGAGGGCGATCCCGACAACCTCGCCGGCAACACGAACAACTTCTACTCCGTCCACAAGGACACCCGCTACCCCGAAGAGGCCGGCGAGTTCCTGAAGCTCATGTACTCGGACGAGTTCGTGCAGGAGCAGATCGCCATCGGCAACCTGCCCACCACCACCAACACGGAGGAGTTCCTCGACGAGGCCTCCAACCCGGAGTACGCGAAGTACCAGTTCGACCTCGTGAAGGAAGCGCCGCACTTCCAGCTCTCCTGGGACCAGGCGTACCCGCCCGAGGCGACGGTGACCATCCACACCGCCGTGGCCCAGTTCTTCAGCGGCCAGATCGATGAAGACGGCTTCATCAAGGCCATGCAGAGTCTCTAGGACATTCCCATGACAACGCTTGCAACACGCAGGCAGGCATCGCCGGGCGGCTCCACTCCGAGCCGCCCGGCCCGCTCGGGCGCCTCATCCGTGGGGCGCCCCGGCTTCGCCTGGGCCCTGCCCGCCACCATCTTCTTTGCGCTCTTCGCCCTCGTGCCGCTGGCCGCGGTCGCCGTGCTGTCCTTCACCTCGTGGAGCGGCCTCGGCGATCCGGAGTTCGTGGGGCTCGAGAACTGGGAGACGCTGATCGCCGATCCGGTGATGCTGAAGAGCCTCTGGCTCAGCCTGCTCTTCATCGTCCTGGGCGTGGTCACGCAGACACCCCTGAGCATCCTGCTGGGGGTGTGGGCCGCGGGCAACCAGCGCAACCGTGCTGTCCTCAGCGCCATCTACTTCATCCCGCTCCTGCTGTCCTCGGCCGCCATCTCCGTGCTGTGGCGTGCGCTGCTGGATCCGAACTTCGGCATTCCGGGGCAGCTGCCCTGGCTCTTCGGGGACGGCAACCTGCTCGGCACCCAGTCCGGCGCGATCGGCGTCCTGATCTTCGTCGGCATGTGGCAGTTCACTCCCTTCCACACCCTGATCTACCAGGGTGCGGCCAAGGGCATCCCGACCGTGCTGTACCAGGCCGCGTCGATCGACGGCGCGGGCATGATGCGGCAGTTCTTCTCCATCACGCTGCCCCAGCTGCGGAACACGGCCATCACCTCGATCATCCTGATGGTGGTCGGCGGCCTGACGACCTTCGAGACGGTGCTCATCCTGACCAACGGCGGGCCCGGCACCGACACCACCATCACCGCCTTCTACATGTACCAGGAGGCGTTCCAGAGCTTCGACTTCGGCGTCGGCAGCGCCATCGCCCTGGTGCTCGTCGTCGTCGCCACCCTGATCTCCCTCGTGGTGGTCAAGGTGTCCGGCTACGACAAGATGAACAGCTCGCTGGAAGGACTCTGATGAAGACCCGCCCCAACTACTTCGCCGGCATCGGCTCCTTCGTCTGGCTGCTGATCGTCGCGATCCCCCTGTACGTGATGCTCTCGGGCACCTTCCAGACGCGTGAGGAGTTCGGGGACAACGGCCCGCTGTCCTTCCCCACGAGCTTCACGCTCCAGAACTACGTGGATGCGATCACGAGCGGTTTCGGCCGGTACTTCCTCAACACCGTCGTGGTGACGGTCGGCGTCGTCGCGATCGTCCTCCTGCTCGTCCCGCCGCTCAGCTACGCGATCGTGCGCAGCCAGAGCCGCGCGGCGTCGTTCGTGTTCCGCTTCTTCCTGCTGGGGCTCGCGATCCCCGCGCAGGCCGTGATCGTCCCGGTGTTCTACCTGATCAACACGGTGGGGCTCTACGACAACCTGATCGGCGTCATCCTCCCGACGGCGGCGTTCGCCCTGCCCATCTGCACGCTGATCCTCAGCGGCACCATGCGCGACATCACGGGCGAGCTGTACGAGGCGATGGCCATGGACGGCGCGAGCCCGGCCCGGGCCTTCTTCCGCCTGGTCCTCCCGCTGTCCAAGGGTGGGATCTCCACGATCGCGGTCTTCTCCGCGCTGCAGGCGTGGAACGGCTTCCTGTTCCCCCTGATCCTGACCCAGTCCGAGAGCACCCGCGTGGTGACCCTCGGCCTCTTCAACTTCCAGACCCAGTACGGCATCAACATCCCGGGGCTGCTCGCCGCGGTCACGCTCTCGATGGTGCCCGTGCTGCTCGTCTACCTGTTTGCGCGCCGTGCGCTTGTCCAGGGCCTCATGGGCGCTGGCGGAAAGTGATCATGACAGAAACAACACTCAACGACGCCCCGTGGCGGGACACCTCCGCCACGCCCGAGGACCGCGTCGAGACCCTGATCCGGGCGATGACCCTCCGCGAGAAGGTCGCCCAGCTCGTCGGCGTCTGGGTCGGCGCCAACACCGAGGGCGGCGAGGTCGCTCCGCACCAGCACGAGATGAACGACGCCCCGGACCTCGACGAGCTCCTGCCGAACGGACTCGGGCAGCTGACCCGCCCCTTCGGCACCGCTCCCGTGGAGCCGGCGCTGGGCGCCCTGTCGCTGCAGCGCACGCAGGAGCGGGTCGCCGCCGCCAACCGCTTCGGGATCCCCGCGCTCGTGCACGAGGAATGCCTCGCCGGCTTCGCCGCCTGGAAGGCGACGGCGTACCCCGTGCCCCTCGCCTGGGGCGCCACGTTCAACCCCGACCTCGTACGGACCATGTCCTCGGCCATCGGGGCGGACCTCCGCTCGGTGGGCGTGCACCAGGGGCTCGCCCCGGTGCTCGACGTCGTCCGTGACGCCCGCTGGGGCCGGGTCGAGGAGACCATCGGGGAGGATCCCTACCTCATCGGGACCATCGCGACGGCCTATGTCCAGGGGCTCGAACGCGCGGGGATCGTCGCGACGCTCAAGCACTTCGTGGGCTACTCGGCGTCGAAGGCCGGCCGCAACCTCGCGCCCGTCTCGATCGGGGAACGGGAGCGGGCCGACGTGCTGCTCCCTCCGTTCGAGATGGCCATCCGTGAGTCCGGTGTGCGCTCGGTCATGCACGCCTACACGGACATCGACGGCGTGCCCACGGCGGCGGATGCCTCGCTCCTGACCGGGCTGCTCCGCGACACCTGGGGCTTCGACGGCACGGTGGTCGCCGACTACTTCGGCATCGCCTTCCTGAAGGAACTGCACCGCGTGGCCGCGACGCTCGGCGAAGCGGCCGGGGCGGCGCTGACGGCAGGGGTCGACGTCGAACTGCCCACGGTGCACACGTTCGGTGAGCACCTTCTCGCCGAGATCGACGGCGGCCGGGTGGACGAGGGGCTCGTGGACCGCGCGCTCCGCCGGGTCCTGCGGCAGAAGCTGGACCTCGGCCTGCTCGATCCGGACTGGTCGCCCGTCCCGCCGGCCCTCGAGACGGCCGAGACGGGCATGCCCGTCGTCGACCTCGATTCTCCCGGCAACCGTGCCATCGCCACGGAGCTCGCGGAGCAGTCGATCGTCCTCGTGGGCAACAGCGGCATCCTGCCCCTCGCCGGCACCCCGCGCATCGCCCTGATCGGCCCCAACGCCGATACCCACCGCGCCTTCCTGGGGTGCTACTCCTTCCCCGCACACGTGGGGGAGCAGCACCCTGAGATCGAGATGGGCCTGTCCATCCCGACGGTCGCCGACGCGCTCCAGCAGGAATTCGGCGACAGCGACATCACCATCGCCGCAGGCTGCACCATCGACGGCACCGCGACCACCGGCTTCGACGAGGCCGTGGCCGTCGCCGGCGCGTCCGACGTCGTCGTCGCCGTCCTCGGTGACCGTGCGGGCCTCTTCGGCCGCGGCACCAGCGGTGAAGGGTGCGACGCCGAGTCCCTCGCGCTTCCCGGGGTGCAGCAGCAGCTCCTCGACGAGCTGCTCGCGACCGGCAAGCCAGTCGTCGTCGTCCTGCTGACCGGGCGCCCCTACGCCCTCGGGGCCGCCGCGACGAAGGCCGCCGCCGTCGTCCAGGGATTCTTCCCGGGCGAGGAGGGTGCAGCGGCCGTCGCGGGCGTGCTGAGCGGGCGGATCAACCCCAGCGGCCGGCTTCCGGTCAGCATCCCCGGTTCGTCCGGCGCCCAGCCCTCCACCTACCTCGCGGCGCCCCTGGCGCAGGCGAGCGGAGTGTCCAACATCGACCCGACCGCGGCGTTCGCCTTCGGCCACGGCCTGGGGTACACGGAATTCACCTGGGCGGATGCGGGATCGACGGCCGACTCGACGCCCACCGACGGCGAGGCCACCGTCCACGTGACGGTGACCAATGCGGGGGAGCGCGACGGCGTCGAGGTGGTGCAGCTCTACCTGCACGATCCCGTGGCGTCCGTGGTGCGGCCCGTGCAGCGCCTCGTCGCCTATGCGCGCGTGCCGCTGGCGGCAGGAGCCTCGGCGCGCGTCGCGTTCACCGTCCCGGCGGACGTCACGTCCTTCACAGGACGGGACGGACTGCGGATCGTCGAGCCCGGCGCGCTCGAGCTGCGGCTGGGGGCCTCGAGCAGCGATATCCGCGCTGCCCTGCCCCTCACGCTGACCGGCGGCGTGCGGCCCGTGGACCACACGCGCCGGCTGCACTGCGACGTGCGGGTGGACTCCGTCTGAGTCCTGTCCGCAGCATCACCGGCAACCCGCTCCCGTCCACCGGGGGCGGGTTGCTGCGTTAACCGGACCAGGTGCCCACACCCGGACAGGGCGGTCCCGCAAGCGGCGAATCGATCACGGGCAGGTGGAGCGTTCCTTCTGCCGGGATCAACCCGATCCGCCAGCGTGGATGCGTGGCGGAGTTCCGCGGCATGACAGGGGGCCGGTGCCCGCCCGGCTACCGGCTGCCTACATTCCTGCACGGAGGGCAACATAAGGTGCTTGCGCCAGCCGCCGGATTCCTTCACGGTAGTAAGTAGGCTGATCTTTCTGGTGGCGGCACTGCGGTGCCGCGACCCGGAGGGTCACTTCCACCTACCGAGGAGTATCAACACCATGGCAACAGAGAACACATCGGGCGCGAGCACCCCGAGGAGCCGGCGCAACGACGTCGTCGCCGCGGAGAAGGAGCAGTTCGGCGGCATCAAGTTCGGGTCGGCGTTCTTCGGCTGGCTGACGGCGATCGGCCTCACCGTGATCCTCAGCGCCCTCGCCACGGCGATCGGCGTCGGCATCGGCGCCGCGAACACGAGCAGCGCGAACGATGCGGCCAACCAGGCGACCGAGAACGCCCAGACCATCGGCATCGTCAGCGGGATCGTGCTGGCGATCATCCTCTTCGTCGCCTACTACTGCGGCGGGTACGTCGCGGGCCGCATGGCACGCTTCGACGGCGTCAAGCAGGGCGTCGCCGTGTGGCTCTGGGGCGTCATCATCGCGATCGTCCTGGCGATCCTCGCCGCCGTGGCCGGCGACCAGTTCAACGTGCTGTCCAACCTCAACGGCGCCCCGAGCATCCCCGTCGACGGCAGCGCGCTGACAGCCAGCGGGCTGATCGGGCTCGCCATCGCGATCCTCGTCCCCCTCATCGGTGCGATCCTCGGCGGCAAGGCCGGGATGCGCTTCCACCGCAAGGTCGACCAGGTGGGCATCAACCACCAGGCCGGGCTGTAGCCGGTCCCTCGGCCGGGACTGCCGGTCCCTCGCCCGAGACCGCCGGCACGAGCACGACGAAAGAGGCACCATCCCGAACGGGATGGTGCCTCTTCGGTCGTCCGGGGGACAGGGGCCTAGAACGTCAGGGAACCCACCGCAGCGCCGTACTGCCGGCGGATGACCGGCTGATGATCGGCAGCGCGGTCCTCGACGGTCTCGACCGTCCACTGCGGACGCGATCCCGTCAGGGTCCAGGCCGCCTGCACGGCAGCACCCTGGGCCACGTACTCGCCCGGCGCGGGGATCCGGACGGGCAGGTCGAACACCTGTGCAGCGACCTCCTGCACGGCAGTGTTCTGTGCTGCGCCGCCGATGAGCAGCAGGTGCCGCGGCTCCACGCCGGCCGCGCGCACGGCGTCCAGGGCGTCCGCCAGTCCGCACAGCATCCCCTCGATGGCCGCACGGGCCATGTTGGCCCGCGTGGCAGAGGCGATGCTCAGGTTGTGGAAACTTGCCTTCGCCGTCGGGAGGTTGGGTGTGCGCTCGCCCTCGAAGTACGGGACGAGGACGACCCCGGCAGAACCCGGCGCGGCTTCGAGGGCCAGCTCGGCGAAGCCGTCGTGGTCCACCCCGAGGATCCCCGCGACCGAGGACAGCACACGCGCGGCGTTCAGGGTCGCCACGAGCGGAAGGAAGAGGCCACTGGCATCGGCGAAGCCGGCCACCGTCCCCGACCTGTCCGCAACCGCCTCGGCGGCGACGGCGAAGACTGTCCCACTGGTGCCCAGGGACACGACGACGTCGCCCTCCTCCGCACCCAGCCCCAGGGCGGCTCCGGCGTTGTCGCCGGCACCCGGTCCCAGCACGATGCGGCGGTCGGCGGACGCGAGGAACGAGGAATCCACGGTGCCGGCCTCCGCGTCCGCCTGCAGGACGCGGGGGAGCACCACTGCAGCCTGATCGCCCTCACCGTGCGCCTCACGGGCAGGACGGCCGAGCATCTGCTCGAAGAGCGCGAGGTCGTAGGCGTTGGTCGCCGGGTTCCAGTAGGCGGTGCCGCTCGCATCGGAGCGGTCGGTCACCAGTTCCTCGAGCACCGGGCCCAGGGGTGATTCGCCCTCGGGCCCGAAACCGCGCAGTCGCCACGTCAGCCAGTCGTGCGGCAGCGCCACGGCCGCGATGGCCGGTACGACGTCGGGCTCGGCGTCCCGCACCCAGCGCACCTTGGTGCCCGTGAAGGACGCGACGGGTGCGGATCCGGTGCGGGCCACGAGCTCGTCGAGGCCCAGCTCGGCGATCAGGTCCCTGGCCGCGCCCGCGGATCGCGTGTCGTTCCACAGGAGCGCATCGCGCAGGACGCGTCCGTCCCGGCCCAGCAGCACCATGCCGTGCTGCTGTCCCGCGATCGACAGGGCGTCGACGTCGTCCCCGAGTCCGTCGGCATCGGACAGCGCGGAGAGCAGCGCCTGCCACCACGCGTCCGGGTCCACCTCCGTGCCCTCCGGGTGGAGGGCACGGCCGCTGCGCATCTCGGCACCGGTGAGGGTGTCGACGACGACGACCTTGCAGCTCTGCGTCGACGAGTCGACTCCGGCAACGAGGGCCATGGGTCAGCGGGCTCCGAGCAGGTGCTCGATGAAGAGCTGCTGGAGCTTCACGAAGCCGAAGCCCTTGCCGTTGAAGTAGGCATCGGTGTCGAAGTCCTCGTAGGAGGCGCGGTCGGCACGCAGTGCGTCGTAGCTCTCGCCGGCGTTGAGGGTGGGCTCGTTGATCTCCGAGACGCGCGAGGCGGCCAGGGCAGCCTGGACCTCGGGGTCGGCACGGAACGCTGCGGCGCGCTCCTTGAGCAGCAGGTAGGTCTGCATGTTCGCCGCAGCGGAGTCCCAGACGCCGTCCATGTCCTCGGTGCGGCTCGGCTTGTAGTCGAAGTGCCGGGGGCCGTCGTACGAGGGTCCGCCGGCAGGTCCGCCGAATTCGAGGAGGTCCACCAGCGAGAAGGCGTTCTGGAGGTCGCCGTGGCCGAAGACGAGGTCCTGGTCGAACTTTATGCTCCGCTGGCCGTTGAGGTCGATGTGGAACAGCTTGCCCTGGTAGAGGGCCTGGGCGATGCCGTGCGTGAAGTTCAGTCCCGCCATCTGCTCGTGGCCGGTCTCCGGGTTGATGCCGACCAGCTCGGGGCGCTCGAGGGTCTCGATGAACGCCATCGCGTGGCCGAGGGTGGGCAGGAGGATGTCGCCGCGGGGTTCGTTCGGCTTCGGCTCGATGGCGAAGCGGATGTCGTAGCCCTTGTCCGTCACGTAGTCGCCGAGCAGGTTGACCGCTTCGCGGTAACGTTCCAGGGCGCCGCGGATGTCCTTGGCCGAGTCGTACTCGCTGCCTTCACGGCCGCCCCACATGACGAACGTCTTGGCGCCGAGTTCGGCGGCGAGGTCGATGTTGTCGAGGACCTTGCGGAGGGCGAAGCGCCGCACGCCGCGGTCGTTGCTCGTGAAGCCGCCGTCCTTGAAGACCGGGTGGCTGAAGAGGTTCGTGGTGACCATCGGCACGATCAGGCCGGTGGACTTCAGCACGCCGGTCAGGCGGTCGATCTCGCGCTGGCGGTCGGCCGGGGAGCAGCCGAAGGGGAAGAGGTCGTTGTCGTGGAAGGTGATGCCGTAGGCACCGAGGTCGCTCAGGCGGTTGACGGCCTCGACGACGTCGAGCGGTGCCCGGGTCGCCGAACCGAACTGATCCTGGGCTTCCCAGCCCACCGTCCAGAGTCCGAAGGAGAATTTGTCATCGCGGGTGGGCTCGATCGCCATTGAGTGCTCCAGGAAGTGTGTGTGACCAATATGTTGCCGTTACAAACATATTAGGTTTACGCCCAGAGTCAAGCGGGAAGTCCGCAGTCCTTCAGCTGCCCAGCGCGTGGACGCTCGCCCGCTGCACCAGTCGGGTGGAGAGCTCGATGCGCGGACTCTCGACCGTCTCACCCCGGATGAGCCGCACGAGGGTGCGCGCGGCGAGGCTCCCCATCTCGGAGAGGGGCTGGCGGACGGTCGTGAGCGGCGGCGATGCCCAGCCGGCCTCGGGCAGGTCGTCGAACCCGACCACGCTGAGATCGTCCGGGATGCGCAGGCCCTGCTGCCGCGCCGCCTCGTACACCCCGAGCGCCATCTGGTCGCTGGCCGCGAAGATCGCGGTCGGCCGGTCGGGCAGCGCGAGGAGTTCGGCTCCTGCGGCGAAGCCGGACGCGTAGTCGAAGTCACCGCTGATGACGAGTGCCGGGTCGAAGGCGATGCCCGCGGCGTCGAGCCCTGCCCGGTATCCGTCGAGGCGCGCCCGGCTGCACCAGAGCCCGGGCCGGCCCGCGACGAACGCTATGCGGCGGTGGTTCTGCTGGGTCAGGTGCTCCGTCGCGGTGACGGCGCCCGTCCAGTTGGTCGCACCGATGGTCGGCACCTCGAGGTCGGGGACGCCGGCGGGGTCGACGACCACCACGGGCAGGTTGAGGCGCTGCAGTTCCGCGTGGAGGAACGAGTCGAGGTCGGTGGTCACGAGGATGGCGCCGTCGCTCGTCCTGGCGCCGAGGGTGTCGAGCCACTTGCGGGTGGAGTCGGCACCTCCCCTGCGGTGGATCGCGGAGACCACCACGGACATCCCCTCGGCGTTGAGTGACTCCTCGACGCCGCGGATGATCTCGACGGCCCACGGGCTGTCCAGGTCGTTGAAGACGAGGTCCACGAGACCCGACGGGGCGGCCTGCACTGCTCCCCGCCTGCGGTAGCCGTACTCGCGGAGCAGGAGTTCCACGCGTTCGCGCGTGGCCGGGGCGACGTCGGACCGACCGTTGAGCACGCGCGAGACCGTGGGGACGGAGACGCCCGCGGCGGAGGCGATCGCGGAGATGGTCACCGCGGGCTGGGCGTTGTCCTGCACGAATCCTCCTCCGGGCGCCCGGGACCGCGACGGCACCCCCGAACCATTTTGAAACCCGCCCTTGACCTCCCGGGCGGGATGTTCCTAACCTACAGCAACGGTATTTCCGGAAAGTTCCGGAAAAGTTCCGATCAGACGATCGGACGGCCGCACCTCAGGTACCTCAAAGGAGAGCTCATGAAGGTCCATCACTCACTCGCTGCCGCGGTCCTCGCCTCGGCACTGATCCTTCCCACCGCAGCCCCCGCCTTCGCGGCACCGGACCACACGTCCCAGGCCCCCGGCATCCAGAAGCAGGACACCCTCCGCTGGGTCGCGCCGCAGGATCTCAAGATCGGCACGGCCGTCGCGGGCGGCGGCCACCACGAGACCCAGCCCTATCCGGCCCCGTTCCCCAACGACAAGGAATACCTGCAGCACCTCGCCGCGGAGTTCAGCTCCGTCTCACCCGAGAACCAGCTCAAGTGGGAGTTCGTGCACCCGGAACGCAACACCTACCGCTTCGCCGAGATGGACGCCATCGTCCGCTTCGCGCAGGAGAACAAGCAGGTGGTCCGCGGACACACCCTGTTCTGGCACAGCCAGAACCCGGCGTGGCTGGAGGAGGGCGACTTCTCGAAGGACGAACTGCGGGCCATCCTCAAGGAGCACATCCAGACCGTCGTGGGCCGCTACGCAGGCCAGATCCAGCAGTGGGACGTGCCCAACGAGATCTTCAACGGCGACGGCACGCTGCGCACCACGGACAACATCTGGATCCGCGAACTCGGCCCGGAGATCATCGCCGACGCGTTCCGCTGGGCCCACGAGGCGGATCCCAAGGCCAAGCTCTTCTTCAACGACTACGGCGTGGAGGGCATCAACGCGAAGAGCAACGCCTACCTCGAACTCATCCCACGGCTGCAGGCCCAGGGTGTCCCGGTCGATGGCTTCGCCATCCAGGGGCACCTGAGCACCCGCTACGGCTTCCCGGGCGACCTCCAGGCCAACCTCCAGCGCTTCGACGACCTCGGGCTGGAGACGGCGATCACCGAGATCGACGTGCGGATGGACGTGGCAGCGGGAACCAAGCCTACGGACGCGCAGCTGGCGAAGCAGGCGAGCTACTACCAGCGGGCCCTCGACGCGTGCATCTCGGTGGACGAGTGCAACTCCTTCACCATCTGGGGCTTCACCGACAAGTACTCGTGGGTCCCGGTGTTCTTCTCCGGTGAGGGCGAAGCGACCGTCATGTGGAACGACTTCACCCGCAAGCCCGCCTACTACGCGCTCCAGGACAGCCTCGAGCAGGCGTCCCCCGGACGCGGCAACCGCTAGGCACACCCAGCACGACACCCGGCACGACACCCAGAGCAGGCCGTGGCCCGCCCCGAAGCGGGGCGGGCCACACCATCAAGGAGAACCATGAGACAACGACGTCTGATCGCGGGCGCCACGGCGTTCGGCCTGATCACGGGGGCCGGCGTGCTGACGCTGCCGGCCGCCCAGGCGGACGAACCGTCCGTCCTGCTGAACGAGGATTTCGAGGACGGCAGCTTCAGCCCGCTGACGCAGAACGGCGGATCGGCGCTGTCGGTGGTCGACGCCGACGGCGACAAGGCCCTGCTGGTGCAGGGCAGGACCAACGACTACGACGGCATCAAGACACCGGCGAACCTCCTGCAGGCGGGAGGCACCTACACCTTCTCGGCGCAGGTCAAGCTCTCGGCGGCAGCAGGCACGACGACGTCGGCCCGCTTCGTCGTCGAGCCCGCCTACAGCTGGGTGGGCAACACCACGGTCTCGGCGGACGCCTGGACCACGGTCAGGGGAACCTTCAACGCTCCCGCCGGTGCGAACCCGGCTACCCTCCGGGCCTACCTCGGAACAGGAGACCTCGGTGCACCGTACGACTACCTCATCGACGACGTCGTGATCACCGGCACCGCGGTGCCCGGCGACGGCGGCGCCTGGCAGCCGACCCCGGATCCCGCGTTCGTGCCGGGAGGAGCCGCCAACCCGACGGCCACACCCCTGGCCGCCGCCCGCGGCACCGGCAACGCCGTCGCGCTGACGTTCGACGACGGCCCGAACCCCGGCGAGACCGCAGCCGTGCTCGATCTCCTGCGCGACAAGGGCATCACCGCCACCTTCTGCATCATCGGCCAGAATGTGCAGGCAGCGGGCGGTGCCGACCTGCTGCGGCGGATCGTCGCCGAAGGGCACACGCTCTGCAACCACGGCACGTCCTTCGCGGACATGGGCTCGTGGACCCGGTCGCAGGTCGAAACGGACCTCAAGGAGAACCTGCGCATCATCCGGGCCGCCGCCGGCGATCCGACGCTCGAGGTGCCCTACTTCCGGGCGCCGAACGGCAACTGGGGCGCCACCGGCGAGGTCGCCGCGGCGCTCGGCATGCAGCCCCTCGGCCTCGGCAACGTCATCTTCGACTGGGACGGGAACGACCTCAGCGAGGCGACGCTGACCGCAAACCTCCGCAGGGCCTTCACCCCCGGCGCGGTGGTCCTCGCCCACGACGGCGGCGGCGACCGCTCGAACACCGTCCGGGCCGTCGCGACGGTCGTGAACGAGAAGCTCGCCGAGGGCTGGACGTTCACCCTTCCGAGCGGTGGTGCAGCAGCCGCTCCGGTCGCTGTGACCTCCGGCTTCGAGACCGGCACCGACGGCTGGACGGCGCGCGGCGACGGCGTCCAGGTCGCGACCAGCGGCACCGCCCGCACCGGTAGCGGCAGCCTGCTCGTCACCAACCGCACGCAGCCGTGGCACGGCGCCGCCCTCGACGTCACGGCGGGACTCCCGGTGGGAGTCGCCGTGGAGGTCTCCGTCTGGGCGCGCCTGGCACCGGGACAGGCACCGGCGTCGCTCAAGATATCCGTCCAGCGGGACAACGGCGGCGGAAGCGCCTACGACGGCGTGGCCGGTGCCGGTGCTTCGGTCACCGCCGATGGCTGGACCCAGCTCAAGGGCACCTACACCCTCGGTGCCGCTGCCGACAAGGCACAGGTGTACGTCGAGGGCCCGGTGGGCGTGGACTTCCTGCTGGACGACTTCAGCCTCGCTCCGTTCGCGGAGAAGCCGATCCAGACGGACGTGCCGGGGCTGAAGGACGTCCTCGGCGCCGACGGGATCGAGCACGTCGGCGTGGCCATCGATGCGCGGGAGACCGTGGGCACGGCTGCCGACCTCGTGCGCAAGCACTTCAACGCCTTCACCCCGGAGAACGCAGGCAAGCCCGAGAGCGTACAGCCGGTCGAGGGGCAGTTCGCCTTCACCCAGCTGGACCAGCTCCTGGACTTCGCGGATGCCAACGACGTGCAGGTCTACGGGCACGTGCTCGCGTGGCACTCGCAGACCCCGGCGTGGTTCTTCAAGGACGGAGCCCGGGACCTCACCGACAGCCCCGCCGACCAGGCACTCCTCAAGGCACGCATGGAAGCGCACATCAAGGGCATCGCCGATCACATCGACGCCCGGTACCCGGACGGCAACAGCCCCATCTGGGCCTGGGACGTGGTGAACGAGGTCATCGCGGACGGCGACACGGCGAACCCGCACGACATGCGCGACAGCCGCTGGTTCCAGGTCCTGGGCGAGGGTTTCGTGGACGAGGCGTTCCGCCTGGCCGACCGCTACTTCCCCGAGGCGGCGCTCTTCATCAACGACTACAACACCGAGATGCCCGAGAAGCGTGCGGACTATCTCGACCTGATCAGTTCGCTCAAGGCGCGGGGCGTGCCGATCGACGGCGTGGGCCACCAGGCCCACGTGGACGTCGCCCGGCCCGTGCAGTGGCTCGAGGACTCGATCAAGGCCGTCGAGGCGCTGGATCCGAAGCTCCTGCAGGCCATCACGGAGCTCGACGTCAACGCGTCCACCGAGAACCAGGGCGCCGACGTCAGCGGCGGACCGGTGGACCCGTACAGCCCCGCGTTCGAGGACGATGCGGACGCCGCGGCGGAGGTCGGCTACTACTACCGCGACCTCTTCGCCATGCTGCGCGAGCACAACGCGTCCGTGGACTCGGTGACGTTCTGGGGTATCAGCAACGCCCGCACCTGGCTGCGGACCTGGCCCATGGCCCGGCCGTGGGAGCAGCCCCTGCCGTTCGACGACGAGTTGCAGGTGACCCCGGCCTACTGGGGTATCGTCGACCCGTCCCGGCTGCCCGCCAGGCCCGCCGATGTGCTGCCGCCGCGGATCGCCGACCAGTCGGACATCGCCGTCGTCTCCAACGGGGCCAGCGGGGCCAAGGTCAGCTATGTGTCGCCGTCGGCCATCGACACGCTCGACGGCGTCGTGCCGATCACGTGCCTCCCCGCACCAGGCGGTCGGTTCCCCGTCGGCACCACGACGGTCACGTGCACGGCGACGGATGAGGCCGGGAACACCCGGACCAGCTCGTTCGACGTCGTCGTGACCCGCAAGCAGGCAGGCAGGCCCTGACTGGCTTGCACCGACCATGACGAAGCCCCTGTCCTCTCCGGAGGGCAGGGGCTTCGTCGTGCAGTCCGACGCCGGTCGTGCTCGGTGGGACGGGCTCGCGACTGTTCGCCGTCGTTCGGTGGGAATGTTCGAACATGCCCACTGTCCGGGCTCGATCAGTGGGAGGATCCGCCCGCAGCGGGCCCGACGCCGGCGCCGCGGAACTGCGGGGAGGTCGGGGAAGCCGGTCAGGCGTAGGCGCCGAGGAGCCGGACCGATCCGCCGTCGACGCCCTTGGCGCCCTGCACGTAGTCGGGCCCGTCGGTGCTCCCGTTGCCCGCCACCTGCACGCTGCCCATGACCCACGAGGGAACACCTGCCGCGTTCAGCTGTGCCAGGGCGGCGTCGGCGCCCGGGGCACCGACGATGGCGACCATACCCACGCCGAGGTTGAGGGTGCGCTCGAGGTCCGGCAGCGGCACGGAACCGAGCTGCGAGACGAGGGTGAAGATCGGCGGGAGCTCCCACGTGGAGCGCTCCACCGTGGCCTCGAGGCCGCGGGGGAGCACGCGCGCGAGGTTCGCGGCGAGCCCGCCGCCCGTGACGTGGCTGAAGCCGTGCACCTGCGCGGCGTCGTTGCGGGCCAGCGCGAGGCAGTCGGAGGCGTAGACGCGCGTCGGCTCGAGGAGTTCCTCACCGAGCGTCCGCCCCAGTTCGGAGACCTGCCGGTCGAGGGCCCACCCGGCCTGGTTGATCACGCGGCGGACGAGCGAGTAGCCGTTCGAGTGGAGGCCCGAGGACGCCATCCCGATGACCACGTCACCTGCGCGGACTCGCTCCGGGCCGAGGACGCGGTCGGCCTCGACGACGCCGGTCGCGGCGCCTGCGACGTCGTACTCGTGCTCACCGAGCAGGCCCGGGTGCTCGGCGGTCTCCCCGCCCACCAGGGCGGTGCCGGCGGCGGAGCAGGCCGCCGCGATGCCGCGGACGATGTCCGCGATGCGCTCGGGCACCACCTTGCCGCACGCGATGTAGTCGGTCATGAAGAGCGGCTCGGCGCCGACCACCACGATGTCGTCGACCACCATGCCCACCAGGTCGAACCCGATGGTGTCGTGGATGTCCATGGCCTGCGCGATGGCGACCTTGGTGCCCACGCCGTCGGTCGACGTCGCGAGCAGGGGACGCGTGTAGGTGAGGAGGCGGGACACGTCGTAGAGCCCGGCGAAACCGCCCACCCCGCCGAGGACCTGCTCGCCGTGCGTCGCCCGCACGGCGTCCTTCATGAGCTCGACGGCGCGATCACCCGCTTCGACGTCCACTCCTGCGCTGGCATACGTGATGGGGTTGGACGCGCTCATACCCGCTCTTTCCTGTCTTCGTCGGTCAGTACGGCTTCGAGGTCGGCATCCGGTCCGGGATCGCATCCCGTGGCGCCGGACTTGTCGGCGGGATTGGAGCGTTCGAGCAGGTTCTTGCCGAGGCGGTCGTCGTCGGGCAGTTCGATGGGGTAGGTCCCGGTGAAGCACGCGGTGCAGAGGCGCTCGCGGGGCTGCTGCGTCGCGTCGATCATGCCGTCCTCGGAGATGTACGCGAGGCTGTCGGCGCCGATGGACTTGCTGATCTCGTCGATCGCCGCGCCGTTGGCGATCAGCTCGGCCCGTGACGCGAAGTCGATGCCGTAGAAGCAGGGCCAGCGCACGGGCGGGGAGGAGATCTTCACATGGACCTCGGCGGCGCCGGCCTCGCGCAGCATCCGGACGACGGCGCGCTGCGTGTTGCCGCGCACGATCGAATCGTCGACGACGATGATGCGCTTGCCGCGGATGACCGATTCGAGGGCGTTGAGCTTGAGCCGGATGCCGAGCTGGCGCAGGGTCTGGCTGGGCTGGATGAACGTGCGGCCCACGTAGGCGTTCTTCACGAAACCGTGGGCGAAGGGGATGCCCGATTGCTCTGCGAAGCCGACGGCGGCGGGCGTGCCGGATTCCGGGACCGGGATCACGATGTCCGCCTGCGCCGAATTCTCGCGGGCGAGCTGGCGGCCCATCTCCACGCGGGACTCGTAGACCGAGCGGCCGGCGATCGCGGCGTCGGGCCGGGCCAGGTAGACGTACTCGAAGACGCAGCCGGCGGCGGTGGGGGAGGCGAAGCGGCTGCTGCGCACGCCGTCCTCGTCGATCGCGATGAACTCGCCGGGCTCGATCTCCCGGATGTAGCTGGCGCCCACGGTGGCGAGCGCGGCCTGCTCGGAGGCGACGACCCAGCCCCGCTCGAGGCGTCCGAGGACGAGGGGGCGGACGCCGTAGGCGTCGCGTGCGGCGTAGAGGGTGCCCTCGTCCATGAAGACGAAGCAGAAGGCGCCGCGGATGCCCGGCAGCAGTTCCATGGCGGTCTGCTCGAGCGAGCGGCCGTCGTTGCCCGCGAGGAGCGCGGTCACGAGGGCGGTGTCGGTGGTGTTGCCCTGCGCGAGTTCGCCGGCGCGGGGCTTCCCGTGGCGGGCGAGGACCATCTCGTAGAGCTCGGCGGAGTTGGTCAGGTTGCCGTTGTGCGCGAGGGCCACGGTGCCGGCGGCGGTGGCACCGAGGGTTGGCTGGGCGTTGGCCCAGTGCGAGGACCCGGTGGTGGAGTAGCGGCAGTGCCCGACGGCGATGTGGCCGGTCAGGGTGTTGAGCGTGGCCTCGTCGAAGACCTGGGACACGAGGCCCATGTCCTTGTACACGTTGATCCTCTGGCCGTCGCTGGTGGCGATACCCGCGGATTCCTGGCCGCGGTGCTGCAACGCGTACAGGCCGTAGTACGTGAGCTTGGCAACCTCCTCGCCGGGCGCCCAGACGCCGAAGACGCCGCAGGCATCCTGGGGTCCTTTTTCGCCGGGAAGAAGATCATGGGAGAGTTGTCCGTCGCCGCGCACCATGCGCCCATTCTCTCACGGCGGGCAATGCCGCCCGCGCGATGGGAAGGCGGCGTAGGGGCGGCCCGCGGAAGCTCAGCCGTCCGCCGCGACGAGGCCCGTCATGCGGCCGGGACATGCGGCGTACCCGCGATCCTTCCGATCAGCCGCTCCATCCGTGCGAGGCCCACGAAGCGCCCCGCGTTGTCCGTCACGAGCAGGGGAGCGAAGCGTGCACTGCTGTCCCGGGTGATGGCGCGGGACAGTGCCTCGCCGATGGGGGTGTCCACGTTGACGACCAGTCCGGGCGTGACGACGCCGAGCCGGGCGGCTTCCTCGGGCAGGACCGCGACGGGCCGGCGGCCGTCGAGGAGCACGACGTCGGCGAGGAGCGGGTTCGCTGCGAACAGTGCTGCGGCCCCCGCCGGTGACGGGGCCGTGGCGGCGGGCTCGACGACGCCGCGCACGGTCTGCGACGACGTCGAGCGCGGGGAGGCGGACAGCCGCAGCGCCAGGTCGACGTCGAGGGTGGACCACGGGGGCGCCGGACGGCCCAGCAGGTACCCCTGGACGAGGGGTACCCCGAGGGCGGCCAGGGCGTCGAGTTCCTCGACCCTTTCGATGCCCTCCGCGAGGAGCCACGCATCGACCCTTCCCGCGAAGAGCCCGAGCATCTCGATCAGGGCGCGCTTGGCCTCGTCCGTGTCGATGCCCCGGACCAGTTCCCGGTCCACCTTGATCATGGCGGGTCGGAGGGCGAGGAGGTGCTGCAGGCCCGCATACCCCGACCCGGCGTCGTCGACCGCGATCAGGGCGCCTGCGGAGCGCAACGCGTTCAGGTGGGGTTCCAGCTGCAGATAGGAGTCGATGGGCGTCTGCTCCGTGAGCTCCACGATCACGCCGCCCAGGTTCCCCTGCTCCACCCAGACGTCCCGGACCACGGGGGAGGGCAGGAGGTGCGGCGATACGTTGACGGTGAGGAAGCAGTTGCCCGGCAGGCCGGCGCGGTGCGCGAACGCGCTGCGCAGTGCTGCTGCCTCGAGTTCGGCGTCCCGGCCCTCCCGGCGCGCCCGGGCGAACCATGCCTCGGGGTTCTTCTCCTCGTACCCGGGGAAGCGCACGAGGGCTTCGTAGCCGACCACCGAGCCGCGGACGGTGTCGATGATGGGCTGGTACGCCGAGGAGATGCCCTCGCCGCGGCATGCGCCGTCCAGTTCGGCGGCCTCGCGGAAAGCCTGGTCCTGCCCGGGGGCGTGCATCGGGGCCGGCGGGGTCAGGCGGCGACGATGTGGGTGCGCACGGCCCCGACGAGCTCGGGTGCGAGGTCCGTCAGACCGTGGACGGCCGCGGCATGCTCGCCGACGCGGGCGAGGATCTCGTCCTCCGAACTGCAGACCCAGCGGGCTTCACACCCCGGTACGACATCTCCACATGCGAACGCCTTCATGGAAAACTCCCTCTTCTGCGGCCCTCGGACCGGCCTGATCGATTGCCCCTCCTCCTACTTTCGTCAGGTCGGGAGGCACCGTTAGCCGAACCCCCGCATCCGATCCGGAGCGGTGGTGACGCCGTCGGAGGCCTACGCGGCGTCGTCGTCGTACGTGCGCTCGGCGCGGGCACGCTCGGCCCGCCTGATGCTGCGCCGGTCCACGAGAAGCACCAGCAGGGCTGCGAGGAGCAGTCCGGGCAGGGCGAACGCCACGGTGAAGAATCCGAGGATGGACTCGCGCGTGAGCGTGGGATCCTCGGGCCCGGTGTAGGCGACCACGAGCGCCGCGAGGAAGCCGAGGATCGCGCCGACGGCCATGAAGGGGATGAACTTCGGAGCCCTCCGGACGGTCACCTCGCGGTGGCCAGGGGCTTCGGTGGAACCGGGTCCCTCCGGAGCCCGGACCGGTGTCGCATCCCGGTCCGTGGGAGCGGGCAGGCCGTCCGCCGGCACCGCGCCGCGTGCGTCAGGCTGCTCGGGCGTGCTGTTCGGGAGGGGCTGCTCGGAGGTCATGCTTTAAGGCTACCGGGACTCAGGGTTCGAGCCGGACGAGCTGGTAGCCCGCCTCGCTGAACACCAGGGTGTAGTCGGTGCCCGGGTAGCGCTGTTCGGCGTGGGCCTCGGCGTCGCTCGGGTGCACCGCACCCCAGCTCCAGTCGTCCGCATCGACGATGAGGTACTCCGGTGCCGGGTTCGCGTTGCCGAGCCAGTACACCCGGGACTCGGGGACGAGGTAGGCCATGAGCACCACGCCGCTCTCCACCGTCGCGTCCTCGGGAATGAGGTCCATCATGCGGTGTGCGGCATCCCAGCGCTCCGACTGCCGGTACGTCTCCGGCTCGGCGAGGGCGGCGAACTTCTGGGCGGGCAGCAGCGCCAGGCAGGCGACGACAGCCACGGGGACACCGGCCAGCGCACTCCGGCGGACCCACTCCCGCGGGCTCCTCCGCAGCGTGGTCACGCCGTCGAGGAGGGCCAGGAACAGCACCGGCATGAGGACCGCGCTGTAGTGCCACTCGGGCCCCCAGTACCCGCCCTGGCCGGAGGCGAACCGCCACAGGAGGGTCGGCAGCAGGACCAGGCTCAGTGAGGAGCGGAGGAAGAGGATCCCCCCGGCGAGCAGGAGCAGCAGGAGCGTCTCGTGCTTGGCCGTGCCGGAGACCAGGTCGACGACGGCACCCGCGGGGTCCGCGATCATGGCGCCGACGTCGATCCGGTCGGAGTAGTCGTACTGGCCGCCGGAGTTGAGCGCGGGCAGGATCAGCCGCACCGAGAGGATCAGCCACAGGGCCCCCCACGCGGACAGCCACAGGCCCGCTGCGTTCCGGAGCCGCCAGGCGATGACCAGCCCGAGTGCCATGACGGTGAGCCCCAGGTCCTCCTTCACGAAGACGAGCAGCCCTCCCCACACCACCGCGGGCAGGACGCGCCGCCGCAGGACGGCCTCGAGGCTCAGGGCCAGGAGCGGGACGGCGAACGCTATCTCGTGGAACTGCGCGGCGACCGCCGACTGCAGGCCCCAGGACAGGGCGTACGCGATGCCGACCGCGATCCCGGCGAGTGGCCCGACCAGCCGCATCCCCGCGCGTGCCACCACCGCCACCGACAGGCCGAAGAGGAGGTTCTGCACGATCAGAAGGGTGAGGCCCGACGGCGCGATCGCGTACGCCGGTCCCAGCAGCACGAGCAGGGGGTGGAAGTGATCACCCAGCAGGTTGAAGCCCTCGCCCTTGAGCGGAACGATCGGGGCGCCGAAACCGGAGTAGGCCTTCGCGAGCTGCGTGAAGATTCCGAGGTCCCAGGACGGGGAGCTCAACCGGTACCACTGTGTGATGGAGAAGAGGGTGTAGACGAGGGTGGCCGCGAGGCCCGTCAGCCAGGCTCCGAGGGGCTGCCTCCTCACCGCCGCGACGGTCCGCGCCCGGAGGGTGCCCAGGCGGTCGGAGGCGCTGCGCGCTACGGGCTCCTCCTGCCGGGCGGTCGCCGCCGTCGGGTTCGCGCCCGACCGACCGTTCCTGCTCACGCGCGGCGCCCGAACAGGGGGAGCCAGGCGCTGAGGTCGGCGCGCTGCCCCGAGGCCGCGACCCTGCCGGCGGTGACGGCTTCGGGCCAGGTCATGCTGCCCGTGACGAGGGCGAGCCACGTGGCGGCGTCCGTCTCGACGACGTTCGGCGGCGTACCGCGGGTGTGGCGCGGTCCTTCGACGCACTGGGTGACGCCGAAGGGAGGCACCCGTACCTCCACGCTGTTGCCGGGGGCCAGCTCTGCGAGCTCCTCGAGCGTGAAGCGCACGGCGGCCGCGACATCCGCGCGGACGGCCGAGCCGTCGGCCACCTGCGCCAGTGCCCGGTGGCCGTCCTCGGCCGGGATGCGTCGTCGTGCCATGGTGCTGCCGCTCTCAGTCGAGCAGGGCCAGGACCGGAGCGGCGAGCCGCAGGCTGCCGACCGGGCGACCACCGCCGAGGACCGGGGGGACGACCTTCTCGAGGACGGCGCCGACCTTCTCGGCGTCGATCGCGCCGGACGCGGCGAAGAGGGTCAGGCCGACGAGGGTCGCCGCACGGGAGTTGCCGTCCAGGACCTTGAGGGCGAGGGAGGCGCCGGTCCGCGCGCCGAGGACGAGCACTCCCTCCGCGCCGCTCTTGGCGACCACCCCGAGATCGTCCATGACCACGGAGTTCTCCAGGCCGTTGCCGTGCACCGCCCAGGGATAGTCGAGCATCGCGGTGGCGATCGTCGCCGCACGGGCATCGGCATGCTTGTCCGAGGGGGCCCTGGACACCTTGCCGATACCGCGGGCGAGGCCTGTCAGCGACACCGCGGCGACAGGGGCACCGCAGCCGTCCACGCCCCACGCCGCAACGGACTCCTCCGTGTACTCCTCGATGACCGAGGCCACCGAGCGCTGGAGCGGGTGCGTGGGCTCGAGGTAGGTCGATGTGTCCCAGCCGTTCTCGGTGCAGGCCCACAGGAAGGCCGCGTGCTTGCCGGAGCAGTTGAACGCGATGCGCTGCTTGCCCTTGCCGCTGCGCACGAGGTCGTTGCGGGCTTCCTCGTCCTGCGGCCAGTCCTCCGGGCACTGGAGGTCGTCCTCCGTGACGCCGGCAGCCGCGAGCATGGTGCGCACCACGTCCATGTGCTCGTTGCTGGCGACATGGCTCGCCGCCGCGAGTGCCACCTGCGGTCCGCGCAGGGGCACGCCCGCCTTCATGCTGGCGAGCGCCTGGAACGGCTTGAGGGTGGAGCGGGGGAAGATCGGGCTGGTGATGTCCCCGAGTTCGGTCACCACGGAGCCGTCCGCTGCCAGGACGACGGCGGCACCCACGTGGCGGGACTCGATGAAGCCGTTGCGTTCGAGGACGGCGAAGTCGACGGCGTCAGCCGTCGTGAAGGTGGAGGGCATGCGTCCAGTATTCCTCATCGGCTGGGCGCGCCTGCCGTCTGTTCGTCCTGTGCACGACTCCTCGGCCTTCACCCAGGTTCTGCCGGCGGCCGATGATCGGCCATCGGTCAGGTTCGAAGGTGTGAGGTGTTCGAGCACGGCCGAAGCTGCGTGAAGGGCGCCTGGGCCGCGATGTCCCGGGTGCCGACGGGTTCGTCGTCATTTCTGCGCCCCCCCCCCCCCCCCCCGGGCGGCGTCCTGCTATTTCACACTGCGTGGGAGGTTCCCCCAGCGATCGTCGTGAAGGTCCGCGACGGGCAGGTGCGCGGAAACGGACGGTCGTGCAGCAGTGCGTCGTGCATCTGGTCCGCGACTCGTTCCGTTACGCGGGCCGGCAACACCGCGACGGGATCCTGAAGGCCCTCAAGCCCGTCTACACAGCTCCGAATGAGGGAACGGCGAAGGACAGGTTCGCCGAGTTCACCGCCGAGTGGGGCGGGCGGTATCCAGCAATCCGTCAGGGCGCGGCCACTTTCCCAACGAGACCGCAGCACTGAAGTGCCTCTACCTCGTGGCCCGGTCTCTTGATCCGACCGGCGGTGGTAGAGCACGCTGGGTGATCAGGTGCAAGCCAGCGCTCAATGCGTTCGCGATTACCTTCGCAGGACGCTTCGAGAAGACCACTTACTGATGAAAACCGCCGGACCCCACACACCGTTTATCGGACAGTCCCTGAAGGACAGCAAGAGCGCAGAGTCGGCCGGGTAGGGGAGTGAGGGGTGGCAGGCGGGCCCCTGGCGAATTACTACGCTCGAAGGGGATCTTCAAGCCATTCCAGTGGCTATCTCATGTGTACGTTCCGGCCGGTGCCCTTGCTGCGCGCCTTCCGCAGTAAGGACAGGAAGCGTCGGTGCCCTTTCGAAGTAAGCAGACCCTTGAAGCGTGGGTCGAAGAGTTCCGCACCACTCGGGAAGGCGGTGCGCTGATCACCGTCTTGGTGCAGGACGGCGTCGATGGTGCTGATACCGGTCTTGTGACAGTGCCCTTGCGCGATGACGGCACGGAAATCTACATGCAGCCCGTCGCCGTCGGCGACCCGGCGTGGTCGATCACCATCGGCATGCGGAACGCTGAAACGACCTTGAGCGCAGCACAAATGCATGGGCTTGCCGCGGAGCTCCTTCTTGCAGCCTCGCTGTGTCAGTTCCTTCAGGAAAAATCCGCGGGCCACCTGGAAGAACCAGAGGACGACAGTCCCCACTAATCAAATCCGTCCACCATCCAGCACAGGATCCATCGCTATCGTGCACGTCTCTTGGCCGCGTGAACCGTGAGGGCTCCCGCAGGGCGGTACTTCCGGTCCCTCTGCGTGACTCGCCGGGCTTGTTGAGACGGGCTTGTTGAGACGGGCTCGTTGAGACGGGCTCGTTGAGACGGGCTCGTTGTGACGGCTAGTGTCCTGCGACTCTGCAGCAGTTCGAGACGCACAAGGTGGATGTTTGGGGGGGTCCAGCTTCGGTGGTTGATGATGGCGAAGGAGCCAGCGCCGGTGACGAACAGGGTCCCCATGAGCAGGGTCATGACCATGGGTGGTTCGGCGCCGAATCCGATGGCGAGGGTGGCGATGCCGATCAGGGGGAGGGATGCCAGGCCGACGACGGCTAGTGCTCGGGTCAGGAGTGTGTCCTCGCGTTCATCCCCGGTCTGGGTCCACGCACGCTCGAAGGTCGTGGCACGTTCTGGCCGGCGAAGTACTCTCCATGCCATGACGAGGGCTCCTGCGATACCGATGCCGAGTCCGACGAGGAACCCGGGGATCATGTGGCCCGGGGCGTGCTCGCGGAGCAGCACCAGGGCGATGGCCACCAGGCCGAGGATCACTCCCAGGATCCCGAGGGCCACTACGTTGCGGTGAAGACGCTTGTCAGTCTGTATGGAAGATTTCCTCTACTGGGCGGTGGAAGTAGCGGGCAATGGCGATAGCCAGGGGCAGGGACGGATCGTGCCGGCCCGTTTCGATCGAGTTCACGGTCTGCCTGGAGACCCCGAGGGTCTCGGCCAGCTCCCGCTGCGACATGCCGGTCTCGGCGCGAAGATCGCGGATCCTGTTTTCCACGCCACCCCTTGATGTAAAACACGCTTGTCCTGACAAGGGTCCTTTACGCGTGGGTGGTTGTCAATCCTTTGCACGCTCGAGGTACCGATGAACGAGGTCTCCAGCGTGCCGCTGTTCCTCGTCGCTTTGCCCTGGAAAGCCGTCGAGATGCGTTGCGCGACTGACCAGCATGCTGCTGCATCACGTGAGAACGCGGCGGCGCGCAGTTGCGGTTCGTGGAACATCAGGCGGCGTACACGCAGCTGGTGCTGTGCGAGATCGGCCAAAGGCCCGCAGACGAAGGACGAAAATTTCCATAGGCTTTGGGGCCATCACGTGGATGCCCCGCTCCACCGCCTCCAGCCTCAGGCCCTGCGCAGTGCGTGAGCGTTCCGCCTCGAGTGTGACCTCTGCCCAGCGGCAGGACGCCATCGATCACGGGTGTGTGGTGTGCCCTTGAAGTCCAGCCTGCTGCTAGGGGATAACCCGAGGTGTTCAGCCAAAACGGGAACATCGCGTACGCGCTCGTTATCGCCACGGCAAGCCGTATTGTGTTGCGGTCCTGTCACCGTCGGAGGCGCTGTCGTCGTCTGCTCAGTCTCCCTGGATGCGTTCAAGCAACTCGTCCATCGTCAGTGAGGTCTGGACGAGGGCGATCCTTTGAGAATTCGCACTTGACGGGTTGGTGTATGTGTTGATCGCGTCGGCGAACGCGCGCGCTGCTGTTGGAGTTATGCCGCTCGTATAGCTGGAGATGGAGGCGCGCACCGCGGCGATGATGGCTGCTGCGGTCATCACTGATGGGACCGGTGGGGATGGGGCGGACACGCCCGTGAGGAACTCGGCGATTGTCGTCTCGTAGCGCGCATACCAGAGGAGTTCTTCCGCGAGTAGCGCTGGGTTCCTGCGGAGGATCTGTTCTCTCATTTTGGCGTCGTCCGGGACCGCCGTAAGCGCGTCGACGATCAGGGCGGCTCCCTTTGCGGCCCGGTGGAGGGTCCGTTCCCCTTGGTGCTGCAGGAGGTAAGTGTGCACTTCTAGGTGGTAGACCTCGTGGTCGCAGGAGAACACCTGGTTCTTGCCGGTGAAGAGCCGGAAGAACTTTCGACGGGAGATTCCGGCGGCGGCAATGATGTCGTCGACGGTGACATCATCAAGGCCGCGTTCGACGATCATCGGGACGACAGCACGTCGGACTGCAAGCCGTTCGGCCTTTCCGCTGTCGTTCGGACCGTTCCAGCTGCCGGAACCAGCCGGACGAAGGGTCAGTACCATCGTGCTCTCCTCGTTGTGGGTCGCCGCAGTATCCAGGGTGACATGACGGCGACCGCGACTCATAGACCAGTGATGATCCTGTATCGGTCCGTCCAAGCTCCGACACCGATCGGCGCTTCCCTCAAAATTCTGTCGTACCCGTGCGGGCCGCCGGGTCGAACGTGCAGCTCACACGAGATGCCGGCGGCATAGAAGCGCGACGCATAGGCAATGCTCTCATCACGGAAGATGTCGAGTTCGCCGATTTCGATGAACGCCGACGCCAGTCCTGTGAAATTCTGCAACCGTGCCGGTGCGGAGAGCGGAGAGACGCTTTCGGTGCCGAGGGTATCTCCGAGGAGGGCGCGCCAGCCGGTGTAGTTGTTGTCGTACGTCCATGCCGCGAACGGAGCGATGTGCGGGTCGGGTTGCATGTTGCGGTCATCCAGCATCGGATAGATGAGGATCTGCTTCGCCAGAGGAACGCCTGCGTCCCGCGCGGCGATTGCGACGCCAGCCGCGATACCGCCGCCGGCGCTGTCACCCATGATGGCGATCCGTTCGGGATTGACTCCGAATTCCTCTGCGTGCTCAATAAGCCACTGCACGCCTGCGAAAGTGTCATCCACGAGAGTCGTGCCAGGATGTTCGGGCGCCATCCTGTAGTCGACCGCTAGGAAGGGCACCCCAGTGTCCTCGACGTAGGTGGCGACGAACCGGTCGTATAGACCGACGGAGGCGCAGATCATCCCGCCGCCGTGAGCGTAGACGACTGCAGATCCCGGCGCAGATCCGGCCTTCGTGTACCAGCGGAGCAGAATCGTAGCTCCGTCCGGCAATGTCAGGTTGAAGTCCTCGCTCGAGACGCTCGGAGTCTTCCGTTCCAGAGAGGCCATCATGGCGACCGAAGTGTTGGCGACCTCGCGTAACGTGAGCGCGTCGCCTCGGGGCGTCGCGGGAATTTCGGTTCCTCCGCCCACGGCGAGCATCGCCGCGATATCGGGGTCCAGGGTGAAGGGCATCGTTGCATCCTTTCCATCTCGCAACACTGCGAAATGATTCTGTGTGCCATTAGTGTGGCACACAGAATCGCTTATGGGCAGAGGCGATGTGGGGGCGGTTACGCTGAGTGCCAGCGGTGATACTGAGCACGGCCCGCGGCCTGCCTTTGCTTCTCCGGGTGGCCTCTGGACGCGCTGGAAGTCGGCGCGGCACGAGAGCTTGGACGGCGCCGATTTGGAAGCCAGTGCTCGGTGGTGCCGGGTTCCGGGCCTCTCGCTGGCAGCCGGAATGAAAGCGCTCATGGCCTGGGTCGAAGAGGGTATCGCTCCGGAGGTCATTCATGGGGAGAAATTGAGCGACTAGGTCATGGAAAGCTGCGAAAAACACGCCACTTAGCGCTGCGGCTCACAGGTTGATCGAAACGAGACCGCTTCGGCTGTCTTGGAAAGCCTTGAGTTTTTAGGACAGCCGAAGCGGACTCCTCATTTGTTGTGCGTCCGACGTCCATTTCGCCAAGTACGCCCCGACGCCACAGCGCAGAACGGCGTCAACGCAGATTGCTCGCTTGGCTGGTTGCAGCGGTGGAGCGAAGTTGTTCGCGGACCCGCTGGTAAGTCTCGCCGAGCACCGCCTGGTGGCCGGCGTCAGTGAGTTCAGCCCATTCGTCGAAGGCAGCGCGGACTGCTATCCCGGCGAATTCGGTGACGAGGCGTGCTTCCTCGGGGCTCACCTCGCCCCCGAAAGCCGTCGAAATGCGTTGCGCGACTGACCAGCATGCTGCTGCATCGAGTGAGAACGCGGCGGCGCGCAGTTGCGGTTCCTGGAACATCAGGCGGCGTACGCGCAGCTGGTGTTGTGCGAGATCGGCCAAAGGCCCATCGAGACTGCTCAGTACCTCGGCGTAGACCTCCTCGAGCTGGGGCAGGGGAGGCTTGGTGCTATCGACGTGGTCCAGCCAAGCATTGATCGGGCTCTCGAATTCGAGGTGGAGTGTGAGGACGGACTCCTCCTTGCTGGGGAAGTACCGGAAGCATGTTCGGTCCGACACCCCTGCCGCGACAGCGATGTCATGGATCGTCGTGGCCGCCACCCCTTTCTGCTCGAACAGGGTCAGCGCCGCTTCACTGATCTCCGACGTCGTCGCCCTCCGGCGCCGCTCCCGCAGATCACCCCTCAGATCTCCCCGCGAATCAGACGGCAGGTCATTGCGCTGCTCCGCCTCCGCAACGGTGTCGTTCATGTGATCTTCTCCATGTCTCCATCATCTCATTAGTCAGACTCAGTCATCGTGGCATAGTCTGACACAGGGCCTACGGCAGTCCTCCTCTCCGGCGGTTCTGACCGCTGCCTCCCCTTTCCTTCTTCGGAGCATCATGACGACATCACCCACAAAGTCCGCGCGGATTACCTCTCTGCGCTCGAACACGCCGCCCACGGGCACCTCTAGTGTTGACCGCGACCACAGCACCGGGCAGCACCCGCAGGATGAGAGGTTGCCGGAGGGCGCTCCACTGGTCATCGGGCTTCTGGTCGTCGCGGCCTTCGTCGTCATCCTGAACGAGACGATCATGAGCGTGGCACTGCCGAGCCTGATGGTCGACTTGAACATCTCGACGGCCACCGCGCAGTGGCTGACCACAGGCTTCCTGCTCACCATGGCAGTCGTCATCCCGGCAACAGGTTTCATCCTGCAGCGCTTCACCACCCGTCAGGTGTTCGCAGCTGCGATGATCCTTTTCTCGGCGGGAACGGCTGTTGCCGCTATCGCACCCGGCTTCGGTGTGCTGCTCCTGGGCCGGGTCGTGCAGGCCAGTGGTACGGCGATCATGATGCCCCTGCTGATGACCACCGTGCTGAACCTCGTACCGGCCGTCAGGCGCGGGCGCCTCATGGGTGTCATCTCGATCGTCATCGCTGTCGCTCCCGCTATCGGACCGACCGTGTCCGGGCTCATCCTGAGCGTGCTGTCCTGGCGGTGGATGTTCATCATCGTGCTGCCCATCGCGATCATCGCCCTGGCCCTTGGACTGTGGAAGATCACCAACGTGACCACACCCCGGAAGGCCCCGTTCGACGTCGCCTCGATCGTGCTGTCCACTCTCGCCTTCGGCGGCCTGATCTACGGGCTCAGCAGCCTCGGGGAAGCAGCAGAGGGCAGCGTCCCCGTCCCGCCGTGGCTTGCCGTCGGCGTCGGCGTCCTGGCCCTGGCAGCGTTCATCAGTCGGCAGCTGGTGCTGCAGCGCGAAGACCGCGCCCTCATGGATCTGCGAACCTTCAAGAGCCGCAGCTTCGTCGTCTCCGCGATCATGATCTCCGTGAGCATGATGGCCCTTTTCGGCAGCCTCGTCGTCCTGCCGCTCTACCTCCAGAACGTCCTGGAACTCGGCACCCTTCAGACCGGGCTGCTCCTTCTTCCAGGAGGGGTCCTGATGGGCATCCTGTCACCGATCGTCGGTCGCCTCTTCGACCGGGTGGGACCTCGCCCCCTTGTCATCCCCGGCGCCTTCATCGTCAGCATCGCCCTGTGGGGAATGACGACCATGCTCCATGAAGGAACATCGGTCGGGTGGGTCATCGCCGTGCACATGGCACTGAACGCCGGACTGGCCCTCATGTTCACACCCCTGATGACATCGGGCCTCGGCTCACTGGACCGGTCGCTCTACTCACACGGCAGCGCCACCGTCTCCACCCTCCAGCAGCTCGCCGGCGCAGCCGGCACAGCACTGTTCGTCACCGCACTCTCCACGACGACCGCAACCGGCCTCGCCAATGGACTGTCCGAAGTAGCGGCGACCGCGGACGGCGTGCAAACCGCCTTCATGATCGGCGGATTCATCTCACTAGCCGCCATCATCGCCTCATTCCTCGTCCGACGACCCACCAGCACCCTCCCCGAAGGCGCCATCGCCCACTGACCTCACAGCAGGGACTTACCGCATAAATCCTTCGAGGGCAGAGGCAGGACCGGAGTCATTGTGGCTGGGTCCTGCCTGTGGTCCTTGGAAGGGGAGGTCTTACGGGACGATGACAGCTCGCCCGCGCAGGTTCCCGGCGTGCAGCTTCTCGTAGGCGCGGGGAGCGTCGTCGAGGGTGAAGACCTCGGTTTCGACGTGGACGGCGCCGGAGCGGGCGAGATCGAGGACTTCGAACAGTTCGGATCTGAAGCCCCAGTAGGGGCTGCGGACGGTGGCTTCGTAGGGTTTGTCGAGCATTCCTACCGGTAGGGATCCTGATCCGACTCCTACCAGGACCTGATCTCCCTCCGTGCGGATCATTGCCTGACCAAGTGTCATGGTCGGTTGGATCCCTACGAAGTCGAATACTGCCTGTGCGCCGAGGCCGTGGGTCAGGTTCTTCACTTCCCCGATGGCGTCGTTGTTGGACAGGAATACGTGGTGGGCGCCGACGTCCTTGGCCAGTTGCAGTTTGTCCTCGTTCACGTCCAATGCCACGACGGTGGCGTTGGTCATGGCCCGCAGGATCTGGATGCCGATGTGTCCGAGTCCTCCTGTACCGATAACCACGGCCACCGAGCCAGGTACGAGCTTGGGCAGTGAGTGTTTGATCGCATGGTACGGAGTCAGCCCGGCGTCGGTCAGGGACACATTCGTCACCGGGTCAAGGTCCCCGAGGGGTACGAGGTGACGGGGGTTATCGACGATCATGTACTCGGCCATGGCGCCCGGGGAGCCCAGTCCGGGAGGGGCGATGCCGAGGTCGGCGGCGTGCGGGCAGTAGTTCTCTTTGCCCTGTGAGCACGCGTAGCAGGTGCCGCACCCCCACGGCCCGTACACCACGACAGAATCACCGAGCTGCACTCCCACGACTCCCTCTCCGAGTTTGTCGACGATGCCGGCGCCTTCATGCCCAAGCGTCAAGGGAAGCCCGTACACGTACTGGTCCTCGGGCAGCCCCATGATGAACTCGTCCGAGTGGCACACCCCGGCCGCGGTGACCTTCAGCCTGACCTGGCCGGGGCCGGGCTCCGGGGTCTCGATCTCCACCACTTCAGGGGGCGCACCGATCGTTCGGTACTGCAGAGCCTTCATGTTGCGTACTCCCGTTCTGCTGCCCACGAGGGCGGCTTGGTTCTAACAATTGACATCAATGAAGGCTCACGCGGATCCGCACTGGTTCTGCGTGAATGTGCCGAAAGGACCGATTCCCCTATTCGATTCCGCCGTCCAATACCGCGCCTTCGAGGGCTCGTACGTCCCCTGCCAAAAGTCGGCGAAGGTGGCGACATCGCGCTATAAGGGTGCGTGTCGCTCTGGGTGGTAGGGGTGGCTGCCGCGGCTCGCGAGGAACGGGTCGAGTGCGCATCGTCGATGGTTCTCAGCTAGAACGCGCATCGATGGTGGCCAGGGTCGAGTCGAGTTCGCGGACCAAATCGCGCATTCGTCGTACCTGCTCCGTTGGAAGCGCCGCCGTATTCGTTGCGACCTGAGCATCGACATCGAAGACGGTGCTGGCCTGGTGCCAGACGCAAAACCATTCCAGGCCCTGACCTGTGGCGTCCTGTGTGACGCCCTGCAGTAACAGGAGCGGATTGCCGACCGCGACGTTGAGAGCTTCAGCGAGGGACTTGTCGGCGGCGACGGCCTGCACCTGGCGGGGTCCTCCAACTGGCGGGTAGCCGTGCTCTCGCATGAGGGCCAGAAGGGACGCGTTCTCGAGCAGGTCGGCAGTGAAGTGCGGAAACAGTTCCCTCGACACCCAGGTACGCATGAACACGACAGGGGTGTCGTCCAGGTAACGGATCCGTTCGATCTTCCAGGTCCGGGAGGTGCCCAGCGCCAGCCGTGCAGGCTCGGGGGGCAGGGACGGCTCCATGGCGAGGACCTTGGTGCGGAGGTTCTGGCCGCGGGCCGCGATCTCCTCGCCCAGTCCTCCGGCTCGTTGCAGGTGCCGGCGCAGGGCAGGGCTGGCTGCGACGACAGTGCCTCGTCCGCGCTGACGGTGGATCAGACCGCTGCTGACCAGGCCGCCCATGGCCTGGCGGATCACGCTTCGCGAGACGCCGAACTGCTGCTGGAGCTCATCCTCGGTCGGCAGCTGCTGCCCGGGCGCCAGGGAATGGTCGAGGATCTGGTCCTGCAGGATGCTCCGGATCTGCAGATGCAGGGGCCGGACATCATCGCGGTCGATACCCATCACAGACACAGTAGATCTCCTTCACGAGCGACTTTCCATACATTCCACCACGTTTGTACGGACAAAACCCTCCCAAGTCCTTACACCTAGTAACGCCGGGGGATTAGGTCGATCCACTCCCTCTAAGTGCCCTTGACAGTGCTTCGCGTCACATCTATCGTCATTACTAATCGTACGTACAAAGTCTAGCGGCAAGAGTGCTGGGCATTCCGAGAGGTCAACGATGACACTGACGCAACTTGGACAAGGCTCCTTGTACGGCTCTGATTCTTGTTCTGCTCGCCAGCCGCTATCGCGGGTCGAGCCCAGCTCTTCCGACTCCACTTCTGACTGCCTGGGCGTCGACGCGTCTTAGGCGGCAGGTAGGTAGTCCAGCTATCTGAACTCCCCCGAGCTCTATATCTTCCTGACACCCCTGTTCGACCAGCTATTGATGAGGACCCAATGCGCGACCACCGCTCCATCCTGTGCACCTACTACCTCGAGTCGGAGATCGATCCCGAGAAGGCCGCCATGATCATGGCCGGTGAACAATCCAGCGGCACCTTCATCCCCGTCCCCGGCGAATCCCCCCGGATCCGGGAACGGCACGCCGCCCGGGTGCTGAACGTCCAGCCGCTGGGCAAGCGCACGCCCTCGCTGCCCTCCCGGACCACCCCCGATCAGGTCAATGCCGCCCTCGTCACCGTGGAATTCCCCATGGAGAACGTCGGCACTGACCTGGCGACGCTGCAGACCGCCATCGCGGGCAACCTGTTCGAGCTGGGGGAGCTGTACGCGTGCCGCCTCCAGGACATCGAGCTGCCGGAGGACTTCATCGCCGGCCACCCGGGCCCCGCGTTCGGCATCCCCGGCACCCGCGAACTGATGGGCGGGGTGGAAGGGGTCATGATCGGCACGATCATCAAGCCCAACGTGGGCCTGTCGGAGGACGAGTTCCGTCTGGTCGTCCGCGAACTGGCGCTGGCATCGATCGACCTGATCAAGGACGACGAGCTGATGACCGACCCCGCATACCTGCCGCTCGAACGGCGGGTAGCGGTCGCGACCGAAGAGATCCGCAACGCCGAGCAGGTCACCGGGCACCGGAGCATGTATGCCTTCAACATCACCGGTGATCTCGCCGGGCTCCGGCACCGCCACGACCTCGTCGTGCAGGCCGGCGGTCGGTGCGTCATGCTCAACGTGCCCATCATGGGGCTTCCCGCCCTTGCCTGGCTGCGCAGCTTCACCGAAGTCCCGATCCACGGCCACCGGGCGGGACTCGCCGCGTCCATGCGCGCTCCGGGCCTCGGGGTGGACTACCGGGTGTGGCAGAAACTGGCACGACTGGCCGGTGCGGACCACCTGCACGTCAGTGGGTTGGGCAGTAAGTTCTACGAGCTTGACGAGCAGGTCAGCATCAACATCCAGGCCCTGCTCACACCCCTGGGTAAGACACTGGCACCCGTGCCGACCCTGTCCTCGGGTCAGAACGTCACCACCCCCGGGCCGACGTTCAACCACGTCGGATCCACGGATCTTCTGATGCTCGCCGGCGGAGGCATCGCCGCCCACCCCGACGGCCCCGGCGCCGGAGTGCGGAGCCTGCGGGACGCATGGACCGCCGCCGTGGAAGGCGTGCCACTGCACGAGGCCGCCAGCGACCACGCCCGACGCGGCGACGAAGCGCTGCTGCACGCGGTGAACTCTTTCAGCGGGAGCAAATAGGATGCCGCACTTCACCTTCGTCGCCGACGACCTCACCGGAGCCAGTGACGTCCTCGCCCAGGCCCACCGGTACGGCCTGGACGCCGTCCTCGTAATGGGAGACGCGCCCATCCCGGAGGACGCCGACGTCGTCGGGATCGCCGGCCCCGCACGGTCCCTGGGTGGACCAGCCTTCGATGATCTGGTGCGCGCGGACCTGCACCGGATCGCGGCCGTCGATAGTGATGTCCTTCTCTACAAGGTGTGCTCGACCTTCGACAGTTCCCCGACTATGGGCAGTATCGGTCGGGGTATTGAACTGCTGCACGAACAGTTCCCCGATCATGGTCCGATCCCGGTAGCGCCGGCCCAACCCTCCTTCGGCCGCTACACCGCGTTCAGCGAGCATTACGCGGCGTACTCCGGGGAGGTGTATCGCCTGGACCGTCATCCCGTGATGTCGCAGCACCCTTCCACGCCTATGCAGGAAGCCGACCTTCGGAAGGTCCTGGCCGACCAACTGCACGAGGGCGCCCCGATCGGTGCGGTGCATCTACCCGCCTATGACAGCGGTGCCTTCTCTGAATCCTGGAGCCGACACCGCCAGGCGACAGGAATGCCCGCCTTCGTCGTCGACGCCGCCAGCGACGCTCACCTCGACGTCGTCGCCGGAGCCCTCCGTCACGCCACACAACGGCCCGACTACGACGAGCACGCCGGGTCCGGATCACAGGGCAGGTCAGGGTCGCCGGAGATCGTTGTCGGCTCGGGTGGCATCATGGCTGCACTGGCACGGACCCTCACCCTCATCACGACCGGCACCGACACGCTTCCCGCGCCGGCGCCTCCGGCCTCAGGCCCAGTGCTGGCGGTGAGTGCGTCTGCCTCGAGTGTCACCTCCGCCCAGCTGCAGGACGCCATCGACCACGGGTGGATCGACATACCCGTGGAGTCCGGCCTGCTGCTCGGAAACGACCCGACGGGACGGGCACACCTCGTGGAGCAGGTCTCCTCGGCTCTGAGTGCGGGCCACCACGTCGTGGTCCACACCACCCGCGGAGGCTCCGATCCCCGCTACGCGAGCACCGGACCCCTCGATGCGAAGTACATCGGCACGCTCCTCGGGGACCTCGCCGCGCAGATGGCGCAGCGGGGACTGACCTCCGACATCGCCGTCCTCGGCGGGGACACCTCAAGCCACGCCCTGAGCGCGATGGGGGTCCGCCAACTGCGCGTCTCCGGGCAGTTCGTTACCGCAGCACCGATCTGCCGCTCCGACGACGACGCAGCAGTCGCCGGATGCCGGCTCGTCCTCAAAGGCGGCCAAGTCGGCCCCGTCGACCTGCTGCGCCGCTTCGCCGGCACCTCCGTGGCATCCACCGCTTCACCCACTTCCTGATCGACAAAGCAACCACCCGAAAGGCTTTCCCATGCGTGCAGTACTGAAAACCGAAGCCCAGCGGGGCGTCACCTACACGACCAACCACCCCGACCCCACCCCGGCCGAAGGATCCGTCGTCCTGGAGATCGCCGCAGCATCGCTCTGCGGCACCGACCGGGAACTGTACGAGTGGACGCCCTCGGCGCAGGCCTTCAACCTGAACCTGCCGGTGGTCCTCGGTCACGAGGCAGCCGGAACCGTCGTCGACGTTGGACCGGGCGTGGAGGACCTCAAGGTCGGGGACCGGGTGGCCCTGGAAAGCCACCTCACCTGCGGCCAGTGTTTCCCGTGCCGTACCGGGGACGCCCACACCTGCGAACGGACCGGGATCATCGGCATGCACATCGACGGTGTCTTCGCCCAGTACATGGCCGCCCCACAGGACATCTGCGTCAAACTCCCAGCCTCGTTGGACCTCGAGACCGGGGCGCTGCTGGAAGCGACCGGTGTTGCCGTCCACGCCATCCAGCGCTCCGGCTACGCGGTCGCCGGACGGGCCGTCGTCATCAGCGGCGCAGGCCCCGTCGGTCTCGCCCTGGCACACCTGGCCCACCTGATGGGCGCCGCCTATGTCGTGGTCATCGAACCCAACCCCTACCGCCGCGCCCAGGCCGAGAAGCTCGGCGTCATCGCCCTGCACCCCGAGGAGAACGTCATCGAGCGGTGCCGGGAACTCACACACCGCCGCGGAGGGTTCGATGTCGCCTTCGAATGTTCCGGTGCCCCCGGGACCCTGACCACCCTCTTCGAAGCCGTACGGCGAGAAGCGACCGTCGTCACCGTCGGGCACCCCAGCCGGCCCGCCGACATCAACATCGCCGCCTACATCAACAAGAAGGGCATCACCCTCCGTGGGATCTTCGGACGCCGTCTCTGGGACACCTGGGAGCAGACACTGCTCCTCGTCGACTCAGGACGGCTGGAACTCGACTGGCTCATCACGCACCGTATGCGGCTGGACCAGATCGACGAAGCCGTCGAATTGCTCACCGGCGAGGCATGCAAGGTCCTGCTCGTCCCCAGCCTCGGTTAGCACTCATCCCGCGCCTTGAAACAGCGCCATCGTTTCGAAGCCCATCGTTCCGAGCGGACATTGAACGAGCAGTCATCCATCACCCGTCACTATGCCCGACAATTGCCGGGCCGCTGGCATCCTAGGCCGGCACTGCCGATCAGGTGCATCCCACAACCCGTGGTGCACATCTGATTCCTTTCACGTTCACCCGAGCATTCCTACGACCGCCGTGCAAAGCCGCACGGCGGACGACATCACAGTTCAGGAAGGTAAGCATCATGGAAGATGCGAGCAAGACATCAGGGTCCACCTCGGCACAAGAGACCGACCGCCCGACGGCACAGGACGGTGACAGAAAAGACTGGATACAACGACTGAGCATCATTCCCGGTGCTCTCATGCTCATCCCGCTGTTCCTCGGTGCGATCATCAACACCTTCTTCCCGCAGATACTGGAAATTGGAAGCTTCACCACAGCGCTCTTCAGAGACGGAACCGCTGCGCTACTGGGGCTCTTCTTCTTCTGCCTCGGGTCCCAGCTCAACGTGCGAAGCACAGGTCCCACCCTCGAAAAGGGTATTGCCATCCTCCTCGCCAAGGCCGGGGTAGGCATCGCAATCGGACTGGCAGTGGCCTTCTTCGTCCCCGGGGGAGTGCTCCTGGGTCTCACGCCCCTGGCAATCATCGCCGCAATGACGAACTCCAACGGTGCCCTCTTCGCGGCGTTGACAGGCCAGTACGGAAACCGGACCGACCGGGGCGCAGTCGCAGTACTCGCCCTCAATGATGGCCCTTTCATCACCATGATCGCTCTCGGAGCCGCAGGTCTGGCGTCCTTCCCGCTACAAGACCTCATCGGGCTCATCCTGCCCCTCGCGCTCGGCTTCATTCTCGGCAACCTGTCGAGGACGGCACGCAAGTTCCTCAGCGTCGGAGAAGTCCTGCTCATCCCCTTCCTCGGATTCGTCGTCGGACGGAGCATCGACTTCAATACCCTGGTGGAAAGCGGCCTGCAGGGCATCATTCTCGGTCTGGCGACGGTTTTCCTCACGGGATCAGTGGCCATGGCGATCCTGTGGTTCCTCCACGCAGCACATGGTCGGCCCCGTGAGGTACGCAATGTCATCGCCGGGATGGCTGAAGGCACGACCGCCGGGAATGCTATCGCTACCCCCGCCGCTCTCGCCCTGGTGGATCCCGCCTATAAAGCCATCGAAGCGGTCGCTACCGCTCAGATCGCTGCGGCGACAGTAACGACATCCCTCCTGATTCCCTTCGCCGTCGCCTTCGTCGCTCACCTGCAGAAGCGAAAGGGCATCTCGGTGGAAAAGGAGCTGGAGTTCTACGAATCACGGAACAACGCTCGAGCATGAGCACAACACCATCCAGCGTGGCCCTGCATCGCAACAGATCAGCAGATGACACCTGCTGTTACATTCACGACACCGTTGCGTTGAGTGGATGCTCACCGGTTGCGCCGGAACCGAAGGGACGCCGTTATGCAACACCACCACACTGAGAACAACGCAGGCACCCACGAGACCTGGCTTGAGCGCGAGGCGCTGGCGGAGGCCATGATCCCGCTGATCGGGCGCCTGTACCGGACCAACAATGTGGTGACGAGCATCCACGGGCGCAGCCTCATCAACAAATCCACCATGAGCATCCTCAAGGCCCACCGCTTCGCCCGGCGCATCACCACCGAAGAGCTCCTGCTCGAGGACACCGCCCCCATCCTGCGGATCCTCGCGGACCTCGACCTCGGGGCCGCGGCGATCGACATCGGCCGCCTGCGCAACGCCTACGACGGCGCCGGGGATGGGCGGACGCTTGAGGAGTTCGTCCGGGCGGAACTGGCCGACATCGTGGGACAGGGCGGGCGCGACGAGCGCACCAGCACCGACGTCGTCCTCTACGGCTTCGGGCGGATCGGCCGCCTCGTGGCCCGCCTGCTCATCGAGAAGGCCGGCGGCGGCCACGGGCTCAGGCTGCGCGCCGTCGTGGTGCGCCGCGGCTCCGCCAACGACCTCACCAAACGCGCCAGCCTCCTGCGCCGCGACTCCGTCCACGGATCCTTCGAGGGCACCATCCAGGTCGACGAAGCGACGAACACCATCACCGCCAACGGCACCCGCATCCAGGTCATCTACTCCGACGACCCCGCCACCATCGACTACACCGCCTACGGCATCTCCGACGCCCTCGTGGTCGACAACACCGGCCGCTGGCGCGACGAGGAAGGCCTCTCCCAGCACCTCACGAGCACCGGCGTCGCCAAGGTCCTGCTCACCGCACCCGGGAAAGGTGCCCTGAAGAACATCGTCCACGGCATCAACCACGCAACGATCCTGGACTCCGACCGGATTATCACCGCCGCGTCCTGCACCACCAACGCCATCACCCCGGTCCTGAAAGCCATTCACGACCGCTTCGGCGTGGTCCACGGGCACGTGGAGACCGTCCACTCCTTCACCAACGACCAGAACCTCATCGACAACTTCCACAAAGGCGACCGCCGCGGCCGCTCCGCGGCACTGAACATGGTCCTCACCGAGACCGGCGCCGCGACCGCCGTCGCCAAGGCCCTCCCTGAACTCGCGGGGAAACTCACCGGCAGCAGCATCCGCGTGCCCACCCCGGACGTGTCCATCGCGATCCTGAACCTCACCCTCGAGACAGGGACCACCAAGGAGGAGGTCAACACCTACCTGCGGGGAATGTCCCTGCACTCGGGCATGCGCAAGCAGGTCGACTACATCGACAGCCCCGAAGTCGTCTCCACCGACTTCGTCGGCTCACGCCGCGCCGGCATCGTCGACGGCCTCGCCACCATCGCCGACGGCATCCACCTCGTCCTCTACGTCTGGTACGACAACGAATTCGGCTACAGCTGCCAGGTCGTCCGCGTCATGGAAGAAATGGCCGCCGTCCACCCACCCACCTACCCCGCAGCAGACGCGGATACCAGCGCCGGAGGTAGCGTTCATGCCGGTTAGGAAAGGCTCGAGGAGGAATGCGCAACCTCCGGCCGCGCCCGTCCCGCCCACTACTCCGTCAGGGTCGGATCCTCAGCCACTGACGAAGACACACGAGAATGAGACACCAATGATGAACTCCACCAAGGCCAGATTCTCCACCCTCTCCCGGAGCCTGGCCGTCGGGGATGACGAACCGGACCGGAACCTCGCCCTGGAACTCGTCCGCGTCACGGAGGCCGCGGCCATCGCGGGCGGCCACTGGGTCGGCTTCGGCGACAAGAACCTGGCCGACGGCGCCGCAGTGGATGCCATGCGCTCGCTGCTGCAGACCGTGCATTTCAACGGGATCGTGGTGATCGGCGAGGGCGAGAAGGACGAGGCGCCCATGCTGTTCAACGGAGAACGCGTGGGCGATGGCAGCGGACCCGAGTGCGACGTCGCCGTCGACCCGATCGACGGGACACGCCTGACCGCCCTGGGCATCAACAACGCCCTGGCCGTGCTCGCGGTCGCCGAGCGCGGCTCCATGTTCGACCCCTCGGCCGTCTTCTACATGGAGAAGCTCGTCACCGGCCCCGAGGCCGCCGACATGGTGGACCTGCGCCTGCCGGTGAAGCAGAACCTGCACCTCATCGCGAAGGCGAACAACAAGAAGGTCAGCCAGCTCAACGTCATGATCCTGGACCGCGACCGGCACAAGCCCCTGGTCGAGGAGATCCGGGCGGCCGGAGCCCGGACGAAGTTCCTGATGGACGGCGACGTCGCCGGGGCCATCGCCGCGGCCCGCGAGGGCACCGACGTCGACGCGCTCATGGGGATCGGCGGCACCCCGGAGGGCATCGTGGCGGCGTGTGCCATCAAGTCCCTGGGCGGTGTGATCCAGGGCAGGCTCTGGCCCACGAGCGACGAGGAGAAGCAGAAGGCCTTCGACGCCGGCCACGACCTGGACCGTGTGCTCTCCACCAACGACCTCGTCACGAGCGACAACTGCTACTTCGCGGCCACCGGCATCACCGACGGCGACCTGCTGCGCGGGGTGCGCTACAGCAAGGACAAGGTCCTCACGCAGTCGATCGTCATGCGCTCCAAGTCCGGCACCATCCGGGTCGTCGACGGCGAGCACCAGGCCCACAAGTGGGAGACCTACGCCCGCGTAAGATAACCGCATCGAGAAGTGCGGTGGGGAGCTTATCGCTCACGCCGGTGTTCGTCATCAATGACGAAGTTCGCTACTCCGCCAAGGGCTTCTCTGACGGATCCGTGTGATCGGGTCGGCGGTAGCCACTTTCCATGATCCGGCGTAGGGCGGGAAGTGAGGATTCATCGCCGGCTCCCATACCCCTAATCCATGCCGCCGAGTTCGCGGCCAGGAACAGGTCATATCCCTTGACCCACGATTCGACACTGCCATCGCGCTGCGCGGCGTCGAGGTACTGCTCGGTAGTGCTGATCAGCTGCGCACAGGGGAGGGTCAGGGGGTTCTCGGGTTCGCGTTCCCGAGCAGCCAGCAGAAGTGGCTCGGGTAGACCGCTGTAGGCGCCGAAGTAGTCCTCCAGTGCCCTGAGCCACTGCTGGAGCGCCTCGTCAGGATCGGCCATCTGAGCAATCTGTGTCTGACGTGTGATCAGTTCTTTCGACCGTAATTGCAGCACCCCGGCCAGCAGGGCCTCCCTGGTAGGGAAGTGTCGGTACAGGGTTGCCTGCCCCACTCCTGCCTCTTTCGCTACTGCCTTCAGTGACGTGCCTACTCCGAACGCGAGGAAGTGGCGCTGGGCTGTATCGAGGATGCTGGCCCGGTTCCGGACCACATCTGCCCGAGGCTTTCGCGCCACGGTTTCGATGCTACTCACGTAGTCCTCCTGCTCCTCGGATACCCGTCTTTGACAATACGGAGCCAAACTCCATATTGTGAATGACAAGACGGATGCTTCCTCCGTTTCACCCTACGTCATTTGAAGGACGCGTGATGCAGCATGCTGAACCGCGAGCCTGGGCCACACAGCCCGGCCCATGTACAGCCCGAACCAGCCGGTGACCTGCTTCTCGGTGCGAGGGCGGAGGAGCGGGCGATCGATGCTCGAGCCTTCCGGGATACCCTCGGCCACTATGCCTCCGGCATCACCGTGATCACTGGCATCGACGGGCAGGGACCGATCGGCTTCACCTGCCAGTCCTTCTACAGTGTGTCCACCACGCCTCCTCTGATCTCTTTCAGTGTCATGAAGACCTCGACCACCTATCCGCGCATCCAGCGGGCAGGAGTGTTCGCGGTCAACGTCCTTGCTCATGATCAGCAGAACGTCTCGAACCAGTTCGCGAAGTCGGGCACCGATAAATGGGCGGGCATCGGATGGAGCAGGACAGAGGCGGGAACCCCGGTCCTGGACAACACGGTGACGTGGCTTGATTGTGAGATCTGGGCTGAGCACGACGCCGGCGACCACCTCATCGTTCTGGGCAAGGTCAACGAGATGAGTCCTGTCGACCAGCGCCCGAATGATCCGCTTCTGTATTACAAGGGCCAGTACCGCCACTTGAACCCGAACAACGCTGCCTGAACCACCCCAGACCGCATTACCCGGCAGCATTACCCGGCAGTGTGCCGGTCCTACGCGACCGTAGGCGTCTTCCACGACGCCTACGGGGGAATGACCCTCCGCGACCGCTTGGGACTGCCAGCGCAGTACGGCCTGGATCCACATTTTGAGACACAACTGCAGGAGCGAATCCGTTGACAGGTAAACTCATGATCCTCGGCATGGCACTGACCGAGGGATATGGCATCCTGAAAAACGCATGGCGTGCCCCGCAGGTCGATTCCGCGAACTACGCGAATATCGAGGCGAACATCCGCTACGCGCAGGCCGCCGAGCGCGGCAGGTTTGCCTTTCTCTTCACACCCGATTTCCCGGTAGTACGCGCGGACGTGGACCACACGCACTTCGGTAACATCATGGAGCCGATGATGGGGTATGCGGCGATTTCGCAGGCGACCTCCCACATCGGCTTGGTGGCGACGGGTTCCACCACGTTCCAGGAGCCGTTCAATCAGGCTCGCCAGTTCAAGGCGCTGGACGTGCTCAGCCACGGCCGTGCGGGCTGGAACGCTGTCACCACGAGTGACCCGATGATCGCCGCGAACTACGGCAAACCCGTCGCCGGCCGCGCCGAACGCTACCAGCGCGCTCACGAGTCCATCCAGATCGTGGAAGCGCTGTGGGGAAGCTGGGAGAAAGACGCGTGGGTCAAGGACCGGCAGGCTGGCCGCTTCATCGATGCATCGAAGCTTCAGCCGATCAACCTGCACGGTCAGCATGTCGGATCCCGCGGACCCCTGGCGATCCCGCCCTCGGAACAGGGACAGCCGGTGATCTTCTCCTCCGGCGGTCCGAGCCCGCACCTGCTTTCGCTTGCCGGACGCCATGCCAGCGGGTTCATCGCCGAAGTGTGGTCGATCGAGGAAGCCCGTGCCCAGCGCGAGCTCGTGCGCCGAGCCGCCCAGGACGCAGGCCGCGACCCGGACGACATCAAATACTTCGCCGGTCTGATCACGACAGTTGCCCCGAGCGTGCGCGAAGGCCTCGACCGGCGCATCGAACATCAGGGAGACACGCTCGAGGCGCAACTGCCTCACCTCGCGAGCCTTTTCGGGATCTCCTTGGACCGGGCCCAACTCGACCGGCCTCTTACCCCCGCACAACTCGCAGCCGCCCGCCCATCACCGATGGATCCACGCTCCGAACTCGCCCTCAGCATCGCACAGCAGGGATGGACCCTCCGCGATGTCCTCGCCCACGGGGCCATCGACTATCACCCTGTCACGGTAGGACCGCCGAGCGTACACGCTGATCACCTGCAGGAGTGGTTCGACGCGGGTGCCGTCGATGGTTTCTGGCTGCTACCGGATATCTATGAGGACGGCGTCGATGCCTTCGTCGACGACGTTGTGCCACTGCTGGTACAGCGGGGGATCTACCCGCCCGAATACGCGGGCAAAACGCTGCGCGAGAACCTCGGCGTCCCCGAGCAGTACGGCCCGGATCCTCGAGTTTCGGGCGGTGCTCAGGACTAGTCTCGGCGGTCCGCATGATCCGGCACCGGCACCCCAGAGGCCGGCATCGGACAGGCCCGCAGCGAGGACCTGACAGACACAACGGCCTGAACGATGTTCAGGTCTGGCGCTACCACAGGTGGGGCCCTCCTCAGGGATGAGGTAGGCCCCCACCTTCTCCCAGCAAGTGTTCCTGCCCGCCCGGGCAGGTCCGACGACAACAGAAAGGTCAGCAATGAGCCAGAACGGCATGCTGCTCGGTGTGGCGATGGGGCCAGCGAACGGCCACCATCCGGGGGCGTGGCGAATGCCGTGGGCCGAGCCCGACGCCTACACCGACGTCAAGTCCCACGTACGCGCCGCCCAGATCGCAGAACGCGGCGGTCTGGACTATCTCTTCTACCCCGACCGAGTCTTCATCTGGGGTGACCTGGAGACAGGTCCGCCCATCGTGTCCATCGACCCGGTCATGCTGCTGGCAGCGATCGCCAACTCGACGACGAGGATCGGGCTTGTCCCCTCGCTGTCCACGTCCTTCAACGAGCCGTACTCCATCGCACGCCAATTACGGGCGCTCGATGTGATGAGCCACGGACGCGCCGGATGGAACCTCATCCCCAGCTACGAACCGGAAGCCTTCGCGAACTACGGGTTGCCGGTCCCCTCACGCGAGAACAAGTACGGCCGGCTCTATGAAGTGATCCAGATCGTCCAGGCGCTCTGGGCGAGCTGGGAACGTGAGGCCGGCAGCCCCGACAAGGTCACCGGGCGGTTCGCGGACACCTCGCACATCCGGCCCATCAACCTGCAGGGCCGCTACGTCGGCTCCCGCGGGCCCCTCCAGATCCCTCCGTCGGAGCAGGGCCAGCCGGTTGTCTTCATGCCCTTCGCCAGCGGCGCCGGCATTCAGGCCGCGGGCATGTACGCCAACGGCATCATCGGTATGCCGTCCTCCATCGATGAGAGCCGCCGCCAGCGCGACATGATCCGCTCTGTCGCCGAAAACGCCGGACGCCACGCGGACGAGGTGAAGTACCTCTCCTTCGCCACCTTCGGTCTGGGGGCCACCGAGCAGGAAGCCGTCGAGCGACGCATGGCACTGGAAGAGGCCGCCGGCATCGACGGGCGCCTGGCTCACCTGTCCATGATGCTCGGCGTGCACCTGGACGCACGGGACCGCGACAAGCCGCTCGGCGTCGTGCAGGTTCAGGCACTCCAGGCCCGCTCCGGATCGCGTCAGGAAGTCCTCGCCCACAGGCTCGCCAGCGAAGGCCGGACCCCGATGGAAATCCTCGGCTACGGCGTCCTCGAACAGAGTCCCAGCGTCGTCGGCACCCCGGAGCAGGTCGCGGACATGTTCCAGGAATGGATGGACGCCGGAGTTACCGACGGGTTCTCAATTTTCGTCGATGACCTGCACGACGGGTTCGACGACTTCGTCGACCACGTCGTGCCGATCCTGCGCCGCCGTGGCCTTCGACCCGACGACTACCAGGGACCTACCCTGCGCGACCACTTCGGGCTCCCCGAACAGCTCGGACCTGACCCTCGCATCACTGATGACGACGGAGACGGTAGGGCGAAGGACACTGAGCAGTGAAGGGAGAGCGTTGCAGTCACGGTGACAAGACGTTCAACGTCGCCACGATAGGACCACTTATGCGCATCGCACTACTCGGAGCCGGGTCGATCGGAACCGTCCTCGCTCAACGCCTCAGCGATATAGGGCACGAGGTGAAGGTCGCCAATTCTCGGGCCCCGGAGACCGTCAATGAGGATGTTCTGCGCTCTGGGGCCACAGCGACGTGGGCCGCGGACGTCACTGATGACGCTGACGTCGTCATCGTATCCGTGAACTACAGTGCGATCTCATCGGTTGCCGAACACGTCCGTGCTGCTCCGGGCGGAGCGGTGGTGATCGACGCGTCGAACTACTACCCAAGACGTGACGGGCCGATCGAAGGTCTTGGTGGCGGCCAGAACGAAAGCGAATGGGTGCGAGCTGTGTACGGCCGGCCGGTTGTGAAAGCGTGGAACACGATCACGACGGATTCCTTCATTCATAAGGCCTCCGAACCCGGTTCCCCCGCACGCGTCGCGCTTCCGGTATCAGCTGATGATGAACAGCACCGGGCGACTGCCATGTCGCTGGTGGAGCAAACAGGGTTCGACGCTTTCGACGCCGGCCCTCTCCGCGACTCGTGGCGCCAGCAGCCGGGGACACCGGCGTACGCGACCGACCTCGATCGCGATCAGCTCGACGCAGCTCTCGAGCGCGCCGATGCCAGGCGTGCTGCCCGGCGCCGGGATCTTCTGATCTCCATCATCGAGGAGCGTGCGGGCGACGAGGACGGCAACCTCGACCAGGCATCAATGGTCGCTCTGGCCCGGCTGATTTTCTGAGTCTCCGTCTACCGAGCCTCAGTCTGCCCGAGTCTCAGCCCGACGAGCATCGAATCGGCCCGGTTGCTTCCCGACCCGTCCCGAGCCTTCTATTCCGACGCTTTCATTCCGACATAGTCCGATGCGGCGTCTCTGGTTGGTCGCGGTCAGGGGCGGCGGTAGCCGTTCTCAATCATCTTGCGCAGGCCCGGCAGTGATGTCTCGTCTCCTGCCCCCGTGCTCTTGATCCACGCCATGGAGTTCGCCGCCAGGAACAGGTCGTAGCCCTTCACCCAGTCCTCCACCTGGCCGGCGCGTTGCGCCTCGGTCAGGTAGTGCTCTGTGGTGCGGATGAGCTCCTCGCACGGAAGGGTCAATGGATTACCTGGTTCGCGTTCCCGGGCAGCGACCATCAGGGGCTCAGGGAGTCCGCTGTAGGTGCTGAAGTAGTCCTCAAGAGCACGCATCCACTGCTTCAGCGCCTCATCGGCGTCCGCAACGGCTGCAATCTGCGACTGACGCACCAGAAGCTCCTCCGATCTCAGCTGCAACACACCGGCCAGCAGCGCCTCTCTGGTCGGGAAGTGACGGTACAGGGTCGCGGGTCCGACGCCTGCGTCCTTGGCCACAGCTTCCAGGGACGTACCCACGCCATGCAGCTGGAAGTGCTGCTGGGCGGTCTGAAGAATGATGGCGCGGTTACGCACCACGTCTGCCCGGGGCTTCCGCCCACCGGCTCCGTCGTCGCTCATGTATTCCTCCTTGCCCCCACCTTGACAATACGGAGGGTGCATCCATATCGTTACTAATGCGGATGGTACGTCCGTTTCAGGATAGCCGAAAGGGATGACGCGCGTGATCGAACACCTAGAAGTCGACTCTGCGCGGTCATCAGAAGCCGCATCGGGTGAAGACATTGCGCAGGTCGGTGCGACGGCGGAAGCGCCTGCAATCGATGCTCGCGCCTTCCGTGACGCCCTGGGGCACTATGCCTCCGGCATTACCGTGGTCACGGGCGTCGACGAGCAGGGCCCCGCCGGTTTCACCTGCCAGTCCTTTTACAGCGTGTCCACCGATCCACCGCTGGTCTCATTCAGCGTCCTGAAGACGTCGACCACATACCCCCGCATCCGGCGGACGGGGTCATTCGCCGTGAATGTCCTCTCAAGCGACCAGCGGCACATCTCTGATCAGTTCGCCCGGACGGGAACGGACAAATGGGCGGGTATCGGCTGGGACCGGGCACGAACCGGCAATCCAGTCCTCGACGGGGCGGTGCTATGGCTCGACTGCGAGATCTGGGCCGAGCACGACGCGGGAGACCACCTCATCGTTCTGGGCAGGGTCCGAGAGTTCAGCCCCGTCCGGGCGGCACCGGCCGATCCGCTTCTCTACTTCAAGGGCCGCTACCGCCTTCTCGCACCCGACCTCGATTCAACGACGGAAGACCACACATGAAGAACCAGCACCTAATCCTGGGCCTCGCCCTGGCCAACAACTACGGCGGTCACCCGGCGACGTGGCGGATGCCACACGTCGACGCCGACGCCTACACGAGCATCGAGGCCGTGGTCGAGCAGACACGGGCTGGTGAACGGGGAGGCTTCCAGTTCGCGTTCCTCGCCGACCGCCTCTTCGCGTACGGCGATCTGAGCGAGGGGCCACCTCTGTTCGGCCTCGACCCCATCATCACCTTGTCCGCATTGTCGCAGGCCACTGAGCGGATCGGTCTGGTCGGGACGGCGTCCACGTCATTCACGGAGCCTTACCTGATGGCCCGTCAGCTCAAGGCCCTCGACGTGACCAGCCACGGCCGGGCCGGATGGAATGCGGTCCCGAGTTTTGAACCCGACGCCTTTGCCAACTTCGGTCAGACACCGCCCCCCAGGGAAAAGAAGTACGAGCGCCTCCACGAGGTGATGCAGATTGTTCATGCCCTCTGGGCCAGTTGGGGATACAAGGCAGGCCGGCCCGACAAGGACGGCAAGTTCGCCGACACCGCCCACATCAATCCCGTGAACCTCCAAGGCACACACGTCAGCGCACGAGGGCCCTTGCCCGTGCCGCCCTCCGAACAGGGCCAGCCGGTAGTCATCATGCCCTTCAGCAGTGGTCTCGGCCTGCAGGCGGCGGGCGTGTATGCCAATGTCATCATCGGCATGCCCTACACCGTTGAAGAGAGCCGCGCGCAGATCGACGCCGCACGGCAGGCAGTAGCACTGGCCGGGCGAAACCCCGCAGACATCAAGTTCATGTCCTTCGTCGGCTTCACGGTCGCTGCCACCAAGCGGGAGGCACTGGACAAGCGGCGGGCCCTGGACGATCGGATCGACATGAGCAGGAACCTCGCACGCCTGGACACCTACCTCGGCCTGCGCCCGGGATCGACGACCCCCGACGAACCTCTCACCGCGGCCCAGCTCGCAGCGCTCCGGCCGCACCATGACGACGGCCGCTCCGTACGGGCCGTCGGGCTCGCCCGAGCAGGATGGTCACCCCGCGATATCCTCGCCCACGGCGTGTTCGACCCGTACCCCACGGTTGTGGGCACCCCGGAACAGGTTGCCGACTACCTTCAGGAGTGGTTCGAAGCCGGAGTGTCCGACGGCTTCATGGTCAACTTCGATGACTTCAGCACCGGCATCGACGACTTCGTCGACCAGGTCGTCCCCGTCCTGCGGGCACGGGGGATCTTCCCCGAGGATTACGAGGGCACCACCCTTCGGGACCATCTCGGCCTGCCCGCGCAGTACGGACTCGACGCCCGTCTGGCGACGAACACGGACTGACCCGTCAACGACTCGGGTACGGCAGGCTGCAATGGCAGCCTGCCCCGAGGTCGGAAGATCGTGCCAAACCGCGGCTGGTTCGTCGGGGCTTAGGCGCGGATCCTCACTTTTCTGCGGTGTTTCGCACCACAGCTCCGCCGCTCACGGATCAGCGTCGGAGGAATCAAACCGATCCACTTACAGATCCACTCACAAAGGAGTCAGTTGATGGAACGTCTCACAGGCAAGGTCGCCCTCGTCACCGGAGCAGCTCGAGGGCTCGGTGCCGCCCACGCCCGCGCGATCGTCGCAGAAGGCGGGAAGGTCGTCCTCGGTGACGTCCTCGACGACGACGGGCGCGCCCTCGCGGCAGAGCTCGGGGACGCCGCGACGTATGTGCACCTCGACGTGACCTCCGCGGACGAATGGGCTGCGGCGGTCTCTACCGCCGTCGACACGTACGGGCGGCTGAACGTGTTGGTGAACAACGCCGGTATCTGGAACCACGGTGCGATTGGCGAGTACACGATCGAGCAGTGGAACAAGATCATGTCCATCAACGTCACCGGCTCGTTCCTCGGCATCACCGCAGCACGGGACGCTCTCGTCGCCTCGGCGCCTTCCTCCATCATCAACACGTCCTCGACGGCCGGAATCCAGGGCAATCCCGCCGTGCACGGCTACGTCGCCTCGAAGTTCGCGATCCGCGGCCTCACCAAGTCCGTCGCCCTGGAGCTCGGCCCTCTCAACGTGCGGGCGAACTCAGTTCACCCTGGAGTCATCCGCACCCCGATGACTGACGGACTCGACGTCGGCGGGCAGATCGGCGCGCTCCGCCGCATCGGGGAGCCCGAGGAGGTCGCATCACTGGTCGTCTATCTCGCCAGCGACGAATCGAGCTTCCAGACCGGCGCGGAGTTCGTCGTCGACGGCGGCCAGCTCGCCGGCGAGAGCCAGAGCGTCATCGACTGACCTACACCACCAGCACAAGCCTTCACCGGGGCAGGCAGGCACACGCCCGCCTGCCCCGTCTGCCCACCATGGACGAGGACCACTCATGAAGATCGGAATCATCGGTGCCGGACCGATCGGCACCACCCTGGCTCGGCGACTGGCCGCGACGGGTCACGAAGTCACCATCGCCAACTCCCGGGGCCCTAAGACCATCAACGACACCGCTCTCGGCACGGGTGCGAGGGCCGTCGAAGCGGACGCCGTCATCGACGGCGTCGACGTCGTCATCGTCTCCGTGCCATTCAACCGCGTCCCCGACGTGGCCGCCCTGGTACGCGCCGCTCCTGACACGGCTGTCGTGATCGACACCTCCAACTACGTGCCGGTGCGCGATGGTCACATCGAGGCAGTCGACGCCGGCCAGGCCGAAAGCCTCTGGGTGTCCGAGCGATACGGACGTCCCGTGATCAAGGCCTGGAATGCCATCACATCTACGTCGTTCGACCACCACGCGACGGACGCCGGCTCCCCGGATCGCCTCGCGATACCCGTCGCGGGAGACGACCAGGACGGCAAGCGTCTGGCGATGACCCTGGTTGAGGAAACCGGGTTCGATGCCTTCGATTCCGGGCCCCTGTCGGAATCGTGGCGTCAGCAGCCCGGCACTCCTGCGTACTGCACAGACCGCACCGCTGCCGAACTCCCAGCGGCACTCGGCAGGGCCGACGCCTCCCGTTCCGCCCGACGACGAGACCTCGCCATCGCCGTCCTCACCGAGCGCGCCGAAGTGGAAGGCACGCCCAGTGCCGAGTACCTCCTGAACCTCACTCGCGCTATCTACTGAACCGGCCGAGCACTCGGCGCAACGCACCCGCACCACGCACCCGCACCACCGACAGGAACGCCATGACAGACAAGAAAATGATCCTCGGCATGGCCCTGACCTCCGGGTACGGCACCCTTTCCGGCGCGTGGCGGGCACCGCATGTGGACCCGGGCAACTACGCCAACGTGGGCGCGAACATCCGCTACGCGCAGGCGGCAGAACGTGGTGGGTTCGCGTTCTTGTTCGTCCCTGACTTCGCCGCCGCGCGGGGGGACGTCGAGCACTCTGGTATGCAGAGCATCATCGAGCCGATGATGGAGATTGCTGCGATTTCGCAGGTCACCAGCCGCATCGGATTCGTCGCGACCGGTTCGACCACGTTCCAGGAACCCTTCAACACTGCCCGCCAGTTCAAGGCCCTGGACGTGATGAGCCATGGCCGCGCCGGGTGGAACGCTGTCACGACCAGTGACCAGATGGTCTCGGCGAACTACGGCCGCCCCGTCGCCGACCGGGGTGAGCGGTACCAGCGTGCTCATGAGGCGATCCAGGTCGTGCAAGCGCTGTGGGGCAGCTGGGAGCCGGACGCCTGGCTCAAGGACCAGACGTCGGGCCGGTTCCTCGACGCATCGAAGCTGCGCCCGGTGAATCTGCAGGGTCGGTACGTCGCCTCCCGAGGCCCCCTGCCGATCCCCCCGTCAGAACAGGGCCAACCGGTCATCTTCACCTCTGGTGGGCCCAGTCCCCACCTCCTGGAGCTCGCCGGCCGCTATGCCAGCGGATTCATCGCCGAAGTCTGGACGATCGAAGAAGCCCGCGCGCAACGACAGATGGTGCGAGACGCCGCCGAACGTGCCGGCCGCCACCCGGACGAGATCAAGTACTTCGCCGGGCTCATGACCACCGTTGCCCCGACTGTCCGGGAAGGCCTCGATCGTCGCCTTGCGGTGGCAGGAGACGTCATCGAGGCACGGCTGCCCCACCTCGGCGCCCTCTTGGGACTCCGGATCGACCCGAGCCGCTATGACGAACCCCTCACACCCGAGCAGCTCGCCGTCGCGGAGGCGTCCCCCATGGACCCCCGATCCCAGATCGCCCTCGATGTCGCCCGTGCTGGTTGGTCCCCCCGGGACGTCCTCGCCCATGGCGTCATCGACTACCACCCGACCACAGTCGGGCCGGCAGAGGTGCACGCCGATCACCTCCAGGCCTGGTTCGAAGCAGGCGCAGCCGACGGGTTCTGGATGTCACCCGATATCTACGAGGACGGCGTCGATGCCTTCGTGGACGAGGTAATTCCAGAACTCCGCCGACGCGGGATCTTCCCGGAGGACTACGTCGGCGCAACGCTGCGCGAGAACCTCGGCGTGCCTGCGCAGTACGGGATCGACCCTCGCGTCACGAACGGCGCCACAAACGACGACTGAAAACTTCCATTGGTTCCATGACCACGTGGATGCCCGCTCCACCGCCTCCAGCCTCAGGCCCAGTGCTGGCCTGAGCCTTCCGCCTCGAGTGTTGCCTCCCCTCGTGGAGGAGATCCGGGGCGGCCGGTGTACGCACGAAGTTCCTCATGGGCGGCGACGTCGCCGGCGTGATCGCCGCGGCCCGCGCGGGCACCGACGTGAATGCGCTGATGGGGATCGGAGGAACACCGACGGCATCGTGGCGGCCTGCGCCTCAGATCCCTGCGCGGGGTGATCCAGGGCCGGTTGTGGCCCACGGGCGATGACGAGAAGCAGAAGGCCATCATCGCCGGACACGAAAAGTTAGTGGGATACGAGTCGATTCAGCCCGGCGAGGAGACGTCGATCAGTAGTAGATGCCGGCGGCGGCCACGGATGCATCAGATTTCATCCAGGCGATGGAGCTGCGCTGTCCCCACACGTAGAAGGCGACCGAACCAACGGCCACAATGATCGAGTCCAGTGGCGACGGCAAAATTCCGGCACCGCCGAAGGACCCCACTGCCGATACTGCCACGATGAACAGGACGAAGATCAGCATCCACAGGCCGTTCAGAAGGACTATAGGTGTGAATATTTTTCGATCGCGGAGCATCACCATGACAGCGACGGGCACGGTGAGGACAAACAACACTGCTGCGGGCCAGATTTGTGACCAAGAAGACCAGTAGAGGACCTGCGATGAGAGAACGAAGGCAACGGGAGCCACAACCGGAGTGAGGGGTGACCAGCGCCGCGTCTTGAGCCGGGGGTCTTTGGAACTGGCCCCCGCCACGACGGCCGTGATTGCGTACGTGAGAGCGAAGAAAAAGCCCAACGCTGCCACCAGGCTCTGCCAGGACTGGAACATGAGCAGGAAAACGCCCCCCATGACGAGGTTCAGTAGTAGCGCGGCGGTAGGAATGCCTGTGCGTACATTTACCTTGCCTGCCCACTTCGGTAGAAGACCGGACTGGGCGGCTCCGAAGGTTATGCGAGCTGAGGATCCAACGCCGAAGAGCATGGTTCCACCTGGAGAGACGACCGCGTCGAGCAGAAGCAACTGGGCCAACCAACCAAGATTGAGCAAAACGGCGAGCTGCGCAAAGGGCGAATCGAAGTCGAGGCCCTGCCAGCCGCTCTTTGCCAGCGCGTCCTGCGGAACGGTCCAAAGGAATGCGCTTTGTAGCCCGAGATACACGATGACTGCCAGTCCGAACCCCGTGAAGGTTCCAAGGGGAATGTTGCGCCTCGGGTTTTTCGTCTCGGCCGCGAAAAGAGTGGCAGATGTTACGCCACCAAACGAGTAGAGAAGACCTGCGCCGATGACTGCGGTGAGCATCGCGCCGGTGCCGAAGGGTGTGATTCCTCCGCCCGTTTGGGTGTTTGAGGGGGTGAAGCCAGAGGCGAAGAGCAGCACGATGGTCAGGACCGGGACAGCAATCTTGAAGATGGTTATGGCATTGGTGATGCGGCTCATGACCGTGACGCCGAACCAGTTCACTGCCGTGAACACGACCAAAAGGAGTAGGGCGGCCATAAGTCCGACTCCGCTCAGGTTGCCATCGCTCATGAACTGCGGGAACCAGCTGCTTGCGTATTGGACGAGGCCGGCGGCTCCGCTGGGAACACTGAAGGCGATGCCCAACAAGCCTAGGCAGCTCATCGTTATTCCGATGTACGGACCGGATATCATGGAGGGCCACCGCGTCTGTCCGCCAGCGATGGGTCGAGTGACAGCAAGCTCGACCGCCATCATCCCGACCATGAGGGTGAAGACGGCGGCGATGACCCAGGATCCGAGGGCAACGGGGCCGGCCGCAGCTGCTGCGTAATAGGCCGCGAACAACCAGCCCGAGCCGATCATGGCGGTGAAAGTTGCCATCGCGAGGCTTATCCAGCCGAGGCGGCGCTTAAAGTGCTTGTCTTCCTGACCCAGTACTTCGTCGGCGACGCCGTCGATCCCTGGGGCGTCAGGAAGAGACACACTTTCCTGCTGGGCGGGGGAAACTTCCATCCCTATTCTTCCTTGCTGCTTAGATCGAGTATCTCGAGCCTCGCCGTACCGAGCCCGCAGGCTATAGGGCACCGGTTGCGCTCCGGAGTCTGACTTCATACTGTCTAGCACTGAAACGGAAGCACCGTCCATTTTAGGTTACGTCACTTGAAGGGCCCTCAGCGACCTGGCCCTTAGGGATTCACAGCACGAGCCCGACGATGCTCCTTGTAGCTTCTGAATCGCCTCGAACCGGGGTGCACGGAGGAAGCACGCAGATGTGTTTTCGTCCGCCTCACCGCGAGGCAGGCTGAGCAGCTGCGACGGGACTTCCACGCCCTCCCTGGCCTTGAGCGGGCAATTCGAACGGGATCGATCTAGGTGGTCAGGATGCCCATGATCGTTATTGCGACGACCACCGCAGTCAGCGCAGCTGCGGCGGTGATGCGCCGTTGCAAGGGGCGCAAGATGACGAAGGAGACCACCGTGGGCAGGAGGATGCCGGCGCTGGCGCCGGCGATGAGCGGTGCCGTGTAACCGGTGCGCATTCCGCCGTCTCTCAGTACACCTAGTCCCGTTGATTCAAGGTAGATGGCCAGCATGCAGCCGAGTGTCGTCAGAACGCCGATGACGGCGAGTACCACGCAACTCACCAGGGCCATACGGGACGGGCTCCCGGTGCGCGTATGGCTGCTGGGGTGAGTCATCGCTGGATAGCGGCGTCGCAGGAGGAGAACGCGCGGTCGTTGCTGAGTTCGCCGGTCAGGCACAGCTGCTTTTCCCTGGTACGCAGTCGGCGACAAGTACTGCGCTGAATGTGGAGGCTGACCGCCAGCCAACTGAAGGACCGTCGATGTCAGTTGCCCGTCGTCCCAGTCAGGAAAGGCTGCTGACGAGCGATAGCCCACCTTTTGTCAGGCCGTGGTCAGACGTGCGTCAGTCGGCCTCCTGGAGCTGCAGCGTTAGCTATCGATGACATAGCCTTCAGCCCGTAGGGCTTTCAGCGACTGCGGCAGGGAATCTGCTCGAAGGAGCAGCAGATCGCTGTCGAAAGTCGAGAGGACGAACACGGGCAGCCCCAGGGCTGCGATGGTCGCGGTCAGACCGGCAACGACACCTGCCAAATCGAAGGGGATAGGGCCCCCGACATACAAGCAGCGCCAACCTGGATCTGAGCCCTCTGCATCGGGGTGAGTGCCCGTGAGGCCGACGACGGACAATTCTCGAGGAGTCCGGGTGACTGACCAGAGGCGACCGCTCAGATCCAACTCTCGGACATCGACCTCCGCTGGATACCGGTAGACGCTGAGATCTTCGGGCAGCAGAGTCAACCGGAGCGCTACTGATGGGGCTGAGTCGTTATTCATGGGTACACCGCTTCGGTGTCGCGGAAGACGCGCCTGAGCGTCACGCTGATCGCGTCCTCAGCATGCCACAGTGCCACGCGCGCGCTTCACTCGTTCGGTGACTCGTCGGGTTCATCGAACTCGTCGAAGCGGCGGCGCGCCTGCTCGATCAGTGGCATCTGCTCTGCGGCCCATTCGAGGATCACCTCGATCGGCGGCCGGAGGGTCTTTCCCAGCACCGTGATGCTGTATTCCACCGCCACCGGACGGGTGCTGAGAACACTGCGGTCGATGATGCCGTTGCGTTCGAGCCGCCTGAGCGTTGCGGTAAGCGACTTTTGCGTGACCGCGGGGATGACACGCCTCAGTTCGCTGAAACGCAGTGGCTGTTGGCACAGCTCGTTGAGGACGAGGAGGGACCACTTGTCGAGCACTTGGTCAAGGAGCTCACGATGGGGAGCATCGATCTCGAAGCGGTCCGCTGGTGGGTTGCTGGTAGTTCTCACGACACCCAGTTTCGTTGAAGTGACCACCGCACACAAGGTATCCATGAGATACCAGCAATCCTCTAGTCCACACCAAGGAGCATTCGATGACCGTTCACTTTTCCTCTCCCGAGGCACTGATGCAGCCCGTCCCGTACCACCACGTTGCCGTCGGTACCGGTACCCGCCACGTGCATGTGTCCGGCCAGATCGCACGAACAGGCGACGGCACTTCCGTAGCCCCGGGTGACCTGGCGGGCCAGGTGGCCCAGGCGTTGCGAAACACGCATGCCGGCCTTGCGAGCGCTGGTGCCGGGTTCGGCGACGTCGTCCGCCTCACCTTCTATGTGACCGGCTGGAGCCCCGACAAGATCGAGGCACTCATGGCGGGTGTCCACGCGGTAGCCGAGGACATCGGCCTGCCTCTGCCCATGCCACCGGCGTCTCTTATCGGCGTCGACTACCTTTTCGAACGCGACGTACTCGTAGAGGTCGAAGCGACGGCCGTTCTCGACTGACGCCTGCCGGGCGACTACCCTGCGGTAGCTGGTGTGCCTTTCGAGCGACGCGCACCTGCTCCGCTCGGCGCCTCGTTGTCCGGTCCCCGGTGGATCGAGCTCATGACGGGACCGGCTGCAGGGCATGGCCACGCACATGGGGGTCGGGTCGTCGACTGGGGCGCTGACCGTCCCGTCCTCGCCGATGTTGCGGAGAGATCCAGATGGGCGGGTCCGTATCCCGTCAGCCCTGCCCTGTTCTCCTGAGGGTGGACCGCGGAGGGGCTCCGCTGATCCGGCGCAGGAACCGTACCCACGGGGACCAGCGCGCCGGGCCGTTGAGCAACCGCCCGGTGGATCCGCGTTCGAGGTTGTCGAACAGGTCCTGGATGAGCGCCTTGTGCACCCAGCGGATCATCAGCGGCCAGAGCAGTCGCATCCGCCCGCTCAGCGGCCCTTGGAGGGTGTGGGTGACGGAGCACCTCACGTCGCCGACCGGTTCGAGAAGGAACTCGTGATAGCCGCGGATTCCCAGACCGGGCGAGAACTCCAGGCGGATGCGCCGGCCCGGCTCGTACTCGACGACGCTGTATTTGATGGGTCCATGCCCGCCCTTCGATCCGACGCGGAGGCCGGCGTCGAGTTCGATGGGTGGCCACTCGGTCGGCCAGACCCGGTCGTCGGCATCCGCGAGGCTGTCGAGCACCACGCCGACTTCTGCTGCTGACGCGCCGATCTCACGTTGCTGGACATTGCGCATGGTTCCTCCGGGTGGTTGTGGTCGTGACGTGGGGATGGCCCCACGGTCTGTCGGATGATCGACCCGCACGATGTGGCATTCGAGCATTCGGTGTCTACGCGGATGGTCGCCACAGCCCACGGTGGATGAGCGTGTCGAGGACTGCGGATCCGGTCGCCGCCACTTGGGTTGGCCGGCGACGGGACTTGTCGTAGGCGGCCAGCGCAAGGTCCACCCCGTGGCCCGCCTCGAGGCTGCGCGTCAAGGACAGTGCGTCGAGGATCGCTTCATTGGCGCCGCGTCCGAGGTCCGGCGTCATGGCATGGGCTGCATCACCGACGAGGGCTACGTTTCCGCGGTGATACAGCGGCAACCGTCGCGCCAGGTGGTAGATCCCGTGCCGCAGGACGGTGCCTTCGTCGATCTTCGCAAGTGTTGCTGCCACCGGAGCGCTCCAGTGCCCGAACAGCCGTCGAAGCTCGTCAGGGCCCGGTTGCGCCGATCCGGCAGGGGTCGGTGGCAGTAGTGCGGTCGCGTACCAGTTCGTTCCCCCGCCCGGGTGGCCACTGATACCGAAGCGTCGTCGCTGGCCCCAGTATTCGGTCAGGCCAGTCGTCACCATGTCCGCTGTTCCCCGCCAGACGGTGGTGCCGGTGGCGGTTGCGCGGTACGCACACCCGAACAGTTCCTGGCGCAGGGAGCTGTGGACCCCATCGGCTGCTACGACGAGATCGGCCTGCGCGCGCAGATCTGGCAGGTCGCGTACCGCGAGGGATCGGCCCAGGGCGACTACCGGTTCCGGCAGTGAGGCCCGCAGAAGATCGACGAGCGCCGACCGGTCGATCAGTGCGGAACCCGATCCGGGTCGGGAGGGTGTGATCGGAACACCCGTGCGCGTGCGTAGCTGAAGCTCGGTCAGTGGAATCGCCCGCGTGGCGAGACCGGTTCCGAGTCCGAGGGATGCGAGCCCCTCCAGAGCGCTCCGGTGCAAGACGACCGCCGTCCCGGCGGTGGGCAGTTCCGGTCGCTGCTCCAGGACCTGCACGGACCACCCCGCACGGTGCAGACCCACCGCGGCGGCGAGTCCTGCGATCCCGGCGCCCACCACCACTGCTGTCGTCATGCCGCGACCGTACTACACCTGTAGTCGAATCACAACAGGTGTAGTTTTGTCGTGTGGAACGTCGAGAATCGCTGTGTGCCGCTGCCGTGTCCCTGCTCGCCGCGGGCGGCCCGCGCGCGCTGACCCACCGTGCGGTGGACCGCGCGGCAGGCCTGCCGCTCGGTTCGACGTCGAATCTGTTCCGAACGCAGGAGGCCCTGGTGAGTGCCGTCGTCGACTTTTTGGTGCGGGCGGACTACCGGGGGTTGGAGCGGCTCCGGAGCGAGAGTCCTGAGACCGTGGAGGACCTGGCCGGTGCCCTGGCCGGCTTTGTGTCAGCGGCCGGAACCAGCGGCCGGCAGTACGCGCGGGCCCGGCAGGCACTGCTGGTCCACGCCTCGGACGCCCCCTCCTCCGCAGCAGCGCTGGCGGACGGACGGCGACGACTCATCGCGTGGGGTACGGACGCTCTGCGGTCCATCGGTGCCACCCGCCCGGAGGAGAAGTCTGCGCTGATCGTCGGCCTGGTCGACGGACTCATCAGCGCCACGGTGTTCCTGGGCATTCCGGTCCAGGGAGCGGCGTTGCGGAGCGCCATCAGCGCCATCATCGCCGATCCGTGAGGTCGCCGGCGCACCAGGATGCCTGAAGCGGGATTGATTGGCGCACATGACAGCGGCACTCGAAGGGGACCGAGTGCCGCTGTCATTGCTGCAGGGTAGTAGTGGAAGGGCTCAGGAGAAGTTGATGCCGCCGTCAATCAGTACGGTCTGGCCTGTCATGTGGTCGGAGTCCGGCCCGGAGAGGTAGGACACGAGCTTGGCGACGTCGGATGGCTCTGACACGCGGCCGGCAAGGATGTTGTCCACCTGTGCCTGCAGGGCGCTGCCCCTCGGCTTGCCGTCCCGCTCGGTGAGCCGCTCGTCGATGAGATCCCACATCGCCGTGCCTACGACGCCGGGAGCGTATGCGTTCACCGTGATCTTGTGTTTGGCGAACTCCATTGCGGCTGCCTGCGTCAATCCTCGGACTGCCCACTTGGTTGCCGAGTAGGAGGCAAGGACGGGGAACGGGCGGAATGCCACGATGGAGGCGGCCGCGATGATCTTCCCACCCGTACCCTGGGCGATGAACTGCCGTGCCGCCGCCTGGTAGCAGTAGTAGACGCCCTTGATGTTGACGTCGATGATCCGGTCCAGGTCATCCGGTTTCACGTCGAGGATCTCGTCGACCTGGGCGATGCCTGCGTTGGCGATGAAGACGTTCAGGTCACCGAGGGCCCCCGTGCCCTCGGTGATGATGCGGGCCACGTCTTCGGGGTCCGCCACATCGCCTGTGACACCCACGGCGCGGCGCCCTCGTGCCTCGACAGCCCTCACCACGTCATCGATGTTCGCCTGCGCGTCCGGTACGTCGGCCACGATGATGTCCAGGCCGTCCTCGGCAAGTCTTTCGGCTATCGCCCGGCCGATGCCTCGACCTGCGCCGGTGATCAGTGCAACACGGGATTCATTCTCTGACATGGTGACTCCTCTTTGAGTTTCTGGTTGGTGTGAAGCAGGTTCAGGGGACCAGGATCGCGCGGCCGCGGACCCTGCCGGCGTCGAGATCGTCAAGGGCTTGTTGAAAATCGTCGAGTAGGTATTTCTGGGTGTGCAGGGTGACGGCTCCTCGGGCGGCGAGGGCCATGAGGTCCTGGAGGTCGTTGTAGCTGCCGACGAGGTTGCCGATGATGTTGATCTCCGAGGAGACCAGATCGATGGTCGGCACATTGATGTTCTCGCCGTAGCCGACGACGAAGTAGTCGCCTGCCTGTCGCGTCATGGCAATGCCCTCGGTGGTTGCGCCGCCTTCCCCGACGAAGTCGATGAGTACTTCGGCGCCGTTCCCGCCGGTCAAGTCCAGGACCTGCTGGACCTGTGTCCCGTCGGCCAGGACCCCTTCATCGGCCCCGATGCTCTTCGCCAGTTCCAGTGCTGCCGGGTTGCGGTCGACGACGATCACCCGGCTGGGAGTGAGTGCTTTGAGGACCTGGATGCCGATGTGGCCGAGTCCGCCTGCCCCGATGACGACACAGGTGTCCCTGGGGGTGAGGCGCTTCGCTGCTTTCGCGGCTGCGTGGTACGCGGTGAGCCCCGCGTCGGCCAGGGCTGCAACGTCGGCGGGTTCGAGGCCGTCGTCGATCTTCACCACGGAGCGGGCTGATGTCAGCAGGTATTCCGCGTAACCGCCATGGGTGTCGATGCCGGGGAATCTGCTGGTCTCGCAATGCACATCATCGCCCGAGCGGCAGGCACGGCAGAGCCCGCAGGTGACGAGCGGGTGGAGGATCACTTTGTCATCCACCTGGACATTCGTCACCGCGCTCCCGATGGCATGAACCCAGCCGGCGTTCTCATGGCCGATGGTGTAGGGCAACTGGACCTGGGATTTCTCGGCCCACTGTCCTTCAAGGATGTGCAGATCGGTTCGGCAGACACCGGCTCCGCCGATCCGGACGACGACATCCCATGGTCCGGAGACTTCCGGCCTGGGTATCTCTGCCATCTTCAGGCCTTCGTGATAGCCGATTACTTGTACGGCTCGCATGGTGCTCACTTGTGCATCTCCTTGGATGTAACTGGAAGCAGGGTGTGATGGTTGGTTGGTTCCGCGCCTTCGGGGCGGGAGCTCTGGTCAGCTTCTGACCCTGCGTAACGGGTCCGGAGCAGGCCGCGGCAGAAGTGGGCGTTCCCATCGATCGAGATACGGGTCGACCTGGCCCGGCGCAGCGCCATGGGCACTGCATCCGGGGGGTAGGTGTTCCCTTCGTGATCGACCAGGACGACTGCGTTCGGATGCACCGGCAATCGGAGCGACTCCCGTCGGCGTAGGAGTGCTGTCTTGGTGCGTCCGGGAGGAATGTCCGCGAGACGGACACCCCCGACGTCCGTCTCGAGCAGGTCCCGGTCGGCGCGGATCAATTCCGTCAGGCAGCGCTCCATGGCGGCAGTATGCGCCTTCCTGCGGAACGTCCAGCGCAGCTCGTCAAGGCTCTCCTCCGCCTCGTGGCGGAACGTTCCCCGGTATCCGGCGTCGGCTGCGAGCCCAGCGTTGATGAGGTCGGAGTCGTGGTGGTCGTCCAGTGCGACGATGACCGTCTCCACCCCTTCCAGTGCCGAGATGGCGTCCTTGCTGTCCGATGCCATCAGGTAAGCGAAGTTGGGCGAACAGAACGACGTCGGAAGACGTAGGTGCACGGTGATGACCGATCCCTCGAGTCCGGGGGAGATGTCGATGGACCGCACGAATCCCAGATCGGTGATGGGTTCGTCGAGTTCGGGATCCTGCACGGCGCTCAGGGCCTGCCGGATATCCTCCGGCTCGAGCAGGGTGGCGGGTGGGGCCGGCCGGGTCTGGACGTCTGTCATCACACGCCTGCCAGATCTGCCCGTTCCGGCTGGCGCGGACCCGTCGCGGTTTCTGCTGCGTCAGGCAACTGCAGGGCAGGCGGCACCGGGATGTCGTACATCTTCGCTGCGTTCAAGCCGAGGATCTTCTTCTTCTGGTCGATGGTCAGCGGGGCGTACTCGGTCATGTCTTCGGGGATCTGGAAGTCGACGAAGGTTTCGATGAGCCACCTGGGCGTCCACAGGGCGTAGTCGCTGGAGAACTGGATGCGGTCCTCGCCGATCCAGTAGATGAGCTCGCCGATGATCTGGGCGAAGTAGCGGGGTCGGGAGTGCATGAACGGCATGGCCACGGCGAGTCCGCCGTGCACGTTGGGCTCCTGGGTGGCTATCCAGCAGAAATCCTCCAGTCGGGGCAGCCCGACGTGTTCGACGACGAAGTTGAGATCAGTGAAGTCGGTGGCGGCGTGGTCGACATCGGAGACGTCGAAGGCATCCCGGTCCAGTGGACGAATGGTCGGGCCCTTGTGGACGTGGATGTTCTTCACGCCGAGCTTGCGGCATTCCTCGAAGTAGCGGTATGTCCAGGGATCGGAGAGCTTGTAACCGCGTGAGTCCCCGTTCCATTCGGCGGTGTAGAGCTTCACGCCCTTGAAGCCCATGCGCTCGTGGTCGGCTCGCAACTGATCCAGGCCGGCCTCGCCATTGCGTGGGTCGAAGCAGTGGTTGTACGTGAGCCGGGTCGGGTTGGCCGCGGCGAGGCCGTAGGCCTCCTCGGTCTGGCCGAACCCGTTCTTGTAGAACTCGCCGAGGTGGGCGGGCTGGAAGATCGCGTGATCGACGTAGCCGTCCTCGAAGAGGTCCTTCATCAGTCGCTTGCCGCCCTGATACAGGTATTCCTCGTAGGTCCACAGCTGATCGGCCGGCGAGAGGTTGCGGTGGTAGTCGTAGAAGCAATCGATGAACTGCTTGCCGTGGACATTGAGCTGGTTTTCCGGGCGGGCGTCCCACAGGGCGATGTGGGCGTCGACGATGAAGTAGTTCTCTCCGTCTTTGGTGTACATGCCATATCTCCATCTCCTCGTAACTGCCGTAGTTGCGATGGAGGAGACGCTACGAGCCTGTTCACCGGAAAAGGTGTGACCGGCGTCTCAATTTGAGACGGGCAGCTCTGATGGAGGAACGGCAGTCGCGTTAGTCTCAGGGGACGAAGTTCAAGGAGGGCGGCGATGAAGCCGAACCACACTGACTCTCTCGTTTCGTCACGAAAGAGAACAGGCAAGGACGAAGTCTCCGTCGGGTCCCGGCGGCTCCTGGCGTCATGGCAGAGAAGCCAGGAGTACGGCGTGTCCGCAGAATCCGTTGATCCCGCCTGGGCTGGTGAGATCCCGGACGATTCGTTGTTCTACCAGTGCGGCCAGGAAGTGCTCGCCGGCCTCCATGAGTCGTTGATCAACGAGCCGCTCAGTCTCATGCTCACCGACGCGGACGGGCTTGTGCTGAACAGGTTCAGCGGAGATCCGTCCCTCCTGCGCGCATTGGACCGCGTCTACCTGGCGCCGGGATTCGCGTTCTCCGAGCGCCAGGCCGGAACCAACGGACTCGGACTTGCGCTGGCCGACAAGGTGCCCACCCTTGTGCGGGCCGAAGAGCACTACAGCGCGAGCCTGCGGACCTACACCTGCGCAGCGGTGCCCGTGGTGGACCCGGTCACGGGGAGCATCGAGGGAAGCGTCAACATCACCACATGGTCCAAGACCTCACCCGGGCTACTGCTCGCCCTCGCCCAGTCCGCAGCGACCAACACGTCCACCCTCATGTCCAGTCGGTCGAGCCGTCGGGTCCGACCCGCCAAACCGCAAGGAGGAGTGTTCCGGGTCCAACGTCCGAGACTCGAGCCGGCAGCGGGAACCATGCGCGCCATGTCCGCCCCGTGGACCTCCGCGCTGGAAGAAGCAACCGACGCGCTGGCCAGAGGAGACGTCGTCGCCGCCATCGGAGAACCCGGAAGCGGCCGGGCCACCCTGCTGGGTCAGGCCTTCCGCCAGGCACACCCCGCCAGCAGGATTCTCTGCGCGTCCGTTCCCGCGCCCGACATGGTCGAGGAATGGTTGGCGCTCTGGACTCCCGAACTCTGCAAACCGGACACCGCGATCATCATCGAGAATGCCGACTTCCTTCCGGCATGGGCTGCACAGGATTTTGCAGGTCAGGTACGGAACTTCCTCGGCGCCACGACCCTCGCGCCTATCGGCACGTCACCAGCTGCCCCGGTCCTTCGCTGGGCTTTCACGGCGGAGAACCTCGACAATGTCCCCCCGGAGCTGACGCGTGCGGTCGCACGCGTCATCCCTGTCCCGGCGCTGAGAGAACGACCCGCGGACGTCATGCCACTGGCCAGGTACGCGGCCCGCCAGACAAGGCTGCGCGACCTCGACTTCACCCCGGCAGCCGAACGCGCGCTCACCAGCCACGACTGGCCGGGGAACGTCGATGAGCTCGTCCACGCGATCCACGCGGCTGCACTCATCACGGAGACCATCGACACGCGCCACCTCCCTCCCGGGTTGATCGGACCCACTGCGAGGAGATTGACCCGGATAGAGACCTTCGAACGAGACGAGATAGCACGACTCCTCTCACGTCCCGGTAGTTCCGTCGCTCAAGCCGCAACGGATCTGGGCATCAGTCGCGCCACCATCTACCGACGGCTCGCCAAACTGGGAATCGATCCGCGTTCTTGAGTGCTGCCATTGCTGCCGCGATCGCCTCGCGCTCGCCGCCTGCCGGCTTCACCGGTACCTATCCTGTGTCGGGCTGGGAGGGTGGTCGAGCGTGCTCCAGCCGGCCCCCTGAGCTCCCGCGAGCCCACAGTCCTGCACGTTGCGGCTGCGCCCACCGGAGAGGACGGTCATCCGGTGGGCGCAGGTTCTGCAGCCTTCCCATGCACGGGCGGCTACTTGACCGTGAACTGCACCGACTGCCAGCCCGAGGCCCCGTTCGGCACGGTATCCGCGCGCTGGTCGGTCTGCACGCCGTCGGCCGCGTCCGTCGCCCTCGCCCTGACGGTGTGCAGGCCGGGCTCGAGGTCCAGTTCGTGGGACCACTGCCGCCAGGTGTCCACGGATGCCTCGGCCGCGAGGGTCACGGCCTCCCAGTCGCCGCTGTCCACGGACACCTCGACCTTCGTGATGCCGCGCTGCTGCGACCACGCCACGCCACCGATCATGACCTTGCCGGCGTCGACCGACGCGAAGGACTGCGGGACTTCCACGCGGGCCATCGTCTTGATGGGGCCCTGCTCGGACCAGCCGCGGTCCGTCCAGTACGCCGTCCTGTCCGCGAAGCGGGTGACCTCCAGGTCCACGACCCACTTCGTCGCCGAGACGTACCCGTACAGCCCCGGCACAACCATGCGGACGGGGAACCCGTGCTCCACCGGCAGCGGCTCGCCGTTCATGGCGACGGCGAGGATGGCGTCGCGGTCATCCTGCAGCACCGGCAGGGGAGTGGACGCGCTGAAGCCGTCCGAGCTCGTGGAGAGGACCATGTCCGCGCCGTCCAGGGGCTTGGCCCGTGCCAGCACGTCGCGCAGCGGATAGCCGAGCCACTTCGCGTTGCCGGCCAGGTAGCCGCCCACCGGGTTGGACACGCAGGTCAGGGTGATGTGGCGTTCGATCAGGTCGGCGTCGAGGAGGTCCTGGAAGGACAGCTCGAACTCCTCCTCGACCATGCCGTGCACGCGGAGCACCCAGTCGTCGGTGGTCAGCTGGGGGACGCTGAGCGCGGTGTCGATGCGGTAGAAGTCCGCGTTCGGGGTGACGAAGGGTGTCACGCCCGGAACGGGGGACTGCACGCCCGCGGGGAGCGCCGGCGCAGGGCTGGCGGGAGCGGGGAACCGGAGGCCGTCACGCACCGCGGCGATGTTGTTGCGTGCGCCGGCCAGCAGCCGCCCGCCGCCGGCGGCAGCTGCAGCGACGACGGCGGTGACCGCGGCGGCGGCGAAGAATCCGCGGCGGGACGTCGTGCCGGCGGGTCCCGCGGCCGTGGCCGCCGAGCGCCGGTCGGAGGGGGGGACGACGTCGTCCGATGCGGTGCGGGGTTCGATCACGGTGACACCGGCAGGAGCAGGTGTCGCGGAACGGGCGGCGCCTGCAGCCCCGGTGGTGACGGCGATGATGGCAGGGACGACGGCGGCGTGGCGGAGGCGGGCGATGAGCCAGCGCAGGGCGAGCAGCCCCGCGGCCGTGCCGACGACCGTCGGGATTGCGTCGGGCAGCGAGGCGCCCGCGCGGGTCAGCACGCAGGCCAGGATGACCGCTCCCATGAAGAGCACCCCGGCGACGCCGAGTGCCCACCGGCGATAGGCCACGACGCCGAGGACGGCCGCCAGGATCGCGATGGTGATGCCCATGCCGATCAGGAGCGCGAGCTTGTCATTGGTGCCGAAGGTGTCGATCGCGAAGTCCTTCATCCACGGCGGGGTGAAGTCGATGAAGGTGGAGCCCATGGCGATCACGGGAGTGGCACTCGCGCGGAAGAAGGCGCCGACGAGTTCTGCGACACCGAGCACCACGCCGGCAGCGATGATCCCGGCAAGGGCGGCGAGGAGGACCGTGCCGCGGCGGTGCTTGGTGGAGTTGCTCATGCGAAGTATTCGGAGAAGGACGCGGCAGGTATGGGTAGGGCGGGCGGCGAGGCGCCGTAACAGGGACTGCACGCTGTGTGGGCTCGCGCACCTCCAGTACGCTGTCCTACTGTGAAGGTTCTTGTGCTGGGCCCCGGAGGCCGCGAACACGCCATCGTCCGGGCTTTGCTGGCCGACCCGTTCGTCCGCGAGGTACACGCCGCGCCCGGCAACGCCGGTATCGCCGAGGACGTGACCACCCATGACGTCGACGCGAACGACCCCGCCGTCGTGACGGACCTCGCCCGCCAGCTCGGGGCGGACCTCGTGGTCATCGGTCCGGAGGCACCCCTTGCCGCGGGCGTCGCCGATGCCCTGCTGGAGGCGGGGGTCCCCGTCTTCGGTCCCACGCGGGCCGCGGCGCAGCTCGAGGCGTCCAAGGCGTTCGCCAAGCAGGTCATGGCCGCAGCCGGCGTCCCCACCGCCATGGCGCGCGTCGCCGCGACGGACGAGGAGGCGACCGAGGCGCTCTGCACCTTCGGCGCCCCCTATGTGGTGAAGGACGACGGGCTCGCTGCCGGCAAGGGAGTCGTGGTCACCGAAGACCTCGACGAGGCCCGCGCCCACGCCTCCGCGTGCTTCCGGGCCGGCGGCACGGTGGTCATCGAGGAGTACCTCGACGGACCCGAGGTGTCGCTGTTCGTCCTCTCCGACGGCCGCACGGTGGTGCCGCTCGCGCCCGCCCAGGACTTCAAGCGCATCCACGACGGCGACCAGGGTCCGAACACCGGCGGCATGGGCGCCTACTCGCCGCTGGAGTGGGTTCCCGCGGGCCTCGTGGACGAGGTCATCGCCCGCGTGGCGCAGCCCGTCATCGACGAGATGGCCCTCCGCGGCACGCCGTTCGCCGGCGTCCTCTACGTGGGGCTCGCCCTCACCTCGCGCGGCGTGCGGGTCATCGAGTTCAACGCGCGCTTCGGTGATCCGGAGACCCAGGCCGTGCTCGCCCGCCTGACGACGCCGCTGGGAGGCGTGCTGCTCGCGGCGGCCAAGGGAGCCCTCGACCAGGTGGACCAGCTCAACTGGTCGCCGAAGACGGCCGTCGCCGTCGTGCTCGCCTCCGAGAACTACCCCGATACCCCCGCGACGGGACGCCGTATCCGGGGCCTCAGGAAGGCCGCGAAGGTCGACGGCGCGCAGGTCCTGCACGCGGGCACGGCGCTCCGCGACGGCAAGGTGGTCAGCGCGGGCGGCCGCGTGCTCGCCGTCGTCGGGCTCGGGGATTCCCTCGAGGACGCCCGCACCACCGCCTACGAGAGCCTCTCGCTGATCGAGCTCGAAGGCGGGCAGTTCCGGACGGACATCGCGCTGAAGGCCTCGCGCGCCGAGGTCACGGTCACGGGACCCGCGGCGGCTCCGGCATGAGCGCCTTCGCCCCTCCGCACCTGGACCTGCCGGGCTGGCGCCACGTCTACTCGGGCAAGGTCCGCGACCTGTACGAGCCGGAGGACGGGCGCGAGGACGTCGTCCTCGTGGTCGCGAGCGACCGCATCAGCGCGTACGACCACGTCCTGGCCACCGAGATCCCCGACAAGGGCCGTGTGCTGACGCAGCTGAGCCTCTGGTGGTTCGAACGGCTGACCGGCATCCCCAACCATGTGATCGGCTCCGATGTGGCGGGCGGGGTGCCCGCCGCCGTCGAGGGCCGGGCCATGATCTGCCGCCGGCTCATCATGTACCCGATCGAGTGCATCGCCCGAGGCTACCTGACAGGCAGCGGGCTGCTCGAGTACCGGGAGTCGCGGACGGTGTGCTCCCTGCCGCTGCCCGAGGGCCTGGTGGACGGCTCACGCCTGGAACCGGCGCTCTTCACGCCGTCGGCCAAGGCCGAGGTGGGTGAGCACGACGAGAACATCACGTACGACGCCGTCGTCATGACCGTGGGTGACGACGCCGCCGCGCAACTGCGCTCGCTGACCCTCGACATCTACACGAGGGCCGAGGCGATAGCCCGGGAGCGCGGGATCATCCTCGCGGACACCAAGGTGGAGTTCGGCCTCGACCCAGTCACGGGCCGCATCACGCTCGGCGACGAGGTGCTGACGCCCGACTCCTCGCGCTTCTGGGATGCCGCCCTCTACGCGCCCGGGCAGGCGCAGCCCTCCTTCGACAAGCAGTTCGTGCGCGACTGGCTCACCTCCGACGCCTCCGGCTGGGACCGGCGGTCCGCGCCGCCGGCACTGCCCGACGACGTCGTCGAGCGCACGCGCGCCCGTTACGTCGAGGCGTACGAGCGGCTGACGGGGCGCACCTTCGTCTGAAGCCCGGCACGCCGTTTGTGGTACGGTGCCGCTTTCCGGCGTGCCGAAGCGCCTTGCGCTGCAGGGCAAAGAGAAAGGCCCGCCGGCTGCTGCCGGCGGGCCTCTCCTCACTGGTCGGGGTGACAGGATTTGAACCTGCGACCTCGTCGTCCCGAACGACGCGCGCTACCAAGCTGCGCCACACCCCGATGTCGCACCCGGCAGGCCTTGACCCGCCGAACAGCAACTGTCCAAGAATAGCCGAGGATCAGCGGCGAGGAAAACCGGGCCGCTGATCGGCGTGGATCAGACGAGCGAGTCCTTCCACGCCGCGTGCAGCGTGGCGAACCGGCCGGTGCCGCCGATCAGCTCCGCGGGTGTCCCGTCCTCCACCACCCGGCCGTCGTGCACCACGAGCACGCGGTCGGCGATCGCCACGGTGGAGAGCCGGTGCGCGATGATGAGAGCCGTCCGGTTGCCCAGCAGCTTCTGCAGGCCCTCCTGCACGAGGCGTTCGCTGGGGATGTCGAGCGACGATGTCGCCTCATCGAGGATGAGGACCGCCGGATCGGCGAGGAACGCACGCGCGAAACTGATCAGTTGGCGTTGTCCGGCGGAGACGCGCCCGCCGCGCTTGTTGACGTCCGTGTCGAAGCCCTCGGGCAGGTCGAGGATGAACTCCTCCGCGCCCACGGCCCGCGCGGCCGCGACGATCTCCTCCCGGCCGGCCTCGGGCTTGCCCAGGGCGATGTTGTCCGCCACCGACCCGCTGAAGAGGAAGGCCTCCTGGGTGACCATGACGACGGCGCGCCGCAGGTCGTTCGGCGCAAGGTCCCTGAGGTCCACGCCGTCGAGCGTCAGCGTTCCCTCCGACACGTCGTAGAAGCGCGCGATGAGCTTGGCCAGGGTGGACTTGCCGGCACCGGTCTGGCCCACGAGGGCCACGGTCTGCCCTGCGCTGATGGACAGGTCCATGGTGGGCAGCACCACCGGCCCGTTCCCGTAGCGGAACTCCACGCCCTGGAAGGCGATGGCACCCCGCGGGTTCGGCAGGGCCACCGGATTCTTCGGCGGCCGGACGGTCGGCACCTCCTCGAGCAGGCCGGAGACCTTCTCGAGCGCGGCAGCGGCGGACTGGAAGGAGTTGTAGAACATGGCCATCTGGTCCACCGGCTGGAAGAAGCGCTTGCTGTAGAGGATCAGGGCGAGGAGGGCGCCCACCTCCAGGCTGCCGCCGAGCACCCGGAACCCGCCGAACACGAGCACGACGGCGACGGTCACGTTGCCGATCAGCACGAGCCCGGGCTGGAAGACGCCGTTGAGGTTGATCGATCGGACGGTGACCTTGCGGTAGTCCTCCGCCAGTTCGTCGTAGCGCCGGGCGTTGACCGCTTCCCGGCGGAACGCCTTCACTGCGCGGATGCCGGTCATCGTCTCGATGAAGTGGACGATCAGCCTCGCCGACACCACCCGGGACTCGCGGTACGCGATCTGGGAGTGCTTCTGGTACCAGCGGGCCAGGAAGAACATCGGGACCGCGGCTGCCAGGATGAGCAGGCCCGTGCGCCAGTCGAGGGCGAAGATCGTGGCCGCCGTGAAGAGCATGAAGATCGCCCCCGAGGCGAGCGAGCTCACGCCCGAGTCCAGGAGTTCACGGAGCGCCTCCAGGTCCGAGGTCTGCCGGGAGATGATCCGGCCGGAGGTGTACTTCTCGTGGAACTCGAGGCTCAGGCGCTGGGTGTGGCGGAAGACCCGGACGCGGAGGTCCAGCAGCATGGCCTGGCTCAACTGGGCCGTGGCACGGACATAGCCCGCGGTCAGCACGGAGGCGAGCACCGCGGCCAGCAGGTAGGTGCCGCCGGCGACCCACAGCTGGAGCGAATCGCCCGCGATGAGGGCGGGCAGTGCGCGGTCGATCCCGAAGGCGATGATGGCTGGTCCTGCGACGCGTGCCGCCTGGGAGATGACCACCAGCAGGACGGTCCAGACGAACTGCCCGCGGTTCGGCCGGATCAGCGACCCCAGGAGCCGGAAGGACCTGGAGCGCACCGACTTGCTCTGGGCGCGGTCGAGGAGGACGTCGTCCTCATTGAGGACACCCGAGGAGGTGGCGCCGTCGTCCCGTGCGTCCCTGTCCTTCGGCGACCCTCCGGGCGCTGTGGTGGTGCGGCTCATGCCAGCGCCTCCTCGTCGTCGTGCACGGGTCGGGGCACGCGGCCGAGCTGCGCGATCTCCTCGTCATCGAGGCTGGCGATGACGTAGCGGTAGTGGTCGTTGCGTGCCAGCAGCTCGGAGTGGGTGCCGACGTCGGCGATGCGTCCGTCCTGCATGAGCGCCACGCGGTCCGCGAGGGCCACGGTGGAGGGCCGGTGCGCCACGATGAGCGTGGTGGTCGAGCTCAGCACCGCACGGAGGCCTTCCTCCACGCGTTCCTCGGTGGCCACGTCGAGCGCCGAGAGCGGATCGTCCAGCACCAGCACCGCGGGGCGGGCGGCGATCGCACGTGCGAGGGCGATGCGCTGCCGCTGGCCGCCGGAGAGGCTGAGGCCCTCCTCGCCGATGAGCGTGTCGAGCCCCTCGGGCAGCGAGTAGGCGAACTGCGCCTGCGCCACCTCGAGGGATTCGGCGAGGATCCGCTCGGCGTCGTCACCGGTAGCGTCGGAGCCCATCAGCACGTTGTCCCGGACCGAGTTGGAGAAGAGCGTGGTGTCCTCGAAGGCGACGGACGCGAGGGTCCGCAACTCACCGAGGGTGAAGTCCCGCAGGTCCACGCCGTCGATGCTGATGCTGCCACCGGTGACGTCGTACAGGCGGGGTACGAGCTGGAGGAGGGTGCTCTTCCCGCAGCCGGTGACCCCGACCAGCGCCATCGTCTCGCCTGCCCGCAACTGCAGGTCGATCCCGTCGAGGACATCGCCGGTCTCCTCCTGCGCATCGGGATAGCGGAAGTGGACGCCGTCGAACACGACGTCGCCCCGGGGCGCCTCGAGGTGGGCGGGCTCCGCGGCGTCGGTGATGGTGTTCTCCGACTCCATGACCTCGTAGTGCCGGTCGATCGCCGTCTTCGCCGTGAAGGTCATGGCGAGGAGCGGACCGATGAACTCGACGGGACCGGCGACGGCGGCCGCCGTCGCGAAGAAGGCCACGAGTGCGCCGATGCTGACGTCTCCGTTGGCCGCCAGGGTCACGCCGACCACGAGGGAGGCGCCGAGCGCGAGCTCGGGCAGCAGGGTGACGACCATGGAGAAGTTCGCGAGGGACTTCGCCTTGAAGATCTCGGTCTGGCGGAGTTCCTCCGCCTGCTCCTCGAAGTCCTCGAGCGCCTCACGGCTCCGCCCGAAGGCCTTGAGGACGCGGATGCCGTGCACCGATTCCTCGACGGTCGTGGCGAGATCGCCTGCCTGGTCCTGGCTCTTGCGGGAGACGCGGCTGTACGACGTGCGGAAGCGGTACCCGTAGACCATGAGGGGCACGGCGGCCGCGATGAAGATCAGGGCCAGCACCCAGCTCGTGAGGAACATGACGATCACGCCCATGACCACGGTCAGCGAGGTGACCACCAGCATGATGAGGCCGAAGGCCATCCACCGGCGCATGAGGTTGAGATCGCTCATGGCACGGGAGAGCAGCTGTCCGCTGCCCCAGCGGTCGTGGAACTCGACCGTCAGGTTCTGGAGATGGCGGTAGAACGAGGTGCGCATGTTCGTCTCGACCGTCGTCGCCGGCGCGATGACGAACTGGCGCCGCAGCGCCACGAAGGTGGCCTCGAGGACCCCGAGCAACAGGACGACGCCGGAGGCGATCCACACCGTGCGGGCCGACCCGCCCTCGGCCAGGGCGTCATTGATGAGCACGCGCAGGACCTGGGGGATGGCGAGCGCCATGACGCTCGCGCCCAGGGCGCACAACAGGCCGAGCAGCAGCCGGGGGATGATGGGTCTGACGTGCGGGTAGAGCCGACCGAGCGATTCCCACAGTGTGTTCTGGTTCTTCATGCCATCTCTTCGGTGAACGATGGTTGTTGGTGTCCCTCAGCAACCATCCTAGGACAGGGGTGCTGTAACGACCGTCACCTTCTCCAGGCCCGAAGAAACACGAAGTGCTGGCTAGGGCGAGCTCCGGGGAGTAAGCGTCAGGAGCACGGCTTCCGGCCGGCAGGCGAAGCGGATGGGCGCGAAGCGTGATGTCCCGATGCCGGCGGACACATTGAGCGGAACGCTGCGACCGTTGAAGTCCCATTGCGTCAGGCCGCGAGCCCGCCACGTGGGGAGGTCGCAGTTGCTGACGAGGGCTCCATAGCCCGGGATGCAGACCTGCCCGCCATGCGTGTGACCGGCGAGGATGAGGTCCGCCCCGCCCTCGGTGAAGTAGTCCAGCACGCGCTGGTAGGGAGCGTGCGCGACGGCGACCCGGATGTGGGGTGCCTCCGCGGAGGTGCTGCTGCCCGGAGGGTAGGGCGCGTACCGGTCCCGGTCGAGGTGCGGATCATCCACTCCCGTGAAGTCGATGCGGAAGTTCCTGAAGCCGACGGACTGCGAGCGGTTGGTCAGGTCGACCCAGCCGGCAGCACCGAACGCACTGAACAGGTCCGCCCACGGCAGGTCCTGAGCCTGGGCCTCCTTCAGCGCGATCGACGGTCCCGCGAAGTACCGCAGGGGGTTCTTGAACACGGGCGCGTAGTAGTCGTTGGAACCCGGGACGAACACGCCCGGGAACCTCAGGAGGGGCTCGAGCGCCTCGAGCAGCGGTCCGACGGCCTTCTTGTGGCTGAGGTTGTCGCCCGTGTTCACCACGAGGTCGGGGTTCAGGCTGGCCAGGCTGTGCAGCCAGTCGACCTTCGATTTCTGCCCCGAAACCATGTGGATGTCCGAGAGGTGGAGGACCCGCAGGGGAGCGGCGCCTTCCGGGAGGATGGGAAGCGTCTCCTCGCGCAGCTGGTACAGCGTGCGCTCGACTGCCGAGGCGTAGGCGAGGGTTGCGGCCGCGGTGGTCAGGGTGAGCCCTGCCGCCCAGCCGAGCGGCGACCCGCTCCGGGATGTGGAAGTCGATTTCACGCTAGCCGTTTCCTCCGTTGCCGTTGGTTCCGCTGTCGGCGGTTCCCCCTCCAGTGGTACCACCGGTGGAGCCGCCCGTGCCACTTGCGCCGGTTCCGGTGTTCGTGCCTGTACCGGGGGCTGCCGGAGTGGTCGGGCGCGTGGGGCTGTTGCTCGTGCCGCGCTGCGTCCCGTTGATCGTCCGGGCGGGAGGGTCGGCGAAGGGCGTTCCGACGTACTGGCCCGGGATCTGCTGCATGAACCGCGCCCAGGACGGGCCGGCGATCAGGGAGCCGTCGATCTCGGGGTAGACCCGCCCGCCGATCTGGAGGCCACTGAGGGAGGTGTTCCCCTCCTTCCAGTTGCCGATCCAGCTCGCGGTGGCCATGCCCGAGTTGTAGCCCATGAACCACGTCTGGGAGCGCTGGTCGTTGGTGCCCGTCTTGCCGGCCATCGGAATGCCGCCGTACTGGAGCAGCTGGCCCGAGCCGGACTTCATGACCTCCTGCGTGGCGTAGTTCACGCCCTGGGCGGTCTCCTTCGAGACGGCCTGCTTGCAGCTCACGGCCGGGACCGGGTAGCTGGTCCCGTCGGCGGCCGTCACCTCGGTGAGGGCCCGGGGCTGGCAGACGTTGCCCTCGGCGGCGAAACCGGCGAAGGCCGTCGCCATGGAGAGGGGGGCGACGTCCTGGACTCCGCCGATGAGTCCGGGGGCGAGGACGTCGAGCTTCTCCGGCTGGCCGCTGGCGCTCTTGCCGTTGTGCACGCCCATGTCGTAGGCGATGTCGAAGATCTTGCACATGTCGAGCTGGCGTGCAGTCTCCATGGTGATGGTGTTGTAGGACTGGGCGAGGCCACGGAGGACCGTGAACGTGCCGTAGTTGGTGTCGCCGTAGTTCTGCGGCGTGTAACCCTTCGCATCATCGCTGAGGACGGTGTAGGAGCCGCCGGGGAGGCAGCTCGCCGGCCACTTGTCGCCCTCGGGATAGGTGCGCTTGCGCCCGTCGATGGCGGTGTTGAGGGAACGGCCCGAGTCCACCCAGGCAGCGACGGTGAAGGGCTTGAAGGTCGAGCCGGGCTGGAATCCGCCGACGCCGCCGAGGCTCCTGGCGGCATCTCCGTCCTGGTACTGGTCCACGTTGAAGTTCAGGACCGAATCGCCCGAGGCCTCACCCGGGTTGTACCGGGTGTTCTGGGCCATGGAGAGGATGTTGCCGGTTCCGGGCTGGAGGCTCGTCATGGAGTGACCCACCGCGCCGTCCGTGGTGTCCGGGTTCGCGGTCTCGTTGACGGCGGTCTGTGCTGCGGCCTGGACACGCGAGTCCAGGGTGGTCTTGATGGTCAGGCCGGAACGGTACAGCACCTTCTCGCGGTCCTCCGGCGTCTCGCCGTAGGCCGGGTCATTGAGGATCAGGTGGGTGACGTAGTCGCAGAAGTACGGGGCCTGGGCCGCGCCGACGCATCCGCTGAGGGTGGGAGTGACGTTCAGGCCGAGGTCCGTGGCGATCGCGGCGTCGTGCTGTTCCTGCGTGATCTTCCCCCGGGTCAGCATCGCACCGATGACCAGGTTGCGGCGCTGCAGCGCTCCTTCGGGGTTGGACTCGGGGCTGTACGCGCTCGGACCGTTGACGAGCCCGGCGAGCAGCGCGCTCTGCTGGATGTTGAGGTCCTTCGCGTCCACGTTGAAGAAGTACTTCGAGGCCGCCTGCACGCCGTAGGTGGTGCCGCTGAAGGGGACGATGTTGAGGTAGCCCTCGAGGATCTCGTCCTTGCTCATCTCCTTCTCGACGGCGATGGCGAGCTTCATCTCGCGGAGCTTGTCGCCCACGGTCTTTCCGCCGCCGCTCAGCGTGAGGTTTCCGCCGTTCTGGCGGGCGGCGTCGATCAGGACGTTGTTGACGAACTGCTGCGTGATGGTCGAGGCACCGCGCTGGGTGTCGCTGGTGACGTTGCTGGCGATCGCCCCCAGGATGCCCTCGAGGTCCACACCACCGTGCTCGTAGTAGCGGTAGTCCTCGATGGCGACCAGGGCGTCCTGCATGGTCGGCGACACCTGGTCGAGGGTCACGGGCTGGCGGTTCTCCTGGTACAGCGTCGCGATCAGCGAACCGTCGGCCGCCAGGATGCTGGTCGGCTGGGCCAGCGCCTCGCGCTCCAGTTCCGCCGGCAGTTCCTCGAAGAACTGGATCGAAGCGGAGGCTCCCGTCCCTGCGGCAGCAGCCACGGGCACGAGCAGGCCCGCGGCGAGCACGCCGGCGAGTCCACTGATCCCGAGGAATGCGATGATCTTGCCGAGGGTGGTAGCCGTGTCGAAGAGGGGTGATTTGCGCGCAGCCATTATTCCAGTTTACAAGCACGCGCTAGGCTTTCCCCATGACGAAATGGGAGTACTCTACGATTCCGCTCATCATCCATGCCACGAAGCAGATCCTGGACCAGTGGGGCGATGATGGATGGGAGCTCGTGCAGGTGGTTCCCGGACCGGACGGGAAGGGCCTCGTGGCGTACCTCAAGAGGGAGAAGAGCTAGCGGTGTCTGCTGGAAACACGGCGGTTTCCGCCGTCGAGGCGCGCCTCGCGGACCTCGGCATCCCACTCCCCGACGTGGTTCCCCCGGTGGCGTCCTACGTCCCCGCGGTGATCAGCGGCAGCCACGTGTACACCTCCGGCCAGCTCCCGTTTATTGACGGCAAACTCCCAGCTTCGGGCAAGGTCGGCGCGTCGGCGGGCGGAGTCGACGCCGAGACGGCCACGTCCCTCGCGGCGACCTGCGCGGTGAACGCCCTCGCTGCGATCAAGAGCCAGATCGGCGACCTCGACCGCATCACGCGGATCGTGAAGGTCGTGGGCTTCGTGGCCTCGGATCCGTCCTTCACCGGCCAGCCCGGCGTGATCAACGGAGCCTCGGAGCTTCTCGGCGCCGTCCTCGGCGACGCCGGAGTCCACGCCCGCTCCGCCGTCGGAGTGGCAGTGCTCCCCCTCGACTCGCCCGTCGAGGTCGAGGTCATCGCGGAGTTCGTCTAGATCGTGGACCGCCTCAGCACCAGGCTCTTCCCCGTGGCCCCGGACCAGCGCACCGCCGCCTGGAGCTGGATAGAACACGGAGAGCGCACGCCCCTGAAAGCCCGGCCGGCGTCATCGGTGGTCCTCCTGCGCGACAGCGCGATCGGCACCGAGACCTACCTCTCCTACCGGCGCGGACAGTCGCCGCTGGGAGTCATCGGATTCCCCGGCGGAAGCATCGAGGAGTCCGACGACGACGAACTCCCGTGGTTCGGGCCCACGCCGTCGATGTGGGCGAAGACCCTCGGCGTCGACGACCACCGGATGGCCCGCCGGCACGTGCTGTGCGCCATCCGAGAACTGTTTGAGGAGACCGGCGTGCTGCTCGCCGGCCCCGATGCGTCCTCGCTGGTGGAGGGCACCCAGGCCAAGGAGTGGATGAAGGCCCGCGAGGCCATCAACGAAGGTGAATGCCGCTTCGCGGACATCCTGAGCCGCCGCGGCCTCGGCGTCCGCACCGACCTCATCAAGCCGCTCTCGCACTGGCTCACGCCGGACTTCGCGCACCGTCGCTTCGACACGCACTATTTCGCGGCTGCGCAGCCCGTGAACCAGGAGCCGAGCATCCTCGGGAGCAAGGGCGTCTGGGGCCAGTGGCGCTGGGCCGCGCAGGAGATCGCGGACCGCGACACCACGAGGCTCGGGGACGAGGTGGGCCAGCCGAACACGGTGGGCCGCACCCTCAGCGAGCTCGCGGTACCGGCCGTCGAGATCATCCTCGAGAAGATCGGTTCCTCGCGTGGCTGCATCGCCTACCTCTCGCACAAGCGCCCGGTGAAGGTCTACCACCCTCAGCTCTTCGAGCGGGACGGCGACCTCATGCTGCAGGTCGAATGCCCGAAGCTCAGCGAGGGCGGGTCGGTCCAGCGGGGCCGATAGCGCCGGCTCCCTCGGGCGGAACCTAAGAAGGCACCTCCCCTCGGGCAGGTGCCTTCTTCCGTGCCGGGTGGATCAGCGGCTGCGCTGGCGCAGCCGCTGGATGTCGAGGATGACGACGGCGCGGGCCTCGAGGCGGAGCCAGCCGCGCTGGACGAACTCGGCGAGGGCCTTGTTGACGGTCTCACGGGAGGCTCCGACGAGCTGTGCCAGTTCCTCCTGGGTGAGTTCGTGCGCCACGAGGATGCCGTCCGTCGCGGGGCGGCCGAAGCGGTCCGCGAGGTCGAGCAGGGCCTTCGCGACGCGTCCCGGCACATCCGAGAAGACGAGGTCCGCGAGGGATTCGTTGGTGCGGCGGAGGCGGCGGGCGAGGGCCTGCAGCAGCTGCGCCGAGACCTCGGGGCGGGTCTCGAGGAGCGTCCGGAGGTTCTCGTTCTTGAGTCCGGCGAGGCGTGTCTCCGAGACGGCTGTGGCGGTCGCGGTCCGGGGGCTCGGATCGAACAGTGCCATCTCACCGAACAGCTCGCCCGGGCCGAGGATGGCGAGGAGGTTCTCGCGGCCGTCCTGGGCGGTGCGGCCGAGCTTGATCTTGCCCGAGACGATGAAGTACAGCTGGTCGCCCTGGTCGCCCTCGCGGAAGACCGAGGAGCCGCGGGGGAGGTCCACCTCGATCAGCTCGTCCGTCAGGGCGGCGAACACATCGTCTCCCAGTGATGCGAAGAGGGGCGCCCGGCGCAGTACCTCGATGTCCATGAATTCTCCTGATGCGTCTCTAGTGCGTCGTTCTGCGGCGGTCCCCGCTGTCTTCTCCTGTCCATCTTGCCGTACCTGAGCGGCTGTGACGACTGATACCCACCTGCCAGGCCCGTATTCCCGGTCCATTCCGCGCGCAGCAACCGTCTCTCCCACCCTCCTCCCATGCTGCACGGCTAGAATCGCTCGCAGTGCCGGGAGGTGTGCCGTCTCCCGCCGTCCATAGCCAGGGGAGAATGTACGTGCCGGAATTCAGCCTCGAGGAGTTCACCCTCCTCGACCTCGTCCTGGTGGTCGTCCTCCTCGGCTATCTCGTGACCGGGCTCCGCAACGGATTCCTCGTGACGCTCGGCGGGATCGCAGGCTTCGTCGCGGGTGCCGTCGCGGCGTTCTTCGCGATCCCCCTCGTCAGCGGGTGGGTGCCGGACAACCCCTGGCGGCTGATCGCCGTCATCGGCACCCTGATCGTCCTTGTCATCGTGGGCCAGGCGGTCGGCTCAGCACTCGGAGCGTCCATCCGCCGGTGGTCGGACTTCCCACCCCTGCGCATCATGGACCGGCTCCTCGGCGGCGTGGTGAATGTGGTCGTCGCCGCGCTCGTCCTCTCGATGCTCGCGTTCAGCGTCGGGACCCTGGGCGTCCCGTTCCTGTCGCAGCAACTGGCGTCCTCCCAGGTCATCCGGGGCATCGACACGGCGACGCCGGGGCCCGTGCGGACCTGGCTGGCGCAGCTCCGCACCATCGCCGTCGACGACGGCATCCCCACCATCCTCGAGAGCGTGGCGCCCGCGACGGCGGCCGATGTGCCGGACGCCTCGGTGGACACCCCGGAGCTGGCGGCTGCGGCCGCCTCGGTGGTCCGCATCACCGGCACCGCCTTCCAGTGCGGCCAGAACCAGACCGGCTCGGGTTTCGTCGTCGCACCCGGCCGCGTGATCACCAACGCGCACGTGGTCGCCGGGGTCGACGAGCCCGTCGTCGAGGTGCCCGGCGGGGGAGCCCTGCCCGGCCGGGTCGTCCAGCTCGACACCGCGCGCGACATCGCCGTGATCGCGGTCGAGGACCTCCGGGCCGCCCCACTGCCCCTGGGCGACGAGCTCGACAACGGTGCCACGGCGGCCTTCGCTGGCTACCCGGCAGGCGGCCCGTACCGGATCCAGCCCGCGAGCGTCCAGGGGCTCTCGCCCGTGCTGGTCAACAACATCTACGGCGCCGACCCCCAGCCGCTCCAGGTCTACAGCCTCGCGGCCAACGTGCAGCAGGGGAACTCGGGCGGTCCGCTGCTCGACCTGCAGGGACGCGTGGCCGGCGTGGTGTTCGCGAAGTCGACCGCCGACGCACCCGTGGGCTATGCGCTCTCGCTCGAGGAACTGCGTCCCATCGCCGAGAGCGCCCCGGCACTGGACGACGCCGTCTCGGCCGGGCAGTGCACGCGCGGCTAGGCGTCACCGGGCAGCAGGCCGCCTACAGCCACTCGATGGATTGCCCGTGCGGACCGGTGCGCGCGATCGTCCGGCCGTTGTGCTGCAGGACGAACCGTCCGTCCTGTTCGCCGTCGGCCTTCTCCAGGGTTCCGGCGACACCGTCGAGTGTGCGGTGGCCCTCGTGCGACAGCCAGTGCACCGGGCGGTCCCTGTCGGCGACGAGCCGCAGCATCGTGGCGCGGAAGCGGCGCCGCCCCTCCGGATCGAGGTAGGCGAGCACGGCGCTGTGGAACACGACGACGACGGCGTCCTTCGGCGCGCGGTCCACCAGCGGGAGGATCTGCTCGTTCAGGTCGCCGCGCACGAGCAGCGGTGGGTCCGCCCGGACGACCCCGAGGGCTGCGCGGAGGCGCTCCGCGCGGAAGGCGTGCTCGGGCTATACGAGCGCCTCGAGCCAGCGGGCGTCGTCGTCGTTCCCCGCGTCCAGCGGATTGAGGTCCACCCCGGCACGCCAGCTCACGTGCGGGAGCGCGGACGGCAGTGGGACCTCGCCCTGGACGGAGCACTCCAGGGCAGGGACGGACGATCCGCCCGCCGGCTCCAGCAGCGGCCCGGGCGAGTAGGCATAGGCGTACCGGTCCGGATAGAGGCAGGCGCCGGCCGACGCCCCGACCTCGATCAGCGCCAGCGGCCTGCCCTCCTCGGCGCTGATGGCCGCGAGGCTCGGCAGGAGGACGGCGCACCGTCCGGCCTCGTTCGTCTGGGTGGTGCGGGTCAGCATGACGTGCCGGATGCCGTCCCAGTGCTCGAGGGCGAAGGACCGGAAGGCAGCGTAGTCGCCGAGCGGAACGCCGAGGAAGCGCGCCGCCCCGAGGAACAGGACGGGCTGGCGGCGTACGGCCGGGAGCGTGTCGAGCCGGGCGAGGAGCTCGTGGTCGCCGCTGATACCCGTGCACCATTCCTCGTACAGGGGAGAGTAGCCGCGGGCCTCGATCTCGGCGAAGCTCCTGTACCGCACGGATGTTGCTGCATCTGTTTCCATCATCGATCCTCCGGTTTCGGGGAGATTTCAGGCCGGTGACATCGGTGGGGAGTCCCGGCCGCGATGCCAAATCGTAACCACTGATGCCCGGGAAATGCCGCTCGCGGCCGTCCCGGAAGTTAGGCTCGTCACACGGATCAGCGCGCTATCGCCGCTGTGGTCCCCATGGATACCGGTCCATCCGGTACGAATCACTCGTTCACCAGGGAGCAACACATGTCTAACCGAGGCACATCCGTGCGGGGGGCAGTCGCAAGGAAACGCGCTGCACTGACCGCAGGACTCTCCATCGCCGCACTCCTCCTCACCGGCTGCGTCCAGAGCCAGCGCGAGGAGAACACCGGCGCCGAGGGCGACTCCGCCGTCGACTCCACGTTCGTCTTCGCGGCCTCCTCGGACCCGAAGTCGCTCGACCCCGCCTTCGCCAGCGATGGTGAGTCCTTCCGCGTCAGCCGCCAGATCTTCGAAGGCCTCGTGGGCGTCGAAGCCGGCACCGCGGACCCGGCTCCGCTGCTCGCCGAGTCCTGGGAGACGGCCGAGGACGGCCTGTCCACGGTCTTCAAGCTCAAGGAAGGCGTCACCTTCCACGACGGCACGCCCTTCAACGCGGAAGCCGTCTGCTTCAACTTTGACCGCTGGTACAACTGGACCGGCATCCAGCAGGCCGAGACGACGTCGTACTACTACGGCTCGCTGTTCCGCGGCTTCGCGGACAGCCCCGAGAACGCCGTCTACGAGTCCTGCGAGGCCAATGGCGACAACGAAGTCACCGTCAACCTCGCCAAGCCGTTCGCCGGGTTCATCGCCGCCCTGTCGCTGCCGGCCTTCGCCATGCAGAGCCCGACGGCGCTCGAGGAGTTCTCGGCCAACGAGATCGGCGGCACCGCGGAGGCCCCGTCGCTGAGCGAGTACGCCCTGGGCCACCCCGTGGGCACCGGGCCGTTCAAGTTCGATTCCTGGGATGTCGGGCAGCAGCTCGAGATCTCGATCTACGACGACTACTGGGGCGACAAGGGACAGATCACCAACACGATCTTCCGCATCATCGACGACCCCCAGGCACGCCGCCAGGCACTCGAGGCCGGGGACATCGACGGCTACGACCTCGTGGCCCCCGCGGACACGGAGTCGCTCAAGGAAGCCGGCTACAACATCACCCCGCGTGATCCGTTCACCATCCTCTACCTGGGCATGAACCAGGCCATCCCCGAGCTCAAGGACCCGAAGGTCCGCGAAGCCATCGCCCACGCCATCGACAAGGATGCGCTCGTCGCACAGACCCTGCCCGAGGGTACGAAGGTCGCCACGCAGTTCATCCCCGAGGTCGTCGACGGCTACAACGAGGACGTCACGACGTACGACTACGATCCCGAGCGCGCCAAGGAACTCCTGGCCGAGGCGGGCTACCCGGACGGCTTCGACGTCACGTTCAACTACCCGACGAACGTCTCCCGCCCGTACATGCCCACCCCCGAGCAGGTCTTCACGAACCTGCAGGCACAGCTGAGCGAGGTCGGCATCACGGTCAACCCGGCTCCCGCGGCCTGGTCGCCCGATTACCTGAACCAGGTCCAGGGCACGCCCGACCACGGTCTGCACCTTTTGGGCTGGACCGGCGACTACAACGACACCGACAACTTCATCGGCGTCTTCTTCGGCCAGGAGAAGCTCGAGTTCGGCTTCGACAACCCCGAACTGTTCGCGGCCCTCGACGAGGCCCGGGGCCTCAGCGACCGCGAGAAGCAGACGGAGATGTACAAGGAGATCAACGAGCAGATCGCCGAGTTCAACCCGGCCATCCCGCTCGCCCACCCTGCTCCGTCGCTGGCCTTCGCCCCGCGCGTCACCTCCTACCCGGCGAGCCCCGTCAATGACGAGGTCTTCACCGACATCGAGCTGAGCGAGTAGCAGCAGTACCCGTGTGGAGCCGGTCCCGATCCCGGGACCGGCTCCATCCTGCTGTACTACCCCTGTCCGGCTGAAGCCGGTCAACCCGGAAGGATCCCGAGTGTTACGCGTCATCGGTAAGCGGCTAGCGCTGCTCATCCCCACCCTGTTCGGCCTGTCCGTCCTGCTGTTCCTCTGGGTGCGCAGCCTCCCCGGCGGCCCGGCCACCGCCCTGCTGGGCGAGAAGGCCACGCCCGAGGCGATCGCCCGGGTCAACGAGCTGTACGGCTTCGACCGCCCCCTCATCACCCAGTACCTGACCTACATGGGCAGGCTGCTGCAGGGCGATTTCGGCGTCTCGATCAACACCGGCCGGCCCGTGCTGGAGGAGTTCGCCACCCGTTTCCCCGCGACGCTCGAACTCACCGTCGTGGCCCTCATCTTCGCCATCGGCGTCGGCGTCCCGCTCGGCTACCTCGCCGCGCGCCACTACGGGCGTTTCCTCGACCACAGTTCCGTGGTGCTGAGCCTCATCGGCATCACCGTGCCGGTCTTCTTCCTGGCCTTCATCCTCAAGTACCTGTTCGCCATCCAGTGGTCCCTCCTGCCGCCCGACGGCCGGCAGAGCCCCCGCATGGATGCCACCCACTACACGCAGTTCTACGTGCTCGACGGGCTGCTGACGGGCGAGTACGACGCCGCCTGGGACGCGTTCCTGCACCTCATCCTCCCGGGCCTGGCCCTCGGCACCATCCCGCTCGCGATCATCGTCCGCATCACGCGCGCCTCGGTCCTCGAGGTGCAGAACGCCGATTATGTCCGCACGGCCCGCGCGAAGGGCCTCATGGAGCGCACCATCCGCGGCAGCTTCATCCTGCGGAACGCCATGCTTCCCGTCGTCACGACGATCGGCCTGCAGCTGGGCCTGCTGATCTCGGGAGCGGTGCTGACCGAGACGGTGTTCGCCTTCAACGGCATCGGCCGGTTCCTGCGCGACGCGATCTTCGGGCTCGACTACCCCGTGCTCCAGGGCTTCATCATCTTCATCGCGATCCTGTACGCCCTGATCAACCTGATCGTGGACCTGTCCTACTCCGTCATCGACCCGAGGGTGCGTGTGCAATGAGTACCATCCTGCCTCCCGCCGCCGACGGCTCCGCGGCACCCACCGATCCCGCGATCGACACCGGGCGCGGCACCGGCCTCTGGAAGGACGCCTTCCTCCGCCTGCGGAAGAACCCGCAGGCGATCGTGGGTGCCGTCATCATCGGCCTCTTCCTGCTGGTGGCGATCCTCGCCCCGATCCTCGCCCCGCACGGAGGTGACGACCTCCCCGGCAGGACCTTCATCACCCCCACCACCATTCCCGGACCCGGCGAGATCGAGGGCTTCCCGCTGGGTCTCGACCGCTTCGGCGGCGACGTCCTGAGCAAGCTGGTCTGGGGCGCCCAGGCGTCACTCCTGATCGGCGTCGTCTCGACGGCGCTCGGGCTCGCGGGCGGCATGCTGCTCGGGGTCCTCGCCGGCGGCCTCGGCGGCTGGGTGGACAACGTGATCATGCGCTTCGTGGACATCCTGCTCTCCGTCCCGAACCTGCTGCTCGCGGTCAGCATCGCCGCGGTGCTGGGCCAGAGCTCCTACGCGATCATGATCGCCATCGGTGTCTCCCAGATCCCGATCTTCGCGCGGCTCCTGCGCTCGTCGATGCTCTCGCAGCGTGGTGCGGACTACATCCTGGCGGCACAGACCCTCGGGCTCAGCCGCCGGACCATCACCATGAGCCACCTGCTGCCGAACAGCATGGGGCCCGTGATCGTGCAGGCGACGCTGACGCTGGCCACCGCCGTGATCGACGCCGCCGCGCTGTCCTTCCTCGGCCTCGGCGGCGGACTGCCGCAGGCCGCCGAATGGGGGCGCATGCTGACCTACGCGCAGGCCGAGCTCTCGGTCGCGCCGCAGCTCGCCTTCCTCCCGGGTGCCTGCATCGCGATCACCGCGCTCGGGTTCACCCTGCTGGGCGAGTCCCTGCGCGAGGCCCTCGACCCGAAGACCCGCAGGAAATAGCCCTACCGCACAGCTGGAAGCGGCCACCGACCTCGCGTCGGTGGCCGCTGTGGACCTTGGCTAGGGTGGCATCGACGGATCCCGGCCGAGGCGGAACACGTACGCAGTGCGCGTTCCTCTCCGGGGCAACCCCGGGGCACGCAGACCGACCAGCACATGGCGCCTCAGGCACCTGACTGCGCTTCGCGCAGCTAAGCGCCCGAACAGAAGGACAGGTCGGCCGGGATCCGTCGAACCGTCGCACGACAGTGCGGCGACGCCCGGGCCGAGGGGGAGCCATGGACGATCCGGAACGGACAGCGGGCGGCCGCGCGGACGGACCACCGCGTGCCCGTGGCACGCAGCTCCATACGCCGACGGCGGGGGCCAGGACGCTCGCCCGGAGGCCCGCGCCGGGCGGCCGGGGGCTCGCGCTCCTCCTCGCCGGTGCCTTCCTCGATGCTCACGCATGGCAGCGCGAGGACCTGATGCACGCCGGCGCGCTCGTCCTCGGTGCCCGACGGCGCTGGCTGGGTCCGCTCGTCCGTGCCGTCCTCTCCGGCTATCCGAGGCGGCCCGGTGGTGCACCGCGCGAACTCGCCCGCTGGATCATGGCGCAACCCGTCTTCACGGAAGCCGTGTCGAAGGCGGCGGCCAGGGGGACCGCGATCGTCCCGGCCGCCTACCTGGTCGGGGAGGAGATCACGTCCGACGAGCCCATCGAGGCGGCCGTCCCGGCGGGACCGGCCGGGATCGTCGGGCCTGCGCCTCCGCGGGACCTCGGCTGGCTTGCGCGGGAGCTGAGGCTGACGCCCGGCGAGCTCGACTGGTTCGCCGACACCCGGCACTGGAACGGGAGGGCGCACAACCCGGACCTCCAGCACTACCGCTACGAGTGGCGGCCGCGCCAGGGGCGGGTTCCGCGGCTGCTGGAGGTGCCGGGGATCCGTCTCCGCACGGTGCAGCGCCGGGCGCTCGATCGCCTCCTGGCGCCGATTCCCCTGCACGCGGCGGCGCACGGCTTCGTGCCCGGGCGGAGCGCGGTCACCGGCGCCTCCACCCACACCGGCTCCGAGGTCGTGATCTCGCTCGACCTCACCGCGTTCTTCGCCCACGTCACCCCGGGCCGGATCTTCGGCGTCCTCCGGCAGGCAGGCTACCCGGAGGGGACCGCGCACGTCCTCACCGGTCTCTGCACGCATGCCGTGCCGGAACCGGTCCTGCGATCCATGCCCGGCGGCGGCGGCGAGGAGGAGCGCTTCGGCCTCGCCCACGCACTGAGGGCGGCGCACCTGCCGCAGGGTGCGCCGTCGTCGCCCGCGCTGGCCAACCTCGCGGTGCGCAGGCTCGACTCGCGGTTGGCGGGCTGGGCGCAGGCGGCGGGAGCGACCTACACGCGCTACGCCGACGATCTCGCGTTCAGCGGGCCGGCGACGCTCGCGAGGCGGGCCGATGCGTTCATCAGCGGGGTGGAGCGCATCGTCGAGGCGGAGGGGCACGCCGTGAACCGGCGCAAGACGCGCGTGCGGGGTGCGTCGGTGCGGCAGTCCGTCACCGGCGTCGTCGTGAACGCGCATCCGAACGTGGCCCGGACGGAGTACGACGCCCTCAAGGCGCTGCTGCACAACTGCGTGGTGCACGGTCCCGAGTCGCAGCGGCGCGGCCGGCGCGATCTCCGGACGCACCTCGCCGGACGCATCGCATGGGTCTCAGCGCTCAACCCGGAGCGCGGCCGAAAGCTCCGGAAAGCCTTCGACCGCATCGTCTGGTGACGGTCAGGACGCCAGTTCCTCGCCGATGTTGAGCTCGTTGCCGGGGATCGAGGCGAGCAGCTTCCGGGTGTAGGGGTGGCGGGGGTTCTGGAAGACCTCCTCCGAGCTGGCGGCCTCGACCAGTTCGCCGTCCTTCATCACGCACACGTAGTCCGAGATGAGGCGCACCACCGCGAGGTCGTGCGAGATGAACAGGTAGCTCAGGCCGAGTTCGGACTGGAGGTCGCCGAGGAGTTTCAGGATCTGCGCCTGCACGAGGACGTCGAGGGCGGAGACCGGCTCGTCGCACACGATCAGTTCGGGCTGCAGTGCGAGGGCCCGCGCGATCGCGACGCGCTGCCGCTGGCCTCCGGAGAGTTCCGCCGGGTACCGCCGGAGCGCGTTCTGCGGGAGGGAGACCTGGTCCATCAGTTCGCGGACCCGCGCCGAGCGTTCCTTCCTGGATCCGCGCTTGTAGGCGTTGAGGGGCTCCTCCACGATGCGCTCGATCGTGAACATCGGGTTCAGCGAGGAGTAGGGGTCCTGGAAGATCGGCTGCACACGCTGGCGGAAGTCGTTGAGCTGCGCCTTGTCGAGCGTGGCCACGTCCATGCCGTCGAACGTCATGGTGCCCGACGTCGGTTCGATCAGTTTCAGCAGCATCCGCGCCGTGGTGGTCTTGCCGGACCCCGATTCGCCGACGATCGCCACCGTCTGCCCGCGGGGGACGTCGAGCGTGACGTTCTTCGCGGCGTAGAAGTCCTCCTTGCTGCCGCGGCGCTTGTAGATCTTCGTGAGGTCCCGGATCTCCACGATGTTCCGGGGAGCTGCAGGGGCCGCAGGAGTCGCGGCGCCGGCGGGCGCCGCAGGGCGGTCGGACGACGACGTCGCTGCGTGGGCTCCCGCGGTTCCGCGGGGTGCGCCTGCCGATACGCCGTCGCCGGTCGGTGCGGGCGCGTCGGTCGGTACGGGGCCGTCGTGCCCGGCTTCGTGCTCCGCGAAGACCGCTTCGGCGAGTTTCAGCCGCGTCGCGGCGTCCGCGGTGAAGGCTCCGGGACGCAGGCGCACCGCGGCGACGCTGGGAGCCGCACGGACGAGCGACTGCGTGTAGGGGTGCTGCGGATCGTTGAGCAGCTGCTCGGCCGGTCCGGTCTCGACGACGCGTCCGCGGTGCATGACGACGAGCTGCGAGGCGCGTTCGGCGGCGAGTCCGAGGTCGTGCGTGATGAGGAGCACGGACGTGCCGAGCTGGTCGGTCATCGTCTCGATCTGATCGAGGATGGTGCGCTGCACCGTGACGTCGAGGGCCGAGGTGGGCTCGTCGGCGATGAGGAGCCGCGGCTGGCAGGCGAGGCCGATCGCGATCAGGGCTCGCTGGCGCATGCCGCCCGAGAACTCGTGCGGGTACTGCTTGGCGCGCTCGCCGGCGTCGGGCAGGCCGGCCGCCGTCAGCACCTCGATGACGCGCTGCTTGACGTTCTTCTTGGTGGCCATGCCGTGCACGAGGAGGGTCTCGGCGACCTGTGTCCCGATCTTCGTGACCGGGTTCAGGTTGGACATCGGGTCCTGCGGGACGAGGCCGATCGCCCTGCCGCGGATGGAGCGCATCTTCGACTCCGGCAGGCTCACGAGGTCCTGGCCCTCGAACAGGATGCTCCCGGAGGTCACGCGGCCGTTGCCGGGCAGCAGCCCGATGCAGGCCATCGCCGTCGTCGATTTGCCGGAGCCCGATTCGCCCACGATCGCAAGGGCACTGCCGCGCTTGAGCGTGAAGCTCGCGTCCTCGACCGCATGGACGTCCCCGTGGGTCGTGCGGAAACTCACGGCGAGGTTCCTCACCTCGAGCAGGGGTGTGTCGAGGTTCTCTGGCTGGTCGGTCGCGCTTCCGGCGGGAGTGATGTCCGTCATAGCACCATCGTGCCCTATCAGCAGTGACTTCACCGCCTGACCGGCGGCGGTCGGCCTAACTTTTCGGGAACGATGCGGGGCCGGCTCCCGCTGCCGCCAGGCGGGCGGCGAGGTGGTCCACGGCGAGCCGGTAGCCGTCGATGCCCGCGCCCACGATCACGGCGTCGGCCACCCCGGAGATGTAGGAGTGGTGCCGGAAGGACTCACGCCGGTGCACATTGCTGATGTGCACCTCGACGACAGGCAGGCCGACGCCGGCGAGGGCGTCGCGGATGGCGATCGAGGTGTGGGTGAAGGCTCCGGCGTTGATGACGATCCCGTCCGAGGTCCCCCGCGCCGCATGGATGGCATCGATGATCGCGCCCTCGTGGTTGGACTGCATCGCCGTCGTGGTGCAGCCCCGTTCCTGCGCGGCGTCCGCGGCGAGGCGCACGGCGTCGTCGAGCGTCGCCGTGCCGTACACGTCCGGTTCCCTGCTCCCGAGCAGGTTCAGGTTCGGTCCGTTGATCACGAGGATGCTGGGGGTGCGCGCGGGGTCCATGCCCCAACTATGCCGCACGCGTACCCGCGGGGACCGGACGTGCGGCCTGCGCGCGCAGCCGGACGGCGCCGATCGCGCCCGCCACCGTCACGAGGCTCATGACGGCGAGCACGACGCCGGGGTGCCACCACGCGCCGCCGGTCGCGATGCCGAACCGCTGGGTGATCGAGGGTGCGAAGCCTGCCACGATCGCCGCGATGCTGTAGGCGAAGGACAGCGCGGTGAACGCCGTCGCGGGCTTGAAGATGTCCGCCATCAGTCCGCCGAGGGCCGCCCAGCTGGCCGTCGGGAGGATGCCGCCGAGGAGGATGGCCGCGATGTACATCGGTTCGGTGGCGATGCTGATGACCCAGTACAGGGGGAAGGCGATGAGTGCCGTCCCGAGGGCGCCGCCGGCGACCACCTTCGCCGATCCGATGCGCATCGCGAGGTAGCCGAAGGCGGGGATGGTTCCGAGTTGCAGGATGGACCCCACGAGGGCCGCGTTCAGCACGGTCGCCTGGGAGAGCCCGAGGGTCTCGGTGCCGTAGGCCTGCGTGTAGGTGACCATCAGGAAGTAGGATCCGATGCCCAGCACCGCCGAGGCGATCGCGACCACGATCGCGACCGGCTGGGATTTCAGGACCTCGAGGAAGGGGACGCGGGGGAGTGCGTGCGTCCGGTTCGTCTCCTTGAAGACCGGCGTCTCGTCGATGGCGAGGCGCAGGTAGATCGCGACGGCGAGGAACGGGAAGGCGAGGAGGAACGGGATGCGCCAGCCCCAGGTCGTCATGACGTCGGGGGCGACGACCGCGAGGATCAGGAAGATGGCCGAGATCAGCATGGTGCCCACGGGCGAGCCGAGCTGCGGGATCGAGGCGTACAGCGCGCGCTTGCGCGGTTCGGCGTGCTCGGTGGCGATGAGGATGGACCCGCCCCACTCGCCGCCCAGCGAGAGGCCCTGGAGCAGGCGCAGCACGGTCAGGATGATCGGGGCCCAGACGCCGATGGTGCTGTAGTCGGGCAGCAGGCCCACCGTGCCTGTGGCGAGGCCCATGAGCGTGATGGTCCAGATCAGGGTGCGCTTGCGGCCGATCCTGTCGCCGAGGTGCCCGAACAGGATGGCGCCGAGGGGGCGGGCGACGAAGCCCATCGCGAAGACCAGGAAGGCCGAGAGCGTCCCAGCGAGCGGATCCTGCTCGGTGAAGAACACGGTATTGAAGACGAGTGCGGCGGCAGTGCCGAACACGTAGAAGTCATAGGATTCGAGGGCTGTTCCGACGAAGGAGGCTCCGGCGACGCGACGGGCCATGCGCGGATTCGATACGGGGGGCTGCTGCACGGTTGAGGACACGCTGAAATCATCCTCCGCCCCAGGGGTGCGGGCCATCTTTCAGGACGAACGTCACACCGGTCGGCGCGCGCGGGCGAGCCTCGGATCCGGTGGCGCTCTTCACCCGCCGGCGGGCCGGACGGGCTCCCCGGAGGAGGCGAACCGATGTGCCCTCAGGCCGGAAGCGGAGCGCGGACGTGGGCGGAGATGATGGCGCGCCCCGCGGTGACGAGGGAATCCGTCACGGAGGCAGGATCGCCCATGAAGCCGTGCACCATGGCGCCGTCCCGCAGCATGATCAGCTGGTCCGCGACGACGTGGGGCCGGTCCGCACCGAGATCCGTCAGCAGATCCGCGACGACGGCGTGCAACCACGCCCGGTAACGGTCCACGGCGTCCCGGACGAGGCTGCCGTCCGCGGGGTACTCGGCGGCGGCATTGATGAACGTGCACCCACGGAAGCCCGGACGGCAGGCCGCGTTCCCGTTGGCGGCGGCCAGCCGGCGCAGGACGGCGCAGGCGTCCCGGCCGGCGGCCCGCTCCCGCTCGACGGCGGCCTGCAGTTGCCCGAGCTGGTCATCGAGGTAGGCGACCACGAGATGGTCCTTGGACCGGAAGTGGCGGTAGAACGTGACCTTGGTGGTCCCGGCGTCGGAAATGACCTTGTCCGCACTGACGGAGCGGATGCTGTCGGCGTCGAACAGCCGAGTGGCGGACGCGAGGATGCGGTCGCGGACGGGCGGCTGGGCGTTCATCATGCTCCATTGTGCGGGAGGAAGGGATTTGGGCCGGAGTGGAGTTACTAGTTAGTCTACCGGAGGAGCGGATGTCACCAGGGCTCCCACGACGGAAGGATCGACACATGAGTGCTCTCTACACGGCAGTGGCCACTGCGACCGGGGACGGCCGCAACGGCAAGGCCCACACCGATGACGGACAGCTCGTCGTCGACCTCGCCGTGCCCAAGGAGATGGGCGGTGCCGGGGGTGCGACCAACCCCGAGCAGCTCTTCGCCCTCGGCTACGCGGCCTGCTTCCACAGCGCGCTCAAGCTCGTCGCGAGCCGCAGCAAGGCCCGGATCAGCGACACGGCCGTCACCGCGGAGGTCAGCATCAACCCCGCCGACGGCGGAGCGTTCCAGCTCGCCGTCGCCCTGCACGCCGAGATCGGCGGAGTGGACCAGGGGACGGCCGACGCGCTCGTCGAGCAGGCGCACCAGGTGTGCCCCTACTCGAACGCCACACGCGGCAACATCGAGGTCACCGTCGACGCCACCATCGGCTGATCACCCCTGACCTGACAGGACAGGCCCCCGCGGATGCAGGGGCCTGTCCTGTCTCTGTCCTGTCTCGCCCCGTATGGGCTACTTCCGCAGCGAGACCGCGATCTGCTGCATGATCGTCGGATCGGACAGCGTGGTGGCGTCTCCGACCTCACGGCCTTCCGCGACGTCCTTGAGCAGGCGGCGCATGATCTTCCCGCTGCGGGTCTTCGGCAGCTCGGGCACCACCAGGATGTTGCGCGGCTTGGCGATCGGGCCGATCTCCTTGCCCACGTGGTTGCGCAGAGTGGTGACGATGTCGTCGTCGTCCTTCGCCGAGCCGCGCAGGATGACGAACGCGACCACCGCCTCGCCCGTCGTCTCGTCGCTCGCCCCGACCACGGCCGCCTCCGCCACCGAGGGGTGGCTCACCAGGGCGGACTCGATCTCGGTGGTCGACAGGCGGTGGCCGGAGATGTTCATGACGTCGTCGACCCTCCCGAGGAGCCAGATGTCGCCGTCGCTGTCCTTCTTGGCGCCGTCCCCGGCGAAGTACATGGCGTCGAAGCGGGACCAGTAGGTGTCCTTGAACCGCTGGGCATCACCCCAGATGCCACGCAGCATCGCGGGCCACGGCTCTCGGATGACCAGGTAGCCCCCCGAGCCGTTCGGAACGGACTCGCCCATCTCGTCGACGACGTCGACGGCGATCCCGGGTACCGCAACCTGGGCCGAGCCGGGCTTGGTCGCCGTGACGCCGGGCATCGGCGCGATCATGTGCGCACCCGTCTCCGTCTGCCACCAGGTGTCCACGATCGGTGCCTTGCCGCCGCCGATGACCTCCCGGTACCACATCCACGCCTCGGGGTTGATGGGTTCCCCGACCGAGCCGAGCACGCGGATGGACGAGAGGTCGTACTTCTTGGGGATGTCCCGGCCCCACTTCATGAAGGTGCGGATGGCCGTCGGGGCGGTGTACAGGATGGAGACCTTGTACTTCTCGATCAGTTCCCACCACCGGCCCTGGTGCGGGGTGTCCGGCGTCCCCTCGTACATGAGTTGGGTGGCGCCGTTCACGAGTGGCGCATAGGTGACGTAACTGTGGCCGGTGACCCACCCGATGTCCGCCGTGCACCAGAAGACGTCGGTCTCGGGTCGCAGGTCGAAGGTGTTCCTGTGGGTGAACGCGGTCTGCGTGAGATACCCGCCGGTGGTGTGCAGGATGCCCTTGGGCTTCCCGGTGGTCCCGGAGGTGTAGAGGATGAACAGCGGGTGCTCGGAGTCATGCGCCACGGCCGTGTGCTCGGCCGGCGCTCCGTCGACGACGTCGTGCCACCACACGTCGCGTCCCTCGGTCCATTCGACCGGCTCGTTGTTGCGACGGACCACGACGACGTTCGTGACGGTGTGGCCTTCCCTCTGGAGTGCGCCGTCGACGGCCGGCTTCAGGGGACTCGGCTTGCCCCGGCGGTAGGTGCCGTCGGAGGTGACCACGAGCTTGGCCTCGGCGTCATCGATGCGGCTGCGCAGGGCGTCTGCCGAGAAACCGCCGAAGACCACGGAGTGCACGGCGCCGATCCGGGCGCAGGCGAGCATGGTGATGACCGCCTCGGGGATCATCGGGAGGTAGACCGCCACGCGATCGCCCTTCCGTACACCGAGCGACTCGAACGCGTTCGCCGCCTTCTTGACCTCCTCGGTCAGCTCCGCGTACGTGATGGTGCGGGTGTCTCCGGGCTCGCCCTCGAAGTGGATGGCCACGCGGTCGCCGAGCCCGGCCTCGACATGCCGGTCCAGTGCGTTGTACGCGGCGTTCACGGTCCCCCCGACGAACCACTTCGCCACGGGTGCATCGCCCCAGTCGAGTGTCTCGGTGAAGTCCTGGTCCCAGGTCAGGAGTTCCCGGGCCTGCTTCGCCCAGAACTCGGTGCCCAGCTCGCGTGCCTCGTCGTAGAGGGATGGCTGCGCAACCGCCTTCGCGGCGAAGTCCTCGCTGGGCGGGAAGCGGCGTTCCTCGTGCAGCAGGTTCTCGAAAGCATCGCCTTGCCGTTCGGCGCTCATGTTCTACCCCTTTGTGACGTGTTCGGTGACGGACGGGACGCTGTGGGTGGTGCGACGGTTCGCCGCACCACCACGTGCTCTAGGGGAACACTATCGAGTTCTCCCGGCCGGTGTGTGCCCGGCGTCACAGGACCTAGCCGAGATGCCGGGATTGTGCGATGAGCGGCTCCCGCCCCGCACCTCATCGGTGGAGATGGGGCGGACCGGTGGCTAGGGTGGAAGGAGGTAACCGACGCCGGTGATCGATATCCTCCGGCGATCAGCGCTACGAACGGGAGTAAGAGATGACCGAAGCATCCGAGGGGCAGCGCAGCACCGTCGTCGAACAGGGGACGGCCCGGCCGGAGTCAGCCGGGGAGGCCGGCGCATCAGCCGTCGGCACGCCGGACCGTCCGGGGAAGGCCACGCCGTCCGGTCCTGCGACGCAGTCCTCGGTGCCCGGGCCCTCGGGCCCGAGCGAGGCTGTGCTGGGACCATTCACCCTGCGGGAGCTCGTCTTCGGCGGGGGTGTCGCGCTCGTGTTCATCGGCACGCTGCTTCCCTTCATCGATGGCGTGGTGCGCTATGCCAACTTCTGGAACACGGCCCCCCTCTTCTTCATCGGGATCGGGATCCTGCTGCCCGTGATCGCGCTGGCGCTCCTTGCGGGGCGCCGGCTCGGCAGCTCCGGCCTCCGCGTGGGTTCCCTGTCCGTGGACCAGTTCGCGTCGGTGTCCGCGGTCCTGGCTGCGACCTTCTTCTTCCTGCAGACCGTCACCGCGTTCCACGCCGGTCCGCTGCTGGCATTGATCGGGTCCCTGGGCATGGTGGCGGCAACCGTTGCCGGGCCGTTCCTCCCCGTCCTCAAGAACGATTTCTCGGACCGGCCGGAGGTGCCGGCGCGCGTCGCCGCACGGCCGATCACTGCTGCGCGACCGCGACCTGCCAAGCCCGCGAAGCCCGCGAAGGAGGCCAAGGAGGCCAAGCCCGCCAAGGAAGCCAAGCCCGCGGCACCGGTGATCCGGTCGTCGAGGCCGGTGACGAGCGGCCCGGTCGACGCTTCCGACGCAGGCCAGCCCGACTCCGGCGGCGTGAACCCTGCCGCGGCGGCGGTCCTCCAGAACGGCGCAGGCCTGTACGGTGCAGGCGGCGCGGGAGCGGTGGGAGCAGGCGCCGCAGCGTCCGGCCAGTCCGGCCTGGAGCGCGGAGCGTCCCAGGAGACCGCGCCGAACGACGAGGCGTCGGCGGCCCATGGCTCCGAGGCGGGTGCCCATGCCGTCGACGAGACGCGGGTGAACGAGGTGGTCCGGGACGATTCCCCGCGGACCCATGCTGCAGCGGACACCTCTCCGGAGGAGCGTGGCCGCCAGGAACCCATCACCGCCACGCGGTCCGCGGAGGAGGAGCCTGTCCTCGAGGCGTTCTGGTTCGCGGTCGGATCGCCGCGGCGCGTCTTCGACGAGCAAACCGGCCGGGAGGTCTTCACGCTGCAGCCTGGTGACTGGGAAGTGGGCATCGAGGACCGCGGCAACGAGTTCCTGGTGCAGGACAAGCGCACAGGTGCGGTCGGCATCCTGCGGGACCTGCGCAACATCGAGCGCGCCCCCAGCGACTGATTCCTGACCCCTGCCACCGCCGACCAGGAGTTCACGAAGTACCGTCCGACAGGAGAGACGCGAGTGGCAGGCAGGAAAGCGAAGATCGAGGAGGAGTCGCCGGTCGCCCTGAAGCGACGGGCACGGAGGATCGACAGGATCCTCGGTGACACCTACCCGTACGCGGTGGCCGAACTGGACTTCCGGAACGCGTTCGAACTCCTGGTGGCGACGGTGCTCTCCGCGCAGACCACCGACGTGAGGGTCAACCTCACCACTCCGGCACTGTTCGAGCGCTACCCCGACGCCCGGGCGCTGTCCGAAGCCGAGGAACTCGAGGTGCAGGAACTGATCCGGCCTACCGGCTTCTACCGTGCGAAGGCAAACAGCATCCTCGCGCTCTCCCGGCGGCTGGTCGACGAGTTCGACGGTGAGGTGCCGGCCCGCCTCGAGGACCTCGTGACGCTTCCGGGCGTAGGGCGCAAGACGGCCAACGTCGTCCTGGGCAACGCCTTCGGTGTCCCGGGTATCACCGTGGACACCCATTTCGGTCGGCTGTCCCGCCGGTTCCGCTGGACAGCCTCGGAGGACCCGGTGAAGGTCGAGCTCGATGTCGCCGCCCTTTTCGAGCGCAAGGACTGGACGATGCTCTCGCACCGCGTCGTCTTCCATGGCCGCCGCATCTGCCATGCCAAGAAGCCCGCGTGCGGCGTGTGCCCGATTGCTGCCCTGTGTCCGTCCTACGGGGAGGGCGAGACGGATCCGATGAAGGCTGCGAAGCTGCTCAAGTATGAGCTCGCGCCCGGCCGGGAGGAACTCCTCGAGCTGATGAGGGCGGGCCGTACCCGAGCAGAGCTCCGCGAGGCCGGGTACGGTCTGGGTGCCTAGCTGCGCGAGGCCGGGTAGGGTCTGGGTGCCGCCCGTGCCGCCCGTGCCGCCCGTGCCGCCCGTGCCGCCCGTGCCGCCCGTGCCGCCCGTGGAGCCGAGTGCATCGGCTCGGTGCGTCCGGCAGGAACTCGGATGACGGCCCTCGACGAAGTGGCGGGCTGGGTGCGGAAGATGCAGGCGCCGCACGCGGTGCTGCTCCGGCCCGAGGGCTGGCAGTTCGCCACGCTGGATCCCGAGAAGAGCCGCAGGGCAGCTGTTCTCATCCTCTTCGGCGCCCGGGATGTGCATCACGCCGATCCTGCCCCGGGAAGCACGGATCCGGACGACCTGGACATCCTGTTCGTCATGCGGGCGAGTACCCTCTCCAACCATCCCGGCCAAGTGGCCTTCCCCGGCGGTGCCATCGACGACGAAGACGAGGACGAAGCCGCGGCCGCCCTCCGCGAGGCCCGAGAGGAGACCGGGCTGGACCCCGAGGGGATCAGGATCCTGGGGACACTGCCGGAGGTCGGGCTCCCGGTGAGCAGCTTCATCGTCACGCCCGTCGTCGGATGGTGGGTCGAGCAGTCCCCGGTCCACGCCGTGGACACGGCGGAGTCCGAACTGGTCTTCCGGTGCCCGGTCAGTACGCTGCTCGACTCGTCACGCCGGCGGACCGCCGTCGTGCGCCGCGACGGGTTCATCAGCCGCACCCCCGCGTTCCTGACACCCGACGCCGTGATCTGGGGTTTCACGGCGATGCTGCTGGATGCGGCGTTCGACGGGCTCGGCTGGACGAAGCCGTGGGACCGCTCGCGGGAGATACCTGCACCGCTGTGAGACGACCCGGTCCTGCAGATCGCGGCGACGGACCCTCGATCCTGCCGGGAGCGTACCGGTCCCTGAGCGCTGCAGGGAGGGCCACGAGTTCGGCGACCGTCTCGACACGATCCTTGTTCCTGAGCACGGACTCCGCCGCCGGGATGATCGGCGAGGCGCGGGTATGGCGCAGCAGGGCGAGAACCTGCTCGGACCCGCCGCCCGGTACCGCCTTCGGGAACATGCCGCGGCGTACCTGGATCGCCAGGTGTTCTCGGGCCAGGGCAGCCGGGCTGGACAGGGCGACGGAGACCGCCTTGGAATCGATGATGCGGAGGCCCGACGCGCCGACGGGCCGGATGAGGCGCACCGCCGGCGCGAGGCTGCACAGCCTGCCCGGGGAGATCATCGCCCCCGATGCCGCGTCGAGGGCGTGCCGGACGCCGGGTACCGCCGATCGGAGGACGGTCGGTGTCCTTGCCAGTGCCTGCAGCCCAGCCCTCAGCCGTGCCGCCCCCGGCATCCTCAGGGACACGACCGGGACGGACCGTGCGAGCAGGCCGAGGCGTGCGAGTACCTGGTGGACGCGCGCCACCATCTGCGCCGTGCGTGCTGCACCGATCAGCGCCGTGATGGCTGCCGACCCTCCGAGCGTGACGAAGCTCAGCGCGGTTCCGGCGGCGGCCAGGGCAGCGCATTCGAGGGCGAAGGACCGCGTTTCGTCGATCAGCTCCTGGTGCGCCGACTCGACGGCGTCGGCGAGTGACGTGCACCCCATGGCGATGTCCCTCGACGCCTGCGCGATCAGGCGGGCGGAATCCTCGATCGCGGCGCTCCGGTCACGGAAGAGGGTGAGGTCTTCGGCCAGCAGGCCGTCGAGGGCGCCGCGCGCCTGGCTGGAAGGCCCGGTGACGCTCGCCTCGATGTCATGCGTGAGCGCGGTCCAGGCGGTGGCCGCCGCTCGGAGCAGCTCGGGGTCGCCGGCGGGCCAGACCACTCCCGCGATGCCGGCGACGATGTCCCAGCAGGGTGGGGGCCAGCCGGGATTCCCGTCGCTTGCACAGGGGACACACGGAGGGGCGACCTCGGGAAGACCCGCCCGGATCAGAGGCGCCATCAGTGCGGTTGCGCCCATCGATGCGACGTGCTCGGCGGTGATGTAGTTGCCGGCGGCCACGATCAGGGCGCGCGAGGTATCGGAGGACGCCAGCGCGATGTCCTGGCACGCGGCGAGTACCTCGCGGGCCGCAGGGTCGTAGCCGGCCGCCCATTCGACGCCCAGTGCATCCCACCCCGCCATCCCTGCCGTGCGCGAGAGTGCGGAGCCCGCCGCTGCGACTGCATCGGCGATCATGCGCCCGGAAGCGGCAGCCAGCCCCGCTGCTTCCCCATAACGGCCGGTATCGATCCTCAGGACGCCCACGCATTCCGCCTTCCCCATCCGTGCTGCAACCGTACGGGGGCATCACCTCCTGCGGATCGTGGACCAGGCGTATGTGGACAAGTACGGCAGCAGCACCGCCCGGATCATTTCGCGTCCGCGTAGGACGAGACCGTGACCGTGGTGATGGAGAACTCGATGGGGATGTCTCCGAAGATCAGGCGTGTCGCCGCTCTCGCCGCGTCGTCGAGGATGGCAGCGGCCTCGCCGGCCTGCCGTTCCGGCACATGCAGGACCACTTCGTCGTGCAGGAAGAAGGTGATGCGGCTTCGCGGCTGCTGGATGGTGCTCGTGGACAGTCGCCGCCGGATTTCCGCGAGCCAGCACAGCGCCCACTCCGCCGCGGATGCCTGGACCACGAAATTCCGCGTGAAGCGCCCTCGCGCCCTCGCGGCACCATCGGCCCGGCGCTGTTCCTCCGCCGTCGTCGTCCGCTGCCGCGCACGCCACTCATCCGAAGCGGGCGGGCACCCGCGGCCGAGGTAGCTCGAGACGCCCTCACCCGACTCCCCGGCCCGGGCCGCCGCCTCCACGACGCCGATCGCGTGCGGATAGGCGCGCGTCAGTTGCGGCATCAGCCTGCCGGACTCGCCGCTGGTCGCTCCGTACATGGCACCGAGCATCGCGAGCTTGGCCTTCGACCGGTCGCCACCGAAGCCCTGGTCGGCGATGCCCTGATAGAGGTCCCTGCCCCGGGCGGCGGCCGCGAGCGCCGAATCCTGGCCGAGGGCCGCCAGGACCCTGGGTTCGAGCTGCGCGGCATCGGCGACGATGAACACATGGCCCTCGTCGGGCCTCACGGCGTCGCGCACCTGCCGTGGAATCTGCAGGGCGCCGCCGCCTCGGGACGCCCAGCGGCCGGAGACGACACCGCCCACCACGTATTCGGGCCGGAAGCGGCCGTCATGCACCCATGCGTCGAGCCAGTTCCACCCGTTGGCCGTCAGGAGGCGCGAGCGTTTCTTGTAGTCGAGGAGAGGCCCGATCGCGGGGTGCTGCTGCCGTTCGAGTTCCCAGGAGCGCGTCGTCCTGACCTCGACCCCGGCCCGGTGGAGTGCACGCAGGACCTCCTGCGGCGAGTCGGGGTTCAGGGTGGGATTCGCCAGCGCGGCGCGCAGCTCGCCCGCGAGCCGCTCCAGCTCCGCCGGCCGGGCTCCCTCCGGCGGTCGTGGTCCGAGGCTCCGTTCGAGCAGTTCCTCGTGGATGTCCCTGCGCCAAGGCAGCCCCCAGTGCTCCATCTCGGAGGCGATGAGCGAGCCCGCGGACTCGGCGGCGACGAGGAGGTTGAGCCGTGCCGGTTCCGCAGCGTGCGCGATGGCGTGCACCTGGTGCCCGAACTGTTCAACGACCTCGTCCAGGAAGGGTCCCGTCGGGTCCTGCGGTTCGTCGAACAGCGAGTGCTGGTTCGGAGCCGGCGGGGGTGGCAGCAGGAGCCGGGGCGGATCGGTCCCGTCGTCGGTCGGGGCTGCAGCCCTCAGGGAATCGATGTAGGTAGAAGGCCGGCAGGACTTCGAATAGGCGAGGATGCTGCGGGTCAGCGTCAGGTCCCAGCAGCGGTCGACGTCGACCCCCGCGGACAGCAGGTCGGGATACCAGAGCCTGGTGCTGTTCCACACCCAGCGGGGGCGCCCGGCTTCCGCGCGGGCGACAGCGGCCGCGAACCCGTCCCGGTCGACCCGCGTCGCTCCACCGATCCGGCCACCATGGGCGTCGAGGTGCTGGAGCGCTACCTCCCCACGGTTCCCGCGACCCGACGGCAGGGGCGCCACGGCGATGTACATGGTCACATTGTCCGCGGCGGCGGTGTCATTCCTTCAATCGGTCGCATTATCCACATAGCGCTGATGCAGACGCCGGACCGCGTACTGCCCCGCAATGCTCGGACCATGACGCAGCAGACGTGGACCCCGAACGCTCGAGGCCGGCCGGTCGTCGTCGTGGGTGGTTCGCAGTTCGTCAAGGACCAGGTGGCGAGGTCCTGCGCGGCCGCCGGGATCAGTCCGGTGTTCGCCCGGAGCTTCGCCGAAGCGCCGTCCCTGGACCCGGCGGTCCTGATCGTGGGCCACGAACAGGTGGCGGGCGGAATGCCGGGCCGGAAGGACGTCATCGTCGTCGGAGCGGCCGACGACGAATCGAGGGCCTGGGGAGCCGCGGCCGGGCTCCCGTCGTCGCGTGTCGTCATCCTGCCCCAGGGCGCAGGATGGCTTGCCGAACACCTCGGCCGGCGCCTCAACCCGGCTTCCTCCGGCTCGGTCGTCGGCTTCCTCGGAGCGGCGGGGGGATGCGGCGTCAGCACACTCGCCTTTTGGTGCGCACGGCACGCGGCACAGCACGGGGGCCCTGCCCTCCTGGTGGACGGCCATCCGACGGCGGGTGGCCTCGATCTCGCCCTCGGTCTCGAAGAACGTCCTGGGGTGAGATGGCATGACCTCCGGGAGACCAGGGGGACACTGAGCGCCGAGCGGCTGGCGTCCGCACTGCCCGCCGAGGGTCGGCTCGCGGTCCTGTCCCATACCGCGCGACCCGACAGGGCCGGTGCCGTGCTCGGTGAGGGCATGGCATCGGCCGACGTCGTGCTGGACGCCGCGCGAGGGGCCTTCGACACGACCTTCGTCGATCTCGGCAGCGGTGCTGCCGTTCCGTCGCTTGTGGCGGCATGCGACCGCCTCGTCCTCCTCGTCCCGTCGCGACCGCGTAGTGCTGCAGCGGTCCCAGCGGTCCTCTCGGCGTACGGGCCCCTGCCCGTGACGGTCGTCCTGCGTGGTCCCGTCCTCGACGGACTGGACCCCTGGTTCGTCGCGGACCTGCTGGGTCGGGCGGGCCCCCTGCCCTACCTTCCCTTCGTCCGAGGAGCGTCAACCGCAGAAGCCGGTGGCGGCATGCTGGGATTCTCCCTGTCCAGGCGGGTACGCAAGGTCGTCGCATCCCTCGTGGCGGATGCAGTGCGACCGCGATGAGCGAGCGGGAGACCTCCGGCCCGCCGACCCGGCGGCAGCTGCGCACGTCCGCGAGGCGTGGTCCTGACCCCTCGGCGCAGGGCGACTGGATGCCGGCCAGTGCGGCACCACCCGGCGACACGGACGCTTCATCCATGGTCGATGTCGTGCGCAGGGCCGTCCTCACCGGCAGCGTCCTGCCAACCGGTGCCGCCTTCGCGGATGCCGTCGGATCGAGCGGCAGGCTGCTCGGGTCCGAGGGCACCCTGTCAGCCCTCGACCGCGTGCGTGCCGAGCTCAGGGGACTGGGGCCCCTGGAGCACCTCCTCGCGGATGAATCGATCACGGACATCCTCGTCAACGGACCCGACGAGGTCTGGGTCGACGGGACCGCCGGGCTCCAGCGCGTCGGTCGGGTATTCCCCGGTGATGAGGAGGTGCGTTCGCTCGCCGTCCGCCTCGTCGCCGCCGGGGGCCGACGCCTCGACGATGGGTGCCCAGCCGTCGACGTCCGCCTCGAAGGGCTCCGGGTCCACGCGGTCCTTCCTCCCATCTCGACGGCGGGAACGCTCCTCTCCATCAGGGTCAGGCGCACGCGCGTCTTCCCGCTCGCGGAACTCGTCGTCAGCGGGACAGTCGCGCCACTCATGGCCGAGGCCCTGACGCTGATGATGCAGCAGCGCCTGAACTTCCTCATCAGCGGTGCCACGGGCACGGGCAAGACCACGCTGCTCTCCACGCTGCTCGGGCTGGCCGGACCGCACGAGCGGGTCGTGCTGGTCGAGGACGCCGCGGAACTGAACCCCGCCCACCCCCACACGGTCGGCCTCCAGTCGCGACACGGCAACCTCGAAGGTGCCGGGGTGCTGGACCTCACCGAACTGGTGCGGCAGGCCCTGAGGATGAGGCCGGACCGGCTCGTCGTGGGCGAATGCCGGGGCGCGGAGGTGCGCGAACTGCTGACGGCGATGAATACGGGGCACGACGGCGGCGGAGGGACGATCCACGCGAACTCCGCAGACGCGGTACCGGCGCGGCTGGCCGCGCTCGCGGCGCTCGCGGGCCTGACACCGGGTGCGCTTGCCCTGCAGGCGGCGAGCGCCCTCGACGTCGTGGTGCACGTCGTACGGGATGCGAAGGGCCGGCGCGTGGAGAGTGTCGGGCTTCTGGAACTGGATCCGGTTCGGGGTCTTGTCGTCCGTCCCGTCCTCGTCGACTCCGGAACAGGATGCCGCCGTGCCGCCGGGTGGAACGAGTTCGCACGCCGGGTGGGAACTGCCGGCTCCGAGTGGGAACCGGAGCGCACGTCGGGGCCCTCCTCATGATCGGGATCGCCGTGGCTCTTCTGCTGGCGACCGCCTGCGCGATCCTCACGCTGCCCAGGCCGGCACGAGCAGGCGCCATGTCAGCCCTGGAGCACCCCGGTTCGCCCGGCGCGGCTCCGGCCCCTGCTGCCTTGGGGGGTCCACCTCGCCCCGGCAGCACAGGCTTCCGCCAGCCGGGACTCGCCCGGCTCTCCCGGAGGACCCGGCTCGGTGGGCGCCCTCGAATCGATCTCCACGAGCTGCCGCTCTTCGTCCATCAGATGGCCGGGCTCCTCCGGGCGGGACGGCCGCCGCAGACGCTCTGGACGGACATGGAACTCGTGTATGCCGACGGTCGGGGCGGATTCGCCGCCGTTGTTTCTCCTGTCATCGCGACTGCCCGGCGGGCTGCTGAACTCGGTCTGAGCGTTCCCGATGCCCTTCTTCACCCGCCGGGAGGCCACTCCGGGGATCGTGCCGAAGCACCGGGCAGTACGCACGTCGAACGGCTGTGGATCGATCTCGCCGGATGCCTGATGGTGGCGGAGCGCAGCGGTGCCCCCTTGGCGGAGATCCTCGAGCACTACGCCGCCCAGCTCGACGCCCAGCTCGACGGTCTCTCGGCCAGGGAGACAGCCCTGGCCGGACCGCGCGCCACGGTGGTGCTCCTCGCCTGGTTGCCGGCCGTCGGTCTTGTCCTCGGCTTCGCCCTCGGCATCAACCCGTTGGAGGTGCTGCTCGGGTCGCCGCTGGGCCGTGCAGCGCTCGGTACGGGAGCGCTCCTCATGACGGTGGCACGCGTATGGTCCCGCCGTCTGGTGCGGGTTGCCGAAGGCGGGGAGCCGTGATGGCAGGCGTGCTCGTGTCCCTTCTTCTGGCAACAGGGTCGGTGGTCCTTGCTGCGAGGTCGGGGCGCATCCGCCGGACAGCCGGTGCGGCCGGGGATGAGGTGCCGCGATCGGGTATCCGGGACGCGCCGCTCGTCCTCGACCTGATGGCGGCGATGTTGTCGGCCGGTTCGCCGGTCGAGACCGCCCTGTCCGTCGTTGCCCGATCCTGCGAACCCCGGATCGGAACCGTCCTGACCCGCGTCCACGCCGCCCGGCTTCTCGGGGCCTCCTGGACTGCGGCGTGGGAAGCGGGGTCTGTGGGCGTCGGTACGGTCGAGGTGAGCGGGAGGCTTGTCCGTGCGTCACCGGCCGCACGCCGTACCGGGCAGGTTCTCGCCGACATCCGGCAGGGGCTCCGGTTCGCCACCGCGACCGGCGCGCCATCGGCGTCCCTCCTGCATGCCCACGCCGCCCAGCTGCGGCGACGCCACAACCGCGAGGCCGAGCGGCAGGCCGCTGCGCTCGGCGTGCGGCTCGTCCTGCCGCTCGGTCTGTGCTCGCTGCCGGCGTTCATCTGCCTAGGAGTGGTCCCCGTGGTCCTGGGTCTCCTGCCGGCCTTCTAGCCCGACGGGCGACCGTCGGCCGCCGACCGCCGCAGGTGGGGTGCCCCCTTCCGAACCGTCCTGTGGTCGGAGGAGGGGAGGCATCGCACGATCGCGGACCGTGGAGCGGTTATCCACTTACCCCGATCCCTCGACCGCCGCATCGCCGCGAATCGCCAGAGTTGGTACTGCGGCGATCGCCGCTCACAGCACGTGGGGCCACGCCCCACGTCGATAGGAGGAGATGTCATGTCGGAGAGATTGCACCTGGCGGAGGCCGAAGGGTCGGCGTTCCGGACGTCCGCAGCACCCGCAGGCGAGGCGCGGTGCCTCGGCGGTGGGTACCTGGGACAGTTCGATCAGGAACGGGTCCGGCTCCGCGACGAGGGAGGACAGCCGGGAACGGGCCGGTCGGGCCCAGCACCACTGGGACATCCGCTCCGGGGGGACGCCGCCGTTCCTGCACTGCGAGCGGAACAGGGGCGCGTGACGGGGCCGAGGGACAGCGGAGGCGACCGTGACAGCGGAGGCGACCGTGACACCGGAGGTGACAGCGACAGTGCCGGCTCGGGCCGTGCCAGGAACCGGTCTGCGCGTCGTACCGCAGCTCGCCGTCAGCGATCCAATGAGCGGGCGATCCGCCATCGGCGGCAGTCGACCCCGGACCGCGAAGCAGGCATGGCGACCGCGGAATACGCGATCGCCACACTGGCGGCGGTCGGGTTCGCCGCACTGCTCGTCGCCGTACTGTCGAGTGGCGAGATCAAGGGTCTCCTGATGTCCCTCATCACCTCTGCGCTGAACTTCGGCTGATGAGCGCCGGCCAGGGCGGAACGAAGCACGAAGCCGAGCGGTCCTCGTCGTGTAGCTCGGGATACCGGCGTCTCACCGAGGGCGCGGACGCCCTGTCCCTGGTGCGCCGGACGGTGATGCGGCACACCGCTCATGCGGAGCTGGGTTCGGTCACCGCTGAAGTCGCCGTCGTGCTTCCCACCCTGGTCGTCCTGCTCGCCCTCCTGCTCGGGACGGCGCACGTCGGCGCGGTCCAGCTGCGGCTCGAGGAGGCTGCCCGGGCGGGTGCCCGCGAGGTGATGCGGGGCGAATCCCTGGCGTCCGTGGAGCAGACGGTACAGCGGCTGGCGGGAAGCACCGCCACGGCGCATGTGGCCTCCGGTGAGGGGTGGACGACGGTCGAGGTACGTGCGCGGGTGCACGGACCCGTGGTCGAGCTGATGGGTATCGTGCTCAGCGCGACGGCGTCGGGGCGGGAGGAACACGATGGGTGACCGCAGGTCGAGGGGGAGCGGACCGGTTCGCCTCGGCTCCGAGAGCGGCGCCGGGACGCTGCTGATGGCCGGTCTTGCACTGTTGGCGCTGCTGCTCGTCGCTTCGGCGGCCCTCCTGCTGCAGGCAGCGGCCGCAGCATCGAAAGCAGCAACCGCTGCTGATCTGGCGGCGTTGGCCGCCGCAGATACTGCCCGGGGGCTTTCACCGGGGGACCCCTGCTCGGCAGCGGGGACGGTCGCGGAGCGGCACGGTGCAGCGGTGCAGGCGTGCAGGATCGGGCAGACCGGCCCGGGGACGGCACTCGTGACGGTGTCGGTCGGCGTCCCCGGCCTGCTGCCGGACGCGCTCGGCACGGCACGAGCAGGTCCGCCGCCCTGACAGGGCGAGGGCGCATGGCCGCACTGTCAGGGCGGTTGCAGCGGGTGCAGCGGATGCGTGCTCGATGGGCGACGCGGCGGCCGGGTGGGCTGTTGCGGCGCGGGATCTGCCGGGACCCGGACGCGCCCGCCCGCCTGCCGAGTGGAGAGCCGGTGATCCGTCGAGGGTCCGAGGCGGGAGGTCCTACCGGAGTGCCGCCTGCTGGTCGTCCCCGGTATCGGCCGGCGTGGCGACCTGTGCGGACGCGGACTCCGCGGATGCATCGGTCTGGGAAGAGGGTATGTCCCCGGGTGCCAGGCGGGGCGGCCCGTCAGTTGCCGGGGCACCCGCGGTAGCGCCCGCGGCCTGCTGGAGGATGAGGGACAGCACCGCGACGGCCCCGCCCTTGCTCAGCGGGTTGTTCCGGTTGCCGCACTTGGGCGACTGGACGCAGGAGGGGCAACCGGACTCGCACTCGCAGGCCTCGATGGCGTCCCGTGTCGCGGACAGCCAGGTGCGGGCAGCCTCGAACCCGCGTTCGGCGAAGCCCGCGCCGCCGGGATGCCCGTCGTACACGAAGATGGTCGGCAGCCCGGTGTCGGCGTGCAGGGCAGTGGACACCCCTCCGATATCCCAGCGGTCGCTCGAGGCGACGAGCGGCAGCAAGCCGATCGCCGCGTGTTCGGCGGCATGGAGGGCTCCGGGAAGCTCCTCCGCGAGAATCCCCTCGGCCTCGAGCAGTTCCGGGCTGATCTCGAACCACACGCTCTTCGTGAACAGGTCCCGGGCTTCGAGTTCCAGGGGTTCCTCGCCGAGGATCTCGTTCGAGGAGAAGGCCTTGCGCTGGAAGGAGACCACCTGGGTGGTGACCTTCACGTCGCCGAAGTTCGCGAGGACGCCGCCCCACAGCCGGCTCACATCGCGGCCGATCACCTCGATCTGCGTGACGTCCCGTGCCTGCGTGTAGTAGTCCGGCTGTGCGCGTGACACCACGGCGCAGTGATCCTGCTCATTGAGTTCCTGGACGACGTAGGTCCGGCCCTGGTGCACGTACACGGCGCCGGGATGGGCCTGGTAGTGGCTCTGCGGCGAGTCCATCGTGCCGAGCAGGGCGCCCGACTCCGCCTCCACGATGTTGATCGGCCCGCCGCCGTCGGCCCGCAGGTTCACCATCGCTGCAGCACTCTGCGGGTGGGTCCAGAACCACCCTGCGGGCCGACGCCGGAGGAAGCCCTGGTCGCACAGGGTGCCGAGCAGATCCCGGGACGTGGCACCGAACAGCTCGAGGTCGTCGTCGCCGAGGGGCAACTCGGCAGCGGCAGCACACAGGTGCGGACCGAGGACGTACGGATTGGAGGGGTCGAAGACGGTGGCCTCGACGGCGAGGTCGAAGACGGCCTCCGGATGGTGCACGAGATAGGTGTCGAGGGGGTCGTCGCTCGCGACGAACGCGGCCAGCGCGTCCTGGCCCGAGCGCCCCGCCCGGCCGATCTGCTGCATGAGGGACGCGCGGGTGCCCGGCCAACCGGCCACCAGGACGGCGTCGAGGCCGGAAATGTCGATCCCGAGTTCCAGCGCAGAGGTGCTGGCGACACCCAGCAGCTCACCGCTGCGCAGCGACGACTCGAGGGCGCGCCGTTCCTCGGGCAGGTAGCCGGAGCGGTAGGCCGCGATGCGGTGCGGGAGGCTCGGGTGCACGTCCTCGAGCATGCGCCTGGATGTCTGGGCGATACTCTCCGCGCCGCGCCTCGACTTGATGAACGCGATGGTCCTCACGTGCGAGGACACGAGGTTGGCGAGCAGGTCGGAGGTCTCGGCGATGACGGTCCGGCGGCTCGGGGCCCCGTTCTCGCCCTTCATGCCCGTGAGCTGCGGCTCCCAGAAGGCGACCGTGGTGGAGCCGTGCGGCGAGCTGTCCCGGTCGACGGCGTGCGCGGGAGCGCCGATCAGCCTGCCGAAGGAAGCGGAGGGCTCGGCCGACGTCGCCGATGCCCCGATGAACACGGGGTCCGCGCCGTAGCTCGCGCAGATCCGCCGTAGTCGTCGCAGGAGGTTCGCGACGTGGGAGCCGAACACTCCGCGGTAGCTGTGCGCCTCGTCGATGACGACGTACTTGAGCCGCCGGAAGAACCGCGCCCACCAGGTGTGGTTGGGCAGGATGCCGTAGTGGAGCATGTCAGGATTCGCGAGGACGAGGTTGGCGTGGTCGCGGATCCAGCGGCGGGCGCCGGACTCCGTGTCGCCGTCGTACGTCTCGGCCCGGACGGTCGGCAGCTTCAGCGCGTTGATCGCCGACAGCTGGTCCGCGGCGAGCGCCTTCGTGGGCGCCAGGTAGAGGGCCACCGACCCGTTCGGTGCGAGCGTGACCCGGTTCGCCAGCTCGCTGCGATGAATCTCGTCGAGGACGGGCAGTTGATAGCAGAGGGATTTTCCGGAGGCGGTGCCCGTCGCGATGATGGTGTGCACGCCGTCGTGGGCGGAGGTGGCGCCCTCCACCTGATGGCGCCACGGCTCGCGCACCCCACGCGCGGCGAAGGCGCCGACCACGTCGGGGTGGGCCCAGTCGGGCCACGGCGCGTACTCCGCTTCACGGGCGGGGATCTCGCGGACATGCAGCAGCTGCTCGGGGTCGGGTCCACCCCCGAGCAGGGGAATCAGGGAGTTCTGCGCAGCCACGCCGTAATTGTCCCATCGGGCGGCGGGGAGGGCTGCGGGAAGGGCCCTTATCCTCTGATGACGAACACGTCGGCGAGGTGCTGCCAGCCGAGGAATTCGTAGAGCGCGCGACCATCGGCGGAGGCCATGAGCAGGCCGGTCGTCACGTCGTCCTCGAGGACCCCGGCGGTGAGGGCGCGCATCACATAGCTGCCCAGCCCGCGGCGGCGGAAGCCGTCCTCGGTGACGATGCGATCGTAGACGGCGTATTCGTTGACCACCGACACCGAGCCACGGGCTGCCAGGTGTCCGTCGGAGCGCACCGTCACATGCCGGCAGGCCCCGCTCTGTTCGCGCTCGAGCGTGAAATCGTCGCCCGGCGGTCGAGGGTCCTCGACGTCCTGGCCGCCCATGTCGACGCTCATCAGGGACTGCTGGCGGTCCGTCACCCGCATGCCGAGGGGAACGGCGGCGTCGATCAGGTCCTGCATCCGGTTGGTGACGACCGTCAGTATCCGCATCGGGTCCTGTTTGGTGGCGGTCGCCAGGTCGAGGAACTGCTCCTCGGTGGGTTCGAAGAGGAAGTGCTCCGTCTGGTCCTGCTGGTCCGTCAGCCGGACGGAGGTGCTGCGGCCGTCGTCGTGCGGCTCGTACCCGCGACAGGCGGACCATCCGGTGATCCAGGTCTGGAGGAGTTCATTGTCTGCATGTGCGCCCATGTGCTGAACGATAGTTCTCGAAGGGGGCCAAGAACATAGACGGCCGTGAGGGTTGCCGTTTTGAGACGCAAAGTAGGCTTTAAGCCGTGTCGATGAACCGTATTGCCCTTTATTACGCCTTTGCACCACTGCCCGATCCCGAAGCCATCAGGCTCTGGCAGCGCGCACTCTGCGAGAAGTGGGGGCTGCGCGGGAGGATCCTGATCTCCAAGGACGGGATCAACGGCACGGTCGGCGGCGAGATCGGCGCGGTGAAGCAGTACGTCAAGACCACGCGCGAGTACCCGGCGTTCAGGGGCATGGAGATCAAATGGTCCGACGGCGGCGCCGACGACTTCCCCCGGCTGAGCGTCAAGGTGCGCGACGAGATCGTCTCCTTCGGGGCTCCCGGTGAGCTGAAGGTCGACGGGAACGGCGTCGTGGGTGGCGGCAGGCACCTCGCGCCCGAGGAGCTGCACGAGCTGGTCGATGCCAAGCGCGCCGCAGGGGAGGAGGTCGTCTTCTTCGACGGACGGAACGCACTCGAGGCTCAGATCGGCCGCTTCAAGGGAGCCGTGGTGCCCGACGTGCGGACGACCCAGGACTTCGTCCGGGAGCTGGACTCCGGCAAGTACGACGACCTGAAGGACAAGCCCGTCGTCACGTACTGCACGGGCGGTATCCGCTGCGAGGTGCTGTCCAGCCTCATGGTCAATCGCGGTTTCCAGGAGGTCTACCAGCTCGACGGCGGCATCGTCCGCTACGGCGAGAAGTACCGCGACGGCGGGTTGTGGGAGGGCTCGCTCTACGTCTTCGACAAGCGCATGCACCTCGAGTTCAGCGACTCCGCCGTCACGCTCGGCAGGTGCGTGCGCTGCCAGGCTCCCACGAACACGTTCGAGAACTGCTCCAACCCGTCCTGCCGCAACCTCACCCTGTACTGCTCCGGCTGCGCGGCGGACCCGGCGACGCTGCGATGCCCGCAGGGGTGCGAGTCGGACGAGGCCGAAGCAACGGCAGCGGGCGCTGCCTGATGCCGACCGTGGACACCGTGGACCGGCAGGAATTCGACGACGACGTCGTCTCCGCGCCGTCGAGCCGCGATCTTTCCGCACTGGCGGCTCTGGCCGCGGACCTGACGGCCCTCGACTACACGGTGGACGGCGTCGAGGCCCTCCTCGGCACCTCGGCGTACTCGGCCCTCGGCAGGGGGCAGCTGGTTCCCGCGCTGCTGGAATGCCGACGCCTCCTGCGCGTTCAGGAGAATGCACCGGCTGTCCCCGTGCTGCTGTGGCTCCTCGGTGGAACCGTGCCGGAGGAGCAGCTCGCGGCCGCCTTCCCCCGCCTCGGCGTCACCGGCCTCGAGCAGCTGAGGCTCATCGAGCGGACCGGGGACGCCGACGTCAGGGGCCTGTCGGGACCGGACCCGGCGGAGGACCCGCGAAAAGACCCCGCGGCGGACCCGCGGAAGCACCGCGGGAAGGACTCCGCCACGGAACGCTCCTGGCGTGCCGCCGTCGAACTGCGCCCCTACGGCTCCGACGTCGGCGGCAACCTGTGGGTGGCGAGCGACCTCGGGTCGGAGCAGCGGCCGGGGCCCCTGCGCCACGACCACGTGCTGGGTATCGGCGGCGCCTCCCTGACGCTCGCGCAGACCGTCATGAGGACGCCGGTGGACCGTGCCCTGGACCTCGGGACGGGCTGCGGCATCCAGGTCTTCCACCTGCTCCCGCATGCCCGCCATGTCACGGCGACGGACATCTCGGCGCGTGCGCTGGCGTTCGCCCGCTTCAACCTGCTGCTGAACGCGGCCGCCTTCGGCATCGATCCGGAGCGACCCGACGAGCGGGTCAGCCTGCGCCTGGGCAGCCTGCTCGAACCCGTGGAGGGCGAGCGGTTCGATCTCGTGGTGTCCAACCCTCCCTTCGTGATCACGCCCCGCACGGGCCCACCGGAGGAGGCCTATACCTACCGTGACGGAGGCCTGGCGGGTGACACCCTCGTCGAGACCCTGGTCCGGGACCTCCCCGGAGTCCTCGCGCCGGGCGGGGCCGCGCAGCTGCTCGGTAACTGGGAGATCCCCGAGGGTGCGGCGTGGGACCGGCGCGTCCGCGGCTTCGTGCCTCCGGGCGTCGACGCCTGGATCATCCAGCGTGAGCAGCTGACGCCGGTGCAGTACGCCGAGACGTGGCTGCGGGACGCGGCCGAGAACCGGAACCGCGACGCCTACCTGGACAGCTTCGCCGACTATCTCGCGGACTTCGCCTCGCGCGACGTCGAGGGGATCGGCTTCGGGTCGGTGTGGCTGCGCAGGCCGGCCACCTCCAGCGACCTCGTCCGGGTCACGCTCGAGGAGATCACGCACGAGATCGAGCAACCCGTGGGCCCGCACCTGGCCGCGGCGGTGCGGCGCAACGACTGGCTGGCGGCCCACACCGAGCAGTCCGCCTCGGGGATCGGCATCGCCGACGAATACCTGCTCGTCGCCGACGACGTCACCGAGGAACGGCACCAGCGGCCCGGCGCGGAGCACCCCGGAGTCATCCTGCTGCGGCAGGGAGCGGGCCTCCGACGCACCACCCTGCTCAGCACGGAACTGGCCGGCTTCGTCTCCGCGTGCGACGGCGACCTCACGGCCGGGCAGATCGCGGGTGCGCTCGCGATGCTGCTGGAGAGGCCCGATGCGGCGTTCACGGCGGGCCTGCTGGTCGATGTGGAGCAGCTCATCCGCGAGGGCTTCCTGATTCCAGCCCCCTGAAACCAGCGGTTACCCTTGTGCAGGTACTCATGACGCATACTGTGACGTGAGGCCCAGCAGCGGGATCCGGACCGGATGCCCACGTCGCTGCCGCGGCATCGCACTCGTATATATAGGAGAGAAGTGCCGACCAAGGCCACGGACAAGAAGCACGGCAAGAAGCTCGTCATCGTCGAGTCCCCGAGCAAGATCAAGAGCATCTCGGGGTACCTCGGTGAGGGTTTCCAGGTCGCGGCGTCCATGGGGCACATCCGTGACCTCCCCCAGCCGTCGGATCTGCCGGCGGAGCTGAAGAAGTCCTCGGTGGGCAAGTTCGCGGTGGATCTCGACAAGGACTTCGAGCCCTACTACGTGGTGTCGCCCGAGAAGCGGAAGACCGTCGCAGAGCTCAAGGCCGCCCTGAAGGACGCCGACGAGCTCTACCTCGCAACCGACGCCGACCGCGAGGGCGAGGCCATCGCGTGGCACCTGCTGCAGGTCCTGAAGCCGAAGGTCCCCGTCTACCGCCTGACCTTCGGCGAGATCACCAAGGAAGCCGTCACGCGTGCCCTCGGTGAACTGCGCGACGTCGACATCCCCATGGTCGACGCCCAGGAGACCCGGCGCATCCTCGACCGCCTGTACGGCTACGAGATCTCGCCCGTGCTGTGGCGCAAGGTGGCGCGCGGGCTGTCCGCCGGCCGCGTGCAGTCCGTGGCGACGCGCCTCGTCGTCGAGCGGGAACGCGAGCGCATGGCGTTCCGCGCGGCGTCGTACTGGGACCTCACGGGCACGTTCACCCCCGGGGACTCCTCGAAGGGCAGTGCGTTCCCGGCGAAGCTGGTCGCCGTCGACGGCAGCCGTATCGCCTCCGGCAAGGACTTCTCCGACCGCGGGGAACTGAAGGCCGCGAACGCGGTGCGGCTCGACGAGGACGCCGCCCGCTCGCTCGCCACCGGCCTGGAGAGTGCCGCGTTCACGGTCCGCTCGGTCGAGACCAAGCCCTACACGCGCCGTCCTGCCGCCCCGTTCACGACGTCCACCCTGCAGCAGGAAGCGGCCCGCAAGCTGCGCTTCAGCTCGAAGGTCACCATGCAGGTGGCCCAGCGGCTGTACGAGAACGGGTACATCACCTACATGCGTACCGATTCGTCGGCGCTCTCGGACCAGGCCATCAACGCCGCTCGCCGACAGGCGTCGGAGCTGTACGGCCCCGAGTACGTCCCCGAGTCCCGCCGCGTGTACAAGGGCAAGGCGAAGAACGCCCAGGAGGCGCACGAGGCCATCCGGCCCGCCGGCGACTCCTTCCGCACGCCGGCCCAGGTGGCGCAGTCCCTGCGCGGCGACGAGTTCCGCCTGTACGAGCTGATCTGGAAGCGCACCGTCGCCTCGCAGATGGCGGACGCCAAGGGCTCCACGGCGTCCCTGCGCCTGGGCGCGAAGAGTGCGGACGGACGCGACGCCGAGTTCGCCGCCTCGGGCACCGTCATCACCTTCCGCGGCTTCATGGCCGCCTATGAGGAAGGCCGCGACGCCGACCGCACCGAGGACGGGACCGACGGCGACGCGCAGGGTACCCGCCTGCCGAACGTCACCAAGGGCGATGCGCTGGGCGCGACGGCGATCGAGGCCGTCGGCCACGAGACGTCGCCGCCCCCGCGCTACACCGAAGCGTCCCTCGTGAAGGTGCTCGACGAGCGCGGCATCGGCCGTCCGTCGACCTACGCCGCCACGATGTCCACCATCATGGACCGCGGCTATGTGACCTCCCGGGGGCAGGCCCTCGTGCCGAGCTGGATCGCGTTCTCCGTGGTGCGCCTGCTCGAGGAGCACTTCAACGACTACGTGGACTACGACTTCACGGCGGAGCTCGAGGAGGACCTCGACCGGATCTCACGCGGCGAAGCAGGCCGCGTCGAGTGGCTCAACCATTTCTACTACGGCGACCGCAAGAACACGGGCCTGCACACGATCGTCGAGGAGCTCGGCGAGATCGACGCGCGCCGCATCAACTCGGTGGAGATCGCGGACGGCATTACGCTGCGCGTCGGCAAGTTCGGGCCGTACCTGGAGAAGCCCCTGCCGGCGGACGCCCCGGAAGGCACCGAACCGCAGCGCGCCAACGTCCCCGAGGACCTGGCCCCGGACGAACTGACGGCCGAGAAGGCCCTCGAGCTGATGGAAGCGCCGGTGTCCCAGGAGCGTGTGCTCGGCACCGATCCGGAGACGGGACGCACCATCGTGGCCCGTGACGGCCGGTACGGACCGTACGTGATCGAGCTGATCCCCGAGGTCACCGCGGAGGACCTGGCGAGCCAGCCGGTCGAGTACTACAAGAACGGCAAGCCGAAACCGCCGAAGAAGCCCGCGAAGGTCAAGCCGCGCACCGGGTCGCTCTTCAAGTCCATGTCGGTGGACACCGTGACGCTCGAGGATGCCCTCAAGCTGATGAACCTGCCGCGCGTCCTCGGTACGGACGAGGACGGCAAGGAGATCACCGTGCAGAACGGGCGTTTCGGCCCGTACCTGAAGAAGGGCAGCGATTCCCGGTCGCTCGGCTCGGAGGAGGAGATCTTCTCGATCACCCTCGAGCAGGCGCAGGAGATCTACAAGCAGCCCAAGCAGCGCGGCGGCCGGACGGTGACTCCTCCCCTGGCGGAGTTCGGCGACGATCCGGTGAGCGAGAAGCCCATCGTGGTGAAGGACGGCCGTTTTGGCCCCTACATCACGGACGGCGTCACGAACATCACGGTGCCCGGCTCCATGGCCATCGAGGAGCTGACGCGCGAACAGGCGATCGACATGCTCGCCGAGAAGCGCGCCAAGGGCCCGGCCCCGAAGAAGACGACACGCAGGGCGCCGGCCAAGCGCAAGGTCGCGGCGGGCAAGTAGCCTGCACCGCGGCACGGGGAAACACGGAACAACGGGTCGAGAGCTGGAAGCGCGGGGAAAATGCGGCTAGGAGTACTGGACATAGGGTCCAACACGGTCCATCTGCTGCTCGTGGATGCCCATCCCGGCGGCCGGCCGGTGCCCTTCGCGTCCCATAAGAAGCCCCTGCAGCTCGTCGCCTACCTCGACGAGCGCGGCAGGATCTCCCGCAAGGGCCAGGACGAACTCGTCGGCTTCGTCCGGGAGGCGCGGAAGTTCGCGACGGGTCACGACGCCGAGGACTTCCTCGCGTTCTGCACCTCGGCCATCCGCGAGGCGGGCAACGGGAGCGAGGTCCTCGCGCGCGTGCGGGAGGAGACCGGCGTCGACCTCCAGGAACTGTCCGGCGACCAGGAAGCGGCGGTGACCTTCCAGGCCGTCCGCCGCTGGTACGGCTGGGGCGCGGAATCGATCCTGAACCTGGACATCGGCGGCGGCTCCTTCGAGATGGCGATGGGCACCGACGAGCTCCCCGAGGTGGCGCTCTCCGTTCCCCTCGGCGCGGGCCGGCTCACGCGGGACTGGCTGCGCGGGGACCCTCCCTCGGCCAAGAGCGTGAAGGAACTGCGCCGCTACATCAGGGCCACCCTGCGTGACGCCGTCCCGCAGTTCGCCCACCTCGGCCAACCGCACCTGGTCGCCGGCACCTCGAAGACCTTCCGCTCGCTGGCCCGCCTCGCCGGCGCCGCGCCGTCCGCCGCCGGCCCGTTCGTCCGCCGGGAGCTGCGCCTCGAGGACCTCAAGCTGTGGACCAAGCGCCTTGCGGCGATGACGATCGAGGACCGCACCAACCTCGACGGCGTCTCGGAGCTGCGCGCACCGCAGGTCCTGGCGGGAGCACTCGTCGCGGAATCTGCCCTCGAGCTGTTCGGCGTGCCCTCCATGGACATCTGCCCCTGGGCGCTGCGCGAGGGGCTGCTGCTGCGGCGCTTCGACGCGAAGATGTTCGAGGCGGACGAGCCCCTGCCGGGAGCCGGGGTGGGGCATGCCCAGCTCGACTCCACGCCGCGCACCCCGTTGAAGAGGGGAGCCTGACATGGTCCAGCCGACCGGCGGGCCGTCGATCCCGGTTGCCCTCTCCAGCGCCTCGGTCTACCCGCTCGCCGTCCACGACGCCTTCGCCCTGGCGCAGGACCTCGGGTACGACGGCGTGGAGGTGATGGTCACCAACAACTCGGTGAGCCAGGACCCCGACCAGCTCAACGTGCTGAGCGAGCGCTACGAGATGCCGATCCTGGCCATCCACGCTCCGACCCTGCTCCTGACGCAGCAGGTCTGGGGCAAGGCCTGGACGAAGATCCAGCTGTCCGCCGCGATGGCCGCCGAGGTGGGTGCCCGGACCGTGGTGACCCACCCGCCGTTCCGCTGGCAGACCGGCTACGCCGAAGAATTCCCCGAGGGGATCTCGCGCGTCGCAGCGGAGTACGGCGTCGAGATCGCCGTCGAGAACATGTACCCCTGGAAGGTCCGGGGGCGTGAGGCGAAAGCGTACTTGCCGCACTGGAATCCGGTGCCGGAACCGTACGAGCGCATCACCTGGGACTTCTCCCACGCGGCGATCGCCGGCATGGATTCGTACGAGGAGATCCGTGCGCTCGGCAGCAGGCTGGCGCATGTGCACCTGACCGACGGCACGCCCAACGGCAAGGACGAGCACCTGCTCCCGGGCCAGGGCCAGCAGCGGTGCGCCGAGGCCCTCGGCCACCTCGCGGAGTCGGCATGGGACGGCGTGGTGGCCGTCGAGGTGAGCACCCGCAGGGCGAGGGCAGCCGGGGAGCGCGAGGAGTGGCTGGCGGAGACCCTCAGCTTCGCGCGGGCGCACCTGCGGCACTGACGGGAGGCCAAGCGGCAGCCGGGGAGGGGAGGGCGCCGACGGGGCGCGGGGACTCCGGCGTTTAACGGGGAATGGCGCCGGCGGACTGCCAGATGTTGGGGGATCATCTGTTGCCACCGACGCCGGACCGGCTCAGGAATTCCGGTCCTCATCACTCGCACCCTTATGAGGTGTTCCCAACACTAGGGCTCCTCCTTGTGCCGGAGCACCAAGGCCGCTGGGAGTAGGCTGGGAGCCCCTCGTGGCAGGATGGGGCCATGACGACGCAACCCTCGCAGCGCATCGCCTTCCTCGGCTGCGGATCGATGAACGAGTCCATCCTCGCGGGCCTGCTGGCCGCAGGCCTCGACCCCGCCCTGGTGACGGCGACGGTGCGGAGGGCCGAGCGGGCCGGGGAACTCCGGGAGCGGTACGGCGTGCACGCCCGTGCCACCGGTGATGACGACGGCGCGAACATCGCCGCGGTACTCGATGCCGACGTCGTCATCCTGGGCGTGAAGCCCGTGGGTATCGTCCCGCTGGCACGGGAGATCGCCTCGGCGCTCAAGCCGTCCGCCGTCGTGCTCAGCGTCGCCGCGGCGGTGTCCATCGCGATGATCGAGGGGGCCCTGCGGGAGGGCCAGGCGGTCATCCGCTCGATGCCCAACACCCCGTCGCGGCTCGGCAGGGGAGTGCTGTCCATCTCGGCCGGATCCACGGCGGGCCCTGAGCTCATGGAGCGGGCCCGGGACCTCCTGCGGCCGGCCGGCACCGTCGTCGAGATCCCCGAGCACCAGGTGGATGCCCTCTCGGCCGTGAGCGGTTCCGGACCCGCCTACGCGTTCTACCTCGCCGAAGCCATGGCGGCGGCCGGCATCGGGCTCGGCCTCGACGCCGGGCTGTCCGAGCTGATCGCCCGGGAGACGGTCGCCGGAGCCGGCTTCATGCTCGCCGAGGAGGGCGCCGATGCGGCGGCCCTCCGCCGTGCCGTCACGAGCCCCAACGGGACCACGCAGAGCGCCCTCGAGACCTTCGAGGAGCTGGGCCTGCCGCACACCATCGCCGAGGGAGCCCGGGCCGCGACGGCCCGCGCGGCGGAGATCACGCGCGAACTGGCAGGTCCGGCGTCGTCCTGAGGGGCCGGAGGGCCCACAGGGCCAGCAGCGCGACCGGGAGGACCACCCCCAGGCCGGTGAAGAGCCGAAGCGGTAGCGGCCCCTCGCCCGAGACGGTGCCGGTGAGCGTGAGGGTCACGGTGATGGAGGAAAACATCATGACGGGTACCAGCGCGGCCAGCAGAACCCGGCTCGCCGTGCGGAGTGCGCCTGTCTGCCTGCGGGCGAACACATGGCCGACCGGGAAGACCAGGGCGATCCACACCCAGTGGTGGAACCACGAGATCGGTGAGATCGCGAGCATGACGACGGCATTGGCGGCGATGGCCCTCAGGTTGTCGCCGTCGTCGTCGGCCCGCCGGATCGCGACATAGCCGACGGCGATCACGGCCAGGCACGCCAGCACCCAGGCGGGTCGCTGCAGGCCCTCGACCAGTCCCGACTGCGCGACGATCGAGTTGAGTGAGACGTTGTAGAGATCCGCGGTGGCTCCCACGCGGGAGGAGTCGAACAGGGCGTCGCGCCAGAAGGCCGCCGACTCCCGGGGCGCGAGGCTCCAGCCGATTGCGACCGTCGACGCGAAGGACGCCGCCATCCAGGCGAGCGAGCGCCAGTCCCGCCGGGCGAGGAAGACCAGCCCGAAGGCGAGCGGCGTGAGCTTGATCCCCGCGGCGAGGCCGATCAGGACGCCGGAGGGGAGCCGGGTGGACCGCAGCAGGTCGGCGAGGACCAGCACCATCAGGAGGGCGTTGACCTGGCCGAACCCCAGGCCTTCCCGCCAGGGCCCGCTGATGCCGATCAGCAGCATCGCGGCCACGACGGCGGCGGGCGTCCAGTCCGCAGGGCGGTGCGGCGTCCCGCCGTGGCGCAGGTACCGCACGACGACGACGGACACCGCGACGAGGCAGGCGCAGGAGAGGGCGGTGACGATCCCGAGGGCGAGGCCCGCCGGGACCAGCGCGAGGGGCACGAAGAGGAGGGCGGCGAACGGCGGGTAGGTGAACGGCAGCCCGCGCGTATCGGTCTGCACGAGGGCGTCGTCGTACAGATCCTTCTCCCCGGCGCGCCCGAGCAGCGCCAGCGCACCCTCGCGGTACACGGAGAGGTCGAGCCCGTGGATCTGCGCGGCGAGGACGACGACGGCGAGCACGACCGCGCCGGCAGCCGCGGTGGCAACCGCGGTGGCCGCCGCCGGCCGGGCGGGGCGGTCGGCGCGGCGCGTCGGGGTGGGGGAGCGGCGACCCACCCTAGGGTCGGCCGGCAAAGCGCTCGAGCAGGTCCACGTGCCCGGAGACGATCAGCATGTCCCGGCCGGACACCTTCGTGTCGGGCCGCGCATAGGTGAAGTCCTCCCCCGGGGACTTCACGCCGACGACGGTGACTCCGTACTTCGAGCGCACCGAGGACTCCGCGAGCGTGAACCCCTGCGTCTCCTTCGGCGGGTACATCTTCACGATCGCGAAGCCGTCGTCGAACTCGATGAAGTCGAGCATGCGGCCGCCGACGAGGTGCGCCGCCCGCTGGCCGGCATCGGCCTCGGGGTAGATCACGTGGTTGGCGCCGATGCGCTTGAGGATCTTCCCGTGCGAGGGCGTGATCGCCTTGACCCAGAGGTGGTCGATGCCGAGGTCCACGAGGTTGGCCGTGATGAGCACGCTGGACTCGATCGAGGTTCCCACCCCGACGACGGCGGCCGAGAACTCCTGGGCGCCGAGCTGCCGGAGGGCATCGAGGTTCGTCGCATCCGCCTCGACCACGTGGGTGAGGATGCCCGAGAACTTCTGGACCAGTTGCGGGTCCCGCTCGATGGCCAGGACCTCGCGGCCCTGCCGGACCAGCTGCTCGGCCGTGGCGGCACCGAAGCGGCCGAGGCCGATCACGAGGACGGGTGCGTTGTGGGCGGGTCTTTCAGCCAATGATCGGCCTCTCGTCGGGGTAGCGGTACAGCGTGCTGCGTTGCCTCAGCGCCAGGGCCGAGGCGAGGGTGATGGTGCCCATGCGCCCGGCGAACATCAGGGCGGACAGGATGTACTTGCCCGCAGGGGGCAGTTCTGCGCTGAGGTTGGTGCTGAGGCCGCAGGTCGCGAAGGCCGAGATGACCTCGAAGACCACCTTGTCCAGGGGTTCGTCGGTGAGCGCGAGGATCAGTCCACTCCCGACCAGCACCAGCGTGGCGCCCATGAAGATCACCGAGATGGCGACGCGCATCGCACCCTGCGGGATGGTGCGGCCCCAGGCCCGGACGTCGGCGTCCCCACGAGCCTCGGCGACGATCGCGAGGAACATCACGGCTATCGTGGTGACCTTGATGCCCCCCGCGGTCGACGCCGAGCCGCCGCCGGCGAACATGAGCGCGTCCGTGAGGAGCATCGTCGTCGAGTTCATGTCGTTCTGGTCCACCAGGTTGAATCCGCCGGAGCGCATCATGACCGAGGCGAAGAGGGCATGGATGGACTTGTCGGCCACGCTGAGGTTCGAGATGGTCCGATCGTTCTCCCACTCGAGGAAGCCCCAGGCGAAGGTCCCGGCCACGAGGAGGATCAGGGACACGTACACCGTGAGCTTCGCGTGCAGCGTCCACTTGCTGAAGCGGTGCCGTACCTGGACGAGCACCATGATCACCGGGAAGCCGAGGCTGCCGAGGAAGACGCCGACCATGAGCGGCGTGAGGATCCAGAGATCCGTCTCGTAGGGCACCAGGCCGTCGCTGTGCGGAGTGAATCCGGCGTTGTTGAAGGCCGAGATGGAGTAGAAGACACCGTGCCAGAGCGCCTGCCACCAGGGTTCGCCGAGGATCATGAACCGGGGGATCAGCACGACGGCGAGCACGATCTCGATCACCACCGACGTGGTGATGACGATCCGCAGGAGCGTACCGATCTCACCGAGGCGGCTCGCGTTGTTGAGGGCCTCCTGGGCCAGCAGCTTGCCACGCACCCCGAGCCGCTTGCTCACGATCAGGGCGAGGAGGGAGGCGAGCGTCAGGGTCCCCAGCCCGCCGATGAAGATGCCGAGCAGGATCACCAGCTGGCCGAAGAAGGACCAGTGCGTGGCCGTGGACACCACGGTGAGGCCGGTGACGCAGACGGCGGACACCGCGGTGAAGAAGGCGTCGTGCAGGGGGGTGGCCCGGCCGCTGCTGGTCGCGACGGGCAGGCTCAGGAGGGCGGTGAAGACGAGGATGACGCCGGTGAAGATGAAGAGGGCGAGGCGCGCCGGGGAGCTGTTCGCGAAGGAGTCGACGAAGTCGCGGACCGAGGCCAGCAGCCTGACGTATCCGTGTCGATCGTCCGTCAGCCACCGTGGCTGTTGACTTACCATTGACGCCCGCTCTGCCCCGTTTGCTGGTCCTTCCGCCGAAGCGGCACCGTGATCATCCTTATTGTCCCCTGCAGTAGTAAAGCATCCTGCCGGGGTGCGTCGTCGAAATATCACGGATCGCGTAGCCTTGCAGGGATGTCTACGCACTCAAGGCCGGCGGTGCCCCTCCAGGTCGTCTGGGACGACTCGATGCTGGCCTACGATTTCGGCGGGCAGCACCCCATGAACCCGGAGCGGCTGCACCTGACCGCCCGGCTCACGCGGAACTGCGGGCTGCTCGACCTCGACGGCGTGACGGTCACCGCACCGTTCGTCGCATCGGACGAGGAGCTCGCCACGGTCCACAGTGCCGACTACATCCGGGCGGTCCGCCGGGTCAGCACCGATCCGACGGCGTCGGACGCGGGCATGGGCCTCGGCACGGAGGACACCCCCGCGTTCGCCGGCATGCACGAGGCGAGCGCGCGGCTCGCAGGTGGCTCCCTCGGCGCCGCGGAGGCGATCATGCAGGGCTCGGCCGTGCGGGCGGTGAATTTCGGCGGCGGCATGCACCATGCCGCGCGCTCGCGTGCGAGCGGCTTCTGCATCTACAACGACGCCGCTGCCTCCGTGCAGCGGCTGCTCGACCGCGGCGCGGAGCGCGTCCTCTATATCGACGTCGATGCGCACCACGGCGACGGCACGCAGAGCATCTTCTGGGACGACCGCCGCGTCATGACGATCTCCCTGCACGAGACGGGTATGAGCCTGTTCCCTGGCACCGGATTCGCCAACGAAACGGGAGGGCCGGGAGCGGAGGGCTATGCGGTGAACGTCGCACTGCCCACGATCGCCGGTGACGCCGCGGTGCTGCGGGCCTTCCACGCCGTCGTGCCGCAGCTGGCCGAGGCCTTCGCGCCCGATGTCATCGTCAGTCAGCACGGCTGCGACTCGCACCGCGAGGATCCCCTCACGAACCTGCGCGTGAGCGTCGACGCCCAGCACGCCATGATGCTCGGCGTGCGCGACCTCGCGGACCGCCTGTGCGGCGGGCGGTGGATCGCCACGGGTGGGGGCGGATACGCCCTCGCCAGCGTGGTGCCGCGGTCCTGGACGCTGCTCGTCGCCGTGGCGGCCGGAGCGGCCATCGGCCCGAAGACGCCCGTGCCTGCCGCCTGGCGGGACTATGTCCTCGAGCGGCACGGCCTCGACGCCCCGATCCTGATGGGTGACGGCGCTGATCCGTGGTGGCGCTCCTGGGAGGTCGGGTACGACCCCAATGACGATCTCGACCGCACCGTGATGGCGACGCGGAAGGCCGTGTTCCCGCTGCACGGCCTCGACCCGTGGTTCGATTGAAGCGCGGACCGGCAGGATGCCGTTCGGCGTATATATCGCTAGGGTGGTCGAATGGGAATCGATGATGTATTCGCTGTCATCGCCGAAGGAACGCGCAGGCAGATCCTCAAGCACCTGCGCGACGGCGACAAGGCGGTGGGGGAGCTCGTCGTCGAGCTGCAGGTGAGTCAGCCGACGGTGTCGAAGCACCTGAAGGTGCTGCGGGAAGCGGGCCTGGTCAGCATGCGGGCCCAGGGCCAGAAGCGCTACTACTCCCTGGACACGGCACCGCTGGCCCGCGTTCGCGAGTGGCTGGCGGAGTTCGAGGTGCAGGCGCCCGGGGACGACGCCGTGACCGTGGTGCGGGATGATCTCGGTGGCCTCGGGAGCGAGGCGGCGCCGGACATCGTTCCCGCCGAGGCGCCGGAGACCGCGGAGGCGGAGGTACTGGCTGCTGCCGTCCTCGCGGGTCCGGAATCCCCGGTCGGCGTGGATGTTCCCCGCCAGCAGATCGGCAGGACCATGGGCCGGGCCGCAGAGCGGGCCGCGGACCTCCTGTCGCAGTTGCGGCGCCGTCGCGACCCGTCCTCGTAGGGGCAGTCCACAGCCCCGCGGCAGCCTTTCACTTTGGTCACACCAGCCACTAGAGTGGTCCCTTGGGCGGATCATCCTTCGGCACAAGGCGACACGCCGTTCAGTCGCTCCGGGGTATCCTTCTCGATGCCGGTCTCAGGGTGAAATTTCAGGCCTCCATGCAAAGGAATAGTGGTGAGATGGCAGACGGGAATAACTTCTCGGATGTGCAGTTCTTGACGGTCGCCGAGGTGGCCGAGCTCATGCGTGTCTCGAAGATGACCGTGTACAGGCTCGTCCATGCAGGAGACCTGCCGGCGGTGCAGTTCGGTCGGTCCTACCGCGTTCCGGAGTCGGCGGTCGAGGAGTTCCTCCACCACGCGCAGGTCGACGGCCAGTCCGAGAGCGCCTGAGCGGGCACGCGTCCAGTCCGTTCGCCAAACGGATGTACCCTGTTAAGGAGCGTTTTGGGCGGGTCTGGGCCCGCTCACCTTTTGCATCATCCGGGCAACTGCCACCAGGTACGCGCCTTTCGTCACCCCAGCGCTGGCCTCCCGGCTTCTGCCCGGAGTCCGTGCTGCCGAACAACAGTTTGTGAGGACTCTATGGGTTCAGTAATCAAGAAGCGCCGCAAGCGTATGGCAAAGAAGAAGCACCGCAAGCTGCTTCGCAAGACCCGTCACCAGCGCCGCAACAAGAAGTAGCCGGCGCCCGGCCAGAAGCCGGAGTGTGCCGAACGGCCCGGATTCCCGCCCTCGCGGCGTGGAAGCCGGGCCGTCGTCGTTCCCGGCTCCGGCGTCCGGGACCTTCGCGGCCTCGGGGCAGGGCCGGGCGTCAGCGGCTCCTGAAGCGCGAGAAACCGCGCCACAGCCCGTAGACGGACCCGACCAGGGTGGCCGCGCGCAGCCCGAACGTCGCGGCGCGCCTGCCACTGCGGAAGTCGTACACCGGCCAGTTGTTCGCGCGGGCATGGCGGCGGAGCCTGCTGTCCGGATTGATGGCGACAGGATGTCCGACGACGGTCAGCAGGGGGATGTCGTTGTAGGAATCGCTGTAGCCCCAGCAGCGAGCGAGATCGAGGTTCTCCCGCTCGGCGAGCTCGAGGACGGCGGCGGCCTTGGCCGGGCCGTGCAGGAAGTCGCCGACCAGCTTCCCGGTGTAGAGGCCATCGGCCACTTCTCCCACGGTGCCGAGGGCGCCGGTCAGCCCGAGCCTGCTGGAGATGACCGCGGCAACCTCCACCGGCGTCCCCGTCACGAGCCATACCTGCCGGTTCGAGCTCAGGTGCTGCTCCGCCAGGGCCCGAGCGCCCGGCCAGATCTTGGAAGCGATCATCTCGTCGTAGACCTCCTCGCCGAGGGCCAGGATGTCCTCGTGGGCGATGCCGATGGCGAAGGCGAGGGCCGCGTCACGCACCGAGTTCACATCGGTCATGGTCTCGCCGCGCATGATGAACCGCAGCTGCTTCCAGGCCAGCCCCGCGGCGAACCTCAGGGTGAAGGCCTTGCGCTGGTACATCTTCCTGGCCACGTGGAACAGGCTCGCGCCGCGCATCAACGTGTTGTCGACGTCGAAGAAGGCCGCCTCACCCGTGGCCGGTGGCTCTGGTGGGGGCTGCAGGCCCCGGGCGACGTACGGCATGCTCCGAGTCTAGTTCTTCGCCCCTGCGGCCTGGCCGCGGCGCGGCAGTACCGTGGAAGCATGGAAACGCCAGTCGAGTCGCCGGGTGCCGGCGTCGTGCTCCTCACCCGTCCCGAGTGCCACCTGTGCGAGGATGCGCGGACCGTGGTGGGGCGCGTGACCGGCGAACTCGGCGTCGGCTGGCAGGAACTGTCCGTGGCCGACGCGCCCGCACTCGGCGCCCGCTTCGCCGAGGAACTGCCCGTCCTGTTCATCGACGGCGTGCAGCGGGACTTCTGGTCCATCGACGAGTCGAGGCTGCGCCGGCTGCTCACCGGGAACCGCACGGCCTAGTCCCACCCGGCCCGGGCTTGGTGGCCCCGCATCGTCGGCATAAAGTGGTCATACTTCCGCCCCCGACGTCGAGGGACCCGGGATCGGGCACGCACCGACCGGGTGCGGCGGAGCGATCAACGGAGCCGATGACAGTGACAACGCCGGACATGCCAGGCCTCCACCCCGTGGGTGATGCCGCGCGCCACATCCCGCCTGCGTCGGTAGCCCGCCTCACCATCTACCTCCGAGCGCTCAACTCGTTGCTCGCCGAGGGGATCGAACGCGTGTCCTCGGAGGAGCTCGCCGATGCCGCCGGCGTGAACTCCCCCATGCTGCGCAAGGACCTCTCCTACCTCGGGTCCTACGGCACGCGGGGGGTCGGCTACGAGGTCCAGTACCTCAACCGGCAGATCTCGATCGCCCTGGGACTCACGCTCGACTGGCGCGTGGCCATCATCGGAGCGGGCAACCTCGGCCGTGCGCTCGCGGGCTACTCCGGATTCGGATCGCGGGGCTTCGAGATCGTGGCGCTCTTCGACGCGGACCAGCTCGTGGTCGGGTCCGAGGTCGGCTATCTGAGGGTCAGCGCCGTCGACGACCTCGAGGCGGTGCTCGAGCGCACCCGCACCAACATGGCGGTCCTCTCCGTACCCGCGTCCGTGGCGCAGGAGCTGTGCGACCGGCTCGTCGCGGCGGGCATCTCGAGCATCCTCAGCTTCGCTCCCGTGGTGCTCCAGGTGCCACCGCACGTGCAGCTGCGCAAGGTCGACATGTCCACGGAACTGCAGATCCTGGCCTATCACGCGCAAAGGGCGCAGGAGCCGGACCTCGGTCCGATCTCCCGCGCCCAGTAGGCAGGCGGCCTGCGGTTCCTCGGCTCAGTACCCGAGCCTGCGCGGCGCGAAGTACGGCCGCGCGGGCACCAGGTACGTCAGGACGACGCCGGCGACGCCGAGGAGTGTGACGATCACGCTCAGCGCAAGTGACAGGCCCGACGGTGCGGCCACGGACTGTCCGCTCGCCTCGGCCGCCTGTCCGGCCAGGGGGAGGAGCAGGAAGCTGGCGAGGAGGCCCAGCACATTGAGCGCCGCGAGCACGGTCGCCGTGATGCGGGCCCAGTTGTGGCCCTTCCGGATGAAGACCGCCAGGACCACGTAGACCGCGGCGAACACCACCGAGAAGACGAGGCCGATCCCCACGCCCAATGACGCGCCCGCCATATCCGGGACCTCGGAGGTGAGCGCCGAGATGATGGCGGAGGCGAGGTAGAGCACTCCCGCGGCGAGGATCAGGACGTAGGCCCGCTGGACCTCCCGGGGTGCGGGGCCCTTCTCCGCCTGCTGGGGCAGCGTTCCGCCTCCCGGGTAGGCGTAGCCGGAGGGCTGGGCCGCCTGGTAGCCGTACCGGCCGCCGTCGTCCTGCCCGCCGTAAGGTCCTGGCCGGCCCTGCTGGCCGTACGGGGACTGGCCGTTCCCCTGGTCGTTGCCCTGCCCGTACCGCGGGTCCTGTGGCGTGCTCATCTCGGCGTCCTCCGTTGTGATCGTCGCGTCATCCATCCGACGGTGCCCCCATGGACGTCCCCGTCGTGGATGTGGTCCTGCCAGCCTAGTTCGTCCGTTCACGGCGGGAACAGGGCCTGGACGCCGACGGCCGACGTCGTCGGAGGGACGACGTCGGCCGGGGCGGCGGGACGCGAGTGGCCCGGAGGCCGGAAGGACTAGACCGTCGCGACGGCGGGAGCCACGAAGGCGGCTTCGATGGTGATGGTCACCTTGTCGCCGACCAGGACGCCGCCGGCTTCGAGGGCTGCGTTCCAGGTGAGGCCGAAATCCTTGCGGGAGATGCTGGTGGAGGCGGAGACGCCGGCGCGGGTGGCACCGAAGGGATCCACGGCCACGCCGTTGAACTCGGCGTCGAGGACCACTGCCTTGGTGATGCCGCGGATGGTCAGGTCGCCGTGGATCTCGTAGGTCTCACCGGAGCCGGTGTGTGAGGTGGAGACGAAGGTCATCTCCGGGAACTGCTCGACGTCGAAGAAGTCGGCGCCCTTGACGTGGCCGTCGCGGTTCTCGTCCCCGGAGGTGAAGGACGCGGTCTTGATGGTCGCCGTGATGCTGGAGTCCTCCAGTGAGGAACCGACGGTGAGCGAGGCATCGACGTCCTTGAAGGAGCCGCGAACCTTGCTGATGCCGGCATGGCGGACGCTGAAGCCGACCTCGCTGTGGGCGGGATCGAAGGACCAGGTGCCGGAGGTGAGGCCTGAGGGGACAGTCATGGAGAACTCCTGAAGTGTGGTGAACAGTGGATGCTTACGATCTGTAGAAGCATGCGTATGCATGTTTTATTCCACCCTACACTCAAAGCTTCAACTAATCCTGCAGGGCGTTCCGTCGGGGCGCAGGGTCCGATTGGCCGTGGGGCGGGGCATGCGGGAAACTGGAGGGATGCAGCGAGCAACCGTCCACCTGGTGCGCCACGGTGAGGTCCACAACCCGGAGGGGGTCCTCTACGGAAGGCTCCCCGAGTTCCATCTCTCCGAACTGGGCCGGCAGATGGCCGAGCAGATGGCGGGCTACTTCGCGCAGCGACGGAACGAGGGCGCCCGGATCGTGCACCTCGTGGCGTCCCCGCTGACCCGGGCCCAGGAGACGGCGCAGCCGGTCGCCGAAGCGCTCGACCTCACGATCACCACCGACGGGCGGATCATCGAGGCGGAGAACCGCTTCGAGGGGATGTCGAAGATCAAGAGCAGGCTCCGCCAGCCGCGGTACTGGCCACTCCTCGTCAACCCGTTCCGGCCCTCCTGGGGGGAGCCCTACACCCAGCAGGCCGTACGTGTTCTGGCGGCCGTCCAGGACGCGCGCCGTCGTGCCCTCGAACTCGGTGGCGATGCGACCGACCGTCCCGTCGAGGCCATCCTCGTGAGTCACCAGCTCCCCATCTGGGTCACGAGGCTCGCCGCCGAGCACCGCCGGCTCTGGCACGATCCGCGCCAGCGCGAGTGCACCCTCACCTCCATCACGTCGCTCGATTTCGACGGCGACACCATCCGGCGCGTGCGCTACGCGGAGCCGTGCGCCGACCTGCTGCCCGGTGCGGCGAATGTCCCCGGGGCGTAATAGAATTACTACACGTCGTAGAAATCAACGGAAGTAGCCGTGACCACAACCGCCCGTCCCACGAAGCGCCGCCTCCTGCTGAAGCTGGGCATGGCCCTGGCCTTCACCGTGCCGGTTTCGCTCGTGGCCACGTCCTGCGCGGCCGAGGATCCCCTCGCGCAGCAGGCCGCTGCGGGTGACGGCAAGAACTACATCGCCGGCGACGGCTCTGTCACGGAGTACGCGGAAGCGGACCGGGGCGAGCCCGTCGAGGTGTCCGGCACCCTGTTCGGCGGCACCCCCGTGTCCAGTGCGGAGTGGAACGGCCAGGTCACCGTCCTCAACTTCTGGTACGCCTCCTGCGCCCCCTGCCGCGAAGAGGCACCGGACCTCGTCTCGCTCCATGACGAGTACGGACCGCAGGGCGCCGCCTTCTACGGCGTCAATATCCGCGACGAGCAGGCCACGGCGGAGGCCTTCGAGCGCAGCTTCGCCATCCCCTACGAGAGCTTCAACGACAAGGACGGCGGGGTGCTGCTCGACATGACGCAGTACGTGCCACCGCAGGCCGTCCCCACCACGATCGTCCTCGACCGGGAGGGGCGCGTGTCCGCGCGCATCCTCGGCCTGGCCGACCGCAGCACCCTCAAGGCCCTGATCAGCGATGCGCTCGCAGAGTAGCGCGGCTGCCGGGTTCTGTCGGTGACCGGGCTCGTGGCGCCGCCGGCCGCGGCCTTTCCCCTCGTCGCGGGGAACGCCTTCGCCGACGCCGTCCTCAACGGCTCCATGCTCCTCGCCCTGCCGGTCGCACTGCTGGCGGGTCTCGTCTCCTTCGCCTCACCGTGCGTGCTGCCGCTGGTCCCCGGGTACCTCGGGTACGTCACGGGACTGACCGGGGTGGACCTCGAGAAGCAGAAGAGGGGCCGCATGGTCGCGGGGATCGGGCTGTTCGTGCTCGGCTTCTCGGTGGTGTTCATGGCCTACGGCACCCTGTTCGGGCAGCTCGGGGCCTTCCTGCGCGTCTCGCAGGGCTGGCTCATCCAGGTGTTCGGCGTCGTCGTGATCCTCCTGGGCATCGTCTTCATGGGCGGCTTCTCCTGGTTCCAGCGCGAGAGCCGCCTGCATGCGCGCGTTCCCGCGGGGCTCCTCGGAGCACCGTTGCTCGGGCTGACCTTCGGCCTCGGCTGGGCGCCGTGCATCGGCCCCACCCTCGGTGCGGTGCAGCTCCTCGCCATCTCGGGCAATGACGCGACGGCGCTGAAGGGCGCCGTCCTCACGTTCGTCTACTGCCTCGGCCTGGGCCTGCCGTTCCTGCTGATCGCGCTCGGGGTGCGGCGGGGGATGGGCGCCCTCGCCTTCTTCAGGAAGCACCGGCTGCTGCTGCAGCGCGCCGGCGGGGGGCTCCTGGTGCTCGTCGGGGTGCTCATGGTGACCGGTGTCTGGAACTTCTGGATCACGCGGTTGCAGGACCTCCTGATCGGCACCGTGGTCCTGCCGATCTGAGCACGGCGATGCACGGAAGCCACGCACGCGAACCGATTCTGATGGGAAGGGCACAGTGAAGCAGGACGTCACGCAGGACACGAGGGACACGGAGGGTGTCCGGGACGCCAGGTCCGACGTCGTCCTGCCCTCACTCGGGTTCCTCGGCACCCTGCGGTGGGCCTGGACGCAGCTGACGAGCATGCGCACGGCGCTGTTCCTCCTGCTCCTGCTCGCCGTCGCCGCGGTTCCCGGGTCGCTGTTCCCGCAACGGCCCGCGAATCCCGCGGTCGTCACGCAGTACATCCAGGACAACCCGGACTCCGGGCCCGTCCTCGACTGGTTCCAGCTCTTCGATGTCTATTCGTCGGTCTGGTTCTCCGCGATCTACCTCCTGCTCTTCATCTCCCTGATCGGGTGCGTGGTGCCCCGCGCGATCGCACACTTCAGGGCCGTGCGCTCCAAGCCGCCGCGCACGCCCAAGCGCCTCTCGCGCCTGCCCGTCTACGGGACGCTCGAGGTGCCGGCGGATCAGGCGCGCGACGCGGGCCTCACGCCGTCGTCCGCGGCCGAGCAGGCAGCCGCGGTGCTCCGCAAGCGGGGCTATCGGGTGGATGTGCGCGACGCCGGGACGGACCGCCCGTCCGTCGGCGCCGAGCGCGGCCTGGCCAAGGAGTTCGGCAACCTCGTCTTCCACACCTCGCTCATCGGCGTGCTGGTGTCGGTCGCCGTCGGCGGTCTCTTCGGCTACAACGGCCAGAAGGTGATCGTCGAGGGTGACAGCTTCGTCAACACCCTGATCGGCTACGACAGTTTCAACCCGGGCTCCAACTTCTCGGACGACCAGCTCGAGCCCTACTCCATCCGGCTGGACTCCTTCGACGTCCGCTTCGACCGGGAGCAGGAGAGCCACTACGGCCAACCGCTCGACTTCACGGCCAACGTCACCACGCAGGACGGCCCCGGCCAGGACGAGGAGCAGCAGGTCCTCAAGGTCAACGCGCCGATCACGATCGGCGGGACGAACGTGTACCTGGTCGGCAACGGCTACGCGCCGGTGGTGACCGTGCGCGACGGAGAGGGCAACATCGCGTCGCAGGGGCCGGTCGTCTCGGTCCCGTCCGACGGCCTGTACACCTCGCTGATCGTCCTCAAGGCGCCCGATGCGAAGCCGGACCAGCTCGGGTTCGTGGGATTCTTCCTCCCCACCGCGTTCGTGGACGAGGAGGGCGTGTCCTTCTCGAGGGACCCGGACCCCTTCAACCCGCAGCTCAATCTCAACTCCTACTACGGGGACCTGGGGCTCGACGACGGCACTCCCGAGAACGTCTACGTGCTGGACACCGAGAATCTCACCGAACTCAACAGCCGCAACAACGACGACGGCGGGATCGTCCTCGGCGTCGGCGACACCTACGACCTCCCCGAAGGCAAGGGGTCGGTCACGTTCGACGGGCTCAAGCGCTACGTGGCCCTCGACATCCACCACGATCCGGGTGAGGTGGGAGCCCTCGTGTTCTCGACCCTCGCGCTGCTCGGCCTGTCCGCGTCCCTGTTCATCGGGCGGCGCAGGCTGTGGGTGCGGACCGGCGAGCACCCCGACGGACGCATCATGATCGAGTACGGGCTGCTGGCGCGCGGTGAGGACCACCGGCTCCCGGCGGAGGGCAGAGCCGTCGAGAAGCTGCTGGCGGATCGCTGGTTGGTGCCGTCCGGCACCGCGGGGGAAAATAGGGAGCCGGGGGCCGCGACGTCGGCAGCCGGCACGAGGCAGCCGCACCACAACACAAAGGACAACTCATGACACCACCAGTCAACGCTGAGCTCGGGCAGGTCAGTGAGCTCTTCATGCTGCTGGCCTCCATCGCCTACGTGGTGGCCCTCGTCTTCTTCGTGCTCGACCTCGTGAAGTCCAGCTCGACCATCGGCAGCCTGGAGACGCGGCTGGCGAGCGAGCAGGCCGTGCCCGCCCGTGCGCTCGCGGGTGTCGGGGCGGGCAGCACCGGTTCGACGGCGGCAGCCGCGCCCGCGCACCCCACCACGGCCGACGACTCGATGGACTACGGCGCCGGGCCGCGGCGTGGAACGGCCCGCATCGCCGTCTCGCTGACCGTACTGGCCGCCGTCATCCACGGCGCCGCGGTCATCACCCGAGGCGTCGCCGCTCACCGGGTGCCGTGGGGCAACATGTACGAGTTCTGCACCACCGGTGCCTTCCTCGTCGCGGCCATCTTCCTCATCACGCTCACCCGCAAGGACCTGCGCTTCGTCGGTTCCTTCGTGGTGGGACTCGTGGTCATCATGCTGTGCGCTGCGACCGTCGGGTTCCCCACGCCCGTCGCCCGCCTCATCCCGGCCCTCCAGAGCTACTGGCTGATCGTGCACGTCTCCATCGCCGTCGCCTCCTCGGCGCTGTTCACCATCACGTTCGCCATGTCCGTGCTGCAGCTCCTGCAGACCTCACGCGAGGCAAAGCTCCTCGCGGGCAAGGCGGACACCGCGAAGTTCCTCCGCCTCGTGCCCTCCGCGCTGAGCCTCGAGAACCTCTCCTACCGGCTCAACGCCGTCGCGTTCGTGGGCTGGACCTTCACCCTCATGGCGGGCGCCATCTGGGCCGAGCAGGCGTGGGGCCGCTACTGGGGCTGGGACACCAAGGAGGTCTGGACGTTCGTGATCTGGACCGTCTACGCCGGCTACCTGCACGCCCGCGCCACGCGCGGCTGGACGGGCACGCGCGCCGCGTGGCTGTCGATCGTCGGATACCTCTGCATCGTCTTCAACTTCACGATCGTCAACATCTACTTCTCGGGGCTGCACAGCTACTCGGGAGTCTAGGAAGAGTGCGTCCCCAGCAGGGCGCAGGCAGTAATCGGGAGCCCCGTGGCATCAGCTGCGGGGCTCCCCGTGTTTCCGCGGTGTGCCCGGTCCTTGGAGGGCGTGCTGCGGGCGGGGGTCCCGCGGCAGTCTTCCCGGTGGGGCCGCGGACGGCCCGGTATCCGGGAGCTGTTCCACTCTGCCCACCGAGGAGGTCGGCTCAGTGGGAATGTTCGAACATTCCCACTGAGTAGCCGCTGTCAGTGGGCAGATCCCGCGGGGGAAACGCGGATCAGGGGCGATGCACTCCCGTGGAGCCTGAGCCGGCGTCGTCGTTGCCCTCGCCGTCGTGCTTGTCGTCCTTCGGCGGAGTGTCCTTGCCGGCCTCGCCGGCCTTGGCCTCGCGCTCCCGCTGCTCCTGCTCGCGGCGGCGGCGCTCCTGCTCGCGGGCCCGCTGGCGGCGCTGCGCCTCGAGGTTCTGCAGGAATGCGGGATCGTCGTCGGGAGCCGTGGGGTTGCGGGGTGCCGGGCGTCGCGGCCCGGAAGGCCCATCGCTGCGCGGGCGGCCGAACAGGAACCACATGCCGGCACCGATCAGCGGCAGGATCAGGATCGTGACGAACCAGGCGGTCTTGGAGATGCTCCGCACTTCGTGTTTTCGGCTCATGACGCAGTCGATCAGTGCGTAGATCACGACGGCGACCCCCAGGATCGCGGCGAAGAGCAGGAGGCGAGGCATGCGCCAATTGTAGGCGAGTAAACTTGGAGCGTGGCCTTCCTCAAATTCACAGCCCTACGCCTGTTGCTGATCGTCGTGTTCTACGTGGCCTGCGTGCTGCTGGGCCTGGGACTCTTCCTGTCCGCGGTGGTGGCCGCCATCCTCGCCTGGTGCGTGACCTACCTCTTCTTCCGCGAACTCCGCGATGCCGCCGCGGCGACCCTGCAGCGCCGGTGCACGCCCGGAGCCCCACCGATCCGCACGGCCGTGGAGCTCGACGACGCCGCTGCCGAGGATGCACTGGACCCCAACACCCCGGTCAACTCCGACCGTAAGCCGCGCCGCAACGCCGCCTGAGCCAGGAGCTGTGCGGCAGGGCAGCCTACCTAGGCGAGCACCGTGGTGATCGCGATCCCCGCAGCGAACAGCACGCTGAAGGCGAGGTTGATCAGGCCGGTCTGCTTCAGTACCGGGATCAGGCTCTTGCGCTTCTTGCCTGTGAGCATCAGCCAGCTCGGCATCAGGCACGCCGGGATGAGCAGCAGGACCAGGAGCACCCACGGGTACTCGTAGCTCAGGAAGAGCGGCAGCAGGACGGCCGCGGCGAGCATCATGACGTAGCTGATCCGGGCGGCGGTGTCGCCGAGCCGGACTGCCAGGGTCTTCTTGCCCACCACGCTGTCCGTCGGGATGTCACGGACATTGTTGGCCATCAGGAGGGCCATGGCGATCAGGCCGGTGCACACGGCGCCGATCCAGGCCGCACCACTCAGCCGGTCCGCCTGGGTGAAGGTGGTGCCCAGGGTTGCGACGAGCCCGAAGAACACGAAGACGAAGACGTCGCCGAGACCGAGGTAGCCGTAGGGGTTCTTCCCGCCCGTATAGCCCCACGCCGCGGCGATGCAGCCCACGCCGACGAGCAGCAGCACCCAGGCCTGCGACAGGATGATCAGCGCCAGGCCCGCGAGGACGGCGAGGCCGAAGCACGCGAAGGCGGCGAGCTTCACCTGCTGCGGACGGGCGGCGCCCGAGCCGGTCAGGCGGAGCGGGCCCACGCGCTCGTTGTCCGTTCCGCGGATGCCGTCTGAATAGTCGTTGGCGTAGTTCACGCCCACCTGCAGCAGCACGGAGACGATCGCCGCGAGGACCGCGTTGAGGGGCTTGAAGGATCCGAGGCCGTACGCGGCGGCGCTTCCGATGATCACCGGGGCGAAAGCCATGGGGAGGGTGCGGGGACGGGCTCCTTCAAGCCATTGAGCGGCAGTCGCCACAGGTTCTTCCTTCTGGTGGGTCGGTGGTGGTTCGGGTGTCCATGGAGCGGCCTAGGCGCGTTCGAGGAGCGTCCGGATGGTCCGGCGGTCGGGCTTTCCGCCCGGCAGCAGGGGGAAGGCGTCGAGCGTCACGATGGCCTTGGGGACGGCGTGCGCCCCCAGCTCGACGTGGATGGCCTGCCGGATGACGTCGGCCTCGACATCGCCCACGATCGCCGCTGCCACGGCAGTACCCCACTCCGTGCTGCTGATGCCGAGCACCATGGCCTGTTCGACGCCGGGCAGCGCCTCGATGACGTCGGAGACCCTGGCGGCGGAGACCTTCAGGGCGCCCGTGATGATGACGTCGTCGAGCCGGCCGTGCACCGTCACGGACCCGTCGAGGGCCACGTCACCGGCGTCGTCCGTCACGAACCAGCGCTGACCGGAGTTGAAGACGAACCTCTCCTCGGTGAGCTCCGGCGCGTTCAGGTAGCCGTCCGCCAGGACCGGGCCGCCGATGCGCAGGCGGCCGTCGACGGAACGGAGTTCGACGCCGTCGAGCGGGGTTCCGTCGTAGACGCATCCGCCGCAGGTCTCACTCATGCCGTAGGTCTCGACGATCTTCAGGTCGTGGCTGCGGGCGAGGGCCCGCAGCGGCGCTCCCGCCGGCGCACCACCGAGGAGGATGGCATCGAAGCGGCGCAGCAGCCGGAGTGTCTCGGGGGAGGGGTCGGCCAGCAGGCGGTGCAGCTGGGTGGGCACCAGTGACGTGAAGCGGACGCGGTCCGTCAGTTCCGCCGCGGCATCCGTGAAGGACTCCGGCGTGAAGCCCGCGGCGGTGTCCATGACCCACGGCTGCGTCCCGGCGTAGAGGGACCGCACGAGGACCTGGAAGCCGGCGACGTAGTGCACGGGCAGCGTGAGCAGCCACTGGCCCTCCGCCTTGAGCGCGAAGGCGGTGCCCATGGCCGAGGCGGCGAGGGCGTCGACGCTGAGCATCGTCTGCTTGGGTGTGCCGGTCGACCCCGACGTGCTGATGACCGCAGCGATCTCGTCGTTCGGCAGGAGGCCGTCGAAGGCCTGGTCCGGTAGCACGTGGGGCGCGACGGCGGGTCCTTCGCCGGCCAGTGCCGCTGCGAGGGGCTTCAGCAGCCCGAGCGGATCGAATCCCTCGGGTGTGTGGATGGGCAGGAGTTCCACGCCGCTCCTAGAAGTAGTAGGGGAACGAGGACCAGTCCGGGGTGCGCTTCTCGAGGAATGCTTCCTTGCCCTCCACTGCCTCGTCGGTCATGTAGGCCAGGCGGGTCGCCTCGCCGGCGAAGACCTGCTGGCCCGCGAGGCCGTCGTCGGCGAGGTTGAAGGCGAACTTGAGCATGCGGATGGCCTGCGGGCTCTGGCGGGCGATGTCGGCGGCGTACGCGAGCGCCGTCGCCTCCAGTTCCTCGTGGTCCACCGCCTCGTTGACCGCACCCATCTCCACCATGTCCTGTGCGGAATATGTACGCGCGAGGAAGAAGATCTCCCGCGCCTTCTTCTGGCCGATCTGCCGGGCCAGGAGCGCGGAGCCGTAGCCGGCGTCGAAGCTGCCCACGGTGGCGTCGGTCTGCTTGAACCTGCCGTGCTGCGCGGAGGCGATGGTCAGGTCGGCGACGACGTGCAGGCTGTGCCCGCCACCTGCCGCCCAGCCGTTGACGACGGCGACGACCACCTTGGGCATGGTGCGGATGAGTCGCTGCACCTCGAGGATGTGGAGGCGTCCGGCGCGTGCGGGATCGATCGTCTCGGTCGTCTCGCCCTCCGCGTACCGGTAGCCGTCGCGGCCACGGATGCGCTGGTCGCCGCCCGAGCAGAAGGAGTGGCCGCCGTCGCGGGGGCTCGGGCCATTGCCGGTCAGCAGCACGGTGGCGACGTCGGGCGTCATCCGGGCGTGGTCCAGGGCGCGGTACAGCTCGTCGACCGTGCCGGGGCGGAAGGCGTTGCGGACCTCGGGGCGGTCGAAGGCGATCCGGACGGTGGGGAGGTCGCGCACCACGGCGCCCTCGGCGTCGCGCTCCACCTGGCGGTGGTACGTCATGTCCGTGAAGTCCTCGAACCCGGTGACGACGCGCCACCGTGTGGGGTCGAAGATGTCGGATACCTTGGCGGGGAGCTCTGAAGTCACCCGTCGAGTCTAGCCGCGCGGCGGCGGGCGGGAACTCCCGCCGGTCCGCCCGGGGCACAGAGGACCGGCCGTGCCCCGGGTCCGGCCGACCCGCCGGGCGTGGGCGCTGGCGGGGTCCGGGATGATCTGGCGGGAGGTGAGGTGTGGCTGCGGGCCGGCGTGATGAAGGGGTCTCAGGCCGTGGCCGCGCGCCACGACCCCCGCAGTGCATCGATGCCGTCGAGGAGTAGGTCCAGTCCCACGCCGAACTCCTCGTCGTAGTCGTAGCCCGACTGCGCCAGTTCGACGACGACCTCCATCAGGTAGGGGTACAGCTCCGCGGCCTCGGCTGCCTGCCCCTCATGCGTCGCAGCCGCGGCCTCGGCAGACTCCTCCGGCGTCTCGAACGAGAGCGTCTTCTGCTGCAGGGCGAAGCCGTAGACGTAGGCGTCCAGGGCGGAGGTCACGTGGACGGTGGTCCGGAAGGAGAAGCCGCTCTCGCGCAGGCAGCCCATCATGGCGTTGTGCTGCCGCAGGCTCTCCGGTCCCGGTCTGCCGTGGGCCTCCATCAGTCCGATCGCCCACCGGTGCCGGGTGAGCGCGGCACGGAGCGAGACGGCGCGCTCGCGCATGGCACGCTTCCATCCCCGCTCCGCGTCCGGCTCGGTCACCTCGCCCCAGACGATGTCCACCATCCCGTCGAGCAGGTCCTCCTTGTTCGCGACGTGCTTGTACAGCGCCATCGGAACCACCCCGAGCCCCTGCGCGAGCGTGCGCATCGTGAAGCCGTCGATCCCCACGTCATCGGCGAGCAGTATGCCGGCATGCAGCACCGCCTGCCTGTTGAGGCGGCGACGCCCGGCTTCCTCCTGCTGGGCCACGGATGCTCCTTCCGGGGTGCGTACTGGTCCGTTGACAAAGTGTACGCACTACACCTACCGTCGAGGCACAAGTGTACGTCGTACACATCGGGCCGACAGGAGCATCATGACATCCGACGACAGGGCTGCCCGGGTAGCCGGGATCTTCTTCCTCATCACATTCGTCTCGGCGATCACGGGCGCCGTGCTCTACGCGCCGGTACTCAGCGACCCGGACTACGTCACCGGCCCGGGAGCGGACGTCCGCATCCTCCTCGGCGTCCTGTGCGAGATCGTGCTGGTGATCACGAACATCGGCACCGCGATCGTCCTCTTCCCCGTGCTCCGGCGCCACCACGAGGCCGCGGCACTCGGCTACGTCGCTGCGCGGATCATCGAGTGCGTGCTCATCGTCGTCGGCATGCTCGGTGTGCTGACCGTCGTGACCCTTCGCCAGGCCCAGGAGGGCGGCGGGGACAGTGCGTCCTCCGTGCCCGTGGCCCGCGCCCTCGTGGCCCTCCATGACTGGACGTTCCTGCTCGGCCCGGGCTTCGTCGTCGGGATCGGGAACGGCCTGCTGCTCGGGTTCCTCATGTACCGGGCGGGCCTCGTGCCCCGCCGCATGGCGCTGCTGGGCCTCGTTGGAGGGCCTCTCATGTCGGCGTCCGGAATCGCGGTGCTCTTCGGGGCGTACGAGCAGACGTCGGTCTGGTCCGGGCTGGCCACGCTCCCGGAGATCGCATGGGAGGCATCGCTCGGCATCTACCTCACGTTCAGGGGGTTCCGCCGGCCGGGCTCGCGCGCTGCAACCCTGCCGGGTGGCGTGGGCGAGGCAGGCTGGGTTCCGCGTCCCTAGCGCTGGAGCTGGGCGAAGTTCACCGCACTGCGCACGGCGGGGAAGTAGCCGGACTTGTAGCCTTCGGCCGTGGGGTGCAGGTTGTCAGCCGCACCGGCGCGGAAGGTGATCCAGGGCGACGGCGAGCCGAGGCCGTGGCCCTCGAACTTCGGGACCAGATCGACGAACGTGAACCCGTTGGCCGTGGCCTGCTGGCGGATCACGGTGTTGAGTGAGTCCGTGCCGGCGTTGAAGGCCGTCTGCGACGCCACGGGGATCATGGGATTCCCGAACTCCGGTGAGAAGAGATGCGGATACCCGGTGACCACCACGGTGGCATTCGGCGCGGCAGCCTTGATGGATTTGTACAGGGCGTCGAGGTTCAAGGCCAGGACCGGCAGTGACGCCGCGTTCTGGCCGGCGACGAACTGTGCGCACACGGGTGCCGGCTGGGTCGCGCACACGCCGGCCGCCTCCCCGAACCCCGCGTCGTTGCCGCCCGCGGAGATGGTGACCAGGTCCGTGGAGGGGGACAGTGCTCCGGCAGCCCTCGCTCGCGTCACTTGCTCCGGAAGGTCGAGGGCGCCACCGGGTTCCGTCGCGACCTTCGCACCGGCGCAGGTCGCGTCCGCCACGAGCTCCACCTGCTTCTTGCCGTCCAGGATCCCGGGCAGGCCGAGCGGGGACTGGCCGCAGGCGTTGACGTAGGAGCCCGCGCCGAAGCCGGACGCGTAGGAGTCCCCGAGGGCCACGTAGGCGAGGGGCGCCTTCGGCGCGGCGACAACCGGGCCTGCTCCGCCGGCAAGAACGGCGCAGGTGGCGGCCGCGAGGGTGACGGTCCTGAGGAAGCGGTTCCGGAGGGGGTGCGTGGGGGAAGTCATGGCCTAACCGTACCCGCGGACGCGGGCTTGTCGAGGAGGAGATTCGTGATGCGGAGGGTGCACAGGCGCCGGCCTGCCTGATCGGTGATCAGTACCTCGTGGGTGGTCAGGGTCCGGCCCAGGTGGATCGGCGTCGCGGTGATGGTGACCGTGCCCTCCCGCGTGCCCCTGTGGTGCGTGGCTGAGACGTCCACCCCGACCGCCGTCTTCCCGAAGGTCGAGGCATGGATCACCGCAGCCCACGAGCCGACCGCCTCGCCGACGGCGAGGGAGGCCCCGCCATGGAGGAGCCCGAAGGACTGGCGGTTGCCCTCGACCGGCATGGTCGCCACGACACGATCGACGGATTGCTCGACGATGGCGACACCCATCTTCTCGTCGAGTTCACCGAGCGTGATGGTCCATGGGGTAGGTAACTCGTGCGTCATTGCGTGGCTGCTCCTGGCGGTGCGATCCGGCGGGGTTCGTCCGCCACTCTAGCCCCCGGGAACGCGGCGCCTGGACGCAGGGGGGCTATAACAATAGGATCACGAGCTACCCGCCGACCCCCTTCTGACCTGCGGAGATACCGCGCTCTATCTCGAGGCAAGGCCGGTGGAAGCGCTCCCACTTGACAGTGCGCTACGTCACAGTCAGGATGGGTGCACAGCGTGAGAGCGCTCCCACCGGGGTTGATCTCCCGGCCCGGATCGCAACTCGCGCTGTTGCCACCACTCGCGCCGGCGGCGGGTCACGGGTGCTCCCGCAACCCTCCGCCGCACCATCGTCCTGGATCCGATCCGCACCGATCGGCCCGACGGCCGCGTCCCGTCCGGACACAGTGCCCACCAGGAAAGTCCTACCCAGAGCCCGCTGCACCCCGCAGCGGGATCAGAGCTGACAAAGGAGTCACCCGTGCACAGCAGAGCACGCATCACCGCACTGTCCGCCGCCGCCGCATGCCTCGCCCTGGCCCTCACCGCCTGTGGATCCGGCGGTGCTAACAGCGCCGGTGTCGAAGGAGAGACCGGCACGGAGGACGTCACCCTCTCCGTGGGCACGTTCAACGAGTTCGGCTACGAGGAACTCTTCAAGGAATACGAGGAGCTCAACCCGAACGTCACCATCGAGCACAAGAAGGCCGCCACCTCGAACGAGGCCCGCGACAACCTCACCACCCGGCTCGCCGCCGGGTCCGGCCTCTCCGACATCGAAGGGATCGAGGTCGACTGGCTGCCCGAACTGCTCGAGTTCCCCGACCAGTTCGCCGACCTCAGCGACCCCGCCGTGGAGGGCCGCTGGCTCGACTGGAAGACCGAAGCCGCCACCACCGAGGACGGACAGCTCATCGGTTACGGCACCGACGTCGGCCCCCAGGCCGTGTGCTACCGGGCAGACCTGTTCGAGAAGGCCGGACTGCCCAGCGACCGCGAATCCGTCGCGGAGATGCTCGAGGGTGACTGGCAGAACTACTTCGACGCCGGCAAGAAGTTCGTCGCCGCGAGCGGCGGCGTGGCCTGGTTCGACTCGGCCGGAGCCACCTACCAGGGCATGATCAACCAGGTCCAGAACGCCTACGAGGAGGATGACGGAACCGTCATGGCCACGGACAACCCCGAGGTCAAGGACATCTACGAGCAGGTCCTGCAGGCCTCGGTCGAGGACGACCTCTCGGCGCATCTGACGCAGTGGGAGGACGACTGGACGGCGAGCTTCCAGTCCGATGCCTTCGCCACGAAGCTCTGCCCGGGCTGGATGCTCGGCATCATCGAGGGCAACGCCGAAGGCATCGACGGCTGGGACATCGCCGATGTCTTCCCCGGCGGCGGCGGCAACTGGGGCGGCTCGTACCTGACCGTCCCCACCCAGGGTGAGAACCAGGCCGAGGCCAAGAAGCTCGCCGAGTGGCTCACAGCGCCCGAGCAGCAGATCAAGGCCTTCGAGTCCAAGGGCACGTTCCCGAGCCAGGTCGAGGCGCTCGAGAGCGAGGAACTGCAGGGTCAGGTCGATCCGTTCTTCAACGACGCACCGACCGGTGAGATCCTCGCCAATCGCGCCACGGCCGTCGAGGTCACGCCGTTCAAGGGTCCCAAGTACTTCGCGATCAATGACGCGATGCAGCAGGCCCTGACCCGTGTCGACGTCGACAAGACCGACGACCCCGCCTCCTCCTGGGAGAAGTTCGTCACCGCTGTAGGCGCTCTGTAGCACGTGGCCGTCACGGACCGGGTTCAATCCCCACCTCCCGACACGAACCGGCAGGCTTCGCGCGACAAGAGCGTGAAGCGGCTGGCCTTCTCCCAGAAGGTATCGAAGTGGGACGTCAAACTGTCCCCGTATATCTACATCTCGCCGTTCTTCCTGCTCTTCGCCATCACGGGCCTGTTCCCCCTGCTGTACACGGCATGGGTCTCGCTCCACAACTGGAACCTCATCGGTGGCCAGGGCGAGTTCACGGGGCTCGAGAATTTCCAGTTCGTGCTCTCGCAGCCGTTCTTCTGGAATGCGGTAGGCAATACGTTCAGCATCTTCCTCCTCTCGTCCGTCCCGCAGGTAGTCCTCGCCATCGCCATCGCGGCGGTGCTCGACGCCAACCTGAGGGCCAAGACGTTCTGGCGGATGGGCGTCCTCGTCCCTTTCGTGGTGGCCCCCGTGGCCGTCGGGCTGATCTTCAACAACCTCTTCGCTGACCAGGCAGGCCTGTTCAACGAGCTGTTGACGGGGATCGGGCTGGACCCGGTCCGCTGGCACGCCGACTCGCTCGCGAGTCATGCGGCCATCGCGACGATGGTCAACTTCCGCTGGACGGGCTACAACGCCCTCATCTTCCTCGCCGCCATGCAGGCCATTCCCCGGGATGTCTACGAGGCGGCCACCATCGACGGCGCCGGGCGGCTCCGGCAATTCTTCTCCGTCACCGTTCCCATGCTGCGCCCGACCATCATCTTCGTGGTCATCACCGCCACCATCGGCGGGCTCCAGATCTTCGACGAAGCCCGGGTCTTCGACCAGGCGGGCCTCGGCGGGGCGGACCGGCAATGGCAGACGCTCACCATGTACATCTGGGAGCTCGGCTGGGGCCAGCGCAATTTCGGCAGGGCCTCGGCGGTCGCCTGGCTCCTGTTCCTGATCATCGTCATCATCGCGATGGCCAACTTCCTCATCACCCGCCGCATCGCAAGCCAGGGAGGCCGACGATGAGTTCCATCCCCATGATCGAGCAGACGGCGGGCAAGGGCGCTGCCCGCGCGGCCCAGCGTGGGCTCGGCTCCAAGCGCCGCGGCGCTCCGGGCGGCACCATGCGGCGCCCGGGCTTCCTGACCTATGGATTCCTCGGGGCGGTCATCCTCGGCTCGGTGTTCCCGCTCTGGTGGTCCTTCCTCGTGGGAAGCCACGACAGCTCGGTGATCAGCAAGGGTGTCCCCCTGTTCCCGGGCGGCAACTTCTTCGCCAACGCGGCCACCGTGCTGGACAGCATCCCGTTCTGGAAGGCGCTCAGCAACAGCATCATCGTCTCCTCCGTGACGGCGGCGTCCGTGGTGCTGTTCTCCACCCTCGCCGGCTTCGCCTTCGCGAAACTCCGCTTCCGGGGCAGCAAGGGCCTGCTGGTCTTCGTGATCGCGACGATGGCCGTTCCCACCCAGCTCGGCGTGGTGCCGCTGTTCATCGTCATGGCGAAGCTCGGCTGGACCGGCTCGCTCTGGGCCGTCATCATCCCCGGCGTGGTCACGGCCTTCGGCGTCTTCTGGATGACGCAGTACCTGCGGGACGCCCTGCCGGACGAGCTCATCGAGGCCGTCCGGATCGATGGCGCCTCCATGATCCAGGCCTTCTGGTACGTTGGGCTCCCGGCCGCACGGCCGGCAGCGGCGATGCTGGCACTGTTCACGTTCGTCGCGACGTGGACCAACTTTTTCTGGCCGTTCATCGTGCTGGATCCGTCCAACCCCACCCTCCCGGTGGCACTGCAGCTGCTTCAGGCCGCGCACTTCGTCGACTATTCGATCGTGCTCGCCGGAGCCGTGCTGTCCACCATCCCCCTGCTGCTTCTCTTCGCCGTAGCGGGACGCCAACTCGTTTCAGGAATCATGCAAGGAGCAGTCAAAGGATGAGCAGCACCGACATCACCTTCCCCGAGGGTTTCCTCTGGGGCGCGGCGACCGCCGCCTACCAGATCGAGGGCGGAGCCCAGGAGGGCGGCAGGGGGCCGTCCATCTGGGACACGTTCGCCAGGGTCCCCGGGGCAGTGGCGGATGCGCACAACGGCGACGTGGCGTGCGACCACTACCACCGCTCGGCCGACGACGTCGCGCTCATGAAGAGACTCAACCTGCAGGCGTACCGTTTCTCGACGTCGTGGTCCCGCTGCATGGCCGACGGCGTCACCCCCAATATCGAGGGCATCCGCTTCTACTCCACGCTCGTGGACCAGCTTCTCGAGGCCGGCATCAAGCCGTGGCTCACCCTCTACCACTGGGACCTCCCGCAGGCCCTCGAGGACAAGGGCGGCTGGACCAACCGCGAGACCGCCTACCGCTTCGCCGAGTACGCAGCGGTGATGCACGAGGCCCTCGGCGACCGCGTCCGCATCTGGACCACCCTCAACGAGCCCTGGTGTGCGGCCTTCCTCGGCTATGCGGCCGGCGTGCACGCGCCCGGACGGCAGGAGCCGACGGCGGCCCTCGCCGCTGCGCACCACCTCCTGCTCGGGCACGGGCTCGCGACGCAGGAACTGCGCCGCCGCGACGCGGACGCGACGCTCGGCATCACCCTGAACCTGACGGTGCCGGACCCCCTCGATCCCTCGAGCGAGGCGGATCGCGATGCCGCCCGCCGCATCGACGGACAGTTCAACCGCATCTTCCTCGACCCCGTGCTGCGGGGCGCCTACCCCGAGGATGTCCTCCAGGACGTCGAGCACCTGGGGCTGACCGATCACATCCGTGCGGGCGACCTCGAGATCATCGCGACCCCGATCGATGTGCTGGGCGTGAACTACTACCACGGCGAGGCCGTGACCAAGGCGCCGTCCGGCGAGGCCGCACCGCAGGAGGGCCACGCGCCGCTCGAACGCCCGGTGTCCTCGCCCTACGTCGCCGCCCACGGCGTGCGTTCGGTACCGCGCGGACTGCCCGTGACGGCGATGGACTGGGAGGTGCAGCCCGACGGGCTCCGCCGCCTGCTGAACCGGCTGCAGGACGAGTACACCGGGCCGGCCGGCATCCCCATCTACGTCACGGAGAACGGCGCCGCCTACAACGACGTCGCGGATGCGGACGGCTTCGTCGACGACCAGGACCGCCTCGGCTTCTTCGACGTCCACGTGCGGGCCATGAAGGACGCGATCGACGACGGGGTGGACCTCCGCGGCTACCTCGCGTGGTCGCTCATGGACAACTTCGAGTGGGCCTGGGGATACCACCAGCGCTTCGGCCTCGTGCGCGTTGACTATGAGACGCAGGAGCGCATCCCGAAGGCGAGTGCCCTCTGGTACGCCCGTCTCGCTGCCTCCAACGTGCTGCCCGACAAGGACGCAGCCGCGGGCTCCCAGAAGGAGGGTGTCGTATTGTCGAGGTGATGAACGCCTCCCCGCCCCGATCGCTGCGCCAGGCCGCCCCCCGCCCGAGCCCCACGCTCGAGGACCTCGCACGGGCCGCCGGCGTCTCGCGATCCACCGCATCGCGAGCGATCAACGGAGGGGACCGCGTCAGTCCTGAAGCCCAGGCGGCCGTGGACCGCGCCGTCGTCGCCCTCGGGTACATCCCGAACAGGGCGGCGCGGAGCCTGGTCACGCGCCGCACGTCCTCGATAGCCCTGGTCATCCCGGAGCCGGACGTCCGCGTCATGATGGATCCCTTCTTCGCCGTCGTCATCACCGGCATCACGGAGGCGCTCCGGGAGACCGACGTGCAGCTGGTGCTGCTGATGTCGAGGACCCACGACGACTCGTCCCGCACCCTGCGCTACCTGCGGGGCGGGCACGTCGACGGCGCCATCGTGGTCTCGCACCACGAGTCCGACTCCTGGGCGAAGTCGCTGGCGCAGACGGGCCTCCCGACCATCTTCATCGGCCGGCCGTGGGACACGACCTCCGACGTGACGTATGTGGATACCGACAACGTCGGGGGCGGGCGCCTCGCCGCGCAGCACCTGGCGAGCATCGGCCGACGGCGCCTCGCGACGGTTGCCGGTCCTGCGGACATGACCGCCGCCGTCGACCGCCTGCGCGGATGGCGGACCGGCCTCGCCGAAGCGGGCCTGCCTGAGGGACCCGTGGTCCATGCGGACTTCACCACGGACGGGGCGGCCGCGGCAGCACGCAGGCTGCTGGCCGAGCATCCCGATATCGACGGGATCTTCGCGGCGTCGGATCTCATGGCGCTCGGCGTCATGGAGGTCATCCACGCCGCGGGCAAGACGGTCCCGGGGGACATCGCCCTGATGGGCTACGACAACCACGCGGTCGCCGAGACGGCGCCGACGCCGCTCACCACCATCACGCAGCCCATGGTCGAGATGGCCGTGAAGGCAGGGTCGATGCTCCTCGAGGAGATCGAGGCTCCGGGCTCGCACCCGGAGCCGGTCGTCTACTCGACGGAGCTCGTGGAACGCGCCAGCACCTCGGTGGCTCCCACCGCGTCCGCGGCGAACGCGTAGTCCCACGCGACGTCGCGCCAGCGCGAGTACCGTCCGCTCGCCCCGCCGTGCCCGCCGTCCATCTCCGTCTTCAGGACGATCGGCTCGGTGCCCGTGGTGGTCTCGCGGAGCTGCGCCACCCACTTCGCGGGTTCCACGTACAGCACGCGCGTGTCGTTGTAGCTCGTCACGGCGGCGATGCGCGGGTACGCCACGGGCCGCACGTTCTCGTACGGGGTGTACTCCTTCATGTAGCGGTACACCTCGGGGTCCGTGATGGGGTTGCCCCACTCCTCCCACTCGAGGGCCGAGAGCGGCAGTTCCGGGTCGAGGATCGTGGTCAGGGCATCCACGAAGGGTACCTGCGCCACGATCGCCCGGTACTTCTCCGGCGCGAGGTTGGCGACCGCGCCCATGAGCAGGCCGCCCGCCGACCCGCCCATCGCGGCGATCCGCCCGGCATCGACCCAGCCCGAGGTGACCAGGTGGGTCGTGGCGTCGACGAAGTCCGTGAAGGTGTTCTTCTTGTTCAGCTTCTTGCCCTGCTCGTACCAGCTGCGGCCCATCTCGCCGCCTCCGCGGATGTGCGCGGTGACGAAGATGATGCCCCGGTCCAGCAGGGACAGCCGGGCGATGGAGAACGCCGGGTCCATGCTGACCTCGTAGCTCCCGTAGGCGTAGACCACGGCGGGATTCGTGCCGTCCTGGGCGAGGTCCGCACGGCGGACGACGGAGAGCGGTATCAGCGTCCCGTCGGCGGCGGGTGCCCACTGCCGTTCGGCGACGTAGTCGGCGGGGTCGTAGCCGCCGCGCACCTCCGTCTCCTTGCGCAGCTCCAGCGAGCCGCCCTCGAGGACGTAGTCGTAGACGCGCGGGGGAGTGAGGTAGGAGGCGTAGGACAGCCGGATGATCGGGGAGTCGAACTCGGCATTGGCGAGGTTGCTCGTGAAGAGCTCCTCGTCGAAGTCCGGTTCCGTCGGCAGCCCCTGGTCCGCCGTCCCGAGGCCGGCGAGCGGGAGGACCTGGACACGCTCGATGGTGTCCTTCCGGACGGACAGCACCAGGTGGGTGCGGGTGACCGCCACGCCGTTGACGCGCACGTCGTCGTCGTGCGGGACGACCGTCGTCCACGCCTGCTCGGCGAGCGGCCGGGAGAACTCCGCGGCCGCGACCAGGCTCACCATGGAGTTCTTCGCTCCGCGGTCGTGGGTCAGCAGGTAGTGCGGAACGCCGCCGATGCTGAGGGGTTCGGCGTCGTACAGGATGCGCTCGTCGCGCGGGATGAGCGTGGTCAGCCCGTCCTGCGGCCTGGAGAGATCGAGGACGCGGTACTCGCTGTACTCGGAGCAGCCGATGCTGATGAGCAGCTGCGTCCGGTCCGCCGACACCTCGAAGCCCGTCCACATGGCGACGTCGTCCTCCTGGTACACGACGACGTCGTCCGCCACGGGCGTGCCCAGCGTGTGCGCCCGCACCTGGTACGGGCGCCAGGAGTCGTCGACGACCGTGTAGTAGACGCGCGAGCCGTCGGGCGAGAAGGACAGCCCGTAGAAGATGTTCGGCACCTCGTCGGGAAGGAGCGCCCCGGTTCCGAGGTCCTTGATGCGCAGCGTGAAGCGCTCGTCGCCGGCGTTGTCCTCGCAGTAGGCGAGCAGGGTGCCGTCCTCGGTGACGGACATCCCTCCCAGGGAGAAAAACGGCTTGCCCTCGGCGAGTTCATTGCCGTCGAGCAGCACCTGCTCGCCGGGGACGGGCCGGCCGGCGACCACCTCGGGTGGTGTCCAGTCACGGCCGAGATCCCCCGTGTCCTCGGCGGCCACGCGGCACTGGATGCCGTACTGCTTCCCCTCCTCCGTGCGGGAGTAGTACCACCAGCCCTTCTTGCGGGCGGGGACGGACAGATCGGTCTCCTGCGTGCGGTCCTTGATCTCGTTGAAGATCGCCTCGCGCAACGGCTCCTGGTCGCGCGTGACGGCGTCCGTGTACTCGTTCTCGCGCTTGAGGTAGTCGATCAGCTCGGGGCTCTCCTTCTCGCGCATCCATTCGTAGGAGTCCACGAACGTGTCGCCATGGTGCGTGCGCAGGTGCGGCACCTTCCTGGCCGGGGGCGGGACGGGGACGACGAGTGCGGTGGCATCAACGGTCATGGTTCCCATCTTGCCACTGCCGGTCCGGCGGCCCATGCCCCTGCCGATCCCTGCCGATCCCTGCCGATCCTTGCAGGAGCGCCCGGTTGACCGTGCCGGACGGGCATGCAATTCTGGAGCAGGCCTTTTACAGAACGAACGTTCAGTAATTCGCCGACGGACCGGGAACGACGAGGGAGACGAAGATGGCCGAGGCTTTCCTGGTGGGCGGCGTCCGCACGCCGGTGGGCCGCTACGGCGGTGCGCTCTCCGGCGTGCGCCCCGACGACCTCGCTGCGCTGGTGCTGTCCTCCGCGGTCCAGCGCGCCGGCGTCGATCCGGCCACCGTCGACGAGGTGATCCTCGGCAACGCCAACGGAGCGGGCGAGGAGAACCGCAACGTGGCCCGGCTCGCGGCACTGCTCGCGGGCTTCCCCGACAGCGTTCCCGGCATCACCGTCAACCGGCTCTGCGCCTCCGGCCTCTCGGCCATCATCATGGCGTCCCACATGGTCAAGGCGGGAGCCGCGGACGTCGTCGTCGCCGGCGGGGTCGAGTCCATGAGCCGTGCTCCGTGGGTCATGGAGAAGCCCGACAAGGCGTTCGCGAAGCCGGGCGCCGTGTTCGACACCTCGATCGGCTGGCGCTTCACGAACCCGTTGCTCGCCGCCCGGGACAAGACCACCTATTCCATGCCGGAGACGGCGGAGGAGCTCGCGGCGCTGGACCGCATCACGCGCGACGACGCCGACGCCTTCGCGCTGCGGTCCCACCAGCGCGCGCTCGCGGCGATGGAGGCGGGGCGGTTCGGCGACGAGATCGTGCCCGTGCAGGTCAACCGCGGGAGGACGTCCTTCTCGGTGGACACGGACGAGGGGCCCCGGGCGGACACCACCCTCGAGGTCCTCGCCCGGCTCCGCCCCGTGGTCCGCCCCGACGGCGTCGTCACCGCCGGGAATTCGAGCTCCCTGAACGACGGCGCCTCGGCCGTCGTCGTCGCCTCCGAGGCCGCCCTCGAGCGGTACGGGCTGACCCCGCGCGCCCGCATCCTCGACGGGGCGTCAGCGGGTGTCCCGCCGGAGATCATGGGCATCGGTCCCGTGCCCGCGACGCACAGGGTCCTCGAGCGCACGGGCCTGTCCGTCACGGACCTCGGTGCCGTCGAACTCAACGAGGCCTTCGCCACGCAGTCGCTCGCGTGCATCCGGCGCCTCGGACTCGACGAGGAGATCGTGAACCGCGACGGCGGTGCCATAGCCCTCGGCCACCCCCTCGGTTCCTCGGGCGCCCGCATCGCCGTCACCCTGCTCGGCAGGATGGAACGCGAGCTCTCCGGACCGTCCCGGCGCCTCGGCCTCGCGACCATGTGCGTGGGCGTCGGCCAGGGCACCGCCATGCTCCTCGAGGCCGTGTGATGCCCTCGTCGCTGAGACTGACCGACGGCCCGGACCGACTCCTCGTCGAACTGCACCGGCCGGAGGTGCGCAACGCGATCGACCGCCGGATGGTGGACGACCTGCACGCCGTGTGCGACGGCCTCGAGCGCGCACCACGGACGCTCATCCTCACCGGGGCGGAGGGCGTCTTCGCGTCCGGCGCCGATATCGCGGAGCTGCGGGAACGCAGGCGCGACGACGCCCTGGCGGGCATCAACTCGACGCTCTTCGCGCGGATCGCGAAGCTCCCCATGCCCGTCATCGCGGCCCTCGACGGCTACGCCCTCGGCGGCGGGGCGGAACTCGCCTTCGCCGCGGACTTCCGCCTCGCGACGCCCCGCCTGAAGATCGGCAACCCGGAGACCGGCCTCGGCATCCTGCCCGCCGCCGGCGCCACCTGGCGGCTCAAGGAACTCGTGGGGGAGCCGCTGGCCCTGGAGATCCTCCTCGCCGGGCGGATCCTCTCCGCCGAGGAAGCCCTCGCCGCGCGGCTCGTCACCGCGATCCACGCCCCGGAGGACCTCCTCCAGGCCGCGCACGAGCTCGCGGACCGGATCGGGCGGCAGGATCCGCTCGCCGTCAGGATCACCAAGAGCGTGTTCCACGCACCACGGGACGCGCATCCCGTGATCGACCAGCTCGCGCAGGCGGTGCTCTTCGAATCCGACGCGAAGTTCGAGCGCATGCAGCGCTTCCTCGACCGGAAGAAGGACTCATGAGCGGCTTCCCCGACCGCGTCGGCGTGCTGGGAGGCGGACGCATGGGAGCGGGCATCGCCCACGCCTTCTGCCTCGCCGGGTCCGACGTCGTCGTCGTCGAACGGGACGACGCCTCGGCGGCGGCCGGCCTCGACCGTGTCAGGGAAGCCTTCGCGCGCAGCGTGGAACGCGGGACGACGACGGCCACGCTCGCGGATCTCGAGGCCCGCGTCTCGGTGTCGACGGACTACGCGGCCTTCAGGCCCTGCGCCCTCGTCGTCGAGGCGGTCCCGGAGGACCTTCCCCTGAAGCGCGCCGCGCTCCGCGCCGTTGAGGATGTGCTCGACGACGGCGCGTGGCTCGCGACGAACACGTCGTCCCTCTCGGTCGACGCGCTCGCTGATGTGCTGCGCCGCCCGGAGCGCTTCTGCGGCCTCCACTTCTTCAACCCGGTGCCCGCGTCGGCCCTGATCGAGGTGGTCCTGGGGGCCCGCACGTCCGCCGAGCTCGAGGCGGAGGCGCGGTCCTGGGTGGCGATGCTCGGCAAGACGCCCGTCGTCGTGCGGAACACCCCCGGGTTCGCGAGCTCGCGGCTCGGCGTGGCCATCGCCCTCGAGGCCATGCGGATGCTCGAGGAGGGCGTGGCGACTGCCGAGGACATCGATGCCGCCATGGTCCTCGGCTACAGGCACCCGGTCGGCCCGCTGCGCACCACCGACATCGTGGGGCTCGATGTCCGCCTCGGCATCGCCGAGTACCTCGAATCCACCCTCGGGCCGCGCTTCGCCCCACCGGCGATCCTGCGCGAGAAGGTGGCGCGGGGCGAGGTCGGGCGCAAGAGCGGCCGCGGCTTCTTCAGCTGGGACGTCGCCCCGCCCTCGCCCGCTTCCCCGTCGCCCGCTGTTCCATCAGGCGACCACCTCCCGTCCGGCACGCACCCGGACCCATCCCGGCAGCACCAGTGAAAGGCGAGCGGACCATGACAACCGCCCCGGAACGAGTACAGATCGACGTCGTCCCCAGCTTCCTCGAGGACGCCTGGTGGACGCCGGAACGCACGGCGGCCGACGGCGACGGCACGGTGGTCCGCGACGCCAGCACGGGCGAGGAGCTCGCCGTCGTCAGCACCGCCGGCATCGACACGGCAGCCGCCGTCCGCTACGCGAGGACCACGGGCCAGGCCTCCCTCGGCCGGTCCACGTTCCACGAGCGTGCCCTGAAGCTCAAGGAACTGGCGCAGTACCTGAACGCGCACCGCGAGCCGCTGTACGAGCTGTCGGCGCGGACCGGCGCGACGAGGATCGACTCGATGGTGGACATCGACGGCGGCATCGGCGTGCTCTTCACCTTCGGATCGAAGGGCCGCCGCGAGCTGCCGAACTCGCACGTGATCGTCGACGGCCCTCCCGAGGTGCTGTCCAGGGACGGCTCCTTCCTCGGGACGCACATCCACACGCGCATCCCCGGCGTCGCGGTCCAGATCAACGCCTTCAACTTCCCGGTGTGGGGGATGCTCGAGAAGCTCGCGCCCGCGTTCCTCGCCGGCGTGCCCACCATCGTCAAGCCCGCGACACCCACCGGGTTCCTCACCGCCGCCGTCGTGAAGCTGATCATCGGCTCGGCGATCCTCCCCGACGGCGCGCTGCAGCTCATCTCCGGCCCGGCCCGCGACATCCTCGACCACCTCGACTACCGCGACCTCGTGTCCTTCACCGGCTCCGCCTCGACCGCGAACCACCTCAAGTCCCATTCCTCGATCGCCCAGGGCGGCGTCCGCTTCACCTGCGAGACCGACTCCCTCAACGCGGCCATCCTCGGCCCCGACGCCGTCCCCGGCACGCCGGAGTTCGACGCCTTCGTGAAATCGCTCGTCACCGAGATGACGGTCAAGGCGGGCCAGAAGTGCACCAGCATCCGGCGGTCCATCGTGCCCGAGGCCCTGGTCGACGACGTCGTGCGGGCTGCCGGCGAGCGCATCCGGTCGCGGGTGACACTCGGTGATCCCCGCGCCGAGGGCGTCACCATGGGTGCGCTCGCGTCGCTCGCCCAGCTCGAAGGGGTGCAGGACGCCGTCCGCGAGCTGATCGCCGGCGGCGCGTCCGTGGCGTTCGGTTCGCTCGATGCGCCCGACGTCGTGCTCGCGGACAACACCTCCGGCAAGGCCCCTGATGGTGCGTTCATGGAGCCGGTGCTGCTCACCTGGCAGGACGTGGAGGCGGGCGCCCTGCACTCGGTGGAGGCCTTCGGCCCGGTCGCGTCCGTCATCGGCTACAGCGATCTCGCCCACGCCGTCCACCTCGCCGCCCTCGGCTCGGGGTCCCTCGTCGCGACGGTCTGCACCGATGACGCGCGCGTGGCGCAGGAACTGGTCCTCGGCATCGCCGCACACCACGGGCGGGTGCTCATCCTCAACCGCGAGGACGCCCGCACCTCCACAGGACACGGCTCGCCCGTCCCGCACCTGGTCCATGGCGGGCCGGGCCGCGCAGGCGGGGGCGAGGAGCTGGGCGGCATGCGCTCGGTCCTCCACCACATGCAGCGCACCGCAGTGCAGGGGTCGCCGAACATGCTGACCGCCGTCACGGGGGAATGGCACACCGGTGCGGACCGCCGGTTCGACGCCGTGCATCCGTTCCGGAAGGACCTCTCGACGCTGCGGATCGGCGACGCCGTCCGGTCCGAGCTGCGCCAGGTGACGCTCGAGGACATCACCGCGTTCGCCGAGACCACCGGCGACACGTTCTATGCCCACACGGACGAGGAGGCCGCTGCCGCCAATCCGTTCTTCCCGGGCATCGTGGCGCACGGCTACCTGCTGCTCTCCTGGGGCGCGGGCCTCTTCGTGGACCCTGCTCCCGGGCCCGTCCTCGCCAACTACGGGCTCGAGAACCTGCGTTTCCTCACGCCGGTCGCCGCGGGGGACTCGATCCGCGTCACCCTGACGGCCAAGCGCATCACGCCGCGCGAGACGGACGAGTACGGCGAGGTCGCCTGGGACGCCGTGCTGCAGAACCAGGAGGACGAGATCGTGGCGACCTACGACGTCCTGACCCTCGTGCGGAAGTAGCCGGCGGTCGAGGGAGGGCGGCCGCTCCTGCCCCGGCCCTGCGGCGGGTGGCCACCCCGCGGCCCGGCATCGTCCCTGGTTCGCCCCGGTTCGGCTCGGGTGGTAGCTCCCACCGAGGGGACCCATCCAGTGGGAATGTTCGAACATTCCCACTGGACGCTTCCCCTGGATGGGATTCCGGGCCACCGAGGGCAGCCCCAGCCGCCCCCCCGCCCCCGCGGAGGCGCATCAGGGGCGGCGTCCCTTCGCCGCGAGTGCTGCCCGCACGAGCAGGATGAACTGCCCCGGATCCTCGACCAGCAGCTGACGTGTGACGCGGAGGACCGGCACCCCTCGCGTCGTCAGCAGGTTCCAGCGGCGGCGGTCCTCCTCGAACTCCCGGCGGCCACTGTGGTACTGCCGCCCGTCGGCCTCGATCCCCAGGGCGCCGTCGACGAAGAGATCGATCCGGCCCACACCGGGAACGTGCACCTGCGATGCGACATGGAAGCCGGCCCTGAGCAGGTGATACCTCGCGAGTGTTTCGAGAATCGACTCGGCGTGGGGATCCAGCAGGCCCAGGATGTTCCGGAGGGAGCCGGACCTCGTCCGCTCGGCCTGCGCACGAAGGTCCGCGAGGTGGACGAGGCCGAGCACCACGGCGGACTCGATGATGCAGAGCGCATCGAGCTCGGGCAGGCATCGGGCACACTGCAGGCACACGGTCAGGGTCGGAATGGGCAGGGCTGCCCGGTGGATCCGGAGCCCGCTGCCTTCCACTGCCCGTCCGTGATCGACGGCCACGTGGAGGAGTGACGGTCGGCGCAGCACCCACAGTCCGCGCTGTCGAGCCGCGCTGATGCAGGCGAGTTCCGTGCCCGCCCGGAGCGCCGCAAGCCTGTCGCCGTCGTACCCCTTCAGCGCGTAGACCCCGCGAGCGACCCGGACCACCCGGCCCTGCTCATGCGCCCTGGTGAGCGCCGAGCTGCTGCTGCCTGCCCGGACGAGCTCGCGCGTGCGGGCAACTCCGCCGAGGTCCCGCAGCACTTCGACGACGTCCATGCCAGCAGCCTGACGCGTCGGGAAGGGGGTCGGCGTGCCCTGGGCGCCTATGTGGACGGCTTCGATCCCACCGAAGGTGCTGCTCCGGTGGGAATGTTCGAACATTCCCACTCGACTGCCTCGAGTCGTGGGATCGGCGCACGCGGACGACGGCGTCGGGGCCCGGGCGGTCGAGGACGGAGGTCCCTGCAGGCACCGGGCGGACGAGGCCGAGGGCCAGGACGGAAGGGCCAGGCCGAGGGCCAGGACCGAAGGGCTCGGACGGAAGGGCCCGGCTGGAAGGGCCAGGACCAAAGGGCTAGGACGAAAGGGCCCGGCTGGGAGGCGCCGTCAGCGGCGGTGGAGCCCGTCGAACACCATTCCGATGACGTCGTCGGCCAGTTTCTCCGCCGTGAGGGGGCCGCCGGGCCTGTACCACTCGACGATGGAGTTGATCGTCCCGAAGATCAGGCGCGTCGTGGTCCGGGGGTCGATGTCCTTGCGGATGGAGCCCTCGTGCCGTGCCGCGTCGACGAGCGCCGACACCTCGCGGTCGAAGGTCCGCCGCCTGTCCAGTGCCTCGCATTCCACCTCCGTGTTGCCCCGCAGCCGCAGCAGGAGGGTGACGAAGGGTAGCCGCTCGGTCAGGACGGCGATCGTCCCGCGAAGCACGAACTCGAGACGGGCATCGGCGGGACCGGAGCTCGCCCGGCCATCCTCGAGCACCGCCTCCAGTCCCCCGAGCGCATGGTCGAGCGCCAGCCGCAGCAGATCGCCCTTGGACGGCACGTGGTGGTAGATGGCCGACTTGCTGATGCCGAGGTCCTCGGCCAGCATGCCCATCGACGTCGCCTCGTATCCGTGGCGGTTGAAGGCGGCGACGGCGACGGCGAGGACCGACTGCTGGTCGTAGCCCGGCCGGCCCCGCCGGGCGGTCGAAGTCGGCGTGGACCCTGCGGCAGTCATACGGCCATTTTCGCATGACCGTTCGGTCGGCCCGGCAGTGAGAAGGAGGGCGGGCGCGGCGCGTCACGGATAGTTAGTCTGTCTAGTCGGTAGTAGCCTTACTACTACCATCCTGCTTGACCTCTGAGAGGGCGCTGACGTGCCGACCACATCCTGGGAGCTCCGACTCCGGGCACTCGCGATCTTCATCTCCGGAGAGGGCCGGGAGCCGTCCCCCCGGGCCTCGACCCCTGGTGAGCACCGGTTGGCACTGTGGCTGGATGAACAGCGCAAGGCCGCCCGCGCCGGTCGGCTCGACGGCGCCCGCGTCGACCAGCTCCGCTCCGCAGGCCTGCTCGCCGCCGAGGAGGGGAATGCCGACCAGCGCACGGGTGCAGCCTGGCTGAAGGTCGCCAGTATCGCGGAGTTCCTCGAGGAGGAGTCACGGCTCCCGTCCCTGACCTCTCCGGCGTCCGCGGGTGAGAAGCGGCTCGCGGCCTGGATGCATGCGCAGCTGGCGGGCCGTACCTCGGCGACCGGGCCGGCCGAGGCTCTGCGCGGCATCCTCGAGGCGGCCGAGAACCGGAACGCGCGCGAGCTCGCACACATGGTCTGAGCCCGGAACCGTTCAAGTGTCCGGTCCGTCCGGGCGGGCCCTGTCGCACCGCCCGTACCCGTGATAGCTTCTCCGCACATGCAGCGCACGAGCCCCCATGCCGCGCTGCCCATCCGAAGGGAAGCCATGGGAAGCCTGGTGGCGGCGGGCGGCAAGGCCACCCTCACGCTGGTCGCCCCCGAGATCCAGCGGCTGCGGTGGAGCGCGCGGGCCGGCATCACGCCCGACGACGCCCGTGCGGTCCTCGCCGCGAGCAGGATGATGTCCGCAGGGGCCCCCTACGCGATCCTCGTCGACATGACGAGCATCATCGACCTTCCTCCAGGTGCCCGGGCGGTGTTCAATGCCGAGGCGCTCGTGGTGGCGGCGGCACTCGTGGGAGAGGGGCCCATGGACGAGGTCCTGGCCGCCGGCGCCTGCAAGGCCGTGCACGCCACCCGGTTCTTCACCTCGGAGTCGAGCGCCCGGGAGTGGCTGCAGGCGTCCCTCGCGGCACGGACGGCGCGTATGGCGCGGGAGAGCGCGTAAGCACGCGCAGGCAAGGGCGACGCGCACGACGCGTACGGCGTGCGAGAGCGCCTAGGCACGCGCAGGCACGCGCAGGCACGCGTGACGGCGTCGGACTCCGTTGACCGTCGCTCCACCGCCTCCCTATACTGAACGAACGGTCGGTAATTAGTCCGGGCGTCCCGACGAGCGAGGCAGGCACCATGACGGCTACGGCGATCGACGCAGGACACCGCGCGGACCATGACGCCGCCGGCGAGCAGCTCTTCGACGAGCTCATCGCCCGGGACTCCCGCGTGGAACCCCGTGACTGGATGCCCGCGGACTACCGCAGATCCCTGACCCGCCAGATCTCCCAGCACGCGCACTCCGAGATCATCGGCATGCAGCCGGAGGCGAACTGGATCACCCGGGCGCCCTCGCTCAAACGCAAGGCCGTCCTCATGGCCAAGGTCCAGGACGAGGCCGGGCACGGGCTCTACCTCTACTCGGCGGCAGAGACCCTCGGGACCACCCGCGACCAGATGACCGAGGACCTCATCGCCGGCAAGGCGCGCTACTCGAGCATCTTCAACTACCCCGTCCTGACGTGGGCCGACATCGGTGCGATCGGCTGGCTCGTCGACGGCGCCGCCATCTGCAACCAGGTGCCCCTGTGCCGCGCGTCCTACGGGCCCTATGGGCGCGCGATGGTCCGCATCTGCAAGGAGGAGTCCTTCCACCAGCGTCAGGGCTTCGAGATCCTCCTCGAACTCGCGAACGGGACGCCCGAGCAGCGCTCGATGGCGCAGGACGCCGTCGACCGCTGGTACGCCCCGTCGCTCATGATGTTCGGGCCGCCGGACGAGGATTCGCCCAACTCGCAGAAATCCATGGAGTGGAACATCAAGCGGTTCTCCAACGACGAGCTGCGCTCACGCTTCGTGGGGATGGTGGTGGAGCAGATCAAGGTCCTCGGCCTCGACCTGCCGGACGGGGACGTCCGCTACAACGGGGAGACCGGGCGCTGGGAGCACGGGCCACTGGACTGGAACGAGTTCAAGGAGGTCCTCGCAGGTCGCGGTCCCTGCAACGCGCAGCGCATGGAACGACGCCGGGAGGCGCACGAGGAGGGTGCCTGGGTCCGCGAGGCGGCAGCCGCCTACGCCGAGAAGCAGGCGCTCAAGCGCGGACGGGTGGCCTAGGTGACCGGGGGATCGACGACGGGCGACGACGGGGCGACGGCGCCGTCGCCGGGGCCGCACCAGGCGCGCGTCGCCTGGCCGCTCTGGGAGGTCTTCGTGCGGTCTTCGCGCGGCCTCTCGCACGTCCATGCGGGGTCGCTGCACGCACCGGACGCCGAGATGGCGGTGCGCAACGCCCGCGACCTGTACACGCGGCGCAACGAGGGCGTGAGCCTGTGGGTGGTCCCTGCAACCGCGATCGTCACGAGCGATCCCGATGCGAAGGACCAGTTCTTCGAGTCGCCGCAGGGCAAGGACTACCGCCACGCCACGTACTACACGAAGAGCGAGGGGGTGAAGCACCTGTGAGCGAGGCCAACGCGAGCGCCACGCGCATCACGCCGGGCAACGCGCTGCGCCCGGAGGACATCGCGCTGCTGGAGGTACTGCCCGGCGACGCCGTCGGGCAGTACGCGCTGTGGCTCGGCGACGACGCCCTGATCCTGGCGCAGCGCCTCGGCTGGTGGATCTCGCGCGCTCCCGAACTCGAGGAGGACGTGGCGCTGGCGAACATCGCGCTGGACCAGATCGGCCATGCGCGGTCCTTCCTGACCTACGCCGGCCGTGCATGGGACAGGACCGAGGACGATCTCGCCTACTTCCGGCGCGAGCCCGAGTTCCGGTCGGTACACCTCGTCGAGCAGCCCAACGGCGACTTCGCCCGCACCATGGCGCGGCAGTTCGCCGTCGCGCTCTACCAGTGGGAGCTGTATTCCCGCCTCGTCCACTCGAGCGACGCGACCCTCGCCGCGATCGCCGCGAAGGCCGTCAAGGAGGTGGACTACCACCGCGACCACAGCATCCAGTGGATCCTCCGCCTCGCCCTCGGTACCGACGAATCCCGCCGCCGCATGATCGCCGGACTCAAGCTGACGTGGCCCTATGTGGACGAGCTGTTCACCGACTACCCGCTCGTCGACGCGGTGGGCGACGCCGTGGTCCGTCCCAGCACCCTCCGGGCCTCCTTCGACGCCGCCGTCCGGCGCGTCCTCGACGAGGCCGAACTCGAGCTCCCGGCGGTACCCGGTGCGGTGGGCGGCGGGCGGCTCGGACGCCACAGCGAGCACCTCGGGTACATCCTCGCCGAGCTCCAGGTACTCGCCCGGGAGCACCCGGGGGCGTCGTGGTGACCGTCACGGGCCCGCGCCCCTCCGCCACGCCCGACGCCGAGGTCTGGAGCATCGCCGCCACCGTCTGCGACCCGGAGATCCCCGTCCTCACGATCGAGGACCTCGGCGTCCTGCGGGACGCGCACGTCTCGGAGTCGGGCCAGGTGCTCGTCACGATCACCCCGACGTACTCGGGCTGCCCGGCCATGGACGCCATCCGCGACGACGTGACGGCGGCGCTCCACGGGGGCGGCTACGACGACGTCGTCGTCCGCCTGGTGCTCGCGCCGGCCTGGACCACGGACTGGCTCAGCGACGGCGGCAAGGCCAAGCTCGCGGAGTACGGCATCGCGCCTCCCACAGGGACGGCGGCCGCCGGTCCGGTGCGGATCGGGCTGAGCGTCAAGTGCCCCCAGTGCTCGTCCCTGAACACGCGCGAGCTGACCCGCTTCGGATCCACGTCCTGCAAGGCGCTCTACGTCTGCAACGACTGCAGGGAACCCTTCGACTACTTCAAGGTGCACTGATGGCCGTTGTCCTCGCCCCCTCGACCAGGCGGCGCAGCGCCTTTTCCAGACTGACCGTGCGGAGCGTGCGCCGGCTGACGGAGGACGCCGTCGAGGTCACGCTCGAGGTACCCCCGGACCTGCAGGAGAAGTACGACTACCTGCCGGGGCAGTACGTCGCACTGCGCACCATGCTCGACGTCGACGGTGAGCCGAAGGAGGTCCGGCGCAGCTACTCGATCTGCGCCGACCCGCGCCCCGGCGAACTCCGCGTCGCGGTGAAGCGCGACCTCGGCGGGATCTTCTCGACGTGGGTGAACGAGTCCCTGAAGGCAGGGGACGCCCTCGACGTCATGAGCCCGCTCGGGCAGTTCACCCCGCGTACGACGCCGGGGCAGCAGGCGGTCTCTCTCGTCGCCGTCGCGGCCGGCTCCGGCATCACGCCGGTGATCTCGATCGCCCGGTCCATGCTCGCGAGCGGCCCGAACGTCCGCTTCGACCTCATCTACGCGAACCGTGCGGCAATGGATGTCATGTTCCTGGAGGAACTCGCCGACCTGAAGGATCGCTACCCGGCCCGCTTCGCGCTGCACCACGTGTTGTCCCGGGAGCAGCGGATCTCACCCCTGCTGTCAGGGAGGATCGACGCCGGGAAGCTGGAGAAGCTGCTCGGCACGGTGATCGCCGCCGAGCACGTGGACGAATGGTTCCTCTGCGGCCCCTTCGAACTCGTGCAGCTGTGCAGGGACGCCCTGGCCGCGCGGGGCGTACCGGCCGACAGGGTGCGGTTCGAGCTCTTCACCACCGGGGAGCCGTCCCGTCCGGAAGGCAGCATCGGCCGGCCGGTAGCTCCTGCCGGGAACGGCGAGAACTACACCATCTCCTTCAACCTCGACGGACTGCGCGGATCGGTGCAGAGCCCCACCCACGCGCGCGAGTCCATCCTCAACGCCGCGCTGCGCGTTCGGCCGGACGTACCCTTCGCCTGCGCGGGCGGAGTCTGCGGAACGTGCCGGGCGAGGGTCGTCGAGGGAACGGTGGAGATGGAGGAGAACTATGCGCTCGAGCCCGACGAGCTCGCCAAGGGCTTCGTCCTCACCTGCCAGGCCCACCCGACCAGCGACGCCGTGTCCGTCGACTACGACGCCTAGGAGCAATCATGGCCGCCCCCACAACGCCGTCGCCTCCGGATGCGGATAGCGGGATGATCCGCCTCACGATCGCGAACGGTATCGCCGAGGTGGTTCTCGACGCGCCCTACCGGCTCAACGCGGTGGACGAGCAGGCGCTCGCCGATCTCTCGGCGGCGTACGAGGACGCCGCAGCGGGCGTACGCGAGGGCACGGTCCGGGCCCTCGTGCTGCGGGGGGAGGGGCGCGCGTTCTGTGCGGGCCGGAACCTCGCATCGATCGAACCGGGGGAGGACGACGCGTACGGATTCCTCGATGCCACCCTGACCCCGCTCCTGCGGACGATGGCGGACTTCCCGGCACCGACGTTCGCCGCGGCGCAGGGTGCGTGCCTCGGCGTCGGACTGGGCCTGCTGATCGCCACCGACGTGGTGTACGTCGCGGAGGACGCGAAGATCGGCTCGCCGTTCGCGAGCCTCGGACTGGTGCTCGATTCGGGTGGGCACTGGCTCTTCACGGAGCGGCTCGGGCCGCACCGCGCCCTCGACCTCATGTACACGGGCGATCTCATGAGCGGGGCCGAGGCCGTTGACGGCGGACTCTTCAGCCGTGCTGTGCCCGCGAACGGTCTGCTCGAGTTCACGCGGGCCAAGGCCGCGCACGCCGCCGGCGGGCCGGTGCCGGCCCTCGTCGCCTCCAAGCAGCTCGTCGGCAGGATCCGCGATCAGCGGCTCGGCCTGTGGCAGGCGATCAGCGGGGAGAACGAGGCGCAGGGCGCGCTCAGTGCGTCGGACGACTACCGGGAGGGCCTCGAGGCGTTCCGGGAGAAGCGGGCGCCGCGCTTCGGGCCCTGATACCCGACGTGCCCTCGGACCCGACCGGCCGAGGGCGATCAACGCACGCAGCGGGACCGGTACTCCTCCCACGCTGTTTTGTACACATCTTCCGCAGTAGCCTCGAGGCACCCTGCTGCTGGCGGTAGCGTGACCATGCTCCTACCTTAAGAGCACGGGTGTCGTCCACGCCCGGCAGGCGGTACGCGATGCTGGTCTTCAAGGTAGATGTCGAGGAAGTCGGAGACGGGTTCGTCGTGACCTGTCCGGATATCCCCGTGTTGCACCACACCATCGATTCCCTCTGGGATGCCTGCAGCGTGCGCCCTATCCTGGCCGAGCAGTCCGGAGTGCCGGATGATCTGGTGTGGCTGCAGATCCGGGCCCGGACCGGTGCCCTCACCGTCATCTCCGATGTCCATCCCCTTCACCGGGTCTCGTTCCACACCGTGATCCGCCCCGCCCATCCCGCCTTCGATCGCTCGAAGCTCCTTTTCGACTATGCCCTGACCGCTCTGCGGCACGAGGCAGACCACGCATCATCGCAGGAGAGGGCCCCGGCGCATGTGAAGTTCATCCTGTCCTTCCTCAACGGGACCAAGGTGCCGCTGCCGCGAAGCGGAGGCTGGACGCTTCAACAGGTCATCGACGACACGCGGCAGACGGGCGATCTCAGCGCCTGGATCAGGACACGACTGACAGGACTGCCGGCATCAGAGGCTCAGTGGTACACGCCCGTCATCAGTCTCCAGGCAGCCACCTTCAGCCCCGAGGCCAAGGCCGTACGGCGCCGCAGCTAGCGGGATCCCGCAGTCGGAGCGGTCATTGCCCGCGGCCCGGCACGGGACAGGACCACCGCCGCGGCCCGGACTGCTAACCTGAGGCAATAAGCCTGCTGATGAATGGGTGCGGGGACCACAGGCTAGGTGATACGAAGGCAGTCCAACGCCTTGGGCGGGGCTGTCGACGCGGAGGTTTTGAGTAATGAGCGCACAGCTTCAGATCCAGCAGCTGAGAAAGGCCCTGTCCGAGACAGCACTCACCCTCGACAACGTGTGGGTCAATTACTACGGCCTGGGCGGGGCGGTCTCGCTCTTCGAGCTCGAGGCGTACCTGGGAGGCTTGCTGGTGCTGCAGGACCAGGAGTGCGACATCCTGGCCGATGCAACCAACGAGCTGTTGTCCGGAGTGGGGGCCAAGAACCGGATCAACCGTTGCTCCGATGATGCACCGTCGGGTTCATCGGCGGACTCCCGGCGGGCGCTGGGCCTGGCGGGAGCTTTCCTGTTCACCGCTGAGGAGCAGGAACAGGAACGCCTGCACGCGGTGACCCGGACCGGGTTGCTGGACACCGCGCAGGAGGAGCGATTCGACCGGATCACCCGGGAAGCGAAGGACTACTTCCAGGTCAGCTCCGTCATCGTCGCGCTCATCGATGACCGCCGCCAGTTCCTCAAGTCCGTGATCGGGCCGGTCCGGCAGGACATGCCGCGGGAGATCTCCTTCTGCAATGCCACGATCCGCAATGCCGGTCCGCTGATCGTCCGGGACGCCCGGAAGGATGATCGCTTCAAGCACAACCCGCTGGTTCTGGGTGAGCCCTACATCAGGTTCTACGCCGGCTATCCGCTGCGGGGTCCCGGAGGCTGGACGATCGGCACGTTGTGCGTGATCGACCAGGAACCACGGGAATACTCCATGCGCGATGGGAAGAAGCTGCGCACGCTCGCCCGACAGGTCGAGGACGAGATCAATGGGCCACGAATACTGCCCGACGAGCCAGAGGACACAAGCTCGGAGCCGACCTCCGAGCAGTAGCGGGGCGGTCGTGCATCAGTCGTGGCAGTGCGTGCGGACCGGGCGCATCAGTCCCCCTTCGCGGAACTCCGTCCTCCCGAGTGGCGAGCTCGTGTGTCAGGGGCGCAGCCGGCGTGGTGGAAGCCGGCAAGAGCATCCCTGAAGGCGTCGGCCTGTCCCTGGAGTCTCCGCACGAGCGGCCCGGTGGGTGTCGATCCAACCGGCTGCTGGGCCAGTGTGCGGGTTGCTGATGCCTGTAGTTGAGCCGCGCCCGACATCGCTGCACTCGCCTGCAGGCTCAGTAGCGCCGTGACGAGTTCCGCTTCGTCCTGCACTATGAGGGAACGTTCTATCCGCTGGATACGATCGGTCAGCAGTGAAGCGAACGTGGCCAGGAAGTCGGACGCGACGGTGTAGGAGCCGAGGTCTTCGGCGAGTTGCTCGAAGGCGGCTGTGTCGAGGGCAGGAATCATGCGGTGCCTCCCGGTGCTGGCTGCAGGTGGAGCAGATCTGTCGGGATCGAACTGTTCTGCGCCATGGCATCCCTTCTGCTTCCCGTGCCACAAAGGCACCTCCGATAACAGTGACCGGTCCTCGCGGTCTGCACACGAGTAGGCGCTACCTGTCTCCTTCGCGGACGGCGCGCAGGCCCGGCGCCGAGGGCCAGGGCTCCAGCCACGTTTCCATGGAACCGCCTGATCCGGGTGCCGACGGTCTTTCTCATTTGCTGTCGGAACTGCAAGACTCGTCGGAGTCGGTTCAACGGACGGAAGGGGAGCCCTGTGGTCGAACGGAATGTCATCGTCCGCACCGAAGGCGGGCTCCATGCGATCGTAGCCACCCGCATCGCCGCCATCGCCGAAGACTGCGGCGCGAAGGTCCTCCTGGCCCTGACCGGTGATCCGCTGTACCAGGTCGACGCCTCCAAGCTGATGGCCGTCCTGAGTCTCGGGGTCGCAGCGGGGGAATCATTGACCGTCACCTGCGACGGGGCGGGAGCGGATCGCACGTTGAACGCCATCGTCGCTGTGCTGTCCGACGACTGAGCTTCCCGTTGCATGCAACCACCTCCGCGCACTCCGTGAAGCCATCCGGCTCTTGTCGATCGCCCGCCTAGTGCCGAGGGACTGCTCGATCCGGCTCGTCCTCAGGGCGACCGGGTAGTACCTGGCTCGAAGGACTCACCCACGAGGGACTCGCGCTCACTCAGGCGCTCCGGCCGGGATCGCGTCATATCACGGCGCGCTGCGTCCGGGGCCGGGACGGAGTGCGCAGTGCTGCTCGCGCAGGTCACAGGCCTGCGAGAAGCTCTTTCATCTCGGCGATCTCGGACTGCTGTGCCGTCACGATGGTCCTGGCCAGCTCGATCACGTCCGGGTTCTGGCCGTTGTCGATCTCGTCCTGCGCCATCTCGATCGCGCCCTCATGGTGGGCTGTCATGGATTCCAGGAACAGGCGCGACGCCTCGGTTCCCTCGGCGGACGCGAGCTCGGACATCTGGTCCTCGCTCATCATCCCCTCCATGCCGCCCATGCCGTCCGTGCCGTCAATGTGTCCGGACCCTGATCCCATGTCGTGCCCGTCGGTGTCTCCGCCCCCATGGTTCATGCCCCCCATATCCTCGCTTTCCATGCTGTCCGGGCCCATGGCGTCGTCCCAGGCCTCCAGCCAGCTCTTCATGGTCTCGATCTCGGGCCCCTGGGCGTCCTTGATCCGTGTCGCGAGGTCCTCGATCTCCGGGCTGATGTCGTCCTTGGAGAGCATCAGGTCGCTCATCTCCACGGCCTGTTCGTGGTGGGGGATCATCATGCGGGTGAACATCAGGTCCCCCCGGTTGTGCTCGGCCGTGGCCTCGGATGCGCCGGATGTCGCATCGGCGGTGGACCCGGTGCCGGCGTCGGCGGTGGCGCTGGGGGCGGTCGCTACGGAGCTCTCCCCACCCGTGCCGCTCACGCCCTCGGCGTCTCCGCCGGAGGATGGGCTGCAGGCGGACAGGGTGATGAGGGCGGCCACGGACAGGGACGCAAGAGACAGGGAATGCTTCATGGTGGTCAGATCCTTCGATGCTCAGATGTGGGATATCAGCTGGTGGTGTCGCGCAGGAAGACGGCGGGGACGCCGAGGGCCGGGCCGCGCGTACGAGCGCGGTTGTGGCGGGGCAGAGGCCCTGCCGCCTCCGGGAAGGGGCGGGTGCGGGCCGCGGATCCTAGGTGCGGCTGATGCAGAGCCGGGTCAGCGAAGGAGGAGGCGCTGGTCGGGTCGTCCGGGACAGTGCAGGGGGACCCCGCCGGCACGTAGTGGACAGGAGGGCGCGGCCGGCAGGAACCGGCAGGCCGGCGATCCCGACGACGACCATCGCCAGCACGCACATTCCCAGCATCATCTCGTCCACGCAGCCGCCTCCGCAGGGGGTACTCGGGGCGGCGGACGAAGCGTCCATGGCGGCAGCACTACTGGCCGTGGCCGTGACCGGCGCTACTGCTGTCGCCCGGTGCCTGCCGGCCTCGTGGACGTGCCCGGGCCCGGTCGATGCGTGCGGTTCGGCGGCGCCACTGACCGCGGCGCTGTTGCTGGTGGTAGTAGGGGCCGCGAGGTGATGGGAGGTGGACCCGTGGCCGCCCAGCCAGACATGCATTGCAAGGATCCCGGTCATGATGGCCGTCAGGCCCGCCAGGGCCAGGAGGGACGGGAGCACGGAGCGCGGCGCGGACATCACCGCACGTACAGCCGGGTTCCTGGTCATCGTCCTCACTCCTTTCCTCACCGTTGTGTCTGCCGACCGTTACTTCCAGCGTAGCCAGAGGCCTGGGCGGGTCCTGTCTGTGGCGTCACCTGCGACGTGCTGCTTCGGTGTATCGACGCAGTTCAGGCCCGCACGGCGGCATCAAGGTCTCGGGCGGAGGATTCCTTCTGCCCCGTGTGGACACTGTGGTGAGGCCTGAGGTCCAGTCGTCGCAGTAGTTGCGCGTTGAGCGCGACGACGATCGTGGACACGGACATCAGGACCGCGCCAAGAGCCATGGGCAGGACGAATCCGACGGGCGCGAGGACCCCCGCCGCCAGCGGGACGGAGATCAGGTTGTAGCCCGCCGCCCACCACAGGTTCTGCTTCATCTTGCGGTAACTCGCCCGGGACAACTCGATGACCGACAGCACCGAACGCGGATCATCGCTGGCGAGGATGACGCCGGCGGAGGCGATGGCGACGTCCGTGCCGGCGCCGATGGCGATGCCGACGTCGGCCTGTGCGAGGGCAGGGGCGTCGTTGACGCCGTCGCCGACCATCGCGACCTTCCGGCCTTCCTTCTGCAGTGCGGCAACCTTCTCCGCCTTGTTCTCGGGAAGGACGCCGGCGAAGACCCGGTCGATCCCCAGCTCGGCTCCCACCGAGGAGGCTACCGCTTCGGCGTCACCGGTGATCATGACCACCTCGATGCCGAGGGCGTGCAGCGCGTCGACGGCCTGCTGTGATTCCGGCCGGACCTCGTCGGCCAGACCCACGGCGCCGATGACTCCACCGTCGCTGATGACATGCAGGATGATGGCCCCGTGGTGCTTCCATGCTTCGGTTTCGGGCAGTGGTGTCCGTGCGTGCTGACGGAGCATCCCGGGACCGCCCACGCTGATGGTGCGCCCGTCGATGGTTGCGCTGACTCCCACTGCGGTCGATGACCGGAAATCTGTCGCGCGCGGGATGGGGAGGTCGCGCTGCCGAGCTGCGGCGACTATTGCCTTGGCGAGGGGGTGCTCACTGTCCATCTCGGCTGCGGCGGCCAGGCCGAGGACAGCGTGTTCGGTGTGCCCGGCCACGGATGCGATGTGGCTGACGACCGGCTGGCCCTTGGTGAGGGTGCCGGTCTTGTCGAACAGCACGGCATCGACGGTGCGCATGCTCTCCAGTGCCAGCCGGTCCTTGACGAGGACGCCGCCGCGCGCGGCCCGCTCCGTGGCGATCGAGACCACCAGTGGAATGGCCAGCCCCAGGGCATGAGGGCAGGCAATGACCAGAACGGTGACGGTGCGGATCACGGCGTCATCCGGGAACCCCAGCAGGGTCCACGTCACGCCGGTGATGGCCGCAGCGATGAGGGCGAACCAGAAGAGCCAGCCTGCTGCCGTGTCGGCTATCCGCTGGGCCCGCGAGGAGGAGCCTTGTGCTTCGGCGACCAGCCTCTGGATGCCGGCCAGCGCCGTGTCCTCTCCCACCGCGGTGATCTCGATCCGCAGAGCGGTGTCGGTGGCGACGGTTCCTGCGACGACGGGATCGCCGGGCCCGCGGCGTACCGGCCGGGATTCGCCGGTGATCATCGACTCGTCGACGTCGGCGGTCCCCGCAAGGACCCGCCCATCGGCCGGGACCCTGCCGCCGGGCCGGACCATGACCAGGTCCCCGAGTGTCAGCTCGGACGGGGTGACCGTGATGATCTGGTCGCCGTCGATCCTCTCGGCTTCATCGGGCAGCAGGGCAGCCAGCGACTCGAGGGCCGACGACGTCTGCGCGAGGGACCGCATCTCGATCCAGTGCCCGAGCAACATGATGACGATCAGCAGGGCCAGTTCCCACCAGAAGTCCAGCGCGTGGTGCAGAAGCCCGAGGTTCGCACCCCAGGAGGCGACGAAAGCGACCGTGATGGCCAGGGCGATCAGGAGCATCATGCCGGGCTTGCGGCTCCTGAGCTCGCTCACGGCCCCCGTGAGGAACGGTTTGCCGCCCCAGACATACATGACCGTTCCCAGCACCGGGGAGGCCCAGGCGACAAGGGGGATTTCCGGCAGGCTGTAGCCCAGGATCATCGCGAACATACTGCTGAGGAGAACCACCGGTATGGCCAGGACGAGCATGATCCAGAACAGGCGCCGGAACTGGCCCACATGATCGCCGTGGCCATCATGGCCGCCGTGACCGCCGTGGCCACGATCGGGTCCGGGCGGATCGTGGGACTTCAGGGCTCCGTGATCCTCGATGCGGTGGTGTCCGGCATCGATGCCGGGCGCACGCCCCTGGCCGTGGAAGTGCTGCTGTGTCGGTTCCATGGCTTCATCATATACCCCTAGGGGGTATAGCGGTAGGGCTCTGCTCCGACGTGATCGGCCCGCCGGCACCCCGCCTCACCGACCGATGCCGTCCACCGGGGTTCACCGTGTGTCGAGGTCCTCGAAGACGAGGAAGGTCTGCGTATCCAGCACTCCGGGCATCGACTGCAGCTGATCGAAGATGACGCGCCTCAGCCCCACGTTGTCCTCGGCCCGCACCAGGAGGATGACGTCGAAGTCCCCGCCGACGAGCGCGATGTGGTGGATCTCCGGGACGTGCCGGAGGCGGTCCCGGAGCTCACGCCAGGAATGCTGCCGCACCTTGAGCGTGACGTAGGCGGAGGATCGGAGCCCGGCCTTGGTGGGGTCGATGATCGCTGTGAACCGCGTCAGGACGCCGTCCTCGGTCAGCTTGGCGATCCGGGAGTAGGCATGGGCGCGGGAGATATGGACGCGTTCCGCTACGGACGTGACGGACTGCCGCCCATCCCGTGTCAGCTCGGCGAGGATCTTCCGATCGACGTCGTCGAGAACTCCATCCACCACGTGTCCACGCTCCTTCGCGTAATGCAGCTCACACTGCCGATTCGTCCACAGAATACCCCTCGGAAATCGCGATGATCCACACTTTCCCTACTCCGTGGTTACAAACAGAGCCTGCTGACCATACTGGACTCCACAGCATCCAGCGCCGGAGCTACCGCCCGGCGCCTCGAGGGGACGCCGCGTGAGCGGCCGGTGATGGAGGCGCACATGAGTACGGCAACCAACGGCGGCCGCGGAAGCATGATGGGGGGAGCGCCCGACGGCGGTGCGCAACCGACGGCGGACAGCGCCCTGCTTCCTTCGGCGGAGCCCGTTCAACTGGTGGGCCCGGACGGGCAGCACACCCACGACGACCGGTATCCCCTTCCCGACGGCGCGCAACTGCTGGGGGCCTACGGGCAGCTCGTGGCGGGTCGGCGCATCAACGACCAGGCGAACGCGCTCGTCCGGCAGGGACGCATGGCGGTCTACCCCTCCTCCCACGGCCAGGAGGCCTGCCAGGTGGCCGCCGCCGTCGTGCTCGGGGACGAGGACTGGCTCTTCCCCACCTACCGCGACACCGTGGCGGTCATCACGCGCGGCGTCGATCCGCTCGAGGTCCTCACCCTGCTGCGCGGCGACTGGCACGGCGGCTACGACCCGCACCAGCACCGCGTGGCCACCCAGGCAACGCCGCTCGCCACCCAACTCCTCCACGCCGTCGGTGTCGCCCACGCCGCGAAGCTTCGCGGGGAATCCACCGTGGTCCTGGCCATGTGCGGTGACGGGGCGACCAGCGAGGGCGACTTCCATGAAGCGTTGAACTTCGCCGCCGTCTTCCACGTACCCGTGGTCTTCTTCATCCAGAACAACGGTTTCGCCATCTCCGTGCCGCTCAAGAACCAGTCGGTGGCTCCGTCGCTCGCCCACAAGGCGATCGGCTACGGGATGCCCGGGGAGCGCGTGGACGGCAACGACCTCGCGGCCCTCCTCGCAGTGCTCGGCGCAGCCGTGGACAGGGCCCGTGACGGCGGGGGACCCTCGCTCATCGAGGCCCACACCTACCGCATGCAGGCGCACACCAACGCCGACGACGCCACGCGCTACCGCTCGGCCGACGACGTGGAGCGCTGGGTGCCGAGGGACCCGATCGTCCGGATGCGCACGTACCTGCGGGCGCTGCACCTGCTGGACGAGGAGGGCGAGCGGGCGCTTGCCGGCGCGGCGGACGCGATCGCCGCAACCATCCGCAGGGGACTGAACACGGAGGTCGAGGTGAACCCGGCAGAGCTTTTCGAGTACGTGTACACGGAGAAGACGTCGCAGCTGCGCGAACAGGCGGAGCAACTGCGCGAGGAACTGGCGCGGGACGCGGAAGCGGACCCCGGAGTCGACGCAGAGGACGACGGCGCCCAGGACCGGCCGGAGGGGGAGAATCGATGACGCAGACCACGGAGACGCGAGCGCCGGAGGCCGCGCCCCGCCCCGAGGCCGTCGGCCCACCGGCGCCCGGGGCGACGTCGACCTTCGCGAAGGCGCTCAATGCCGCGCTCGCGGACGCGATGGAGGCCGATGCCGCCGTCCTGATGTTCGGCGAGGACGTCGGCGTCCTCGGTGGGGTCTTCCGCATCACCGACGGCCTGACAGCCCGTTTCGGCGAGGAGCGCTGCTTCGACACACCGCTCGCGGAGGCCGGCATCATGGGCATGGCGGTGGGCATGGCGATGAACGGCATGAAGCCGGTGGTCGAGATGCAGTTCGACGCCTTCGCCTACCCCGCCTTCGAGCAGGTGGTCAGCCATGTGGCGAAGATGCCGAACCGTACGCGGGGAAAGGTACGCCTGCCGATCGTCATCCGCATCCCGTACGCCGGCGGTATCGGCGGTGTCGAGCACCACTGCGACTCGTCCGAGGCCTACTACGCCCATACGCCGGGCCTCACGGTGCTGGCCCCCGCGACCGTCCGCGACGCCTACTTCATGCTCCGCGAGGCGATCGCGTCGCCGGATCCGGTGGTGTTCCTCGAGCCGAAGAAGCTGTACTGGTCCAAGGAGGAGGTCGATCTCGCAGAGCTCCGCAGGACCTTCGACGAGGGGCAGGCCCCGCGGCGGATCGGCCGCGCGGTCGTCGCCCGCCCGGGCGCCGATGTGACCCTCATCAGCTACGGCCCCTCCGTCCCCACGGCGCTCGCCGCAGCCGCCGCGGCCGCCGAGGAGGGCCGATCGATCGAGGTCATCGACCTCCGCTCCATCGTCCCGTTCGACGACGAGACCGTGTGCGAGAGCGTCCGACGGACGGGCCGCGCCGTCGTCGTGGCCGAGGCTCCGGGCTTCGCCTCGGTGGCCTCCGAGATCGTGGCACGCGTGCAGGAGCGCTGCTTCCACTCCCTCGCCGCCCCGGTGCTCCGCGTCACCGGCTTCGACATCCCGTATCCGTCGCCCAAGCTGGAGCACTTCTACCTGCCGAGCGTGGACCGCATCCTCGACGCGGTGGACAATCTGCAGTGGGAGGACTGACATGAGCGCACCGCCCGTCACGCCGAAGCTCCTGGTCTTCGCCCTCCCCGATCTCGGGGAGGGCCTGACCGAGGCCGAACTGGTGTCCTGGCTCGTGGCCGAGGGGGACACCGTCACCGTCGACCAGCCCGTCGCCGAGGTGGAGACCGCCAAGTCCGTGGTCGAGGTGCCGTCGCCCTTCGCCGGCACCGTCGCCGTCCTGCACGGCCGGCCGGGGGAGGTGCTCGACGTCGGGGCGCCGTTCCTGTCGGTCCGACCGGAGGGCTTCGAGACGCCGCCGACCGCCGCGCCGACGTCGGCACCACGAGGGAACGACAGTGCTCCCGTGGCCGGCGAGGGTTCGGGCAATGTGCTGATCGGGTACGGCACCCCCGGCGGCCTGACCGGCGGGCGGACGCGCCCGCGGAAGGGGACAGCGCCGAGAAGCACCGCGGCCGTTCCCGCGGTGACGCCGGCTCCCGCGGAGCCAGGGCCGCCTTCCGTCGCGGCGGCGGACCGGATGGCGCCCCTCTGCGTCTCCCCGCTGGTCCGCAAGCTCGCGCGGGAGCACGGCCTGCGCCTCGACGCCCTCAGCGGCTCGGGGGAGAAGGGCCTCATCCTGCGCCGCGATGTCGAGCAGGCCGTCGCGGCCCGTTTCCAGGCGCCGGTGGAGGCCATGCCGCCGGCAGCGGTGCCGTCCGAGGCTCCGGCGGCCGCCGGACCGCGTGACACCCGCTCCGGACTCACGGTGCTCGAGCGGACGCCGCTGCGCGGGGTCCGCCGGACGATCGCGGACGCCATGACCCGCAGCCGGCGCGAGATCCCGGAGGCGACGGTCTGGGTGGACGTCGACGTGACGGCCCTCGTCGAGCTGCGGGACGGCATCAAGCGCCGCACCCCCGACGCCGTGCCCGGGATCCTGGCGTTCGTGGCACGCTTCGTCGTCGCCGGCCTCGCCCGCTACCCGGAACTGAACAGCAGGATCGTGACGGGCGACGACGGCACCCAGGAGCTCGTGCGGGTCGAGGGCGTCAACCTCGGCATCGCCGCGCAGACCGACAGGGGCCTCGTGGTGCCGAGCGTGCGGCGTGCGGACATCCTGTCGGCGCGTGAGCTCGACGCCGAGATCCGCCGCCTCGCAGCGCTGGCACGGGAGGGGAAGGCCACGCCGTCGGACCTCTCCTCCGGCACTTTCACCCTCAACAACTACGGAGTCTTCGGCATCGACGGCAGCGCGGCGATCATCAACCATCCGGAGTCCGCCATCCTCGGGATGGGCCGCCTCATGGACCGCCCGTGGGTCCTCGACGGGCAGCTCGCGGTCCGGAAGGTGACCGAGCTGACACTCGCGTTCGACCACCGCGTCTGCGACGGCGGTACCGCCGGAGGGTTCCTGCGGTTCGTCGCAGATGCGATGGAGAACCCGGGCGGGATGCTCGCCGACCTGTAGCGCGAGCGGGAATCGTCAGCTGTCGTCGGGGTCCCGCAGCAGTCCGCGCTGGGCCAGGTCGGCTTCGGCGGACGACTCCTCGGGAAGCGGGTCCGTGGCAGGGGGAACGTCCTCCGGGACGTAGTCCTTGAGCCCGAGCGCCACCTCTTCGCGCTCGGTGGCGAGGGCGAGGGCGTCGTCGTCCACGTGGTCGTCGGCCTTGCCGTGCGTCTGGCGTGAGGGCCGCGGCAGGGCGTCGTTGTCGGGGTTGAGGTCGTCCAGTGTGGGGAACTCTTCATTGATGTCAGCCATCACTCCACCCTAGGAAGGCGCACTGCCCGGGTCGACCGCGCGATCGCTCCGGTGCATGCCTTCCACTCGCATGACCTGCGGCCTATGATCAGCGACGCCGGCGGCCGTACCTCGGAGTGCCCCGGGCGACCGTAGGGTGGGTTGGTGACCGAGCTGATGAACGACGCCCCTGCCGATGCGACGAGTACCCGGGACGGATTCGTCCGCGTGCGGGGCGCCGGCGAGAACAACCTGCGCGGCGTCGACGTCGACTGCCCGCGGGACGCGGTCGTCGCCTTCACCGGCGTCTCGGGGTCCGGCAAGTCCTCCCTCGCCTTCGGCACCATCTACGCGGAAGCCCAGCGCCGTTACCTCGAATCCGTGGCACCGTATGCGCGCCGGCTCATCCAGCAGGGCCATAATCCGCAGGTCCAGTCGATCACCGGGCTGCCTCCCGCAGTCGCCCTGCAGCAGCGACGAGGCACGCCGAGCGTGCGCTCCACGGTGGGAACGCTCACCACGCTCTCCAATTCCCTCCGCATGCTCTACTCCCGCGCCGGGACCTATCCGGAGGGTGCCGCGGGCAGGCTGGAATCGGATGCCTTCTCGCCCAATACCGCCGCGGGTGCCTGCCCCCGATGCCACGGCCTCGGGATCGCACGGGACGTCACGGAGCAGACGCTCGTCCCGGACCCGTCCCTGACCATCCGCGAGGGTGCGATCGCAGCCTGGCCCGGCGCCTGGCAGGGCAAGAACCTCCGGGACGTCGTCGGCGAGCTCGGCTACGACATCGACGTCCCCTGGCGGGAGCTGTCCGAGGAGGCACGGACCTGGCTCCTGTTCACCGAGGAACAGCCCGTCGTCGAGGTCGTGCCGCAGCGCGATCGCGTGGCCAAGCCGTACAAGGGGCGTTTCTGGAGCGCCAAGAGCTATGTGCTGCACACGCTGCATGATTCCAAGAGCCAGCAGATGCGCGATCGCGTGCTGCCCTTTCTGGAGTCCGGCCCGTGCGGGGCCTGCGGTGGCAGCGGACTGCGGCCGGAGGCGCTCGCGGTGACGTTCGGCGGACTCTCCATCGCGGAGGTCAACCTCCTGCCCCTGGCCGGCCTCGTGGCCCACCTCGAGCCTGCGGCCGCCCTCGAGCGGCCCGCGGCGGCGCTCCGATCGGCCTCCTCGGGCGAGGGGACGGAAGTGTCCGCGACCATCAGCAGGGACCTGATCCAGCGGGTCCGGACCCTCGTGGACCTCGGCCTGGGGTACCTGAGCCTGAACCGCGGGACGCCCACGCTCTCGCCGGGCGAGATGCAGCGGCTGCGGATCGCCACGCAACTCCGGTCGGGGCTGTTCGGCGTCGTCTACGTCCTGGACGAGCCGTCCGCGGGGCTGCATCCCGCCGACGTCGAGCCGCTCCTGGCCGTCCTGGAAGCACTGAAGGACGGCGGGAACAGCGTCTTCGTCGTCGAGCACAACATGGACGTCGTCCGGCGGTCGGACTGGATCGTCGACGTCGGGCCGCGCGCCGGGGAGGGCGGAGGCACGATCGTCTACAGCGGCCCCGTCGACGGCCTCGCGCAGGTCCGTGGATCCGTCACGGCTCCGTTCCTGTCGCCGGAGGCCGCACCCGCGCCGGTGGAGGGGGCGGTCCTCGAGCCGGCGGGCTGGCTGCGGCTCAGGGGCATCCGGCGGCACAACCTGGACGGATTGGACGCCGACGTCCCGGTGGGTGTGCTCACCGCGGTGACGGGGGTGTCGGGGTCAGGCAAGTCGACCCTGGTGAGCACCGTCCTCGCCGAGGCTGTCGGGCAGCACGTGCGCAACGACACCCCGGTGGATGCGGAGCCGGGGGCGGACGACGCCGAGGCGGGCAACACCGTCGTCGCGGAAATCACCGGCCTGGAATGCATCGACCGCCTCGTCCGGGTCGACCAGAAGCCCATCGGCCGCACCCCGCGCTCCAACCTCGCCACCTACACCGGGCTCTTCGACGCCGTTCGGAAGGCCTTCGCCGCGACCGGCGCCGCCCGATCGAAGGGCTTCGGTGCCGGGCGGTTCTCCTTCAACGTGCAGGGCGGCCGATGCGAGACCTGCCAGGGCGAGGGATTCGTCTCGGTCGAACTCCTGTTCCTGCCCGGGAGCTACGGACCCTGCCCCGTGTGCCACGGAGCGCGCTACAACGAGGACACCCTCTCGGTGACGCTCAGGGGGCGCACCATCGCGGACGTCCTCGCGATGACGGTCGACGACGCCGCCGTGTTCCTCGCCGACATCCCGTCCGCGGCCCGCTCCCTCGCCACGCTCCGGGAGGTCGGGCTGGGCTACCTGCGGCTGGGCCAGCCGGCCACCGAGCTGTCCGGCGGGGAGGCGCAGCGCATCAAGCTCGCCACCGAACTGCAGCGTGCCCGGCGCGGACACACCCTCTACCTGCTGGACGAGCCGACCACCGGGCTGCATCCGGCCGACGTCGTCCTGCTCCTCGCGCAGCTGCGCAGGCTCGTGGGCGCGGGCCACACGGTGGTCGTCGTCGAGCACACCATGGCCGTGGTGGCGGCGGCGGACTGGGTGATCGACCTCGGGCCCGGGGGTGGCTCCGACGGCGGACGGATCGTGGCCGCAGGCACTCCTCGCCAGGTCGCCGCGCTCGCGCCGGAGGTGAGCGTCACGGCCCCGTACCTCGCAGCGCACCTCGATCGCCGGCATCCGGCCCGAAGCAGTTGAGGTGCAACGCACCTACACGAGTGCCGGCGCGAAGTCGTCCCGCAGGGGTGCCCCCGCGTCCAGCGACCGCCAGGCCGAGGCGAGGATGCCCACGGCCCGCCGCGTGTCCTCGGGGGCGTAGCTGAAGGGGACCCGCAGGAAGCTCTCGAACACCCCGCCGATACCGAAGCGGGGGCCGGCGCCGAGCAGCAGGCCGCGGTCGCGGGCGGCGAGCGCCAGTTGGGAGCTCACCGGCGCACCGAGGTCCGCCCAGGTGCAGAGCCCGCCGGACACGCGCGGTACCTCCCACTCCGGCAGCGCCTCTCCGAGGAGGGTTTCGAGGGTGCGGCGGCCTTCGGCCAGTTGCTTCGCCCGGAACCGCAGGAGCTCGTCGTAGTTCCCGAGCATCTCCAGCGCTATGAGTTGTTCGAGGATCGGTGTCCCCAGGTCCTGCGCATACCGCGACTGGACGAGGCGGTGGACCAGGGCCTCGTCCGCACGGATCCAGCCGATGCGCAGCCCGCCCCAGACGGTCTTGCCCATGGAGCCGATGAGCACGGCCGGCCCGTACGCGGCCAGGGGGAGCTCGGCGACGCCGTCGATGCGCAGCTCCGCCATCGTCTCGTCGGCGATGACCAGGGTGTCCTGGCGCCCGGCCGCGGCCATCAGGCGTTCGCGCTGCCCGGCGGGCATCACCGCGCCGGTGGGGTTGTGGAAGTCCGGCATGACATAGGCCAACGCCGGGCGCGCCCGGCGGAACGCCTGCTCCAGGCCGTCGTCGTCCCAGCCGCGGCGCGCATCCACCGAGACGGGGACGAGGCGGCGCCCGGCCGAGCGGAGGGCCTCGTAGGCGTGCGGGTAGCTGGGGGCCTCGACGAGGGCGGTGTCCTGGCGGCCGAGGAGGGTCCGTGCGAGCAGCGAGATGGCGTGCTGGGCGCCGAGCGTGACCATGATCTGCCCGGGAGCCGTGGGCACGCCGCGCGCCGAGTACCGGTCCGCGAGGGCCTGCCGCAGTCGCGGGAGGCCGAGCGGATCGTAGCCGTTGCCGTTGAGGTAGGCCGGGAGTTCGCTCGCTGCCCGGGCCGCTGCCTCGCCCACCTGTGGGGCGGCGGGGAGTGCGGCCTTGCTGAGATCCAGGACGACGCCGTCGCCGCCGACGTCGTGCCCCGGCGCACCGCGTCCGGGCATGGCGACGACGCTGCCCGAGCCCCGCGTGCTCTCGAGATAGCCGGCCGTCCGCAGGCGGGTGTAGGCCGCGGCCACCGTGGTCCGGCTGACGGCGAGCTGTGCCGCGAGCTCCCGCTCGGCCGGCAGGCGGGCCCCCAGGGGAATCCGTCCGTCGAGGGCGAGCAGCCGGATGCGGTCCGCGAGGGCACCGTAGGCGGGCCCCGCGGAGCGCCAGGCGCCGAGATCGGTCGCGAGACGGCGGGCGGTGAGGATCATCATGGAGGCCACGATGCCACAATTGGCATCTTGATGTAAGGCCAATCAGCGGCTCTACTGGGAGCATGACGTTTCTTGGTGCCCGCCGCGGCCTGCAGCTCATCATCGGCATCTTCCTCTACGGACTGTCGCTCGCGATGATGATCAGGGCGACCCTCGGGGTCTCGCCGTGGGACGTGCTCAGCCAGGGCGGCTCCCTGCAGACGGGCATCCCGTTCGGGTTCATGACCAACATCATCGGCGGGATCGTCCTGCTCCTCTGGATCCCGCTACGCCAGCGCCCCGGCGTCGGTACGGTCCTCAACGTGCTGTTCGTGGGACCGAGCGCCGAGGTGGGGCTCGCCATCCTGGGCGAGCCGACCCAGCTCTGGGCGCGAGTGCTCCTGTTCACGGGGGGACTCGTCCTCCTGGCCGTGGCGAGCGGACTGTACATCGGCGCACGCTTCGGTCCGGGCCCCCGCGACGGCCTGATGACCGGCCTCCACAGCCGCTTCGGGCTGCCGATCTGGCTCGTGCGCACGGCCATCGAGGGAACAGTACTGCTGCTCGGCTGGCTGCTCGGGGGATCGGTCGGCCTCGGGACCGTGGCGTTCGCGCTCCTCATCGGGCCGATGATCAACCTCTCGCTGCCCGTGTTCCTCGTTCCCGAGCGTCCCCGGGCGGTGCCGGACGCCGTCGCGGCGGGCTCCTGACCACGCCATCGCGGGCTCCTGGTCACGCCGGAGCGGGCGCCGCGGCGTCCTGCGGATGCGCACCTAGACTGGAAGTCCCGCCATCGAGAGGACCCCATGACGACCGACGTCCCCAGTGCCGAGACCCACAGCCCGTGGCGTGAGCTCGGACAGGGCATCTACGTGCTGCGCACCGCCGGCTTCCGGATGAACGTCGGGCTGATCGTCGGGACCGAACGCGCCCTCGTCGTCGACACCGGCCCCGGGCCCCTCGGTGCCGCAGAGGTGTACTCCCATGTGCGGGACGTCACCGCCCTTCCGCTGATCGTCGTGAACACGCACGCCCACGCAGACCACTTCTTCGGTAACGACTACTTCGCCGGGCAGGGTGTGGAGGAGTTCTGGGCGACGTCGCGGTGCAGGGAGGTGCAGGCCGAGACCGGCGAGTCGCAGCGTGCGCTGGTCGCCGCCGTGGAGCCGGCCATGGGCGCGGGCGACGGCAGTTCCACGAACATTTTCCCGGCCACCCGGCTCGTCGAGGGCAAGCCCGTGGATCTCGACCTCGGGGAGCAGTCCGTCACGCTGTTCCACCTCGGCCAGGGCCACACCGACCACGACCTCCTGGTGGGTGTGGGCAACGTCCTGTTCACGGGCGACGTGGTGGAAGAGGGGGCCGATCCCGCGTTCGAGGATTCGTTCCCCGCCGACTGGGTGCGGACGCTCGGCAAGATGGTGGCGCTCGAGGACCTCTACGAGGTGTTCGTGCCGGGTCACGGGGAGCCCGTGGCAGTGGCCGAGGTCATCACGCAGATGAACAAGATGCGCAGCGCCATCCGCGTGACGCGGCTCGCCATGGACGAGGCGTCGCTCGACATGACGAAGGCCATTCCCATCCTGCCGTACGGTCCCGAGCAGTCGAGGGTCCTCCTGATCCGGCTGCGCACCCTCGCGCACTGGAAGTGGCTCACGCGCAAGCACTAGCACGGCTCGCCCCGCTCGGCGTGTGCCCTCTTTCGGCTAGGCCGACGCGCCGAAGACCGTGCGCTCGAGGAAGGCGTTGCGGAACTTGCCCTCGGGATCCATGCGCCCGGCCAGTGCCCGGAAGTCCTCGAAGCGGGGGTAGAGCGGCGCGAGCTGCGCGGCGTCCGCCATGAACACCTTGCCCCAGTGCGGCCGTGCGCCCAGGGGCAGGAGGGCCGCTTCGAGTTCGGGCAGGAGCGCCTCGACCTCCTGCTGCAGCGGCTTCCAGGTGAAGTGCAGGCCGATGCCGGGGCGCTGGTAGTTGCTGCTGAGCCAGAGCTCGTCGGCAGCCATGGAACGCACCTCGGAGACCTGCAGCAGGGGGGTGATCCGCGGCGCGAGGGCGCGCATCGCCTCGATGGCTTCGACGGCGTGCTCGCGGCCCACGAGGTACTCGGTCTGCAGTTCCTCCCCATTGCTGGGGGTGAAGGCGAGGCGGAAGTGCGCGAGGCGGTCCGACCACGGCCCCGGCACGCCGAGCTGCTGCGTGCAGTGGTCCGCGGCCACGCCCGGCACCGGGTGGTAGGCGCGGTCGGCGGGTGTTCCGCCGTAGAACTCGCCCGGTGCGGCGGTGGGGCTGTCGATGCGGCTCTTGAGCCAGGCCTGTCCGATGCTGTCGCCGGACCAGTCGGTGAAGAGGCTGACGCTGTAGGCGGCGGAGGTGGCGGCGTCGTAGTCCGCGAGCACCGCGTCCCACGGCACATCGGTGAACACGTCCTGGCGCACGTCGAAGGAGGGCTCGATGCGCAGGGTCACGCGGTGTACGACGCCGAGTGCGCCGAGTCCCACCACCATGCCGTCGAAGTCCTCGTCCCCCTTCGCCACGGTCAGGACGTCACCGGAGGCCGTGACGAGTTCCAAGCCGACGACGGCGGTGGCGAGGTTGCCGTTCGCGTTCCCCGAGCCGTGGGTGGCGGTGGCGATGGCCCCGCCGATCGAGATGTGGGGGAGGGACGCCAGGTTATGGAGGGCGAAGCCGCGGCGCTGGAGGTGCTGGGCGAGGATGCCGTATCGGACACCGGCGCCGACCGTCACCGTGAGCGCGGCCTCGTCGATCTCGACGCCGGGATCGAGCACGTCGAGGGACACCAGGGTCCCCGGGGTGTCGGCGATGTCGTTGAAGGAGTGGCGCGAGCCGAGCGGACTGACGCGCGTGGCTCCGGCCACGGCGCGCTGCAGGTCCGCGAGAGAGGTGGGGTGCTCCATCGTCCGGGCGCGGTACTCGTAATTGCCCGCCCAGTTGAGCCTGTCCCGTACCTGTTCCTCGATCATGGTGGTCCTTGTCTAACCGGTATCGCGACGATGGGATAGTTGCTGCCGTACCACGCCCGCACAGGGTGCCCGCCCATCCTACAACGTTGTAGACTCGCCTCACGCGTGAGGTATCGGGCATCACGGCTGGATCGAGGGAGCGGAATGGCTGCGACACTGAAGGATGTTGCGCTGGCGGCCGGCGTCTCGATCAAGACCGTCTCGAATGTCATCAACGACTACCAGCACATCCGCGCGGACACCAAGCAGCGCGTCATGGAGGCCATCTCCGAACTCGGCTACAGCCCCAACCTCTCGGCGCGGAGCCTGCGCTCGGGCAGGACGGGCGTGATCGGGCTCGCGGTCCCCGAGCTCTCACTCAGTTACTTCGCCGAGCTGGCGGACTCGATCATCAAGGCCGCCGAGCGGCGCGGCCTCAAGGTCCTCATCGAGCAGACCGGTGGGGACCGCGCCCACGAGCTCGAGATCCTCTCCAGCCCGCGGCTCCAGATGACCGACGGACTGTTGTTCAGCCCCCTCGGCATGTCGAACGAGGACGCCCACCACCTGAACGTGAACTTCCCGCTCGTGCTCCTCGGCGAGCGGATCTTCGGGGGCCCCACCGACCACGTGACCATGAGCAATGTCGAGTCCGCGCAGGCCGCGACGGCGCACCTGCTGTCGAAGGGACGGCGACGCATCGCCGTCGTCGGTGCGCACGAGGGCGAGGTGATCGGCTCTGCCGGACTCCGCCTGCGGGGGTACCGGCAGGCGCTCGAGGAGGCCGGCGTGCCGTTCGACCCGAGGCTGCTGGGCTATACGACCCTGTGGCATCGCTCGAACGGGGCCACGTCCATGCGGGAACTGCTCGAGTCCGGCGTCGACTTCGACGCGGTGTTCGGCCTGAACGACACGCTGGCCCTCGGTGCCATGCGCGTGCTGCAGGAGGCCGGCCGCCGGATACCCGACGACGTCGCCGTCATCGGCTTCGACGATCTCGACGAGGGCCGGTACTCCCTGCCCACGCTCTCGACCATCGATCCTGGCCGGGACGAGATCGCCGACACCGCCGTGCGTGTGCTGCAGGAGCGCATCTCGGCGCGGGAGGGCGACGTCCCACCGCGCGAGTTGGAGGCGCGTTTCCGCGTCATCGAACGCGAATCCTCCGCCCTCCCGGGCTAGTGCTCGGACGGCGACCGAAATTTTCGCCCAGCCGCTTGACAGTGACCCGCTCCACTCTGCATGCTTCTTTCTACATCGTTTACCTACAACGATGTAAACGACGGAACCGGCACTTGCGGAACCCCTCTCATTGCGAGGCGGACTGCAGGAGAGCGGACCCGGATCAAGGAAGATTCGAGCGGGCGCAGCACCTGTGCCCCGGTGATCCTCCTCCCTGCAGCACCTGGACCGGCCGCCCTCCGGGGCGGACCACGGTGGAGTACCACCGCGAGAGGAAGCAAGAGATATGAAAGCCAAGTTTCTGGCATCGGCAGGCATCGTCGCCGCCACTGCTGTAGCACTGACCGGCTGCTCCGGAGGAAACGGAAGCGGCGGCGGAGGCGACTCGGCAGAGGCGTCCTGCACCAACACCATCGTCAACGCGGAGGCACCCCAGGTCACGGTCTGGGCCTGGTACCCAGCGTTCAACGAGGTCGTCGACCAGTTCAACAACGCCAACGACGACGTCCAGATCTGCTGGACCAACGCGGGCCAGGGCAACGACGAGTACACGAAGTTCTCGACGTCGATCGAGTCCGGCTCCGGCGCTCCCGACGTCATCCAGCTCGAATCGGAGGTCCTCTCCAGCTTCACGATCCGCGATTCGCTCGTGGACCTCACCGAGTTCGGTGCCAACGACGTCAAGGCGGACTACGCCGAGGGCGCCTGGGAGGACGCGAGCAGTGGCGACGCCGTCTACGCCATCCCGGTCGACGGCGGCCCCATGGGCATGCTCTACCGCCAGGACCTCTTCGATGCGGCGGGCATCGAGGTGCCGACCACCTGGGAGGAGTTCGAGGCAGCGGCCCGGAAGCTGAAGGAGTCCGGCAGCGGCGCGGTCATCGGCGACTTCCCGACCAACGGCCGCGCCTTCAACCAGGCGCTCTTCGCCCAGGCCGGATCGGTCCCGTTCGAATACGACTCCGCGAACCCGCAGGAGATCGGCATCAAGGTGAACGACGACGGCGCCAAGCAGGTCCTCGAGTACTGGGACGGCCTCGTGAAGGACGGCCTCGTCGCCACCGATGACGCCTTCACGGCCGACTACAACACCAAGCTCGTCGACGGCTCCTACGCCGTCTACCTCGCCGCGGCCTGGGGCCCGGGCTACCTGCAGGGACTGTCCGACGCCGATCCGACCGCCGTCTGGCGTGCGGCACCGCTTCCGCAGTGGGACGCAGCCAACCCCGTCCAGGTGAACTGGGGCGGCTCCACCTTCGCCGTGACGGAACAGGCGAAGGACAAGGAGCTTGCAGCGAAGGTCGCCATGGGCATCTTCGGCAACGAGGAGGGCATGAACCTCGGCGTGGACAAGGGAGCACTCTTCCCGTCCTACGCCCCGGTCCTCGACTCCCCGGAGTTCGCCGAGAAGGAGTACGAGTTCTTCGGCGGACAGCAGATCAACAAGGACGTGTTCCTCGACGCTGCCGCAGGCTACGAGGGCGCGACCTTCAGCCCGTTCCAGAACTACGCCTACGACCAGCTCACCGAGCAGCTCTACGCGATGGTCCAGGGCGAGAAGGAGGCCGGCCAGGCGCTCGACGACCTCCAGGCGTCGCTCGAGAAGTACGCGACCGAGCAGGGCTTCACCCTGAAGTAGACCGCCGTCGGAAGGTGCCCGCCTGCGTGGCGGGCACCTTCCCTCCGCTCCCGGTGGAGTCCGTCCACCGCACATCCGTCCCACAGCTCGAGGAAAGACCACCATGGCCACGACCACCGCGCCGACGTCGTCACACCCCGCCGAGGCACCCCACCAGGTCAAGCACCGCCCGGACAGGAACTACCGGCGCAAGCAGCGCTGGGGATGGCTGTTCGTGGCGCCCTTCGCCCTCATCTTCCTGACGTTCCTCATCCTCCCGCTGGTCTACGCCTTCCGGATGAGCCTGTTCACCAGCACCCTCGCGACCGGCAACAAGTTCGTCGGCGCGGACAACTACCTCAAGGCGTTCTCGGACCCGATCTTCCTCCAGGGCCTCGGCACGGTGGCGAAGTTCGCCCTGATCATGATCCCGGCCCAGATGCTCGTGGCCCTCGTCGCGGCCCTCGTCCTCGACAACCTGGCCACCTGGGCCTCGAAGTTCTCGCGCCTCATGATCTTCATCCCGTACGCGATCCCCGTCGTCATCGGCGCCCTGATGTGGGGCTTCCTCTACAGCCCGCGGTTCGGCCCGGCCAGTTCCATCTTCAGCATCTTCGGACTGGCTGCACCCGAGTTCCTGGCCCAGGACAACATCTTCGGCAGCCTCGTGAACATCGTCACCTGGCAGTGGGCCGGCTACTACATGATCATCATCTACGCCGCCCTGAGGGGCATCGACCCCGGGATCTACGAGGCGGCCGTGCTCGACGGCGCCTCCGACCGGCAGATCGCCCTGCGCATCAAGGTCCCGATGATCTCCTCCTCCCTGGTCATGGTGGTGATCTTCGCCCTGATCGGCACCCTCCAGTTCTTCACCGAACCGCAGGTCCTGAGGGGAGTGGCGCAGGGAGCCATCCCGGTCTCGTACACACCGAACATGTATGCGTTCACGCTGGCTTTCTCCTACAGCCAGTTCAACTATGCCTCCGCCATCTCCTTCGCCCTCGGCATCGTCGTGTTCGTCTTCTCCTTCATCTTCCTCTTCCTGACCCGCAAGCAGAGCGGACTGAAATAAGCCATGGCACTCGTCACAGACACCCCACAGCGGCAGGAGGGCCGGAAGGCCCGCGGCTCCGCAGCACGGAACCGCGCCCGCAACGGCGGCCCCCGCATCGGCTCGCACATCTTCCTGCTGATCCTCGTCATCTACTTCATCACCCCCCTCTGGTGGCTGACGGTCGCGAGCACCAAGGACACCGCGGGACTCTTCGGCGGATCCGGCGGACCGCTCTGGTTCGACAACGAATTCCACTTCTTCAGCAACCTGCAGGGCCTGTTCGAGCGCCAGGACGGCATCTACTGGCGCTGGCTCGGCAACTCGTTCCTCTATGCGATCTCCGGCGGCGTCGGCGCCACCATCCTGGCGGTCCTCGCCGGCTACGGCTTCGCCAAGTACAACTTCCGCGGACGGGGGGCCTTCTTCGGCATCCTGCTCGGGGCGGTGATGGTGCCCCTGACGGCGCTCGTCATCCCGACCTTCGTCCTCCTGAGCTCGGTCGGGCTCGTCAACACCATCTGGGCCGTCATCCTGCCCTCGCTGCTGAGCCCGTTCGGCGTGTACCTCATGCGGGTCTTCGCCCAGGAGGCCGTCCCGGACGAACTCCTCGACGCAGCACGGATCGACGGCGCCGGCGAGATCCGCACGTTCTTCCAGATCGCCCTGCCGCTCCTGCGCCCGGCCATCGTGACCGTTCTCCTGCTGTCCGTCGTCGGGACCTGGAACAACTTCTTCCTCCCGCTCGCCGTCCTCAGCGACCCGCTGCTGCTCCCCGTCACGGTGGGGCTCAACGGCTGGCAGGCCCTCTCCAACGCGGGCAGCGGCGGTGAGGCGCTGTGGAACCTCATCACCACGGGCGCGTTCATCTCGATCATCCCGCTGATCATCGCGTTCCTCTCCCTCCAGAAGTACTGGCAGGGCGGGCTGTCGCTGGGTTCGCTCAAGTAGCCCGCACCCCGTCCCGACCCCACGCCACCCTGAACAGAAAGTAGCTCGATGCAGAACGCACGCCTCACACTCGACCCCTCCTTCACGGTGGGGCGGATCAACCGCAACATCTTCGGCGGTTTCGTCGAACACCTCGGCCGCCACGTCTACGACGGCATCTACGAGCCGAGCCACGCGACCGCGGACGACGAGGGCTTCCGCCAGGACGTCATCGAGCTCGTGAAGGAGATGGGCGTCTCGACCATCCGCTACCCCGGGGGCAACTTCGTCTCCGGCTTCCGCTGGGAGGACAGCGTGGGACCGCGCGAGGAGCGCCCCACGCGCCTCGACCTCGCCTGGCACTCCACCGAGACCAACCAGGTGGGCATGCACGAGTTCGCCTCCTGGCTGCGGAAGGTCGACAGCGACCTCATGCTGGCCGTGAACCTCGGCACGCGGGGGACGTCCGAGGCACTCGACCTCCTGGAATACTCGAACCTGCCCAAGGGCACCGCCCTCGCCGACCAGCGCATGGCCAACGGCCGCCCCGATCCGTTCGACGTCAAGATCTGGTGCCTGGGCAACGAGATGGACGGCCCGTGGCAGCTCGGCCACCGGTCCGCCGAGGACTACGGCAAGCTCGCGGCCATCACGGCTCGGGCGATGCGCCAGCTGGACCCCTCCATCGAACTCGTGGCCTGCGGTTCGTCCAGCGCGCACATGCCGACCTTCGGCGAGTGGGAGCGCGTGGTGCTCTCGCACACGTACGACGTCGTGGACTACATCTCCTGCCACGCGTACTACGAGGAGAAGAACGGGGACCTCGGCTCCTTCCTCGCGTCCGCCGTCGACATGGACCACTTCATCGAATCCGTCGTCGCCACCGCGGACCACGTGAAGGCCGTCCGCGGCAGCTCGAAGACCATCAACATCTCCTTCGACGAGTGGAACGTCTGGTACATCAGCCGCTTCGAGAACGTCGACAAGATCGAGGGCCTCGACAACTGGCCCGTGGCTCCGCGCCTGCTCGAGGACTGCTACTCGGTGGCCGACGCCGTCGTGTTCGGCAACCTGATGATCTCGCTGCTCAAGCACGCCGACCGCGTCACGTCCGCGTCACTGGCGCAGCTCGTCAACGTGATCGCCCCGATCATGACGGAGCCGGGGGGACCGGCCTGGCGCCAGACCACGTTCTTCCCGTTCTCCATCACGTCGAAGCTGGCACAGGGGTCGGTGCTCGAGCTCAAGCTCGACGCCGGGACGTACGAGACCGGCGAGTACGGCGTCGTGCCGCTCGTGGACGCCGTGGCCACGCACGACGACGAGACGGGCGCCACCGCGGTGTTCCTCGTCAACCGCTCACAGACCGAGGAGACGACCGTGACCATCGACATCGCCGCGCTCAACGGTTTCAGCACCGTGACCGCCGAGTCGCTGTACGATACGGACGTGTATGCCAAGAACACCCTCGAGGAGCCCGAGCGCGTGACCATGAAGACCAACACCTCAGCGAAGCTCGACGGCGGCGCCGTCACCATCACGCTTCCTCCCGTGTCCTGGACGGCCGTATCCCTCGCATGAACCAGCCCGAATACAGGATCGAGGGCGGCGGCTACACGGCCGTCGTCCTCGGTCTCGGAGCCGCCGTCCGCGAACTCACCCACGACGGGCGGCCCCTCGTGGTCGGCTTCGGAGCCGACGAGGAGATGCCCAACTTCAGGGGCGCGTTCGTCGCTCCGTGGCCCAACCGCATCGCCGACGGACGCTACTCGTTCGACGGCTCCTCCCATGAACTGCCGATCAACGAGCCCGAGCGCGGCACGGCCCTCCACGGGCTCGTGTTCGACATCCCCTGGACCCTGGTGGAGCACGCGCAGTCCGCCGTGGTGCTGGGATGCACCATCGAGCCGACGGCGGCGTACCCCTTCACGGTGGCGCTGCATGCACGCTTCAGTGTCGGCGCGGAGGGCTTCCGGACGGACGTCACCGCCCTGAACACGGGATCTCGGCGGGCGCCCTACGGCGTCTGTCCCCATCCGTACCTCGTCGCCGGTCCGTCGCCGCTCGACGAGTGGGTGCTCGAGCTCCCCGCCTCGACCGTCCTGGCCGTCACCCCGGACCGCCTGCTGCCGGTCGCCAAGGAACCCGTGGAGGGTACGGCCTTCGACTTCCGGGCGGCCCACGCCCTCGGCGACGTCCAGATCGACCATGCCTTCACCGACCTCGCCCGCGACGATTCCGGCAGGGCGACGGTGCGGGTCACGGATCCGGCCTCCGGGACGGGTGCCGCGATGGTGTGGGACGAGACCTGCCCCTGGGTGCAGATCCACACGGCCGACCTGCCGAAGAAACCCGAGAGCACGCGGCTCGGCCTCGCCGTCGAACCCATGACCTGCCCGCCCGATGCCTTCAACACCGGTGAGGACCTCGTGGTCCTCGAGCCGGGGGAGACGCACCGGACCGGCTGGACGATCTCGGCCCTGTAGCTCCTCCGCGTGGCATCCGCCGCGCGTCACGCCGGCTGCTGGCTGCTGTGCGTTTCCGGCCGTCGAACGGACGGGAGTGACCGTCAGAACGCCCTGTCGGCGGTCTCTTCTGTCCTCCCGGGCGGTCGACGGGTGCAGGATGCGAGGGTCTCACCGCACGTGAGGGCGAGCAGGTCCTCCACGATCGCGTCGGCGGGGCGGTCGGCGTCGATGGGCGTGAACGATGCGTAGTCCGGGAGCTTCCGGTAGCCGGATTCCAGTGCCGCGAGTCCGGACCGGGTCTCCACATCGGTACCGCGTGCGGCGACGCGCCGCAGGGCGACCTCGACGGGGAGTTCGAAGTGCGCGACGACGTCGGGAGCGGGAAGGGCCCGCTGCAGCCAGGGCAGGAGGATCCCGCGCGGCAGGCCGCGTGCCTCACGCAGCGCGAGCTGGCAGGCGAGTCCGCGATCCAGGACGACGACGCCGTCGAGCCGGCGCAGCCGCACTTCGTTCAGGAGCGCGTTGAACACCCGCGTGCCCGTCTCCAGGGCGTCCTGCAGCCTCGGGCCGGGCGCCCATCCGAGAGCCGCCCACCAGCCGGCCATGGTCCTGCGCCCGGCGGGGGTCTTGAGCATGACGGCACGTCCTCCCCGCTCGGTGATGGCGCGGGTGAGGCCGAGGGCGGCTGTGCTCTTGCCGGAGCCGTCGATGCCTGTCAGCAGGATGCGCAGGGGGTGTTCCTTCCGAAAACGTGGTCGTGGTGTTCAACGGGGGCCGTGCGGGCGCCGTTCCCGGTGTGTCCGCTGGTCCGCGCGGAGCCCGGAGTCGTCGAACACCGGCGATCGCCGCCGGACTGTAGTGTCGGCGGCAGGGGACGGACCGGCCACCGATGAGGAGGGGACAGGCATGGCAGACACGATCGTCGGTGCCCTCGCTGCTGCAGGCTGCTTCCTGACCGCGGGTTTCTACTTCGCCTTCGCCGCCACCGTGATGCCGGCGTTGGGACATGATGCGCCGACCGGGGTGGCGGTGATGCGCGCCGTCAACCGCTGGGCGGTCCGCCCGCCCTTCATGACCCTCTTCTTCGGTACTGCGGTCCTCTGTGGCGCCGTGCTGGTGATGGGCGCACGCGCGGGGAGCCTCCCGGCCGGCGGTGGCGCGGCGGCCTATCTCGCCGGTGTCGCGGTCACTGTCCTGGGCAACGTACGGCTCAACAGCGCTCTGGCCCGGGCCGCTGCGGACGACGGCGGCGCGTGGGCGGCGTTCGCGCGTCCGTGGGCGCGGCTGAACGGGCTGCGCGCCGTCCTCTCCCTGCTGGGCGGCGCCCTGCTGCTGGCGGGTTCGCTCGTCTGACGTGCCAACCGGTGGTCGCGCTCCCGCCCGCGTCAGGGACGGCGCTGGTGATCCACTGATCGGTCGTCGAGCATGGTGAGGAGCTCGCGTTCCTCCGCCCGGGTCAACCCGGACCTGCGCCCGCGCTCGAGACCGCGCGCGCGTTCGTCGTCGAGCGTGTCGGCGAGGGTGTCACGCATGCTCCGGAGCACACCACCCGCAGCGTGGAACGCGGCGTTGCTGCGCCGGCTGAAACCGCCGAGGTCCTCCGGAAGCCAGAGCGGCAGGGAGCGCGGGCCCGCCCAATAGGCGACACCCTGGTCCACCAGCCATCCCGGTGCGGCCTCGACGACGGCTCCGGTGTGACCGGCGACCGAGCGCGCCTGGGCGAGCACGTCCTCGAACGTGTGCACGTCCCCGACGGCGTCGATCGCCCCCGTGACGCCGGCCCGGCCGGCACTGATGGTCCAGGCCGCGAGGTCGCGCACGTCGATCACCTGCACGTACCGGTCCGTGAGGGTGGGTGCGAGAACGTCCTCGTCCCCGGCGAGCGCGCAGCGCGCCACCCAGTAGCCGAAGCGGTCGCTGCCGTCGCCCGGCCCGGCTATCAGGCCTGCCCGGACGATGAGGAGGCGATCACCGAGCACCGCCGTCGATGCCCGCTCACACGACACCTTGGCCGCTGCGTAGTCCTCACCGGCGTCGTCGCCCGGTTCTACCAGCGCGGCCGACTCGTCCGCCCCTGGTACGGCGTTCGAGGCGTACACGGAGCAGCAGGAGAGAAACGTCCAGTGCCCGGCCCGTGCGCCGAGGGCATCGAGCGCCCCGGTGACGTACCCGAGATCCCACGAGACCTCGATGACCTCGTCCCAGTCCGTGTCCCGGACGGCGTCATAGGCCCCCGGCTCGGCGCGGTCCGCGGTGACGAAGGAGACCCCGGGAGGAGGCGGGCCCGCGGTGCCGCGCGCGAGGCAGGTGACGTCGTCGCCACTCTCCAGGAGCTGGGTGGCGAGTTCACGGCCGAGCCACGCGGTGCCGCCGAGGACCAGGATTCGTCTCATGCCGACCACTCAACAGGACGCGCGCGGATGGCGGAAGGGAGCAGCCCGTCGCGTCAGGCAGCGGTCATGTCACGGCCGGTCCCGCCGGGCCGTGTTCGTCGACTCGACCACGCGCGCAGCGAGGTCGCGCGCCTCGCGCAACCGCTCGGGAGGGCAGGTGCCCACCGGGGGCATCGAGAAACCGGCCCGTCCGCTGTCGGTGGCTGGATGCGAAGCCCGCGGGTATCGGCCCGTGTGGAAGCAGGACCGCGCGAGGACGATGCCGCCGGCGGCTATCAGGAGGAGGGGGTAATCGCGGGCCCCGGCGAAGAGCGCGAGGATCCCGAGGGAGATACCGATCATGCCGAATGGAACAAGGAGCCTGGTGTTCATCACACGTCCGTCGTCGTTGACTGAGGGTGGTGGCACCGATAGTACTCCCCGTACCGCGATCAGTGCAGCAGGCGCTGGTAGAGCAGGTGGTCCTGCCAGGCCCCGGCGATGCGCAGGTACGACGGCGCCATGCCGATGAGGGTGAAGCCTGTGCGGTGGAGGACCGACCTCGAAGCCGCGTTGCCGGGCAGGACGGACGCCTGGACGCGGTGCAGTCCGAGCTCGTCCCGGGCGTGCTCCAGCACCGCATGGAGTGCCGCCGAACAGACGCCCCGGCCCTGCAGGCGCCCGTCCACCCAGTACCCGACATGCGCGCTGAGAAAGGGCCCGCGGACGATCCCGGTCAGCGTGATCGTGCCGACGATCCCGTCCTCACGCTCCAGCACCCAGGGCACGTCGGTGCCCGATGCCAGGCCCTCCAGCCTGCGGGCCACCTGCTCCGCCTGGCCCGCCGGAGTGAAGAACGCGTCGTCGCGCAGGGGTTCCCAGGGCGCGAGGTGCCCGCGATTGTCCCGATACGCCCGGGCGAGGGCGGCCGAATCCCCTGCTGCGAGCAGACGCAGCCGGGCTCCGGATGGCAGGGTGGGCGCGGACACCCGGCAACTGTAGTCGAGGCGGCGGGGACGGCGGCGGAGGAGGGACGGGGACCGGTGGACGGGACGTGCACCATCCGTGAGGCGACTCCGACCGACGCCGCAGGCTTCGCCCGTTCGCAGATCAGTGCGTGGCGAGCAGCGTACGGTGCCACGAAGGAGGACGACCGCTTCACCCCGCCCCTGCACGAGCTGCGGGTCGTGCGTCCCGCCTTCGCCTGAGGCCGGCGGTTGGCGCAGCGTCACCAAGCGTGCAAGCCTAGGCGGATGAGCTCATTCCAGGACCTCCCGACCGACGTCGGCCCGCTCTCCGCCTACGTGGCGCGGCCCGCCGGGCCGGTCAGGGGCGGGCTCGTCCTCATCCACGAGGTCTGGGGGCTCGTCGGCCACACCCGTGACGTCGCAGACCGTTTCGCCCGCGAAGGCTACGTCGTCGTCGCGCCCGACCTCCTCGCGGACCAGGGCATCACGGAGGAGAACACCGCCGGCATCGGGGAGGCCCTCGCGGGACCGGATGCCGAAGCGCGCAACGAGGCCCAGCCGAAGCTCCGGGCCCTCCTGGCGCCGCTGCAGGACCCGGAGTTCGCAGCCCTGACCACAGAGCGGGTTCGGGCCTGCTTCAGGTTCCTGCACGACGACACGGAGGTCGCAGGACGGGTGGGCATCACCGGGTTCTGCTTCGGAGGGTCCTACAGCTTCTCCCTCGCCGTGCACGAGCCGCGCCTTCGGGCCTGCATCCCGTTCTACGGCCATGCCGACTTCAGCCGCGAGGAACTCGCCCGCATCACCGCGCCCGTCCTCGCCTTCTACGGACAGGACGACGAAGGCCTGATCACGGGCCTTCCCGCACTCGAAGCGGCGATGGCAGCTGCCGGCGCGGATTTCACCGCCACGGTGTACCCGGACGCAGGGCATGCCTTCTTCAACGATTCGAACCGCTTCGCCTACCGGCCGGGCCCGGCCGAGGACGCATGGAAGCTGACCCTGGACTTCCTCGCGCTGCACGTTGGCTGATCCGAGCACCCCACGGCGTCCCCCGAACGGGCCCGCTGCGCGCCATGGGCGGCCGCCGCACCTCCGGCCCGCGTACCTCGGCCTCGTCTTCCTGGGCGGCATGGCGGGGACCCTGGCCCGCTTCGGCCTCGCGGAGGCGCTCCCGACCCCCGCGGGCCTTCCGCTCGGAATCCTCCTAATCAACCTCGCAGGCGCCTTCGCCCTCGGCCTGCTCCTCGAGGCGCTCGCGCGGCGGGGCCCGGACGAGGGCCGACGTCGGGCCCTGCGCCTCTTCCTGGGCACGGGGTTCCTCGGCGGCTTCACCACCTACAGCGCGCTCGCCGTCGACTCCGCGCTCCTCCTCGGTGATGGACGCGCGGCCGAAGGCGTCGCCTACCTCGCGGGCTCCGTCCTGACGGGGCTGGCCGCCACAGCCGCGGGCATCATGGTCGGAGGCCGCATCCGGCGCCCGCCGCCGGATGCGCCGGGAGCCGCGCCGTGAGCGTGGGCGCCGTGCTGGTGCTCGGGATCGCGGGAGGGCTCGGGTCGGTGGTGCGCTTCCTGCTCGACGGCGTCATCCGCTCACGCGTCCCGGGGCAGGTCCCGGTGGGCACGATGGCCATCAACATCAGCGGATCCCTGCTGCTCGGGCTCCTGACCGGGTTCGTCCTCGCCGCAGCCCTCCCACCCACGTGGACACTGCTCGCCGGGACGGGTTTCCTCGGTGGCTACACCACCTTCAGCACGGCGAGCAGCGAGACCGTACGCCTGCTCCAGGCGGGCCGCGTGCGGGCGGCGCTGCTGTCCGGCGCGGGAACAGCCGTTGCGTCGCTGGCCGCGGCGGGACTCGGCCTCTCGGCCGGACTGCTGCTGGCCTAGACCCTCCCTGTGCTGGAGCCTGCCCCACGGCGCAGCGCGGTGCCGGTTCCCGAGCCCGTCCGGCTGCGGCCCCGGCCCTGCGCACCCCGCCCCTTGACAGTGGCCGGGGAAGGGGGACGATCAGTCCAGGGACGGCGCACAGGCGGACCGTGTGGTGTAGGAGGAATCCATGGCGATGGACGACGACGTCGAGGTGCCGCTGCGGCTGTTCGTGGCGGACGATGCAGCGGGCACGGACCGGGTGGCCCATGTGCCCGGCGGGTCGTCTCCGGGAGTGCCCCTGGACCCGGCCCGCGTTGCGGCCTGGGAGCACGACCGCGATGCACCGGACGACACGACGATCGCCTCGCTGCGCGCGGGCGATTCAGGACAGACGTTCGCGGGAGTTGCGGACGGTGGGCAGCAGGCCGATCCGTCGGGGTACTTCGACTCCGGCAGCGGCGGAGGAGACGGCGGCGGGGAGTAGCTCTTCGTGCCGGTCCTCGCCCTACGCGGCGGCATGACCGACCGGCCGGAAGGCCCGCTGGGACCGGGAACCGGCGGAACAGAGCCGCCGTCGGGGTTGTTGTACCCAAGTGATGACAACCCTCCAGGACCTGGACCTGACCACCCCCACTCCCACGCGACTGTGGATCCCCCGACACGTGATGATCACGCGAGCCGCAGCCGAACTGCCGCACACGGCAGAGATCATCAGGCGCTGCGAGCGTGCCGGCGTCGACGACATCCGCGTCCTGTCCGGCAACGCACTCACGGGCCTCCGCGGGGCCACCGAGCGCGAGACCTACGCGTCCGCGAAGAACACGCTCGCGGTGGTCGTCGCCCCTCCGAGCGCCCTCACGCCGCAGCCGATCCCGCCGAGCGCCGACTGGCGGATCGACCTCGCCAAGGGCTGCCCCGCCCATTGCCAGTACTGCTACCTCGCCGGCTCCCTCCAGGGACCGCCCGTGACGCGTGCCTACGCCAATATCGACGATGTGCTCGACGGCATACGAACGCACGCCGGCCGAGGCTCGGTCACCCGCGGGACCGTCGAGCGCGGGAACGAGGGTACGACGTTCGAGTTGTCCTGCTACACCGACCCGCTCGGGATCGAGAGCGTGACCGGTTCGCTCGCCGCCGCCATCTCCCGCGTCGGGGCGGGCGAGTTCGGCAGCGATGTGCAGTTACGGTTCACCACCAAGTTCGACGACGTCGGCGAGCTGGTGACCCTCGATCACCGCGGCAGGACGCGGATCCGGTTCTCGGTCAATGCGGCGGAGGTGGCCAACCGCTTCGAAGGCGGCACGGCGCGGATGCCCGCACGGCTCGCCGCTCTCCGCGCGTCGGCGACGGCCGGCTACCGGGTGGGTCTGACGATCGCCCCCATCATGCCCGTACCCGGCTGGCGGGAGCAGTACGGCGCGCTGCTGGACGACATCGCCGCGGCCGTCGCCGGGATCGAGAACCTCGACCTCACGGCCGAGATCATCACGCACCGCTTCACCCCTGCGAGCAAGGAGGTGCTGCTGGGCTGGTATCCCAGGACCAGGCTCGAGATGGACGAGGACTCGCGGAGCCAGAAGCGGTCGAAGTTCGGCGGCGTCAAGTACGTGTACCCGAAGCAGACCATGACGGAGATGCGCGAGTGGTTCATGGAGGAGCTCGAGCGGCGGCTGCCGGCCGCCCGGCTTCTCTACTGGACCTGATCCGCCCACCCGCTCCAGCGCAGCACTCCGCCGGGGCACACCGCCGCGGACTAGGGTGGAAGAGTGCCCAGGGAAACTTTCGACCTCCGTGCGATCGCCGTCGGAGCCTACGGCCCGTCGTTGCTGTACGGGGTGGCCACCGGCGCCATCCTGCCCGTCATCGCCCTCACCGCCAGGGACCTCGGCGCTGACGTAGCGACAGCGGCCCTGGTGATCACGCTGTCCGGGATCGGATCGCTGGTCACCAACGTCCCGGCCACCCTGATCGCCACGCGCTTCGGCGAGCGGAAGGCCCTCGTGGGGGCAGCGGTCTGGTGTGCAGCGGCGATGTTCCTGGCACTGGCGGCCCCGACCCTCCCGGTCTTCGCCGCCGCCGTCTTCATGGTCGGTATGGCGGGCGCCGTGTTCGGGCTGGCCCGGCAGAGCTACCTCACCGAGGCGGTACCGCCGTACTTCCGCGCCCGGGCGCTGTCCACGCTCGGCGGCGTCACGAGGATCGGTGTCTTCGCAGGCCCCTTCGCAGCTGCCCTCGCCATGAGCGGGCTGGGCCTCGACGGCGCGTACTGGGTCGGCGGCATCGCGAGCCTGGCCGCGGCGGCCCTCAGCTGGCGCGTTCCTGAGCTCGAGGCCTCCGGCCGGGGCGGGCCCGGGGCGACGTCGCCCCTCGGGGCCGCACTGGCCCCACCACCGGCGCCGACGGTGCGCTCGGTCCTGCGCAGCCATACCCGCGTCTTCGTCACCGTCGGCATCGGCGTGCTGCTGATCGCCGCGGTGCGCGCCACGCGCCAGGCCGTGCTGCCCCTGTGGGCCGAGAGCATCGGGCTGGACGCCTCCGCTACCGCCCTGATCTACGGCCTGTCCGGGGCCATCGACATGCTGATCTTCTACCCGGCAGGGAAGGTCATGGACTCCAGGGGCCGGCGCTGGATCGCCGTGCCGTGCATGCTGATCATGGGCACAGCCCTCGCCCTCCTGCCCCTCGCCGGGGACGCGACGGGCCTGCTCCTGGTCGCCCTGCTCATCGGCTTCGGCAACGGCATCGGGTCGGGGATCGTGATGACGCTCGGGGCCGACCTGTCGCCGTCGCCCGGCAGGCCCCAGTTCCTCGGGATCTGGCGCCTGCTCACCGACGCCGGGAACATGGGCGGGCCGGCGCTGCTCTCACTCGTGACGGCCCTGGCCACGCTGTCCGTCGGCATCTGGGCGACGGCGGTCCTCGGGTTCCTCGGCGCAGCCGTCCTCTGGTACTGGATTCCGCGTGCCGCACCGGGGTCCGCGCAGCCGGCTGCGCCGCGCGGCTGACGCGTAGGACCTCGCGTGAGCCGGCTTCGGCCCCCTCAGCGCCGCCCGGCGCAGCGGCAGGACGACGTCGGACCGGTCTTCAGCGCCGCCCGGCGCAGCGGCAGGACGACGTCGGACCGGTCCTCAGCGCCGTCCGCGGCGGGCGATGGCACGTGCCGCCAGCGCCGCCCCCGCGGTCGCCGCCACCCACGGTCCGCCGACGATGATCGGGTCCAGCCACTGGTGGTTCACGTCGACGCGCCTCCTGCCCAGCCGGGACGCGATGCCGTGCCTGCGCCCTTCGGACAGCACGCCCGTCTCGGTGATCGGATTGTCCGGCCGGAGGGACGCGAACGAGCCCAGGTGCCCACCCCAGGCGTCCACGCGGTCGGCGAAGATCAGGATGAGCCAGTGCGCCGCGCGGCCCTCCCCGTAGCGGTAGGCATACCGGCGGATGCTCCCGGAGACGCCGTGCAGCGGCGCGCTCGTGCCGAAGACCGGGGTCAGCTGCCCGTGCTCGATGGACCGCTCTCGGCCCTCCCTGCCCTGCTGCTCCTCGGGGTACTCCCAGTGCGCCCCCGTACTCCCCGGGTCGAAGACCTCCCGCGGGAAGGAGGGGCGGTCCTTCGGGTCGAGGTCGACGCCCCACCCCGGGATCCGGGCGCGGAGGGCTTCGGCGGTCGGGATGTCCTTGGGCTTGTTCGCGACATATGGCGTCGGCGGCATGGATGACGACATGGAGGTCTCCTAGCTGGGGTTCGCGATGATCAGCGGCTTGATGCAGTTGTCGAGCTTCGCCGAGAACAGGTGGTACCCCTCGGCGATGTCCTCGAGGGGTATCCGGTGGGTCACGATGTCATTGGGCTTGAGGTAGCCGTTGCGGATGTGTTCGAACAGGCGGGGCCACTGCCGCTTCACCGGCGTCTGGTTCATCCGCAGCGTCAGTCCCTTGTTGAGCGCATCCCCGAACTTCACGGCATTGAAAATGGGCCCGTAGGCACCGACCACGGATACCGTGCCGCCCTTGCGCGCGGAATCGATGGCCCAGTTGAGGGCGATGGGAGAACCCCCCTGCAGCTTCAACTTCGTTCCCGTCACGTGCTGGAGGAAATTGCCGTCCGCCTCCGCCCCGACCGCGTCGATCACGACGTCGGCTCCGAGGTAGTCCGTGGTCCGCTTCATCTCGACCACGATGTCGTCGTACTCCGCGAAGTTGAAGGTCTCGGCGTGGGCGAACACGCGTGCCTTCTCGAGCCGGTACTCGAGGTGGTCGATGACGATCACCCTCCCGGCGCCCATCAGCCAGGCCGACTTCGCCGCATAGAGGCCCACCGGCCCCGCCCCGAAGACCACCACGGTGTCGCCCTCGACGATGTCGCCGAGCTGCGCGCCGAAGTAGCCCGTGGCCAGGGCGTCGGTGAGCAGCACGGCGTCCTCGCTGTCCATCCACTCGGGGATGATCGTGGGCCCGACGTCGGCGAAGGGCACGCGCACGAACTCTGCCTGGCCGCCGTCGTACCCGCCGGTGGTGTGGGAGTAGCCGTAGATGCCGCCGACCGCCGTCGCGTTCGGGTTGACGTTGTGGCAGTTGGAGTACAGTCCGCGGGCGCAGTAGTAGCAGGATCCGCAGTAGACGTTGAAGGGCACCATGACGCGGTCGCCCCGCTGGAGGTTCCGGACGGAGGATCCCACCTCCTCGACGACGCCGATGAACTCGTGGCCGAACGTGTGCCCCACCCGGGTGTCCGGCATCATCCCGTGGTACAGGTGCAGGTCGGAGCCACAGATCGCGGCGGTCGTCACCCGGATGATGGCGTCGTTCGGATGCTCGATCTTCGGCATCGGCTTTTCCTCGACCCGGATCTTGTAGGGCCCGCGGTACACCATGGCTCTCATCGGCTGCCTCTTTCGTCGCTGGTCCGGCCAGCGTCGCACCGTCGGACCGGCACATCAACGGCCGGGTGGTGCGGGGAAAGGGCGTGCAGAGGAGCGCACGGGGTGTTACGGCCGGTGCGCGTGGTCCGCCGTACGGCGGGCCTGCGCCGCGAAGAGCCAGCCTGCGGCCGCCGCGAGGGTGAATCCGACTCCGACGACCCACGCCAGGCCCCACCAGAAGAACAGCGGCACGTTCGCGGATCCCGGCTCCGGAGCCGGGCCGAGGGCCTGCACGGAGGCGTAGAGCACGCCGGACAGGGCCAGGCTGCCGAGTCCCAGCACCCAGCACAGCACCAGCCATCCGCGCGAGGAGGCCCAGTGGGCCCCGAAGCCCCGCCAGTTGTTCCACTGGTCGCCGGTCCGCATGATGATGAACCCGCCGATCAGCGTCCACGTCCCCACGACCAGGAGGGCCGCGACGACGTCCGCCGGTCGGTGCCACAGGTTGATGAACGTCGCGGCTCCTGCGAGGACGGAGTACGCACCGCCCGCCGCGGCGGCGAAGGGTCGCCATCGCGGCGTCACGATCACGAAGACGGCGGCAGCAGCGGACGCCGCGAGCGTCGTATGCCCGGACGGTAATGAATTGAAGTCGAGCGTCGCGACACCGCGGTCCGGTCGGTCGAACACGATATTCTTGAGGAGCTGCGTGGTGAGGTTGGACGCGGCGATCACGGCGACCGCGATCACCGCCGCGGCGTACCTCCGGCGCCGGACGGCGACGAAGAGGATGGCCGCGGCCGCGACGATCACCGAGATGGTGGGCAGCGTGTCGAGGAAGCGCAGGAACGGCATTTGCGTGTCCGGTGCTGCCACGCCGGCCTCGCGCCAGGCCGATTCGTCGGCGAACTGGCCCGTGGTGGTCCTCACGAACGCCCAGTAGGTCCAGCCGAGGGCCGTCGCGCAGGCCACGGCGGCCAGCACGAACAGCAGCGGCGAGCGTGCTGCCCGCGCCGGTCCGGTGGAGGTTCGCTGCGACGTCACGCCCTCATCGTTCCACACCATCCGCGGAGTCCCGTAGCCGGCCGCGGCACCCGGCCGGCCCTCCTGCTCCCGTAGCCTGAGGTCGTGCACACTCGACCGCCGACCCCGCCGGATCCGCTGCCACTGCCCTCCCTCGGGGAGCTGGCCGCGTCGGCACGCGTGGTCTCGGTGCCCATGCGCGTGAAGTTCCGCGGCGTCCTCGAACGGGAGGCCCTGCTGGTCCGGGGCCCGGCCGGCTGGGGCGAGTTCTGCCCGTTCCTCGAGTACGACGACGCCGAGTCGGCGCCATGGCTCGCATCCGCCGTCGAGGCGGCCTGGTACGGCTTCCCCGCCCCGGTCCGCGCGTCCGTCCCCGTGAACGCGACGGTCCCCGCCGTCGGACCCGGAGCGGTGGAGGGCGTGCTGGCGCGCTTCGGAGCCGTGGGCGCGGTCAAGGTGAAGGTCGCCGAGAAGGGGCAGGAACTGGCCGACGACGTCGCGCGGGTCGCCGAGGTGCGGCGCCTCCTGCCCGACGCCGGGATCAAGGTCGACGCCAACGGCGGATGGGGCATCGACCAGGCCCTCGACGCCCTCGACGCTCTTGAGCGCTTCGGCCTGCAGTACGTGGAGCAGCCGGTGGCGGACATCCCCGGGCTGCGCACCGTGCGGCTCGAACTGCGCCGTCGCGGGTCGGACGTCCTCGTAGCCGCGGACGAGAGCGTGCGGCGCCAGGAGGATCCGTTGAGGGTCGCCCGGGAGGATGCCGCGGACGTCCTCGTCATCAAGGCTCCTCCGCTCGGGGGCGTGCGGCGGGCGCTGGACATCATCGGCAGCGCCGGCCTCCCCGCCGTCGTCAGCTCCGCCCTGGACACCTCCGTCGGCATCCGTGCCGGGCTGGCCCTCGCCGCGGCCCTGCCGGACCTGCCCTACGCCTGCGGGCTCGCGACGGTCTCCCTCATGGCCGGTGACGTCACCGATGCCTCGCTGGTGCCGCGTGCCGGCGCGATCGCGGTGCGGGACGTGGAGGTCTCCGAGGACAAGCTGGACCGTTTCGCCGCCGCGCCCGAGCGGAGGGCGTGGTGGCTGCAACGCCTGGCACGGACCTACGGCGTCCTCTCCGGAGCGCAGCGCGACTCCCTCCGCCAGGAGCCCCGGAGGCTCGGGCGGCCGGCCCGGGAAAACGACACGGAAACATCACATGAAGGAAATACGGGCTCAACGCTCGCGGGCTAGATTTAATTGTCAACGGTCTTTGTGAGAGGAACAGAACCTTGACATCTTCGGATTCCCTGCCGCGCCCCGTCGTCGGGCTGACGTCCTACCTCGATCCCGCCGGAACGGAGGGATGCGGCACCATCGAGGCGGCGTTCCTGCCCCAGAACTACCTCGCGCCCGTCCTCGCCGCCGGTGCCATCCCGGTGCTGCTCCCGCCGCAGGGGACCGACGGTGGAGTGGTCGAGCAGTTGCTGCCGCGGCTCGACGGCGTGATCGTCGTCGGCGGGTGGGATGTCGACCCTGCGCGGTACGGCGCAGAGCCCCACGGGGAGACGGACGAACCGCACCGGCTGAGGGACGCGTGGGACCACGCCGTGGTCCGCGAGGCAGTCCGGACGGACCTGCCCCTGCTCGGCATCTGCCGCGGTGAGCAGATGCTGAACGTGGCGCTCGGCGGATCGTTGCACCAGCACCTGCCCGATCTCGGCGGCACGACGGTCTACCAGCTCGGCGAGCACCGGTTCAACCCGATCCCGGTGGAGCTCCGGCCCGGGTCCCGGGTGGCGCAGCTGATGGGTGCGACCCACCTCGACGCCGTGCCCGTCTCCCACCATCAGGCCGTGGACAGGCTGGGGCTCGGGCTGCAGGCCTCGGCGTGGAGCGACGACGGCATCGTCGAGGCGATCGAACTGCCGCAGAACCGCTTCTGCATCGGCGTCCAGTGGCACCCCGAACAGAGCCCCACCGAAACCGCGCTGTTCGACGCCTTCGTGCAGGCAGCCCGGGAACGGCAGCTGGGCCGGACACTCCCGCTGCACCTGGACGGAGCCTTCCAGGAGATGGGCCTGCCGGCCGGCTGAGCAGCCGCCCGGGCGGGGAATGCCTGTTCCGGCGCCGTTCACCCGGCGTTCACCGGCTCGCACCATGGCTGTTCAGGTGCCCTCGGCAGGGTGGGGGCGAACACCGTTCATCCCCGGAAGAGGTATCACCCCATGACTGAAACCACGCGTCGCCTGCTGCCCATGCTCGGCCACACCAAGGGAAAGCGCAGTGCCGTCACCTGTGCCCTCAAGTGTGACAATGCGTGCTCCGACGCCGTCTGCAACACGTCCGCGAACAACTACTTCCGGGACATCGTCACGAGCGAGTTCTCGCGCCGCAGCGCTCTCGGTGCCGGTGCCGCGGGTGCGCTGACGCTCCTCGTCGGCATGCAGGCCGGAACGGGCTCCGCGCAGGCCGCACCGCCGCCCGGCAAGGGGTACCTGAAGAGCAACCTGCCGTTCGACGCCATCGCGCCCGTCGACGCCCTGGTCGACGACATGACGGTGCCGCAGGGCTACGGCTGGAAGCCGGTCATCCGCTGGGGCGATCCGCTCTTCAGCACTTCGCCCGTGTTCGACGCCGGGAACCAGACCGCTGCCGCCCAGGCGCTGCAGTTCGGGTACAACTGCGACTACACGGACGTCCTCGAGATCGAGGGCAGCAAGGGCCGCCGCGCAGTGCTCTTCGCCAACCACGAGTACACGAACGAGACCATCATGGTCCCGCCGACCCTGCCCGCAGCGGAGGTCCGAGGCATCGGCAAGGCCGCCCACGGACTGTCCGTCGTCGAGCTCGAGCGCAAGAACAAGAACAAGCCGTGGTCCTACGTCCAGGGTGCCCCGCTGAACCGCCGCTACCTGACCACCACCCCGTACGAGGTGACCGGCCCCGCCGCAGGCTCGGAGCTGCTCAGGACCAAGGACGACCCCGCGGGCCGCAGCATCCTCGGCACCCTCGGCAACTGCGCCGGCGGCACCACGCCCTGGGGCACCATCCTCTCCGGCGAGGAGAACTTCAACGGCTACTTCGTGGCCACCGGCACCAGCGACGGCGACCGCCGCTACGGCATCACGAACCGTCCGACGGCGCGTGGCTGGGAGATCGACGAGCCGCGCTTCGACACGCGGAACGCCGGCTACGAGAACGAGAAGCACCGCTTCGGCTACATCGTGGAGGTCGATCCCTTCGATCCGACCTCCACTCCGAAGAAGCACTCCGCGCTCGGGCGCTTCAAGCACGAGGGTGCCAACGTCACCGTCGCCTCCGACGGCCGCGTGGTGGCGTACATGGGCGACGACGAGCGCTTCGACTACCTGTACAAGTTCGTCTCGAAGAACACCGTCCAGCCCGGGACGGGCCCCGCTGCCCGCAAAGCCAACATGACGCTGCTCAGCGAGGGTTCGCTCTACGTCGCGCGCTTCCAGGGCAACTCCGTGGCCGAGATCAACGGCACCGGCACGCTGCCCTCCGACGGCGCGTTCGACGGCGTCGGCGAGTGGCTTCCGCTGCTGATCGACAACCAGTCCGTGGTGGCCGGCATGACGGCCGCGGAGGTCGCCGTCTTCACGCGCCTCGCCGCCGACAGAATGGGCGCCACGAAGATGGACCGCTGCGAGGACGTGGAGCCCAACCCGGCCACGGGCAAGGTCTATGTGGCCTGCACCAACAACACGAACCGTGGCGTCGGCTCGAACGCCGCCGCGGACGAGGCGAACCCGCGGACGCAGAACCGCGACGGCCACATCGTCGAGCTGACCGAGGCGGGCGGCAACGCGTCCGGGACCCGGTTCACCTGGAACCTGCTCCTGGTCTGCGGCGATCCGGCCCGTAACCAGGCCACCTACTTCGGCGGCTACCCGAAGGACAAGGTCTCGCCGATCTCCTGCCCCGACAACGTCGCCTTCGACTCCCAGGGCAATTTGTGGATCTCCACCGACGGCCAGCCCAGCACGGTGGGCTTCAACGACGGCCTGTTCAAGGTGGGCCTGGAGGGCACCGAGCGCGGCCGCGTGCAGCAGTTCCTCGCGGTTCCGCGGGACGCCGAGACCTGCGGCCCCGTCATCCACGACCAGGACGGCAGCGTGTTCGTCGCCGTGCAGCACCCCGGCGAGGACGGGAGCTGGGCGGCCCAGACCTCCTACTTCCCCGACTACGTGCCGGCCGGCACCGTCCCCGCGAGCGGAGCAGCCGCCCTTCCGCGCCCATCGGTGGTCCAGGTCTACCGCGCCTAGGTTCCGGGGAAGACCACTCGGGGCGAGGACGACGGCGCCGGCCGGGTCGATCGACGCACCCCCTCCCGCGGGAGGGGGTGCGTTCGCGTCCGGGATGTGAGGATGGATCCGTGACCGATTCCGCCGCACCCCGCCCAGCTCCCCTCGATTCCGCCGCGTCAGCCGCACGCGTGGTGCACGCGCTCATCGCCGGCGGCGTCACCGACGTCGTCGTCGCTCCCGGATCGCGCAGCGCCCCCCTGGCCTACGCCCTCTCGGAGGCCGAGGCGGCCGGCCGCGTGCGGCTGCACGTGCGCATCGACGAGCGCTCGGGCGCCTTCACGGCCCTCGGGCTGGCGCTCGGAGGGCAGCGGCCGGCGGCCGTGGTGACGACGTCCGGCACGGCGGTGGGCGAGCTCCTTCCCGCGGTCATGGAGGCGAACCATGCCGCCGTGCCCCTGGTGGTCCTCTCTGCCGACCGGCCCGGGGAGCTCCGGGGGACCGGCGCCAACCAGACCACCGTGCAACCGGGGCTGTTCGGCGTGCACGTCCGCGCGGCATTCGACGTCGGCGCCGGCGAGGATCCGTCGGCTCCCGTCGCGGAGGCCCTCCGCACGGCCCTCGGCCGTCCGGCGGGCGGGGCGGCGGGTGCGGCTGCGGTCGGTGCGGCTGCGCCACCCGGGCCCGTGCACCTCAACCTCGCCTTCCGCGACCCGCTGGTGCCCGACGGCGCGCCCGCGCATGGCCCCGACGGGTCGCCTGCCGACACCGACACCGACACCGACACCGACACCGACACCGACACCGACACCGCCACCGTCGGCGACCCGGGCAGTGCCGCCGAGGACGGAGCGGCCCTGGTCGACGGCGCTTCCGGTGCGGAGGACGACGCGCCGGCCCTGACTCCCGACGCCGTCCCGGGGGACCCGGGGGCGGCAGGAGCCCGCCCGGGCGCCGGCAGTACCACCGTCGTCGTCGCGGGCCATGGCGCCGGCGAGCTCGCAGCCGTCTTCGCCGACCACCTGGACCTCCCGCTGCTCGCCGAGCCGTCGTCGAACGCGCGGTTCGGCAGCAGCGCCATCGCCCCGTACCGGCTGCTGCTCGAGCACATCGGCTCCGCCGTCACGCGCGTGGTGACCTTCGGGCGGCCCACGCTCTCCCGTCCGGTGACCGCCCTGCTGGCGCGTCCCGACGTCGAGCACGCGCTGTACCTGCCGGGGCCCGTGGCCTGGTTCGAGGAGGGCCGGCGCACGGAGCGCATCATCGACAACCTGCCGGAACTGCTCGCCTTCGCGGGCCGCGGCGAGGACGGCTGGCTCCGGTCCTGGCGGGAGGCGGGAGCGGCGGCGGACGCCGCGATCCAGTCCCTCCTCGCCGACGAGGAGCGCATCACCGGACTCCACCTGGCCGATGCCGTCTGGGAGCACACGGACGGCAACCTGGTGCTGGGTTCCTCCAATCCCATCCGCGACGTGGACCTCGTGGCGGCCACCGACTGGCATCCCCTGGAGGTCTTCGCCAACCGCGGCCTGGCCGGGATCGACGGCACCATCTCCACGGCTACGGGCGTTGCCCTCGCGGCCGGCATCCCGACGCGCGCCCTCCTCGGCGACCTCACGTTCCTGCACGACGTCGGCGGGCTGCTTCTCGGGAGCGGCGAACCGCAGCCGGACCTGCACATCGTGGTCCTCAACGACGGCGGCGGGGGGATCTTCGGGCTGCTGGAGCACGGCGCGGAGGCGACGACGGCGCGCTACGGCGCCGCCGTCGAGCGTCTCTTCGGAACGCCGCACACCGTGGACGTGGCCGCCCTCGCCGCGGCCTACGGGCTGCGGTACGAGCGGGCGACGACGCTGGACGAGCTGGATACGGCGATGGAGCGGCCCATCACGGGCCGCTCCATCCTCGAGGTCCGGGCCGACCGCAGTACGCTCCGGGACCTCCACGCACGCGTCCGCCGCGCCGTGGCGGACGGAACGGTCCTCTAGCTACAGCACCTTCGACAGGAACAGCTTCGTCCGCTCGTGCTGGGGGTTCCCGAGGACGTCCGCGGGTTTGCCCTGCTCCACCACCACGCCGCCGTCCATGAAGACCACGCGGTCGCCGACCTCGCGCGCGAAGCCCATCTCGTGCGTGACCACCATCATGGTCATGCCCTCCCTGGCCAGCTGCTTCATGACCTCGAGCACGTCGCCGACGAGTTCGGGGTCGAGCGCGCTGGTGGGCTCGTCGAAGAGCATCATGTCCGGATCCATCGAGAGCGCACGGGCGATCGCGACGCGCTGCTGCTGGCCGCCCGAGAGCTGCGAGGGGAAGGCATCGGCCTTCTCGGCGAGGCCCACCTTGGCGAGGTTCCGGCGTGCGACCTCCGTGGCCTCGGCCTTGCCGCGCTTCTTCGCCCGCTGCTGCGCGAGGGTCAGGTTCTTCAGGACCGTCAGGTGCGGGAACAGGTTGAACTGCTGGAACACCATGCCGATGCGCGTGCGCACGTCATCGAGGTCCGTCTCGCTGTCCGTGATGTCGACGCCCTCCACCATGACGGTGCCGGAGGTCGGTTCCTCGAGCCGGTTCACGCAGCGCAGCAGCGTGGACTTGCCGGAGCCCGACGGCCCGATCACGCACACCACCTCGCCTTGGTCCACGTGGAAGTCGATGCCCTTGAGCACCTCGTTGCTGCCGAAGTTCTTGCACAGTGCACGGACCTCGATGGCGGGCACAGCCGCGGTACCCGATGCTGGCTGGGACATCCGGATCACCGGCCTCTCTTGTTGTGTCGTTCGAGCTTCGCGACCAGCTGGGTCAGCGGCAGCGTGATCACCAGGTACATCAGCGCAGCCACCACGAGGGGCGTCGCGTTCGCCTGGCTGGTCAGCGCGTCACGGGCGAACGTGGTGAGCTCCCGGTCCGCGATGGCCATACCCGCGATGAAGAGCAGGGAGGTGTCCTTGATGAGGATCACGAGTTCGTTGGTCAGGGGAGGCGTGATGATCCGGAACGCCTGCGGCAGGACGACGGTCACCATGGTCCAGGCGGGGTTCATGCCGAGGGAACGCGCGGCCTCGACCTGCCCCTTGGGTACGGCCTCGATGCCCGCGCGGATGGTCTCGGCGATGTACGCGGCGGAGACGACGATCAGGCCGATCAGGCCGGCACCCGCGTTGCCGCCCGGCGGACGCCACCCGATGGCGATCGGCAGTGCGTAGGCGAAGCCGAAGATCACGAGCAGGGCGGGAAGCCCGCGGAACAGTTCGATGTACACGGTGGCGAGCCAGCGGTACGGCAGCACCGGGGAGAGTTTCATGAGCGCGAGCAGGAGTCCGAGCAGCATCCCGCCGACGAAGGCGATCGCCGTGTACACGACGGTGTTCTTCGCGGCGATCGTGACGACCTCGGGGAAGGTCGATGCGGCGACGTCGAGGTTGAGGAAATACGGCTGGATCCGGCCCCAGTCGACGGCGAGGATGACGAACAGGACGACGGCGGCGAACACCGCATAGAGGACGCCCTGGATGAGGCGTCTGCGTGTCGAGCGTTTCACGCGGGGTACTACCTTCCTTCACAGAAGTGGCACCCACGCGGCCCGGACGTCAGGGCCGCGTGGGTCGGGTGGGCTACTCCGCGAAGTAGGAGTCGTAGATTTCCTGGTACTTGCCGTTGTCGCGCAGGGCGGTCAGCTGCTCGTTCACCGCGGCGACCAGTTCGTCGCTGCCCTCCTTGGCCATGATGAAGCCGTACTGCTCGTCGGTCTTGAACTCCTCGGCGATGGTGAACTCGCCGTCCTCGGTGTGTCCGAGGTTCACCGGCAGGTCCTGCAGCAGGGCGTCGACGTTGCCGGCCTGGATGGCGGCGTACATCTCGGCGTCCGACGGGAACTGGACCAGCTCGGCCTCGGGTGCGTTCTCCGTGGCGTAGGTCTCGCCGGTGGTGCCCTGCTGGACGCCGACCTTCTTGCCCGCGAGGTCCTCGATCGAGGCGACGTCCGAGCCCGTGGGGACCAGGAGGGACTGGAGCGAGTCGTAGTACGGGTCCGAGAAGGCGAGGTTCGCCTGGCGTTCCTCGGTGATGGTGACCGCACTGGCGCCGATGTCGCACTGGCGGGCCGCGAGGACTGCACCGCTCTGGAGGCCGTTGAACTCGACGTCCTGCACCGCGAGTTCGAGGTCCATGCCCGAGGCGATCTCCTTCATGAGGTCCATGTCGAAGCCGGTGTACTCGCCGTTCTCCTCGAACTCGAAGGGCGGGTAGGGGATGTCGGAGCAGACGGTCAGCGAGCCCTCGGACACGAGGTCCAGGCCGCCGGCCTCGCCGGTGCCTTCCTCGGACGAGCCGCCGCACGCGCTCAGCGCGAGGGCGCCGGCGGCCATCGCGGCCAGCATTGCGGATTTCTTGGAGAACATGGGTACCTCACTCGGGCGGACGGGTCGGATCGGAAAAAAGATCCTGCTGATTCTAGCTAGGAAAGAGAGATGTGCGTCACAGGCTACAGGTATTGCCTATTGGTAACCAAGGTCCTCGGTCAGCAGGACAGGCCGAGAGCCTCGATCATGGGGCGGAACTTACTCCAGGTCTCGGCCAGCTCTGCCTCCGGCTGGGAGCCCTCCACGATCCCGCAGCCCGCGTAGAGCCGGACCCGCGTCGGAGTCTCGACGACCGCGCCGCGCAGGGCTATGCCCCACTCGCCGTTGCCGCCAGCGTCGATCCAGCCCACCGGGCCCGCGTACGGGCCGCGCTGGAGATGCTCGAGGCGGCGGATGAGCGCCCCGGCGACCGTCGTCGGCGTTCCGCAGACGGCGGCCGTGGGATGCAGGGCCTGGACCAGGGCCAACGACGTCGGCACGTGGCCGTCGCCGTCGGCCGCCAGTTGCGCGGTGACGTCGGAGGCGAGGTGCCAGACGTTCGGCAGCTGGAGGACGAAGGGTTCGCTGTGCGAGGTCATCGAACTCGTGAAGGGCTGGAGCGTCTCGGTGAGGGAGTCGATGGCGATCTGGTGCTCGTGGAGCTGCTTCTCGGACCCGGCGAGGACGCGGGTGGGATAGTCCGGATCGCCCGCGGGGGCGTTGGCCCGGTCGAGGGTCCCGGCGAGCACGCGCGCCTGCGCGGTGTTGTTCTCCACCTTGATCAGCATCTCCGGCGTCGAGCCGATGAGGCCGTCGACCGCGTACGTCCAGCAGTCCTCGTAGCGGACGGCGAGTTCGCGCAGCACCTGCGCGGTGGCCACGGGCGTCTCCAGCTCCGCGACGACGTCCCGCGCCAGCACGAGCTTGCTCAGCTCACCCGCCTGGACATGCTTCACACCCTCGGCGACGGCGTGCTTGTACTGCTCCTCGCTCAGCACCCCTGCGCCGAGGCGGTCGCCGGGGCTGGGGGAGCGGCCGGCATCGGGCTCGAGGAGGTAGGCCGCCAGGGCGGCTTCCGCCGTCTCCGCACTGAGCTCCGCCTCGGCGTCGTCCGTGATGTAGGTGAGCCAGGACCTGCCCTCGCTGCAGCCGATGACCACTTCGGGAACGATCAGGCGGGATTCGTGCGGCGAGGTCTTGGAGAAGGCGAAGGACCCGAAGGCGAGCAGCCCGGATCCTGGCACGCCGAGGTCGTCCAGGACCTCCGCGCCGGCGAGCTCGCGGCGCCACCATTCCTGTGCCTGCGTGAAGCGGTCGGGGCCGGTGACCGTGAAACGGGCGGTCTCGCCGTAGGCGACCAGCCCGCCGCCACGGCGGATCCACGTATGGGCGTCGTTGCGGACCACGTACTCGAGGAGGCCGGTCCGGGGATCCATGTCGCCGCGTGCCACCGTGATGCTGCGGAGCCCGCGGGACTGTCCGGGCGCAGGCGTCAGCGCGGTGAGGGACGGAGTGCTCATGATGCTCCAAGCCTACTCCGCGGCACCACGCCGCATCCCTGCTGTGCCGTGAGGTTGGGCACGTCGCGAAGGGATGGGCGTGGCATCACGGGGAGCGGGTACCACGCGGCGCGACCGCCGGTCCGGCGCGCTGCGTTTGTTTGAGACAATGGCTGAGTGAATCGTGCATCGCTGGAGAAGCGCCCTGACGAAGTAGCAGCCATGTTCGACGACGTGGCGCCCAAGTACGACGTCGTCAACGACGTCCTGTCGATGGGGCAGACGCGCCGCTGGCGCCGGATCGTCGTCGACGCCGTTGGCGCGGAGCCGGGGCAGCGCGTCCTGGACCTCGCCGCGGGCACCGGCACCTCCAGCGAGCCCTACGCGGACGCCGGGATCGACGTCGTCGCCTGCGATTTCTCGCTCGGCATGCTGAAGGTCGGCAAGCGCAGGAGGCCGGACATCGACTTCGTCGCGGGTGACGCCACCGACCTGCCGTTCGCCGACAACTCCTTCGACGCGTCCACCATCTCCTTCGGGCTCCGCAACGTGAACGAGCCGAAGAAGGCGCTCGCGGAGATGCTGCGCGTCACGAAGCCGGGCGGTCGGCTGGTCATCGCCGAGTTCTCCTCGCCCACCGTGGCGCTGTGGCGGACCACCTACACCGAGTACCTGATGCGCGCACTCCCGGCGATCGCGCGGAAGGTGAGCTCGAACCCCGACGCCTACGTCTACCTCGCGGAGTCCATCCGTGCCTGGCCGAACCAGGACGAGCTCGCGGCCTGGATCGGCGACAGCGGCTGGAAGGACGTCGAGTACCGGAACCTGAACGGCGGGATCGTCGCCGTCCACCGCGCCACCAAGGCTCCCGCGGCGCCCGGCGAGGAACCGCTCCTGCCCGGTCAGGTCCGCCTGCGCCGGACGTCGGCGGCCGTCTAGGTGTCCGTCCTCATCGTCGGTGCCGGCCCGGCCGGTTCCACCGCGGCCTACTACCTCGCGAGCGCCGGGATCGAGGTCACGGTCCTCGAGAAGACGTTCTTCCCCCGCGAGAAGGTGTGCGGCGACGGACTGACGCCCCGCGCCACGCGGGAACTGCAGCTCCTCGGCCTGCCGCACGACGAGAGCGAGGGCTGGCGCCGCAACAAGGGTCTCCGCCTCATCGCGGGCAAGCGGACCGTCGAGGTGCCCTGGCCCGAACTCAGCGACTTCCCCGACTACGGCCTGGTCCGCACGCGCCTCGGCTTCGACGACGCCCTGGCACAGCATGCCCGGTCCGCCGGCGCCACGATCCTCGAGGGCCACTCGGCGTCCTCCGCGCTGCGCGACGACGCCGGCCGCGTCACCGGCGTGACCGCCAACCTGCTCGACGCCAACGGCCGCAAGACGGGGGAGACACGCACCTTCACCGCCGACGTAGTGCTCGCAGCGGACGGCAACTCGACGCGCACCGCCGTGAGCCTCGGCCTGCAGAAGCGCGACGACCGTCCCCTCGGCGTCGCCGTCCGCACCTACTTCACGAGCCCCCGCACCGACGACGACTGGATGGAGGGCTGGCTCGAGCTGCCCGACGCCACCGGGAAGCCGCTGCCCGGCTACGGCTGGGTGTTCGGCGTGGGGGACGGGACCTCCAACGTGGGCCTCGGCATCCTCAACTCCTCCGCGGAGTTCGGCAAGCTGGACTACAAGCAGGTCCTGCGCGACTGGACGGCCGGCATGCCGTCCGAGTGGGGGTTCACGCCCGAGAACCAGGTCGGGGAGATCCGCGGGGCCGCGCTGCCCATGGGCTTCAACCGCACGCCGCACTACAGCCCCGGGCTGCTGCTCCTCGGCGACGCGGGCGGCATGGTGTCGCCGTTCAACGGCGAGGGGATCTCCTACGCCATGGAGTCGGCGCGCTACGCCGCCGAGTTCATCGAGCGGGCCCAGGGTGTGGCGTCGCCGCTCGGGCGCGACCAGGTCATGTCGGGGTATGCACCCTACGTGCGGGAGCAGTGGGGCAGCCACTTCACGCTCGGCCGCATCTTCGCGCAGCTCATCGGCAAGCCCGCGATCCTCTCCCTGGCCCTGCGCACCGGAATGCCCGTGCCCCTGCTCATGCGCTTCGTGGTGCGGATGCTCGCCAACCTCACCGACGCCGGTGGCCGCGGCTTCGAGGACCGCGTGATCCACCTGCTCGAGTCGCTCGTGCCGCCCACCTCCAACCAGCCGTCCCTGACGGATCACCTGCGTGCGCAAAGCGCCGCCCCACTTCGTTAGTCTTAGACAGTGACACAATCCTTCAACTCCGGGTGGACCAGCGTGGGTCTGAACAGCGCGCTGGACACGGCGGACACCCCGGACGACGACGACGCGCTGCGTCTGCCTCCCGGCTTCGCCCTCATCGCCGAGGACCCGGAACTGGGGCCGTCCGTCTCGTCCTGCCTCGCCGAGGTGGAGAAGCAGCTCCGCGGAGCCATCGCGAACTCCGATCCCCTGGCCGACGCCACGAGCCGCCACCTCGTCGAGGCCGGTGGAAAGCGCATTCGTCCGCTCCTGACGATCCTCGCCTCCCACCTCGGCAACCCGACCCACGCCAAGGTGGTCCAGGCGGCCGTCGTCGTCGAGCTGACGCACCTCGCCACGCTCTACCACGACGACGTCATGGACTCCGCCCCCTACCGGCGGGGCGCACCCACCGCTCACGAAGTGTGGGGCAACTCCGTCGCCATCCTCACCGGCGACCTCATCTTCGCCCGGGCCTCCATCCTCGTCTCCGAACTGGGCGGGGAGGCCCTCGGCATCCAGGCGCGGACCTTCGAGCGTCTGTGCCTCGGCCAGCTGCACGAGACCGTCGGTCCGCGCGACGGCCAGGACGACCTGGAGCACTACCTCTCCGTCATCGCCGACAAGACCGGCTCCCTCGTGGCGGCCTCCGGGCAGCTCGGTGCGCTGTTCGCGGATACCTCGCCGGAGGTCGTCGAGGTGATGGTCTCCTACGGCGAGAAGGTCGGCGTCGCGTTCCAGCTCGCGGACGACGTCATCGACGTCACCGGCCTGAAGGTGAAGTCGGGCAAGGCGCCCGGCACGGACCTGCGCGAGGGCGTGCCCACCCTGCCGGTCATCCTGCTGCGCCGCGCCGCCGCCGCGGGGGACTCCTCCGCGGCCGACGTCGTCGCACTCGTCGACGGCGACCTGTCCTCGGACGAGGCACTGGCCGAGGCCGTCGCCGCCGTCCGCTCGCACCCGCAGACGCAGGAGGCCTGGGCCGTGGCCCAGCAGTGGGCGGACGACGCCGTGGCCGCCCTCGACCCGCTGCCGGACAGCGTCGTGAAGCAGGCGCTGGCGAGCTTCGCGCAGGCCGTCGTCAGCAGGGACGTCTAGCCCCGCCGTCGCTCCTGCTTCTTCGGTCGGCCGTCCCGGGTAGCGGCGTGTCCTGCAGCGACACGCACTCTCGCCGTCCCGCCCTGCAGCGTCCCGCCGTCCCGCCCTGCAGCGTCCCGCCCTGCGGCTTCGTGCACGCCCTTTCCCGCTGGATGTCCTTGATAACCGGCGTGTCACGCAGCGACACGCGCTTCACGTCCTGAAACGCGTGCACGGTGCCGCATCGGCGACTGGCCGCGACGGCATGGCGTGCTCGGTGATCGCCCGCCCGAGCTGCACCCTGTCCACATAGCCGCAGCGCCTGTGACGACGGCGGGCTGCAGCACCTTGGGTTGTTCCATGACACTCGAGCAGATTCTCAGGTCCTGTGGAGGAGTGGCCCGCACGGGCGCCCTGCTGAAGCGCGGGGTGGGGGAGCGCGTGATCGAGCGCCATGTCGACGACGGCACGGTCCTGCGGGTACGACGGGGAGTCCTGGCCCTTCCTGATGCGCCGTCCGACTTCGTTCGCGCGCTGTCGGCCGGAGCGCGCCTTACCTGCCTCTCCGCGGCCGCCCACTACGGGCTCTGGTGCATCCGGCCCGCGTCGGAGCTGCATGTCAGCCGACCTGGGCGATCGGCGGAGGGATGCACCAATCACCGGGGAAGGGCCGTTCCTCCGCACCCACGTCTGCCGCTCGTCGGACTTGCCGATGTCCTCGTGCACGTCCTGCAGTGCCGGCCGGCCGAGGAGTCGGCACCCATGGTGGAGTGCGCGCTCCGCCGCGGGGACACGGTGGCGGCATTCCTCGAATGCCGGCTGACGGGTCCGTTCAACGGCCCGGCTCGCGCTGCCCTGGCGTCGGTGGACCTCACCGGCGAGTCAGCCATCGAGGTTGCAGCGCGGCTCCTGCTGCGCGGGGCCGGACTCCGGGTTCGCTCGCAGGTCCCGATCAAGGGCGTGGGACGGGTCGACTTCCTCGTGGAGGACTGTCTCGTCGTCGAGATCGACGGCGCAGCGTTCCACTCCGACCGCAAGGCGCTCCGGCGCGACCGCGGAAGGAACAACATGACGGTGATCGCCGGTTACACCGTGCTGCGCTTCTGCTACGAGGACGTCATGTTCCAGCCGGGCGATGTCCTCGCTCTGGTCCTCGAGGCGATCGGCCCCCGTCCTGTCCGCTGATGGGCCACCGCGTCGTGCACGCCCTTGGGAGCCGACTGTCCCTGATAACCGGCGTGTCCCCGCGCGACACGCGTTTCCGGCCAGAAAGCCCGCGCACGAAGCCGCAGTTGGCGGCGGCGGGGGATGGCAGGGCGGACGGCGGCGGGGCTACGACGGGAGGAACGCCCTCAACTCGTCGGCCTTGCGGGCCCTGACGGCGGGATCCACGACGGGCCGCTTCGGCGTGAAGTAGAAGCCGTCGTCGTGCCAGCGGGGCAGGACGTGCTGGTGGTAGTGCCACACGTGCTGGCTGCCGGCGGGCTCGTTGTGCTGCCGGGTCGAGACGCCGTCCGGGGTCCAGGCCCGCTTGATCGCGATCGCGATGTCGCGGGTCAGCGTCATGATGCGAGCGGCGACGTCGTCGGGCAGTTCGTACAGCAGCTCGACGTGCTGCCGCGGCGTGATCAGCACGTGGCCGGGGTTCGGCTCGAAGCCGTGGGAGGCGATGAACGCGAGCACCAGGTCGTCCGAGTAGATGACGTCGCCCGGGCGGCAGAGGTTCTTCGGGTTGCTGAAATCCCCGCGCGCCAGGTCGCAGAAGGGGCACTGGTAGCCCTCGGGCGCGTGGTGGGTGAACTCCATCAGTCCTCCTCGTCCTCCTCGAAGACCCATTCGAACAGGTCGAGCACGTACTCGCTGAAGGTGCCCTCCTCGCTCTGCCACTCGCCGCGGGCATTGTTGCGGCGCCAGACGATGGGGTCCGGGACGTTCAGCTGGTCCGCCTTCATGCCCCACGTGTACTGCTCGTCCTCGTCCTCGAGGAACAGGAGGAAGCCGTCCTCGATCTCGAGTTCGTCGGGGTCCCAGAAGAAGTGGAACGCCTCCATGATGTCCTCGGTGGCGCCGACGGCACGGTAGAACTCGCGCAGGGCCAGGGGCAGCTCGAAGTCCTTGCCCTCGAGCATCCCGGCGAGCTCGTCCTCGGACAGGCCGTCCTCCTCGACCCACTCGTCCTCGAAGTACGAGGGCACCAGGGCGCGGAATTTGTCGGAAAACAGCTCAGTCACAAGTACTCCAGGAGTGGTGGTGGGGGTGGTCCCATCCTAGCGGCCGCGCCCGTCGCGCAGGTCACCGTCGTGCGCCGGCCGCCCGGGCCGCGAGCGGCGCGTGCCACCCGTAGCGCCAGGCGAGGACGCGCAGGGAGAACACGAGCGACGCCGCCAGCGTGCCGGTGACCAGGGTGAAGGTGTCCGTCAGGTACAGGGCGGTGACGACGACGGCGCCCAGCATCGCGGGAAGGGCATAGATGTCCCGCGGGTCGAAGAGCTGCGGGATCTCGTTGGCGACGACGTCGCGCAGCAGGCCGCCGCCCACGGCGGTCGTGACACCCAGCAGGACGGCGGACACGGGGTTGAGGCCGACGTCGAGCGCCTTGACGGTGCCGGTGATGCAGAACAGGGCGAGGCCGGCGGCGTCGAAGATCACCAGGACCCGCTTGACCCGCTCCACACCGGAGACGACGAAGTAGACGAGCACCGTGGCGAGGAGCGGGGGCAGCAGGTAGGCGGGATTGGTGAAGGCGGCCGGTGGGACGTCGATGATGAGGTCGCGGGCCACGCCGCCGCCCAGTGAGGCGAGGGATGCGAGGAGGAGGGACCCGACGATGTCGAATCCCTTGCGCGCCGCCAGGAGGGAACCGGAGACGGCGAAGAAGAAGACACCGAGGAGGTCGGCGGCGAGGGCAATGTGCGAAGCGGTATCCATCTCTTCCTTCGGCGGACCGGAACGGCTGCGGGCAGGGCGGCAGCCGTTCGTCAACCGGCACGCCAGGGCCCTGACCAGCATGACAGAGCCCGCGCGCCCGATCCGCCCGGCGCTAGGCTGGCCCCATGACGAGCGGACGCCCAGGAGGCACGGAGACGGCCGGACCGGGCACCGCCGACGGCTCGAGGGCCATGCGCATCGCCGCGCGGCTGATCGGCTTCCTGCCCACCAAGCGGAACCTGACCGGAACCGACTGGGTGAACTCGAAGTACCCCGGGCGGACGTACCCGTCGATGGCCGCCATCCCCTGGACGTTCAAGCAGACCCACACCATCCAGGAGAAGCGGATCGACGGCGTCCGCACCATCACCGTCCGTCCGATCCTCGGGGCCACCCGTTCCCACATCATCTACACGCACGGTGGCATCTACATCAATGAACTGGGGCGCCCGCACTGGTGGATCATCGCCGAGCTGACCAAGCGCACGGGTGCCGCCGTCACCGTGCCGCTCTACCGCCTGGCACCGGAGAGCACCTACCGGGAGGCCTTCCCGTATCTGGTGTCCGTCTACAGGGAGGTCCTCCGGACCGCCGAGCCGGCGGACGTCACCCTCATGGGTGACTCTGCCGGTGGCGGGCTCGCCGTCGCCCAGCCCTGGGCCTTCCACGACGCCGGACTGCCCGCCCCGGGCCGTGTCGTCGCCTTCTCGCCCTGGCTCGACGTCACCGCCACCAATCCCGAGATCCCGAAGTACGACGCCGTGGACCCCATGCTCTCCGTGGCCGGCGGGGTACAGGCCGGGCTGTGGTGGGCCGGTGGGGACGATCCGCGGACTCCGCTCGTCAGCCCCGCCTGCGCGCCGGACGAGATGCTGGCCACGGTGCCGGTCACGCGGATCTACCAGGGCACGCGCGATGTCTGCATGGCGGACGCCACGGTGTTCCGGGACCGGGCGGTCGCGGCCGGCGCCGATGTCACCCTGAAGGTCTATCCGGGCGGGTTCCACGTGTTCCCGGCGTTCCCGCGCCTGCCGGAGTCCCGGGCGGTCTACGCCGACATCGCGGCGTTCCTCGGCCGGCCGTCACTCCCCTAGGGGACCGGCGCGGTCAGGACCCGGCGGAATCGCGGGACAGCACCCACACGTTGGTGTCGCCCTGGCGCTCGACGGTGACGGTGGTGACCAGTGCGCGGATCATCGAGAGCCCGCGGCCGGACTCGTCGTAGTCCTCCAGCAGGGCGTCGTCATCGAGGGGCGCGTCGGCCGGCCCGTCGAGGTTCGGTACGGGATCCAGCGGCGCCGCCCCGATCTCGCTGATGACGGCCCGCAGCCGTCCGGCGGCGACCGTGAGCTCGACGCCCAGGAGGAGATCCGCGCCCGCTGCGGGGACACCGTGCTGGACGACGTTGCTCGCAGCCTCGATCACGGCCGTGGTGAAGGCCATCTGGTCCATGGCCGGCACGAAGGCGGCGTCGATCCACAGCTGGTCGAGAACACCGTGCAGATCCTCGATCGCCTGCTCCCCGGCAGGCCGCTCGAGGGTGCGCCGGGCGAGGATGTCAGTCATTGAGGAAGGCTTCCTCGGGCGTCGCGTGGGGCGTCAGGACGCGGTGCATGCTCGTGAGCTCGAGGACCATGTTGACCTGCGGCTGCACGGCGGCGATCCGCAGGTCCCCGCCGGACTGGCGCGCGAGCTTGAGGCAACCGATGAGCGCTCCGAGCCCCGAGGAATCCATGAAGCTGGTTTCCGAGAGGTTGACGACGATCCGTCTTCCTCCCGCGCTGACGACGTCGTTGATGACCTCGCGCAGCTTCGGTGCGGCGACCATGTTCAGGCGGCCGTTGGCCAGTACCTCGGTGTAGCGTCCCTTGTCCTGCGTGGTGAATTCCATGTGTGCTTCCTCTTCCGATCCGTGTCCGTGGTCTTGGGGGTCTTCCCCAGGGGTTTCCCTGCGTCAGCCCTGCGGGCGGCGGAGGATGACGACGGTGACGTCGTCGGCCACCTCGGGAACGTCCGCCATGTCCAGCAGGACCGCGCAGGCGTCCTCGGCGCCGGCGGCGGCCGTGACGACGCCGGCCACGGCTTCCGTGAACTCCTCCACCGTCTCGTAGATGTCCAGCAGGCCGTCGCTGACGATCGCGAGGGAGTCGCCCGGCCCGAGCTGCACCGTGCCCGCCGCCCACACCTGGTCGGGCCAGGCGCCGACGGGCGGGCCGGCGGAGGGCAGCCGCGTGACGCTGCCGTCCGCCGCGACGTGCAGTGCCAGCCCGTGCCCGGCGTCGACATAGCCCACGACGCCGGTACCGGCGTCGAGGCGGCCGTGGAAGAGCGTCACGAACGAGCTGGTGTGTTCGAGGTCGGCTTCGGTGGCCCGCGCCGCCGTCGCGAACGCGGTCTCGATGCTCGGCTGGGACGCGACCGATCGCATGATGGCCCGGACGGTCGCCGCGATCAGGGCCGCGCCCATGCCCTTGCCCATCGCGTCGGCGACGGTCAGGTGCAGTCCGTCCGGCGTGCCGTACCAGTCGTAGAAGTCGCCTCCCACGCTGCGGGAGGGCCGGAAGCGTCCCGCCAGTTCGTAGTCCCGCAGCTGGAGCTGGTCGCGGGGCAGGAGGTTCTGCTGGACCTCCGCTGCGCGCTGGCGCTCGTCGGCGTTGGCGACGTCGGCGGCGGCCTGGCGGCTCTGGCGGCGGAAGAGGGAGTTGATGCGCGCCACGAGCTCGCGGGGGCTGAAGGGCTTGCTGATGTAGTCGTCGGCGCCGGTCTCGAGGCCGGTCAGGCGTTCGATCTCATCGGTACGGGCCGTGATCATTAGGATGTAGGCGTCGGAGAAGGTGCGGATCTGGCGGCAGACGTCCACGCCGTCGCCGTCGGGCAGGTTGAGGTCGAGCGTGATGAGGTCGGCGCCGGCGCGGGCCTTCTCGAGTCCCTCGCGGGCGGTGGCGGCCTCGGTCACCTCGAAGCCCTCGCGTCTGAGGATCTGGACGAGCAGACCCCGGATGTCGACGTCGTCCTCGACGACCAGTGCACGGCGGAGCTCCGGGGAGGCAGTCATGATCCTCATTAAACGCTACGGCGCAGGATCCTCTGCACGCACACAGTAGCTTCGCCGTGTTCAGGGCTTTGTTGCGCTGAACTTGATGGGATCTTGAGGTCCGCACCACTCCCCGGTGCCCGGATTCGAGGGGCTGCCACGCTATTCTTTGGGGGCTGGCGCGCCGCTGCGTGCCTGCTCCGCGACGAAAGTGGCGGAAGAGCTCGACGACGGACAGGGGGACGGCCGGCAGATGGACAAGGTGCTTTCCTACCTGACGCTCAACACGAGGCAGTTCCACGAACTGACCCTGCGGGCCCGCGTCGTCCTCAGCCAGCTCCCGCTCTCCCTGACGGTCGTGCTGATCGTCGTGGGCGGCTTCTTCTTCCACCGGGACCTCTTCTCGAGCCAGGCCTTCGTGGTCGGCACAGGGCTGCAGGCCGTCCTGCTGGCGGTGTGCGTGCTCGTGCCCTGGGATCGGCTTCCACACCCGAGCTTCCTCGTCATCCCGCTGCTCGACTTCGTCCCCATCGGGCTCATGCGCCACGGGGCAGGCACCGTGATCACCGGTGTCGGTCTCCTCACCGTGTTCCCCATCATCTGGCTGGCTGCCTCGGGGCTGTTTCCGCGGGCTGCCCTCACCGCGGGCTTCCTCGCCTCCCTCGCGATCGTCTGGGTGCCCGTGTTCGTCACCGACGTGGCGGTCACCTCGCAGTCGTTGACGCAGTCCTTCCTCCTGCCGTTCATCATGCTGGCCATCGGTGTGACCATCCGGGTGATGACGGCGAGCATGATGGCCCAGCAGGCGGTCGTCGAGGAGAAGGACCGCGCCCTGCAGGTGCTCCTCGAGGAGAGTGCCCGCCGTGAACGGCTCCTGGGGACCGTCGTCAACAGCGTGGACATCGGGCTGATCGCCGTCGACGAGGCCGGGCGGCCGGTCCTCGCGAACCGCAAGCTCGAGCAGTTCAAGGCCCTCGCCGGCGGAGGCAGCGACACCGCCGAGGCGGATCTGCGGATCTTCCAGCAGGACGGCGAGACGGTCATGCCGGAGGCGCGGCGGCCCACGCGGCGGGCGGCCGAGGGCCAGGTGTTCTCCGATTACCTCCTGTGGTGGGGCGAGCGGCCCGACCAGCGGGTGCTCTCGACGTCGTCCCGCCTGATGACCGACAAGTCGGGCCACCGTGAGGGATCCGTGGTGACATACAACGACGTCACCGAGCTCGTGAGGGCCCTCAACGCGAAGGACGAGTTCGTGGCCACCGTGTCCCACGAACTCCGCACGCCGCTCACCGCGATCAGGGGCTACCTCGAACTGCTCACCGGCATGCCCGATCTCGAGCCCGAGGTCGCCTCCGGCCTCGAGGTGGTGTCCCGCAACTCCGAGCGCCTGCACAAGCTCGTGGTGGACCTGCTCTCGACGGCGGAGGGATCACCGGAGATCGCGCCCCGGCCCACGGACTTCTCCGGGCTCGTGCGTCAGCGGGTCGCGACGGCGGAACAGCGCAATGCCAATCCGCTGGTGTTCTTCGAGGACCACACCGCTCCGGGACTCGTCGCGCTGTGCGACGCTCCGCGGATCAGCCAGGTGCTGGACAACCTGCTCTCGAATGCCATCAAGTACTCGCCCGGTGGCGGGCGCGTGACGGTCCGGGCCGCCGAGGTCGACGGCGCCGTCGAATGCAGCGTGGCGGACCAGGGCAGCGGCATGTCCCCCGAGGAACTCAAGGGCGTGTTCTCGAAGTTCTTCCGGACGTCGGCGGCACGCAATGCGGCGATCCCCGGCGTCGGCCTCGGTCTCGCCATCTCCAAGGCCATCGTGGAGCGCCACGGCGGAACGATCAGCTGCCGCAGCACCGAGGGCGAAGGATCCACGTTCACGTTCCGCCTGCCGCTCGCGCACGCCGGCCAGGACCAGCAGCTGCAGTCCCAGGAGCTCTAGGCAGACCGAGCCGGAACCGGTTCTCAGGCAGCCGGCCCGAGGTCCACGGTCACCGTGGTCCCGCCGCCCGGGGTCTGGGCAAGGCTGATGGAGCCCGCGTGCGCGGCCGCGATCCGGGCGCATGTGGCGAGGCCGATCCCGCTGCCCGCGGGGTCGCCGTCGCGGTGCAGCCGGACGAGCGGCTCCAGCACCCGCAGCCGGTCCGCGGGGTCGATCCCCTTGCCGTGGTCGATGACGCGCAGTACCTGGGTGTCGCCGATGCTCGCGAGCACCTCGACACGAGGGGGGATGCCCGGCGTCGAATACTTGATGGCGTTGGACACGAGATTCTGGAGGAGCGCGGTGACCTGCGCCTGGTCCACCGTGAGCTGGGCGTCCCGCACCGTGACGACGGCGTCGTAGGCGTTGCTGAGCGGGAGCACGTCCTGCAGCACGGCGTTCATCATGGTGCTGAGGCGGATCTTCCGGCGGCTGATGGCCCCGCCGATCCGCGAGAACTCCAGGACCTCCTCCACCGTGGACAGCATGCGACGCGCACTGCCGCGGATGATGCTGAAATAGCGTGCAGCGGGCCCGGAGGATGCGACGTCCGTGTCCTGTTCGCTGAGCTCCGTGTAGCCGAGGATCGCCGTCAGGGGATTCTTCAGGTCGTGGCTCACGCGGGCGGCGAAACCCGCCAGGTCCTCGTTGCTGCGGCGCACCACGTCGAGGGCTTCGACGAGCTGGCGGGTCTTGAACTGCAGTTCGAGGACCTCCACCACCTGGCGGGCGAGGATCTCGAGTCCCTCCCTCTGGTCGGCGCCGAAACCGAGGGCCCGAAGGGAGAAGACGCACAGGGTGCCGAGGGCGAAACCGTCTGCGGTGACGAGCGGGACGGAAGCGTAGGCGCGCACGTCGGCTATCCCGCCGTTGACGAAGGGGTTGTCAGCGAAGCGTGGGTCGAGCGATGCGTCCGTGAGGGCGGTCATGGCGCCCGAGGTGAAGACCTTGGAGCACATCGAGTCGTTCCGTGAGCAGACGGAGGCGTCCACGCCGACGGCGGCGATCTGGTGCTGCTGGTCCGCGGTGATGATGTTGATGACGCCGGCGTCCATCCCGCTGACGCGTACGGCGAGCTTCACCAGGTTGAGCAGTTCGGGGGGAGTCTCGTAGTCGAGCTTCTCCACGGGCCTGCCGCCGGTCTCGCCGTAGGGCAGCCGGTAGTCCTGCAGGACCGCCTGGCGGGCGAGCTCCTGCACCTCCAACTCATCGGCGTGAAGCAGTGACATGCATACCCCCATGGATCTGTGAGACCGGTCGATGTGGCTCCAACTATTCCATGCGAACCGGCCGGTGGTGTGGTGGCGGCCACTGTTCGCCGGTGCGGGAGGGCCCGGATGCCCTACCTGGAGCCGTGGCCGGCGTCAGCCGAGCGCACGGACCCGGAGGGCGAGGTACAGGTGCACGCGGTCTGCGGTGACGGCGGGGTCGTACCCGGTCAGGGCGACGACCTGCTGCAGGCGGTACCGGACCGTGTTGCGGTGCAGGTCGAGGTCCGCGGCGACCGCGGCCACCGAACCGTCGAGGTCCAGGTAGCGCTGGAGCGTGGACAGGAGGCCGGAGCCGTGCGCTTCGTCGAAGGCCTCCAGCGGCTTGAGCGTCTCGGCGGCGAGATCGGCGAGGGGGGCGTCGGTGCTGGACATGAGCAGGGACGTCAGGCTCAGCCGGTCGGCGAGGTTGAGGGCCTGCCCGCGCTGCAGGGCCTCGCGGGCCTCGAAGTAGCTCCAGCGCAGCCCGTTGGGGTGGGCGTAGGTACCACCGACGCCGATCCGCGACGTCAACCCGGCTCCGTGCAGGTAACGGCTGAGCTCGGCGGGATCCGGTGCGGCAGGCGCGGGAAGGACGAGCACCAGGCGTTCGTCGACGAGCCCCGCCGAGGCGCCCTCCCACCCGTCGGGCAGCGGGAGGGTCCGCAGGGAACGGCGCTGACCCGAGGCGACGTCGACGATCAGCACGCGGTGTCGCTGGGCAGTGTCCATACCCGAGCCCGCCAGCCTCACGGCGGCCTCCGCTCCCGTGAGGGTGCCCCGCACCACGTCCTCGAGCAGTTGGCCCACCGCGGTCCGGGCGCCCGTCCGGTTACGGGCCTGGTTGGTCAGCTCGACCGAGATCAGGCTCTGCGCGTAGTCGACGACGGCGGTGTGCCCATAGGGTTCCGCGATGGCCAGGGTGCAGCGATCCTTGAGGCCCGTGGCGATCGGGAGCCGGTGCCACGCCGTCGAACCCGCGGCGTCCACCGGCCGGGCGGGGCCGGTGGCGCCGGCGATGCGTGCCCCGTACTGGAACAGCGCGACGTCGGTGCCGAGCATGCGGGCGAGTTCGCCCAGGAGGGCTCCCAGGCCACCCGCCCCGAGCAGCGCGGAGGCCAGGACGGCGTGGCCCTCGAGGAGTTCCTCGAGCCCGGCATAGTGGTCGGCGGACAGGGCGTCGGCCACCCTCTTGCCGATCGCGATGAACGGGACCTCGTACGGCACGCGGAAGGCCGGCAGGCCGACCTCGTCCGCCTCCGCGAGCAGGGCCGCGGGAATCCGGCGGTGCGTGAGGCCGACGCCGAACCCAAGGGCCAGCGCCCCCGCCTCGTGTGCCCGCCGCACGAAGGCGCGCTGCGCGGCGCCGGTCTTCAGCCGGAGCCCGGTGGTCAGGACCACCTCCGCTCCGCCGAGGAAGGGCCGTGGATCCTCCAGCTCCGTGACCGCGACCCACTGGATGGGGTGCGGGGGAGCCTCCGTGCGGCCCTCGATCACGAGTCCGAGGGCCGCGTCGGCGAGGAGATCGGTCAGCGAGATGGCCATGGGACAAGCCTAAGCGGATGCTGTGCCACTGCACTGCGATATTCGGTCATTACTGTGCACGTACACGTGGCACGGGTCATCGTCGGCCGGTACCGTTCTGTCGATACCCGCGGCCCGGATCCATCCGGGCTTCCTGCGGACACCACCTCGTGAAAGGCACTGCAGCGTGGCTGAGACCCTTCAGAACTACATCGACGGCGCGTTCGTGACGCCCGCCGGGACCGAGCTCCTGGACATCGTCAACCCGACCAACGGTGAGGTGGTGGCGCAGTCGCCCGTCTCGTCGCCCGCCGACGTCGACGACGCGATGCAGGCCGCCGTGCGTGCCTTCGCGACCTGGAAGCGGACCACGCCGAGCCAGCGCCAGCTCCTGCTGCTTCGGCTCGCCGATGCCATCGAGGGTGCCAGCGAGGAACTCGTCGAGGCGCAGCACCGCAACACGGGCCAGGTGCGCGAGATGATCGCAGCCGAGGAAGTAGCCGCGGGCGCCGACCAGCTGCGGTTCTTCGCCGGTGCCGCCCGCATCATCGAAGGCAAGTCCGCCGGCGAGTACCTCGAGGGCCACACCTCCTACGTCCGCCGCGAGCCCATCGGCGTCGTCGCCCAGGTCGCCCCCTGGAACTACCCGTTCCTGATGGCCATCTGGAAGATCGGCCCCGCGCTCGCCGCCGGCAACACCGTCGTCCTGAAGCCGAGCGACACCACGCCGGAATCCACCCTCGTGCTGGCGCGCCTGTCGCAGGGAATCCTGCCCGACGGCGTCCTCAACGTGGTGCTCGGCACGGGCGAGACCGGTGCCGCCATGATCGAGCACCCCGTCCCGGGGCTCGTATCCATCACCGGCTCCGTGCGTGCAGGCATCGCCGTCGCCACGAGCGCGGCCAGGGACCTCAAGCGGGCACACCTCGAGCTCGGCGGGAAGGCGCCGGCCGTCGTCTTCGCCGACGCGGACCTGCGGAGGACCGCCGAGGCGATCACAGAGTTCGCCTTCTTCAACGCGGGCCAGGACTGCACCGCCATCACGCGCGTGCTCGTGCAGGAGGAGGCGCACGACGAGCTCGTCGCCGCCATGGTGGAGCACACGGCCACCCTCAAGACCGGCAGTGAGGACGATTCGGAGAACTACTTCGGGCCGCTCAACAACATCAACCACTTCAACGCCGTGAACGCCGTCGTGGATGCACTCCCTGCCCACTGCAGCATCGCGACCGGCGGGAAGCGTGCCGGTGACAAGGGCTACTTCTTCGAGCCCACCATCATCACCGGAGCACGCCAGGACGACCCGGTGGTGCAGCAGGAGACGTTCGGGCCGATCCTCACGGTGCAGACCTTCACCACGGAGGAGGAGGCAGTCGAGCTCGCCAACGGGGTGGACTACGCCCTGGCCTCCAGCGTCTGGACCTCGGACCACGGGACAGCGATGCGCGTCTCACGCGACCTCGATTTCGGCGCCGTCTGGATCAACACCCACATCATGCTCACCGCCGAGATGCCGCACGGCGGTTTCAAGCACTCCGGCTACGGCAAGGACCTCTCCATGTACGGCGTGGAGGACTACACCCGCATCAAGCACGTCATGAGCGTGCTGGACGTCTGACCGTCCCGTTCAGAAAAGGAACTCCCATGACAACGTACGCAACTCCCGGTACCGCCGCGCCGAGCTTCCGGCTCGAGCAGAAGCGCCGCATCATCGGGGACTTCCCCGGCCCCAGGTCCACCGAGCTGGCCGCGCGGCGCGCCTCCGTCGTCGCGAAGGGCGTCGCCTCGACCGTCCCCGTCTACGTCGCGGATGCCGACGGCGGCGTGATCCACGACGTCGACGGCAACTCGTTCATCGACTTCGGCTCGGGCATCGCCGTGACGAGCGTCGGAGCCTCCGATCCCGCCGTCGTCGGGGCCGTGAAGGAGCAGGTGGAGCACTTCACCCACACCTGCTTCATGGTCACGCCCTACGAGGGGTACATCGCCGTCGCCGAGCAGCTCGCGGAGCTGACCCCCGGGGACTTCGAGAAGCGCACCGTCCTGTTCAACTCGGGCGCCGAAGCGGTGGAGAACGCGGTCAAGGTGGCACGCCTGGCCACCGGCCGGAACGCCGTCGTCGCGTTCGACCACGCCTACCACGGCCGCACCAACCTCACGATGGCGCTCACCGCCAAGTCCATGCCCTACAAGACGAACTTCGGTCCGTTCGCCCCCGAGATCTACCGGGTGCCGATGAGCTACCCGTTCCGGGAGGAAAACCCCGCCATCACGGGTCCCGAGGCCGCGCAGCGGGCCATCACGATGATCGAGAAGCAGATCGGCGCCGGGTCGGTCGCCGCGATCATCATCGAACCCGTGCAGGGTGAGGGCGGCTTCATCGTCCCGGCGGAGGGCTTCCTCCCGGCCCTGGCCGAGTGGGCCAGGGCCAATGGTGTCGTCTTCATCGCCGACGAGGTGCAGTCCGGCTTCTGCCGTACGGGCGAGTGGTTCGCGGTGAACCACGAGGGCGTGGTGCCGGACATCATCACGATGGCGAAGGGCATTGCGGGCGGCCTGCCGCTCTCGGCCATCACGGGCCGGGCGGACCTGCTCGACGCCGTGCACCCCGGTGGCCTCGGCGGCACGTACGGCGGCAATCCGGTGGCGTGCGCGGGAGCGCTGGGGGCGATCTCCTCGATGAAGGAACAGGACCTGGCTGGCCGCGCCCGGAGCATCGAGGCCCAGGTCATCGAGCGCTTCGACGCCCTGCAGTCGGAGCTGGGCGAGCACAGCATCATCGGTGAGCTGCGCGGCCGCGGCGCCATGCTGGCGATCGAATTCGTGGAGCCCGGCGGCAAGGCGCCCAACGCGGATGCCACGAAGGCCATCGCCGCCCAGTGCCTGCGCGAGGGCGTCATCATCCTGACCTGCGGCACCTACGGAAACGTGATCCGGTTGCTGCCGCCGCTCGTGATCACCGACGAGCTCCTGGCGGACGGCCTCGACGTGCTGGCACGCGCCATCCGCACGGTGAACGCCGGCTGACGACCGTGTACGCAGAAGGCCCGCAGCGCTGCTGCGGGCCTTCTGCTGTTCGGGACGGGTGTGTCAGCCGACCGGGATCAGCGCCCGGAACTCGGGGTTCTCGGCCAGGAAGGCCTGCGCGTGCCTGCAGTAGGGCACGGGGGCCAGGCGGCGGCGGTGGGCGTTCAGCAGCGCGTGGCGGACGAGGACGGGTTCCAGGCCGGCCCGGCGGTAGTCGCTTCCCACGACGGTCTCCAGCAGGCGGATGCGGCCCGCTCGCATGTCGTACTTCACGTAACCGACCATGGTGCCGTCATGGAACAGCTCGAAGCGCGAGTTCAACGGGTTGTCGCGGAACTTCTCCCGAAGCTTCACGCTCTCCATGCGCTCAGCCGCGTGGGCCTCGCGCTCGGCGAGCACCTCGACGACCGCCTCGTAGTCCTCCTGCACGCCGAACGGCGGATAGTCGGTATCCAGCGCGCGGTAGAGCTCGTTGCACAGGATGCGCAGTTCACGGGTCGTGACGGCGGACAGGTCATGGGGGAGATCAGGGGCCGCCGGGCCGAGCCCACCGGGAGAGTCCGGTGTGGCGGCGAAATTCACGGCGTCCAGATCCGGCCACGTGCTCAGCGAGTCACGAGCGTCCTGCTGGGGAGCGCTGGCCAGGGAGGAAGGGGCAACTGACATGACGAACCTCGAGGAATCAGAGAATGGTGGGCCGCTGCTTGACCGTCCTCAGACCGTAACAGTCAGTTCAGGATCCGTAAAGCTAGCCGCTCTAGCAATCAGTGGGCTCATCAGGGGAAGGGAACCGGGCCTGCCGGGGAATCGGGCGGACCAGTCGATGTCACATTGTGTCGTCACCCAGAAAGGTATGACACGCAGTGTCATCAGCTACGGTTGAGCCATGAGTCGATGGGCCCCCGATGCAGCGCTGCGCCTCGAACGTGCGGCGCTCGAACTCTTCGTCGAGCAGGGCTACACGGCGACGTCCGTGCCGGAGATCGCTGCCCGCGCAGGCCTCACCACCCGGACGTTCTTCCGTCACTTCTCCGACAAGCGCGAGGTGCTCTTCCTCCGCGAGCGGGAACTTCCTGCCGTCGCCGCAGCCCTCGTGGCCGGGGCTCCTGCATTCCTGTCGCCGCTCGGGCTCGTGATGCACGGGTTCGAGGCGATGGCGGCCGGGCCGTTCGAGGGCTGGCGGGAGGACCTGCAGGCCCGGCGCGCCGTCGTCGGCTCCGACCCGGGCCTGCGCGAGCGCGAACTGCTGAAGAACGTGCTCCTGGCGGACGTCCTCACCGCGGCGCTTCTGCGGCACGGCGTGGACCGGGGTGAGGCTCGCCTGGTGGCACGCTATGCGGTCATGGTGTTCGAGCTGGCACTGACGGACTGGCTCGACACCGACGGCGCCGCCCTCGTCGATGTGCTGCACTCCACCGCATACCGGATGGGCCGGCTCGTCCGCCCTCCGCGTCAGGACGAATAGGCCGCGAGCTGCTGCCGGAGCCCGGTGATCATGCCGTCCAGGCCGGTGCGGAAGGCTGCGTCCGCAGCGCGGTCGGCGCCCGCGGAGTCGGTGGCGCTACGCACGGCGGAGGTGAAGAGGGGGAACTGGTCCGCCAGCGTGCCCGAGTCGAAGATGTCGCCCGGCGCGGCGACGTCGAGTGCCGACCCGTAGATGAAGGACTCCAGGGCGACGATCGCCGGCACGATCCGGTCCTCGGGCCACCCCGCCGCCAGGAAGCCCCGGGCCACCTCCTCGTACATGCGCAGGGTCTCCGCGGCGTCCGTCACGGGCATGACGGCGATGACGGGCACGAGGGGGGCGTGCCGGGCGAAGACCTCCCGGTAGGACCAGGCCCACTGCCGGACCGCCTCGTCCCACGGTTCGCGACCGAAGGCGCTGAAGTCCACCATGGTCATGACGTGGTCCTGGACCCATCCGAGGACCTCCTGCTTCGACTCCGCGTGGTTGTACAGCGCGGATGGCGCTACCCGGAGCCGCCGTGCGAGGGCCGACATCGTCAGTCCCTCGTACCCTTCCGCAGCGATGAGGTCGAGTGCTGCTCCGGTGATCCGATCCTTCGACAGGACGCTGCGCGGAGGCCTCCCGGCTCGCCGGGGTGCAGGTGTTGCTGCGGTCATCGATCCTGCTCCCTGTTGCCGTGACGTTAACTCTACGGGCGTTCCCTTCCCTCGCCGGGCGCCCATGGCTATAGTAGGGCGAAATAATGAATGGCATTCATTTTGTGGTCCGCGTCATGCGGACTCGGGAGGATCACGTGGACATCTTGCAGCGCGACGTCGTCGTCATCGGAGCAGGGCCCTCGGGCCTGACCGCGGCACGGGAACTGGTGAGGGCAGGGCACACCGTGGCCGTCCTGGAGGCGCGGGACCGTGTGGGCGGGCGGACGCACACGGACATCATCGACGGCGCCGTCTTCGAGGTCGGGGGCCAGTGGGTCTCCCCGGACCAGACCGCGCTCATCGGCCTCCTCGACGAGCTGGGCCTCGGAACCTTCTCCCGCTACCGCGAGGGCGACTCCGTCTATATCGGCCCCGACGGCAGGCCCGTGCGCTACTCGGGGGAGATGTTCCCCGTCGGCGACTACACGCGGGAGGAGATGGAGCGGCTCATCGCCCTGCTCGACCGCCTCGTCGCCGAGGCGGGACCGGAGGCCCCCTGGAACCACCCCGATGCCCGCGCCCTCGACACCATCTCCTTCCACCACTGGCTGAGGCAGCAGTCGGACGACGAGGAGGCATGCGACAACATCGGCCTCTTCATCGCCGGCGGCATGCTGACCAAGCCCGCGCACTCCTTCTCGACCCTCCAGGCGATCCTCATGGCCGCCACCGCCGGTTCCTTCTCGAACCTCGTGGACGAGGACTTCATCCTCGACAAGCGCGTGATCGGTGGCATGCAGTCGGTGTCGGAACGGATGGCGGCCGAACTCGGGGATTCGGTGATCCTGAACAGCCCGGTGCGCACCCTGCGCTGGAGCGGGATGGACGGGCGCGGCAGCGCGGAGGGCGTCACGGTGGTCTCGGACACGACGACGGTGCACGCGCGCTACGCCGTCGTCGCCGTCCCGCCGAACCTGTACTCGCGCATCAGCTACGAGCCGCCGCTGCCGCGCCGACAGCACCAGATGCACCAGCACCAGTCGCTGGGCCTGGTGATCAAGGTGCACGCCGTCTACGCGACGCCGTTCTGGCGCGAGGAGGGGCTCTCGGGAACAGGCTTCAGCGCCGGGTCGGTCGTCCAGGAGGTCTACGACAACAGCAACCACGAGGATCCGCGCGGAACCCTGGTGGGCTTCGTCTCCGACGAGAAGGCGGACGCGATGTTCGAGCTCCCGCCGCACGAGCGTCGCGAACGCATCCTCGCGTCCATCGCAGGCTTCCTGGGCCCGCAGGCACTCGAGCCCGAGGTGTACTACGAATCCGACTGGGCGTCGGAGGAATGGACGCGCGGCGCCTACGCCTCGAGCTACGACCTCGGCGGCCTGCACCGGTACGGACGTGACCAGCGCACCCCGGTCGGCCCCATCTACTGGTCCTGCTCCGACATCGCCGCCGAGGGCTACCAGCACGTCGACGGCGCCATCCGCATGGGGCAGCGCACCGCCGCCGCGATCCACGAGGTCCTGGCCCCGGGGCTGCAGTCCGCCGGCACCACCAAGGAGGCATGAGCATGCGCTACATCGTCGGCTACACCGCGGACGAGCGCGGGCACGACGCCGTCTGCCTGGCCGTCGCGCTCGCACGGCGCCAGGACGCCACCCTGGACCTCGTCCTCGTCACCCCCGAGCACTCGCTCTATGCGGGCACCTATCCGCCGGACAAGGGCTTCGACACCCTCCTGACCGACCAGATGCAGGAGTGGCTGGACCAGGGCCTCGCGCTCGTACCCGAGGACGTGACGGCCCGCGGCGTGGTGGTCCGCGCCGAATCGAATGCCGAGGGCCTCATCCGGGCGGCCGAGGACACGGAGGCCTCGCTCATCGTGATCGGGGCCAGTTCCCGTGGCCTGGCCAACCGCTTCAACATCGGCAACGTCGCCCGCAGCCTGCTCCACGCGTCTCCCGTTCCGGTCGCCCTCGCACCGAGGGCGTACCGGCGGACGGAGCCCGTCACGCGCCTCACCTGCGCGGTCGGGCGCCGGGCAGGAGCCGACGACGTCGTCGCCGTGGCGGTGTCCTCGGCGCGGCGCCGCGGACTGCCCCTGCGGCTCGTGTCCCTCGTCGCGCTCGACGCCGGTCAGCCCGACCCGGACGGAGCCGAGGACGAGGCGAACCGTCGGCTGGCGGAGGCCGCGTCGTCGCTGGCCGCAGGCGGACGCGTGAGCGTCGAGACGGCGCGCGGCGGTTCCGTCGAGGAGGCCATCGAGGCCCTGTCCTGGGACGAGGGGGAGGTGCTGCTGGTCGGCTCCAGCCGCCTCGCGCAGCACATGCGCATCTTCCTCGGTTCCACGGCCAACAAGATCCTGCGTACGCTGACCATCCCCATGGTCGTCGTCCCGCGTACGTACGCAACGCCCGGCACCAGTTCCGGCCCGGGCGCCTTACCCACAGAGGCGGACGCATGAGTATCGACGAGACAACGCAAAGGGGAACAGGGCTCAGCAGGAAGGGCCTGGACTCAGGGACGGTGGGCCTGCTGGGCGCCGTCGTCATCGGGGTGTCCTGCGTGGCACCCGCCTACACCCTCACCGCGGCCCTCGGGCCCACGGTCGCGGAGGTCGGGGTGAACCTGCCGGCCATCTTCCTGGTGGGATTCATCCCCATGCTGCTCGTGGCCCTCGGCTACCGCGAGCTGAACAGCGCCATGCCGGACTCCGGGACGTCCTTCACCTGGGCGACGCGCGCCTTCGGGCCGTGGGTGGGCTGGATGGGCGGGTGGGGCCTCATCGCAGCCACCGTGATCGTGCTGTCCAACCTCGCCGCCGTGGCGGTGGACTTCTTCTACCTGATGCTCTCGCAGCTGATGAACGACCCCGCGATCGCGGACCTCACGCTCAACCTCCCGCTGAACATCGCCACCACACTCGTGTTCATCGCCCTCGCGTGCTACGTCTCCTACCGCGGCATGGAGGCCACCAAGACCGTCCAGTACGTGCTGGTCTCCTTCCAGCTCGTGGTCCTCGCGTGGTTCGCGATCGCGGCGTTCGTCCATGTGGCCAACGGCACCGCCTTCGACGCGACGAGCATCAGCGCCGACTGGTTCAACCCGTTCGCGGTCGGCTCCTTCTCCGCCTTCGCCGCGGGCGTCTCGCTGTCGATCTTCATCTACTGGGGCTGGGACGTGACCCTCACCATGAACGAGGAGACCACCAACCCGAAGAAGACGCCGGGACGCGCCGGTGCGCTGACCGTCGTCGTCATCGTGGTCATCTACCTCACGGTCGCGCTCGCGACCCTCGCCTTCGCAGGCGTGGGCGACGGCGAACTCGGCGCCGGGAACCCGGACAACCAGGAGAGCATCTTCGCGACGCTCGCCGGGCCGGTGATGGGCCCGTTCGCCATCCTGATGTCCATGGCCGTCCTGAGCTCCTCGGCCGCGTCCCTGCAGTCCACGTTCGTGTCCCCGGCCCGCACGCTGCTCGCCATGGGCCACTACAAGGCCCTGCCCAAGGGTTACGGGCGCATCAGTCCGCAGCACAAGTCGCCGAGCTACGCCACCGTCGCGGCGGCAGTGGCCGCCGCCGGGTTCTACGTGTTCACGCGGCTGGTGTCCGAGAACGCCCTCTGGGACACCATCACGGCGCTCGGGCTGATGATCTGCTTCTACTACGGCATCACCGCGCTGGCCTGTGTCTGGTACTTCCGCGCACAAGCCTTCTCGTCCGTCCGGAACATGTTCTTCCGCTTCCTGGCGCCCCTGCTCGGCGGGGTCATCCTGATGGTCATGTTCTTCAAGACCGCCGTGGATTCGATGGACCCCGCATACGGCTCCGGTTCGGAACTGTTCGGGATCGGCATGGTGTTCATCCTCGGGATCGGCGTGATCCTCCTGGGAGCCGTGCTGATGCTGGTGTGGTCGCGCATCAACCCGGCGTTCTTCCGGCAGGAAGTGCTCACGCAGGGATCCGCCCCGCAGGAGTAGCGGTCCGGCCGGCAGGCGCTGCGCTAGAGTGGACCGACTCTGCGGCGCCTGTCGGCCAGGCTGCTGCCCATCCGACCGAGGTAGAGGAGATCCCGTGCGCTACGTCGTCGGCTACACCGAGAACGACCGCGGGCAGGACGCCCTGGAACTGGCCACCTCGCTGGCCCTCACGCAGTCCGCTGCGATCGACCTCGTCACGGTCCTCGACTGGCCGCAGGACGGCAGCATGGCGCCGGGCGGGCGCCGGGCGCAGGAAGCACTCGACCGGGCGAAGCAGGGCGTGCCCGACGGCGTCGAGGTCACCACGCACGTGCGCCTCGCCGATTCGTTCGCCCAGGGACTGCTCGAGGTGGCGGACGACATCGACGCCGGCCTGATCGTGATCGGCGCCTCCAGCAACGGCCTCCTCCGCCGCTTCACCGTGGGTAGCGTCGCCAATGCCGTGCTGCACAGTTCCCGCGTTCCCGTGGCGCTCGCGCCGCGCGGCTACCGCCACCGCGCCACCTTCAGCCGGATGACCTGCGCCGTCGGAGCGCGGGCCGGCGCGGAGGGCGTGCTCGATGTCGCCGTCGAGTCCGCCGCGCGCCGCGGACTGCCCCTGCGGCTGATCTCGCTCGTAGCACTCGACGTCCACGAGCCCGCGGATTCCGGCGAGGCGATCAACAAGGCGCACCAGCATGCACATTCGGTGCTCACCCGTGCCGTGGAGCAGCTGCCCGAGGGGCACGAGGCCTCCATCATCGTGGCGCACGGGCGCACGATCGAAGAGGCCATCGACGACATCGAGTGGGATGCGGGCGAGCTCGTCATCGTCGGATCGAGCCGCCTCGCCCAGCACCGCCAGATCTTCCTGGGAGCGACGGCGAACAAGATGCTGCGGGCCCTGCCCGTGCCCATGGTCGTGGTGCCCCGCGACTGGGTGCGCGCCGCCGGCTGAGGTCCGGACCGCGGGGCGGCCGCGAGGCTTCGGGCCGGGCCTTCGTCACGGTAGGTAATGCGGGCGATTTCGGGTCCGGAAGCCCTTCTTCGTGCCTACTATTCGGCCATGGGAGGACACGAAGGCAGCGGAACCTCGTCCCGGCGCGCCGTGCTCGACGTCGTCGAGGAGAAGGCCGCCGCGATGTGCCGCAACGAGCAGCTCGTCTGCTGGACGCTCGCCCGGGGGATCGATCCGGCGATGGAGCCCGGCGCCTACAGCGTGCTCTCCGCCGTGCGCATGCTGGGTTCCGCCAGGGTGACGGACCTGGCGGCGACGCTCGGCATGGGCAAGCCTGCCGTCAGCGGGCATGTCGCTGCGCTGCAGCGTCTGGGCCTCGTGGAGCGCGGGGACACGGGCGACGACGAGCGTTCGCACCCCGTCGCACTGACGGAGGAGGGGACCCGGCGCGTGGACCGCGCGCGCGAGCGCAGGCGCACGCACTTCCGCACGCAGCTCGAGGGCTGGGACCGGGCCGACGTCGTCGAGCTCGTAGGCCTCCTCTCGCGGTTCAACGCGGCCTACCTGGGCGCCGAGGTCCCGAACAACCCCGGCACCCCGCCGGTCGCGCCGCCCCCAGCGGGGAGATGATCCGCGGCGGGTCCGGGGCGGCGTGGGCCGGTGCCCGTCACGCGGCCGAGACGGCCGGCTCCGGTGCCTGGGCGAGCCGGGGCTGGCGGCGCACGGTCCGCAGCATGTCGATGGTCAGCAGGATCAGGCCCACCCACACGAGGCCGAATCCGATCCACCGCTCGAACGGCATCTCCTCCTTCAGGACCAGCAGGGCCAGCAGGAACTGCAGGACGGGGGCGAGGTACTGAAGGAGCCCGATCGTGGTCAGCGGGAGCCTGCGCGCGGCAGCTCCGAAGAAGATCAGGGGCACCGCGGTGATGACGCCGGAGGCGACCATGATCCAGAAGTGGCCCGGCCCCTCCGTCACCAGGGTCGCGCGGCCGGTCGAGCTGAGCCAGAGCATCACTCCGACGGCGATCGGCGTCAGCACCACGGTCTCGATGCTGAGGCTCGAGACGGCGTCCACGCGCGAACCCACCTTCTTCTTCACGAACCCGTACAGCCCGAAGGAGAAGGCGAGCGTCAGCGCGATCCAGGGCACGGCCCCGTATCCGACGGCCAGGACGACCACCGCGAGGACCCCCATGCCGATCGCGGTCCACTGCAGCGGGCGCAGTTTCTCACGCAGCACGATCACGCCCAGCAGGACGGAGACGATCGGGTTGATGAAGTAGCCCAGGGAGGCCTCGATGGCCTGTCCGGAGGTCACTCCGTAGGTGTAGATCAGCCAGTTGACGGCGATCAGCAGCGCCGCGACCGTCAGGGTCCCCACGATCCGCGGGGTGCGCAGGGCCGTCAGCACCGGTCGCCAGGAGCGCATGGTGGTCAGCAGGAGCGTGCAGAAGATGAGGGACCAGACCACCCGGTTCGCCACGATCTCGACGGGACCGGCCGGCGCCAGGATCAGGAAGTAGAGCGGCAGCAGGCCCCACAGCCCGTAGGCGCTGATCCCGAAGAGGATGCCGACGGAGTTCTCGCTCCGCGCCGGACGACTGCCTTTTCCACCTGTTCCGCTCACGAGGTCCGGAACGGGCCGGGTATGGCCTTTATTCCCCGCCTCCACGGAGTGGGACGGGGAGATCCCTGCCACTGTTTTCGACGGTGCTGCCCGACGCCATTTAGAATAGGGAAGTGTGCGCTTAATCTGCGCCGCTGTTTCCACCAGGAGCATTCCACCGGAAGAAGGCTAATCAGTGTCTACCTCAGCTGCGGCACGACCGCTGCGGGTCGCGATCATCGGCGCCGGTCCGGCAGGCGTCTACGCCGCCGACATCCTGACGAAGTCCAATGAGGTCCAGGGCGGCGATTTCGCCGTCAGCATCGACCTGTTCGACCAGTACCCGGCACCGTACGGATTGATCCGCTACGGGGTTGCTCCTGACCACCCCCGCATCAAGGGGATCGTCAACGCTCTCCACAAGGTGCTGGACCGCGGGGACATCCGTTTCCTCGGCAACGTGAACTACGGGCGGGACCTCACGCTGTCCGACTTCCGCCGCTTCTACGACGCCGTGATCTTCGCGACCGGCGCCATCAAGGACGTGGACCTGAACATCCCGGGCGTCGGCCTGGAAGGCTCCTTCGGAGGCGCCGACTTCGTCTCCTGGTACGACGGGCACCCGGACGTCAGCCGTGACTGGCCGCTCGAGGCCAGGGAGATCGCCGTGATCGGCAACGGCAACGTGGCCCTCGACGTCGCGCGCATCCTCTCGAAGCACGCCGACGACCTGCTGTCCACCGAGATCCCGGACAACGTCTACCAGGGACTCAAGGCCTCTCCCGTCACGGACGTCCACGTCTTCGGTCGCCGTGGGCCGGCACAGGTGAAGTTCACGCCGCTGGAACTGCGGGAGCTCTCGCACTCGCGCGACGTCGATATCGTGCTCTATCCCGAGGACTTCGACTTCGACGCGGGCTCCGAGGAGCAGATCGCGACGAACAACCAGACCAAGACGATGGTCAAGACGCTCACCAACTGGCTCGTCGAGGATGAGCCGAGTGGAGCATCGCGCCGGCTGCATCTCCACTTCCTGCACTCGCCCGTCGAGATCTACGACTCGCCCGAGACACCGGGCAGGGTCGCGGGCATGAAGTTCGAGCGCACCGAACTGACCGGAGACGGGAACGTCCGCGGAACCGGCGAGACCATCGACTACCCGGTGCAGGCCGTCTACCGTGCCATCGGCTACTTCGGGTCCGAGCTCCCGGAGGTGGGATTCGACGAGAAGCGCGGCGTGATCCCCAATGAAGGGGGCCGTGTGATCGACGAGGAGGGGAAGCCGGTACCGGGCATCTACGCCACGGGCTGGATCAAGCGCGGTCCCGTCGGCCTTATCGGGCACACGAAGGGCGACGCGCTCGAGACCATCGGCTTCCTCCTCGAGGACCGGCTGAACCTCCCTCCCGCCGAGGACCCGTCCGAGGACGCCATCATCAACCTCCTCGAAGAGCGCGGCGTGCGCTACACCACCTGGGACGGCTGGCTGAAGCTGGACGCCCACGAGCTGAAGCTCGGCGCCAACTTCGTCAACACCTCGGGCAACGCCGAACTCGTCCGCGAGCGCGTGAAGCTCGTTCCCCGCGATGAGATGGTGACCATTTCTCGCGGTGAATAGTCCCGCTACACTGTGACCTGTCCCACGCCCCACGCGGGACAGGTCACGAAGCGGAGTGCCGATGTCGCCGTCCCGTTCGAACCCTGTAGCGGAGCTCTCCTCCGAGGTGCTGCAGCGGAAGGCTTTCGCCGCGCACGAAGCCCTGGGCCAGGGCGCGAGCGTCGGCAGCAACCTTCGAGGCATCGTCCACGAATCGTGGCTCAGGTCGCTGGCCTCGCTCCCGAATCCCTCGACGGCGCGTGCGAGGCTGTTCTGCTCGGAAGAGGAGCTCGAGGCCTACCGCCAGGGCCATCCGCTCGCCGCGATCATGCCCGTGATCGACCGCCTCCTGGTGCAGCCCAGCCTCGAGTCCGGGATGCTCGTGGCGGTCGGCGACGAGAACGGCCGGCTCCTGTGGGTGGAGGGTGACCGCGATCTGCGCCGCCGGGCCGAGGGCATGATGTTCGTGGCCGGAGCCGACTGGTCGGAGGCGACGGTCGGCACGAGTGCGCCGGGTACCGCGCTGGCGCTCCAGCGCAGCGTCCAGATCGCAGGTGCGGAGCACTTCAGCCCGCAGGCCCATCCGTGGAGCTGCACCGCGGTTCCGCTCCACGACCCGGACTCCGGTACGGTGCTCGGCGTCATCGACATCACCGGGTCGTCGGAGGCCGTCGCCACCCACACGCTGTCCCTCGTGGAGGCTGCGGTCGCAGCGGCGGAGGCCCACCTCAGCATCCATCGCCTCCAGAGCCGCCTGCCGAGGAGGAAGCGCCCGGCGCGCACGCCGGCCATCCTCTACCGGAACAGCCTGCAGATCCTGGGCACGGACCATGGGATCGTCCATGCCGGGAGCAGCTCCGTGGAGCTCAGTCTCCGCCATGCCGAACTGCTCACCCTGCTGGCACTGCACCCCGAAGGGCTCACGGCGGACCAGCTGGCACTGATGGCCTACCCGGAGGACGCCTCCGGTACCACCGTGCGGGCCGAGATGCTGCGGTTGCGCAAGGTGCTGGCGGGTCACGGGGAGGGGATCGTGCCGCAGTCGCGGCCGTACCGGCTGCCGTCCGAGCTGGTCGTCGATGCGGTGCAGGTCCTGAACTACCTCCACCGCGGTGCCCATCGCATGGCGCTCGGCATCTACCGCGGTGCGGTCCTTCCCCGGTCGCAGGCTCCCGCCATCCTGCGACTCCGCGGGGACGTGTCGGCCCTCCTGCGGGAGGCGGTCCTGAGTGACGGCGCGCCCGACACCGTACTGCAGTACCTCACGCTCGCCGAGGCGGAGTACGACATCGAGGCGTGGCAGTGTGCGCTGCGGGTCCTGCCCCAACGCTCGCCCCGGCGCGCTGCCGTCGTCGCGCACTGCGAGTGGCTCGAGGCGGAACTCGGCCCTTCACCTGCTGTTCGCTCAGGCAATCCGAAATTTTGTTAGCGAACCGCAATAATCCCTCGCGGCCCTGCTGTGATCGGGCTAACGTTATGACCGGTGACCGGAGACCTTCCGTGGCAGTGATGGCCGTTGGTCCGGCGCATCAGGGGCACCGTATCTACAAGGGGATTTCTTCGTGACGCAGGCTGGACAGCACCCGGGCACCGCACGGGTGCACGGGCGCATCAACCGTTCATCCCGCGCGAAGATGAATGCAAGCCTGGCGATGGTCGTCTGTTTCGTCGGGTTCCAGGGAATCGTCCCGCAGTCCTGGGAGGCGGCGTCCGCGCTGTCACCCTCGGGCCAGCGCGAGTCGAGCGCTCTCCGGCAGGGAGAGGACCCCCGTCCTACAGGGATCGTCGGTCCGTCCCTCCTGGCAGTGCCGGACAGCCTCGACGCCACGAGGCCTCGGGTCGGTACCGCTCCGAAGGCCGACGCGACTGCTGGTGGCCCCGGAGCTCCGGTCGACGCGACCCCCAAGCGGCCTGCGGAGGGCGATCTCCTCGCGCCGCTGGACGGGCTCACCGCGACCTCCTCCTTCGGTCCCCGGACCAGCCCCATCACGGGCGAAGCAGGGGAGTTCCACACGGGCCAGGACTACGCCGCCCCCTGCGGCACACCCGTCCACGCCGCGGACTCCGGCACCGTGCGGGCGGTGGGCTGGCACCAGTGGGGCGGCGGCAACCGCGTCGAGGTGGATCATGGCAACGGCCTCATCACGAGCTACAACCACCTGCAGGGCATCTCGGTCGTCGCGGGAGACACCGTCCAGGGCGGCGATCCGATCGCGGAAGTCGGCACGAGCGGCTCCTCCACCGGCTGCCACCTGCATTTCGAGACCATCCTCCACGGCGAGCACGTCGACCCCCTGCGCTGGAAGCTCGTCCCCACGGAGCACGGGGTCCGCAAGGGCGTGCTGAAGGATTACACGCCCGGTGGCAGTGGCGCCGCCGACCTTCCGGCCTGGGCCCGGTCCTCCACACGCTCCGACCAGCACCTCCCGGCTCCTGTTACCGACCCGTTCGCCGGAGCTTTCGGTGGCTCGGACGGCGGCTCGGACCATGGAAGGCCTTCCGATCCGGTGCCCTCGACACCTCCGCGAGGGCCGTCCTCCGGCCCGGGTGCGCTCACTGCTCCGACGCCTCCGGATGTGACGTCACCGGGGAAGACGCCTTCGGGCGGGACTGAGGGTGGAACGTCTCCGGGGAAGACGCCTTCGGGCGGGACTGAGGGTGGAACGTCTCCGGGGAAGACGCCGGATGTGACGTCTCCGGGTAAGACGCCGGATGTGACGTCTCCGGGTAAGACGCCGGATGTGACGTCTCCGGGTAAGACGCCGGATGTGACGTCTCCGGGGAAGACGCCGGATGTGACGTCTCCGGATAAGACGGCTCCCGGTGGGACCGAGGGAGCGATGCCTCCCGATACAGCGCCGGGCGCAACGCCTCCCGGTGCGACGCCGGGCGCAACCCCTCCCGGTGCGACGCCGGGCGCAACGCCTCCCGGTGCGACGCCGGGTGCAACGCCTCCCGGTGCGACGCCGGGCGCAACGCCTCCCGGTGCGACGCCGGGTGCAACGCCTCCCGGTGCGACGCCGGGCGCAACGCCTCCCGATACAACGCCGGGCGCAACCCCTCCGGTGACGGTTGACCCGGCTCCGACGGATCCCCCTGCGGATCCCCCTGCGGATCCCACCGATCCGAACCCTGATACGTCGTGCGACACGGATTCAGCGACGCCGGACCCGTCGACGCCGGATCCAGCGACGCCCTCCTCGGGAGTCGCCTCGCCAGGATCCTCGACCCCGGGAGCGGCACTTGTGCCGCCGCCGAACACTCCCGCGCCGGGCACCGAGCCTGCACCGGGCACCGAGCCTGCACCGGGCACCGAGCCTGCATCGGGTACCGAGCCCGCGGCGGGTACCGAGCCTGCACCGGGCACCGAGCAGGCTGTAGGCGAGGACGCGGATCCGACGTGCAGCGACTCCGGCGTGCCGTCCGAGCCGGCACCGGGCAGCGACCCCGCTGCAACTCCTGCACCGGGCAGCGACCCCGCTGCGACTCCTGCACCGGCTACCGGTGAGGAACCGGCGGTGCCCGCACCGTCCCAGCCGACGGAGGGTGCAGTAGCGCCCCCGCGCGAACAGGGGTAGGACGGCTGCAGCCACCGCGGTGGACGGGGCCGCCAGGGCCTTGAATCCCATGCAACGTCGATGCAACCATTCGGCTCCTAGTGTGGGAACCGGGGACGACGACGTCCCGCATCCACGGAGTTCAAGGAGTTCGACGATGACTGTTTACGCCCAGCCTGGCCAGGATGGATCGAAGGTCAGCTTCAAGCCGAGGTACGAGAACTGGATCGGCGGTGAGTGGGCTCCACCCATCAAGGGCCAGTACTTCGAGAACATCTCCCCGGTGACAGGCAAGCCCTTCTGCGAGGTGGCCCGCGGCACCGCCGAGGACATCGAACTGGCCCTGGACGCCGCGCACAAGGCCGCACCCTCCTGGGGCAGGACCTCCGCCGCAGAGAGGGCCATGGTCCTCAATCGGATCGCGGACCGCATGGAGGAGAACCTCGAGCTGCTCGCGGTAGCGGACACCTGGGACAACGGGAAGCCCGTCCGGGAGACCCTCGCCGCGGACATCCCCCTCGCCATCGACCACTTCCGGTACTTCGCCGCGGCCATCCGCGCCCAGGAGGGCCAGCTGACCCAGCTGGACGAGGACATGACGGCCTACCACTACCGTGAGCCGCTCGGCGTCGTCGGGCAGATCATCCCGTGGAACTTCCCGATCCTCATGGCGACATGGAAGCTCGCCCCCGCGATCGCCGCCGGGAACGCCGTCGTGCTCAAACCGGCGGAGCAGACGCCGTCGTCGATCCTCGTGCTCATGGAGCTCATCAGCGACATCCTTCCGGCGGGTGTGGTGAACGTCGTTAACGGTTTCGGTGTCGAGGCGGGCAAGCCGCTCGCGTCGAGCAAGCGCATCCGCAAGATCGCGTTCACCGGCGAGACGACCACCGGCCGCCTCATCAGCCAGTACGCGAGCCAGAATCTCATCCCCGTCACCCTGGAGCTCGGCGGCAAGAGCCCGAACATCTTCTTCGCCGACGTCGCGGACGATGACGACGCGTTCTACGACAAGGCGCTCGAGGGTTTCGCGCTCTTCGCGCTGAACCAGGGCGAGGTCTGCACGTGTCCCTCCCGCGCGCTCGTGCAGGACTCCATCTACGACTCGTTCATGGCCGACGCCATCGCTCGGGTGGAGAAGATGGTGCAGGGCAACCCGCTCGACACGGACACGCAGGTCGGCGCCCAGGCCTCGAACGACCAGCTCGAGAAGATCCTCTCCTACATGGACATCGGCCGCCAGGAGGGCGCCAGGGTCCTCACCGGCGGCGAGCGGAACATCCTCGGCGGCGATCTCGCCGAGGGCTACTACGTGAAGCCCACCGTGTTCGAGGGCACCAACAGCATGCGGGTGTTCCAGGAGGAGATCTTCGGTCCGGTGGTCTCGGTGACCCGGTTCACCGACTACGCGGAGGCCCTGGAGATCGCCAACGACACCCTGTACGGCCTCGGGGCCGGTGTGTGGTCGCGGAATGGGAACGTCGCCTACCGCGCGGGTCGCGAGATCCAGGCCGGCAGGGTCTGGGTGAACAACTACCACGCCTACCCGGCGGGAGCCGCGTTCGGCGGGTACAAGTCCTCCGGGATCGGCCGCGAGAACCATGCCATGATGCTCGACCACTACCAGCAGACCAAGAACCTGCTGGTGAGCTACTCAGAATCCAAGCTCGGGTTCTTCTAGGAGATGCCATGACCGTCGAAGCCTCGGTGACCATCCCGGGGGAGACCTCCTCCCGGGTGGCGCTGACGGACAGCGCAGTCGAGCTGCTGGAGAAGCTGTGGCTCATCCACGGGCCGCTGATGTTCCACCAGTCCGGCGGGTGCTGCGACGGCTCGTCCCCTATGTGCTATCCGGCGGGGGAGTTCATCACCGCGGAGGCGGACGTGCTGCTCGGGATCCTCGACATCACGGTGCGCCCGCACGGGGCTGGGGAGGATCCACCCGCGGGTGAGCGGCTCATCGAGTTCTGGATGTCGCGGGAGCAGTTCGAGTACTGGCGCCATACGCACCTGACGGTCGACGTGGTGCCGGGACGGGGGAGCGGCTTCTCCGTCGAGGCGCCCGAGGGCAAGAGGTTCCTCATCCGCTCGAGGCTGATGGGCTAGCTGGAGGAGGGGTCTGGTGATCTGAACCGGGTCCCTCCTGCCTTGCCGCTCAGCAGGTGGGTCCGTGGTCCCGGTGCTCCGGGTCCACGGCAAGGACGATCCCGAGAAGATCGGTGAGGGCGTGTCCCAGTTTCGGGTCCACGAGCTCGTAGCGTGAGCGCCTGCCCTCCGGGACGGACACCACCAGGCCGCACCCTCGAAGGCACGAGAGGTGGTTGGAGAGGCTCTGGCGGCTGACGCCGAGCGCCTCGGCCAGTTCACTGGGGTAGGCCGGCTCGTCGCGGAGCGCCACCAGGATGCGCACGCGCGTAGGATCGGACAGGGCGGTGCCGACGCGCTCCAGCACCGAGGTCGAGGTCAGGGTCTCCAGCATCAGTGCGTCAGCTCCGTCTCGTGCGGTACGTGGCCCACTGGCTCGATCTGGAAGGTGCAGTGGTCGATACTGACGTCGAAATGCTGGCCGACGCATTCCTGGAGCTGGTCGAGCACCGCGTGGGCGGATCCGTCGCGGTAGCAGGCATCGTCGACGACGATGTGCGCCGTGAGGACGGGCAGGCCGGTGGCTATCTGGGTGATGTGGAGATCGTGGACGTCCCGGACCTGGGGCAGCCGGGCGATGTGGGCACGCACCTCCTCGAGGTCGATACCGGCCGGCGTGGATTCCAGCAGCACGTCGATGGTCTCCCGCAACAGCTTCAGGGTCCGCGGGATGATCAGGGCGCCGATGAGGAGGGCCACGATGGCGTCCGCCCGCATCCAGCCGGTGAGCGTGATGACGACGGCGGCGGCGATGACGGCCACCGAGCCCAGTGCGTCGTTGAGCACTTCGAGGAACGCGGCCCGCAGGTTGAAGGTGGCGGTGCGGTGCCGGGCGAGGAGTGCCAGGGCGGCGAGGTTGCCGGCGAGGCCCACGGCACCGAACACGATCATCTCCGGCGCGGCGACGTCCTGGGGTGTGATCAGGCGCCGGACGCCCTCGACCAGCACGTAGGCGCCGACCGCGAGCAGGAATGCCGCCTGCAGCAGGGCGGCGATGACCTCGGCCCGTCGGAACCCCCACGATCGCCGCGGAGTCGCCGGCCGGACCGAGAGCGTCGCGGCCCCGAGGGCCATCGCCAGCCCGGCTGCGTCCGTCAGCACGTGCACCGAGTCGAAGAGCAGCGCGAGGCTGCCGGTCCACAGCGCCCCCACGATCTGGAGAGCGAAGACGCCCAGCGTGATCATGAGCGCACCGGCGAGCGGCCCGCGAGCGGCTGCGGTCGTCGGCGCGTGGTGGTGGTGCGAACCCATGCTCCGATAGTACAGCGCTCCGTGAACCGGGGCGGCCTGAACAAGGGTCGCTGGTACCGTTGTGGTCCGCGGCCGCCGACGGGGCGGCACGTCCCGCTCCGAGCACGGTGCCGAGCGTGGCAGGAGGGCTCAGATGGCTACGGATGACATGCAGGACATGGGCGGAGGCTGGAGTGCGCCGCAGGACGACGTCGCAGGGAAGCTGAGCGACCTCGCGCGTTCCCTCCAGCGGGAGAACTCCGAGGACGCGGTGCTCGAGCAGCTTGTACGCGCTGCGGTCACCCTCGTGCCCGGCGCGGATGAAGCATCCATCACGCTGGTGCTCGGGCGTCGCCGGGTCGAATCCCGCGCGCCGTCGGGGGATCTCGCACGGACCCTCGACCAGTTGCAGGAGCGGACCGGCGAAGGCCCGTGCATGAGCGCCGCCTACGAAGAGCAGACGGTCAGCGTGCCCGATCTGCGCTCCGAGCAACGCTGGCCCGAGTTCTCGGCGAAAGCGGCAGGAGCCGGAGCCGGCAGCATGCTCTCCTTCCAGCTGTTCGTGCAGGGTGACAACCTCGGCGCGCTGAATCTCGTGGGGCGCGCCCCGCATGCCTTCACGGAGGAGTCCGACTACGTGGGGCGGCTCGTCGCGTCACACGCCGCCGTGGCCTTCGCGGACGCCCAGAAGCTGCACCAGTTCAAGGACGCCATCGCTACGCGGGACATGATCGGACAGGCCAAGGGCATCCTGATGGAGAGGTACGGCATCACGGCCGGCCAGGCATTCATCATGCTGGTACAGGTATCCACCCAGACCAACGTCAAGCTCCTCGCCGTCGCCGACGAGCTGGCGAGAACAGGGAGCCTTCCCGCGCGTTCCAAGCGGCGGGCTTGATGCTCCGCCGCCGTTACCCGGTGATGCCGTGCCGCTGCAGCCAGAGTTCGAGGACGCCCAGCTGCCACAGCATGTTGTTGCCGCCCGGGCTGTAGTGGCCGTTCGGTTCGTCGAGCAGACGGTCCACGTAGTCCGCGCGGAAGAGCCCGCGGTCCTTCGCCTCGGGAGCCCTCAGGGCCTCCCGCACCGTCGTGAGGAGCGGCTCCACGAGGTACTTGACCGGCGGCACCGGGAAGTACCCCTTGGGCCGGTCGATCACCTCGGCGGGGATGATCTTCCGCGCCACGTCCTTCAGGATCCCCTTCCCGCCCTGCGTCGCCTTCAGCTCCGGCGGGCACTGCGCGGCCAGGCCCACGAGGTCCTGGTCGAGGAAGGGCACCCGCGCTTCCAGGCCCCACGCCATGGTCATGCTGTCCACGCGCTTCACGGGATCGTCCACCAGCAGCAGGTGCGTGTCCAGCCGCAGGACGGCGTCGAGCGCCGTGTCCGCGCCGCGCGCGTCGAGGTGGGCCGCCAGCAGTTCGCGGCTCACGTCCGTGGGCACGAACCACTCCGGCTCCACGACGTCGGAGATCTCCTCGTGCGTGCGGTCCAGGAACGCTCCCCTGAACGCGTCCAGGGCGGCACCCCGTGGGGCGGAGCCGGCGGGCTGATGGTAGGCGTAACCGGCGAAGACCTCGTCGGCGCCCTGCCCGGACTGCACCACCTTGATGTGCTCGGAGACGGTCTTGGACAGGAGATAGAAGCCCGTCACGTCCTGGGTGCCCATGGGCTCGGTCATCGCTCCGATGGTGTCCTCGATGGCGGGCACCAGTTCGGTGCTGTCGATGTGGATCCTGTGGTGTGTCGGCCCGTACTTCTGCGCGATGAGGTCCGAGTAACGGAACTCGTCACCCTCCTCGCCGCCCGCGCCGTCGAAACCGATGCTGAAGGTGTTGAGTCCCTCCTGCCCCAGTTCGGCGAGCAGGGCGACGATCAGGCTCGAGTCGACGCCGCCCGAGAGCAGTACGCCGACCGGCACGTCCGAGACGAGGCGCCTGCGGACGGCTGTGGTCAGGGAGTCGCGCAGTGCGTCCTGCCAGTCGCCCGCGGTCCAGTCGGCCTTGGCCGGGTCGCGGACGTAGTCGGGCCTCCAGTAGACGCGGTCGCGCCGGCTGCCGTCGGCGTCGATCACCCGCACGGTGGCCGGCGGGAGCTTGCGCACCCCGCGCAGGATGGTGCGGGGGGCGGGGATGATCGAGTGCCAGCTGAGGTAGTGGTGCAGGCCCACCTCGTCGATCGACGTGTCGACGCCGCCGGCCACCAGGGCGGGAAGGGTGGAGGCGAACCGCAGGCGGCCGGGCAGGTCGGCGATGTAGAGGGGCTTGATGCCGAGCCGGTCCCGAGCCATCACGACGCGCTGCCGGCACTCGTCCACGATGGCGACGGCGAACATGCCCACCAGATGGTCGACGAAGTCCTCGCCCCAGCGCTCGTAGGCGCGCAGGATGACCTCCGTGTCGCTGGTGGAGGCGAAGACCCGGTCGCCGCCGAGCTCGGCCCTGAGCTCCGGGTAGTTGTAGATGCACCCGTTGAACACGAGGGAGAGGCCGGACCCGGCGTCGTGCATCGGCTGGGCCCCCGCGTCCGAGAGATCGATGACGGTGAGCCGCCGGTGCCCGAGCGCAACCCACCCGTTGGTCCAGCTACCGTGTCCGTCGGGCCCCCGTGCCTCCATGGCGGCGCTCATGCGTGCCACGGGTTCCTGCTCGGCACGGGCGCCCCGGAATGCGATCTCCCCGGCGATTCCACACATCTCGTCTCCTCCTTCTGGTTCCGGGCTCCGCCTCGCTACGCGGCCCCTGTCGTGAGGTTCCGAACGAGCCGGACACTCGCGCGCTGGAACCGGTCGGCTTCGTGGAGCCCGCCCGAACTGCGGAGGGGATCGTGGCGAACCTCCGGTGAATCAGCAAGCGTGCTTACGGTCTATCACGGGGCAAACAGGGCCCGGGCAGGAAGTTTGCGCTTGCGAACCGTCGGGTGGTGCTCGGTCCGCTGCTAGCGGTTCACGCCGGACATGTCCCCGTAGCGGTCCCCTACAGGGGCCGCGACGGCATCGAGCTGCGCAAGATGGTCCTCCGAGAGGGTCAGGTCATCCGCCGCGACGTTCTCCTCCAGGTAGCGCACCTGCTTGGTGCCCGGGATGGGCGCGATGTCCGTGCCCTGCGCGAGGAGCCAGGCGAGGGCAACCTGGCCGGGGGTCGCGTCGAGCTGCTGGGCGACGGCGTCGACCTGTTCCACGATCCGGATGTTGGCCTGCAGGTTCTCCCCGGCGAAGCGGGGATTGTTGCGGCGGAAGTCGGACTCGTCGAGCTGGTCGACCGAGCGGATGGTCCCCGTCAGGAATCCGCGACCGAGCGGCGAGTAGGGGACGAAGCCGATGCCGAGCTCCCTCAGGAGGGGGAGGATCTCGCGCTCAGGGTCCCTGCTCCACAGTGAGTACTCCGTCTGCAGGGCGGTCACCGGGTGGACGGCGTGTGCCCGGCGGATCGTCTCGGGCGCGGCCTCCGACAGGCCGATATGCCGGACCTTGCCCTCCTGCACCAGTTCCGCCAAGGCCCCCATGGTGTCCTCGACCGGTACGGACGGATCCATGCGGTGCTGGTAGTAGAGGTCGATGTAGTCCGTCCCGAGGCGCTTCAGCGAACCCTCGACCGAGAGGCGGACGTTCTCCGGGCTCCCGTCCAGGCCCATCGCGTCGCCTGCCGTGTGGCGGATGGTGCCGAACTTCGTGGCGAGCACGACGTCGTCCCGCCTGTCCCTGAGTGCTCGGCCCACGAGTTCCTCGTTGGTGTAGGGGCCGTACATCTCTGCGGTGTCGAAGAAGGTGACGCCGAGGTCGAGGGCCCGGTGGAGCGTCTTCGCGGAACCGGTGTCGTCCTTTCCGCTGCCGGTGTAGAACGCCGACATGCCCATGCAGCCCAGGCCGAGCCGGGAGACGTCGAGGCCGGAGCCGAGGGTGATGGTCTTCATGGAGGCCGCCTTCGGGGGAGGGAATGGTGCCGGGGCCAGAGTACGCCGGGGCGCGGGTGGCAGGGCGCGGGAAGATTCTTCGGAAATCACCTGATTGCACAGTGTGCAATTTCTCGCCTACGCTTGGACCGTGCCGAGTACAACCGACAGCGCGGAGCCCCTGGGCCGCCGAGAGCAGAACAAGATCGACACCCGCCGTGCGATCGCCGACGCCGCTTTCGAGCTCGCCCTGTCCGTGGGGCCGGGTTCCTTCACCGTGGACCAGATCGCCGCGCGGGCAGGTGTGTCCCGGCGCACCTTCTTCAACTACTTCCACAGCGCCGACGACGCCCTGACCGTCCGCACGGACGGCTTCCTCGAGCTGGCCCTGGACGTCTTCGGACGGCTGCCGCAGGACGAGCCACTGTTCGATTCCATCGTCCGTGCCTTCATCGAGACCACGCGGATGGAAGGGCTGTCGCAGCACGGCGAGCTCTTCCGCATGGCGGACAGGAACCCAGATCTCCTGCGCGCGCAGCTGCATTCCTGGGAGCGGGCCGAGGCCCGCATCGTCGAGGGCATGCGGCGGCGCCTCGGATCCGCCGCGTCGGACCTCTACCTCACCTCGCTCGTGGGATCGGTGCTCTCCTGCACCAAGGCGGCCATGCGTGACTGGGCGGCCCACACCCCCGACACCGCCCATGACTCGGGTGAACAGCTCGAGGCACGCATCCTCGCGTCGCTGACCATGCTGCGCGACGGCTTCACCGATCCCACGGTGGATCCTTCCACTGCCGTCGCAGCCGTCCCGCTGCACGGCTCCTGACCCCTGCCTTCTCCGATCCTCCCGTTCCGCTGTCCGCTCCTTCTCCGCTAGGACCACTCCATGGCATTTCTGCTCTACCGTCTCGGCTCGTTCGCGTTCCGGAGGCGGTGGTGGGTCATCTCGGCCTGGCTCGCGATCATGCTCGCGGTCGGTGGCGCTGCCGTCGCCTTCCACGGCACGCTGACGAACAACTTCACCATCCCCGGCACCGAGTCGCAACGCATCTCGGACCGCTTGAGGGAGGAACTGCCCGAGGCGGTGGGCGGCACCGGCACCGTGGTCTTCAGCACGGACGACGGCGCGGCCTTCTCCGCCGAACAGCGTGAGGACGTGCAGGAAGCCCTCGCCGCGGTGGCAGGGCTCGACGGCGTGCGCGGTGTCGTCGACCCCTTCGACGTCACGGACCAGGTGACGTCCGGAGCCCAGGAGATCGAGTCCGGGCGCGCCCAGCTGGAGGCCAGCGAGCAGCAGCTGACCGCCGGGGAGCAGCAACTCGAGCAGGGGCAGGCCCAGCTCGACCAGCAGCGTGCCCAGTTCGACCAGGCCCGCGCACAGTTGCCACCGGCGCAGGCTGCCGCGACAGCCCAGCAGCTCGCCCAGGGCCAGGCCCAGCTCGACGCCAGCCGGGCCCAGCTCGAGTCGGGCCGTGAGGAGTTCGAATCCGGCAGGACCGAGCTCGACCTCGCGCAGCGGCAGCTCGAGGCCGGTTCCGGCGTCCGGCTCCTGTCCGAGGACGGCACCACCGCTGTTGCCAGCGTGCAGTTCGAGCAGCAGATCAACGGCGTCTCGCCGGAGCTGCGCGAGGCCGTGCAGGAGCAGGCCGCCGAGGCCGAATCGGCAGGAGTGACGGTCGAATACAGCAAGGAGATCGTCGAGGACGTCTCCGGCATCGTCGGCGCCACCGAGGCCCTCGGCCTGGCCGTCGCCGCCGTCGTGCTCGTCCTCATGCTCGGCACGTTGATCGCCGCCGGGCTGCCGCTCCTCATGGCCATCGTGGGTGTCGGGGTGGGCGTGGGCATCACGTTCGCGCTCTCCGGCCTCGTCGAGCTGAACAGCATCTCCCCGGTCCTCGCGCTGATGCTGGGCCTCGCGGTCGGCATCGACTACTCGCTGTTCATCGTCAACCGGCACCGGACACAGTTGCTGCGCGGCATGGAGATGCAGGAGTCCATCGCGCGCGCCACGGGCACCGCCGGCAACGCCGTCCTCTTCGCGGGCATCACTGTGGTCGTGGCCCTCGCCGCACTGGCGGTCCCGGGGCTGCCGTTCCTCACCGTCATGGGCCTCTCCGCGGCCGGCACGGTCGCGGTGTCGGTCCTGGTGGCCCTCACGCTCACGCCGGCGCTGCTCGCCCTGATGGGGCGGCGCCTCGTCTCCCGGCGGCGCTGGGCGAAGGCCCACGGCCACAAGCACTCGGCCGCCGCATCCATCGACACCGGCGACGGCGCGTCGCGTGCCGACGAGCGTGCCGCGAAGGGGGCGGGCTGGGGGGGCTTCGCCACCCGCAAGCCCGTCCTGACGGTCCTCGCGGGGGTCGTCCTGCTCGGGGTGATCGCGATTCCCGCGGCGCAGCTGCGCGTCGGGCTGCCCGACGGCGGTACGGAGCCCGCCGATTCGACGGCTTTCAAGGCCTACACGACCATCGGGGACAGGTTCGGTGCAGGCACCAACGGTCCGCTGATCGTGGTCGGTTCCATGCCCGAGACGGCCGACGAGGCGGAACTCACCGCCCTGCGGCTGGACGTGAACGACCTCCTGCGCGAGATTCCCGACGTCGCCGCCTCCGTGCCCGCGGCGGTGAGCGAGGACGGCCGGACGGCCATCTTCCAGGTGATCCCCGAGGAGGGCCCCGCCAGCGAGACCACGGAGAACCTCGTCCGCGACCTGCGCGGCGCGACCGACGAGTTCGAGGAGCAGACCGGCGTCCCGATCGCGGTGACCGGCCAGACCGCGGCGAACATCGACGTGTCCGCCAAGCTCATGGAGGCGCTGCCCCTGTACCTCGGGATCGTGGTGGGGCTGTCGCTGATCCTGCTGCTGCTGGTCTTCCGCTCGATCCTCGTGCCCATCATCGCGACGGCGGGCTTCCTGCTCTCGCTGCTGGCCAGTTTCGGCGCGACCGTGGCGATCTACCAGTGGGGCTGGCTGGGTGACTTCTTCGGCGTCACGAATCCCGGACCCATCCTGAGCTTCCTTCCGATCATCCTGATCGGCGTGCTGTTCGGCCTCGCGATGGACTACCAGATGTTCCTCGTCTCGGGCATGCGCGAAGCCTATGTGCACGGGGACGATCCGAAGGCGGCCGTCCGCATCGGCTTCAGCCATGGGGCACGCGTGGTCACGGCGGCCGCGATCATCATGGTCTCCGTGTTCGCGGGCTTCGTGTTCTCGCACCTGGCCATGGTGCGGCCCATCGGGTTCGGGCTCGCCTTCGGCGTGCTGCTCGATGCCTTCGTGGTCCGCATGACGCTGGTCCCGGCGGCCATGTACCTGCTGGGCAGGCGCGCATGGTGGATTCCGGCTTGGCTGGAGCGGATCCTGCCGGACGTCGACGTCGAGGGAGCCAAGCTCCTCCGCGAGGAGAAGGAGAAGGAGCCCGTGCCGGTGTAGCCGCCGGCGCGTCGCGGCGTCCGGCGTCAGGACCGGAGCAGGTCCGCGCAGCGGAAGTGGTAGTTGTCCCTGGCCCCCTGGGCCAGGGACAGCGGCAAGAAGTAGCAGCGGAAGAGGAGGCCGGTGTCCGAACCCGCCTCCGGGAGGCCGGGGACGCCCGTGACGCGGTGCTCCCAGGAGTCCCGCGGGTCGTCGCTCTCGGCCGAGAAGAACACCGTGAGGTCTCCCGGGCCTGCCGTACCCGAGGGCGATTCGGCGACTCCTATCGCGGTCACGGGCCCGGTGAGCGTGAGCCCGGTCTCCTCGAGCACCTCGCGGCGGGCGGCAGCGTCGAGAGTTTCCCCGGGTTCGACGCCGCCGCCGGGCACCTGCGTGCCGGCGTCGGGGTAATGCACGTGGTCGAAGACCAGCACCTCCCGGTCGGCGCCCCGGCCCCGCAGCACGTAGGTCGCAGACCGGACCCTCCGAGGTGGTGCGGTGTCGACCGGACTGCGGCCGTAGGTTACCCGTGCATCGTCCATCTCCCCACGCTACGCCCGACCTGCGGCCCGGATGCGGCCGTTCGAGCGGGACTGTCGGACCTCAGCTTCGCAGAGCGGTCGGGCCGAGGATGGGCTGGAGTCCGAGCCAGGCCCTCGCCGAGGCCCCGTCCTGGAAGTAGCCCACGGGGTACGGTGGCCGGTAGACCTCGAGATACAGCTCGATCAGGGCCTGATCGAGGACGGACGGTGCAACGAGCGCGACGGCGGACAACGGCGCGCGCCTGGCGAAGTATGCGAGCGAATCCTGGCTGAGCGACTCCATGCCGTTGAGGAACATGAGGAGATGAACGCGGAGCCCTGGCAGTGCGCTGCGGAGTTGCGCGGTCAGCTGCTCTCCGTCGGAATTCCGGAGGACGATCCGCGGCTCCCAGCGCACGGAGACCAGCCCGTTCTCCTCCAGCTGCACGGAAAACCTGTCCTGTGGTGCCCCCATGGCTGCCCCCATCCCTGTCCGCAGTCTACTGACCGCACTGTCCCGCCCCTAGCCGTTCCAGTTGAGCGGGCCTTGGTCATGGAAGCCGGCAGGAACGTGATCGACGGCGCAGACTGCCCCTCGGCAGTGCGTCACGTGCCGAGGTAGCGACCGGGCCGGTGGTTGAGGGCCAGGACCAGGTTGAGCAGCACGGCGCCGATGGCGGACAGCAGCACACTCGCGGGGTCGACGACGGTGAAGGCAGCGAGCACGACGGTCGTGTCGAGTGCCATCTGCACGTACCCCGCCCGCCAGCCGAGGCGTTCCTGCAGGATGAGCGCGAGGATGTTGAAGCCGCCGAGGCTCGCCTTGTGCCGGAAGAGGATCAGCAGCCCGACGCCTGCCAGCAGGTTCCCACCGAGGGCAGCATAGAGCGGGTCCAGGGTCAGCCCGCCGAGGGCCAGCGGGTGGAGGTAGGACAGGCCCGAGACCAGCGCGACGGCGAGCATGGTGCGCAGCGTGAAGTCCCAGCCCTTCTTCCACACCGCCAGCGCGAAGAACGGGATGTTCACGGCGAAGAACAGGACGCTGAACGGTATCCCGCCCGCATAGCTCAGGAGCAGCGCGAGACCGGCGGTGCCGCCGGTGACAGCGCCGCTCGCCTTGAGCAGGAACAGGCCGAGGGACACGGTGAACGTACCCGTGACGATTCCGAGAATGTCCTCCAGTGCCGAGTGCCGGACCACGGAGTCCGCTGTGACGGAGCCCGGTCTCGCCGTTGTCGTATCCATGGCGGCAAGCTATCACCGGCCGGCTGCGCGGGCACCACGGAAAGGCCCGGTTGTGAAGGAAAGCACACATCGAAGAGCGCTGCGGTCCGCACGGGATGTCACAGCCAGGACGACGACGCCACGAGTTCCGGAGCCGGCTCTTCCTGCCGGGCGGAGGAGAGCCAGGTCCGGGCTTCGGCGGTCCGCGGGAAGTACCGGGTACGGCTGCGGGACTGGGTGATGAAGGCGGCGAGGACCCGATCCACGGGGTCGTTGCCGGTCAGGGCGATGGGAGCGAGGTGCCGGTAGGCGACGAGCAGCTGGCGCGCGGAGGGGGTGATGTGCCGGACGAGGTCGAGGCGCACGAGCATCGGCGTTCGGTGCCAGTGGGGGAAGTGGGTGATCGTGTTCGCGAGGACGTCGAGTTCGGCAGGGCCGATCACGATGCCGGGGCGCCAGGTCACCTCGAGGACGCCCGCGGCATGGTCGATCGTGAAGTCATCCACGCTGATGCCCCTCCCGTCCGTTCCCGCACCCGTACCCGATCGTTCAGGAGTCCCGACAGCAGTCTGCCACTGCCGGGGCCCCTACGTGGTGCCGGGCGCGTGCGGCGCGGTCCGCCACGCCTCCACCTCGCCCAGCAGGACGGCGCGGCGCCCCTCGTCGAGGAATGCCGAGCGGAAGGAGTTGGCGGCGAGTGTCGCGAGGTCGTCCGCCCCCAGCCCGAACGCCTCCTGGAGAGCGGCCACGTTGTCGTCCACATAGCCGCCGAAGTACGCGGGATCGTCCGAGTTGACGGAGACGTTCAGCCCGCGGGCGAGCATCTCCGGCAGGGGGTGGTCCCCGATGGTGTCCACGGCGCGGAGCCTGACGTTCGAGAGCGGGCAGACGGTCAGCGGGACGCGCTCGGCGACGAGGCGCTCGACGAGTGCCTCGTCCTCGAGGCACCGGATGCCGTGGTCCAGCCGGTCCACGCGCAGGATGTCGAGTGCCTCCCGGACGTAGGCGGGAGGACCTTCCTCTCCCGCGTGCGCGATGCACTTCAGCCCGGCCGCCCGCGCGGCGTCGTACACCTCGGCGAAGAGCGACGGCGGGTAGCCCACCTCCGCCGAGTCCAGCCCGATGCCGACGATCGGCGCCTTCATCGCGAGGAGGTCCCGCAGGACCCCGAGTGCCTCCGAGGCGGGGCGGTCGCGCAGGAAGGCGGCGATGAGGACGGTGCTGATGCCGAAATCGGCCTCACTCGTCGCGAGCGCTGCGGCCACACCGCCGACACACGTCTCCAGTGCCACGCCGCGGGCGAGGTGCGCCTGCGGATCCATCATGATCTCCGCGTGGCGCACGCCCGCTGCGGCGGCGCGCCGCAGGTAGGCCCGGGTCATGTCGGCGAAATCGTCCGCGGTGCGCAGCACGTCCATGTTCGCGTAGTACAGGTCCAGGAAGGACTGCAGGTCCGTGAACGCGTAGCGGTCGGCGAGGGCGGCGGCATCCGGATGAGGCAGATCGATCCCGTTCCGGTCGGCGAGGGCGAAGATGAGGTCCGGCTCGAGGGTGCCTTCGATGTGCAGGTGCAGTTCGGCGCAGGGCAGTGGGAGCATCGCCCCAGCCTAGGAGAGAACGGCCCATGCCTGCCAGACCGGCGCCCGGTGGGCGACCGGCGTCAGGCCGGCACCGCGGGGTGGGCCACGTCGATGCCGCCGAGGGACGCGAGATCCTTCTGGAGCCACTGGGTGTCGTGCCAGCGGCCGTCCTTGAACCCGACGTTGCGGTACACGCCGACCGGCTCGAAGCCGAAGGCCCGGTGCAGCCCTTCGCTCGCCTCGTTCGGCAGGGTCATCCCGGCGAGCGCCGTGCGGAACCCTCGCACGGCCAGGGCGGGAAGCAGCACGTCGTAGAGGGCCCTGCCGCCGCCGGACCGTCGTCGGCCCTCCTGCAGGTAGACGCTCACCTCACACGTCCACTGATAGCCCGCCCGGGCGCGGTGGTCGCCGGCATACGCATAGCCGACGACGGCGCCCTCGTCCACGAGGACGAGCCAGGCGTGGGTGGCCAGGGCGTCCGAGATACGGTCCGCCATCTCGGCCGCCCCCGGTGGCTTCGTCTCGAAGGACGCGACGGTGTGCAGGACGTGGTACGCGTAGATGGCAGCGCAGGCGGCGGCATCGTGGACGGTCGCCTGGCGGACGGTAGGGGAGCGCATGAGTGCATTGTGCCAACATCCCGGGGTCGGCGGCAGGGCACAGTGGGCAGAGGAACGGCAGGGCGGACCCGTCGGGGTCCGCCCTGCCGTCTCATCGGGTGCCGGAGTGCACCCTAGTAGAGCGCAGCCTCCGACTCCGTGGCCGGCGTGACGCCGTGCCCGAGGTTGGCGGCGAGCTTCGCGCCGAGTTCGGCGTCGACGTTGGCCCAGTACTGGACCGCCCGTGCGCGGATCTCGTCGCTCCTCACGCCACCGACAGCACCGGTGATCGTCTCGAGGAAGCGCGCACGCTGCGCGTCGTCGAACACTTCGCGGTAGAGCGTGCCGGCCTGCCCGAAATCGTCGTCCTCCGCGTGCAGCGAGTGCGCCGCGTAGACGAGGTCGCCGTCGTTCTCCCACCCGCCGTGCGCACCGTACTGCGCGGGATCGGCAGCCGGTCCGCCCACCGAGTTCGGTGCGTACACCGGGGTCGCGGCCGAGTTGAAGTAGTAGCGCGCAGCGCCGTCCTTCGAGTAGTTGCGCACCTCGTTCTTCGGCATGTTCACCGGCAGCTGGGCGTGATTGGTGCCCACGCGGTAGCGGTGCGCGTCCGCGTAGGAGAAGATGCGGGCCTGGAGCATGCGGTCCGGGCTGGCGGCGATCCCCGGCACGAAGTTCGACGGCGCGAACGTGGCCTGCTCGATCTGCGCGAAGTAGTTCTCCGGGTTGCGGTTCAGCGTGAGCTTGCCGACCGGGATCAGGGGGTAGTCGCCCTGCGGCCAGACCTTGGTGAGGTCGAACGGGTTGAAGCGGTACGTCTTCGCGTCGTCGTAGGGCATGATCTGGACCTTGAGGTCCCAGCTCGGGTGGTTGCCCTTGGCGATGTTCTCCGAGAGGTCGCGCAGGTGGTGGTCGGCGTCCGAGCCGGCCAGCGACTCCGCCTCGTCGACCGTGAGTACCTCGTGGCCCTGGTTGGACTTGAAGTGGTACTTGACCCAGAACTTCTCGTTGGACTCGTTGATCCACATGTAGGTGTGCGAGCCGTAGCCGTTCATGGTGCGCCACGAGTTCGGCAGGCCACGGTCACCCATCAGCCAGGTCACCTGGTGCGCGGACTCGGGGCTGAGGGTCCAGAAGTCCCACTGCATGTCGGCGTCGCGCAGGTTGGTGCCCGGAAGGCGCTTCTGCGAGTGGATGAAGTCGGGGAACTTGATGCCGTCGCGGATGAAGAACACGGGGGTGTTGTTGCCCACGAGGTCGTAGTTGCCCTCGGAGGTGTAGAACTTCAGGGCGAAGCCGCGGGGGTCGCGCCAGGTGTCGGGCGAACCCTGCTCGCCGGCCACGGAGGAGAAGCGGAGGAGGGTCTCCGTCGTCGCGCCCTTCTGGAACAGCGCTGCCCGGGTGTACATGCTGACGTCCTCGGTGGTCTCGAAGACACCGAAGGCTCCGCCGCCCTTGGCGTGGACCACGCGCTCGGGGACGCGCTCGCGGTTGAACTGGGCCAGCTTCTCGACGAGGTAGTGGTCGGTCAGCGGGATGGCGCCGTCGCGGCCGAGGACGGACGAGTTGCTGTCATCGATGACGGGGGCGCCGGACTGCGTGGTGCTGAAGTTCGCGGACATAGTGCTCCTATTCCTAGGGGTTGGGGATCAGGGGTGGCTCGGGACTGCCGGGCGGCAGTCGTCGCAGAGGCCCTGGTAGAGGACCTCGGCAATCTGGATGGTCATGCGTGAGGCGCCGGGGGACCACTCGGGGGTCAGGCAGGGCGCGTGTCCCACCGCGCAGTCGACGTCCTCGATCCGGCCGCACCCGGTGCAGACGGCGTGGTGGTGGTTGTCGCCCACGCGGGTCTCGTAGCGGGCGGGGGAGTGCGGCGTCTCGATGCGCCGCAGCAGGCCGATGTCGGTGAGGTCGGCAAGGATCACGTAGACGGACTGCACGGTGATGTGGGGCAGTTCCGCGCGGACCGCGCTCGCGGCGTCGTCGGCCGTGGCGTGCGGCAACCGCTCGACGGCGGCGAGGACGGCGAGGCGCTGGCGCGTCACGCGGCGGTGGTGGGAGTGCAGGGCAGCGGACCACTGGGCCTCGCGGGCCTCCGGCGTCATGGCTGTCTGCATCATGGCCTCAGTCAACCAGTAAATCTGAATTAGTCATAATAAGGCGGCGCTAACTTGCGCCCCATGTGGTCCGCGCGGTCGGTACCGTGGAAAGGGTGAACCTTCTCGAGCGCGGCTGGGCCTGGCTGCTGGACTATGCGTACGTCGGCTTCTGGCAGGTGCAGGGCTTTCTGTTCAGAGCGGATCCGGGGCAGTACCTGGCGCCTGCGCCCGGAGCCCCCGACGGCAAGGCGCCCGTGCTGCTCATTCCCGGCATCTACGAGACGTGGCAGTTCATGAGGCCGATCGCCGACAGCCTGCACCGGGCGGGCCATCCGGTCCACGTGGTGCAGAAGCTCGGCTACAACCGGGGAACGGTGGAAGCCATGGCCCAGCTCGCCGCCGGGTACCTGGAAGAGCACGACCTCACCGACGTCGTCATCGTCGCGCACAGCAAGGGCGGCCTGATCGGCAAGTTCCTCATGACGATGTCCAGCGTTGCCCCACGCATCAACCGCCTGGTGGCGATCAACACCCCGTTCTCGGGATCCGTCTACGCCAACTTCTTCCTCCTGCCGAGCATCCGCGCCTTCTCCCCCCATGACAGGACGCTGCAGACCCTCCTCGCGAACCTCGAACTCAATGCCCGCATCACGTCCATCTACGGCCGGTTCGATCCGCATATCCCGGGCGGCAGCTTCGTGGAGGGCGCGCGCAACGTCCAGCTGGACACGATGGGCCATTTCCGCCCCATCGCGGACGCGCGCGTCCTGCGGGAGATCGGCCGGGCCATCGGGGCGGGGGAGCGCGACGCCGCCTGATTCGTTGCTGGGGCGAATCAATCCGCGGCTAGACTTTCCCCGTGCCCAGACTCCTCGCCGACATCACCCCGCTGAAGGAGAGTCCGGCATTCCGCAGGCTCTACATCGGCACGGCGCTCTCGGCCATCGGCACGCAGCTCACCATCGTGGCCGTGAGCCTCCAGATCTACTCCCTCACACAGTCCACGTTCAGCGTCGGCCTGCTCAGCCTGTTCGCCCTCGTGCCCCTGGTGGTCGCGGGCCTCTACGGCGGGGCGATCGCCGACGCCCAGGACCGCCGCACCGTCGCCCTCTACTCCGGCTTCGCGCTCTGGGGCACCACGACGGCCATCGCCGCGCAGGCGTGGATCGGCGTCGACAGCGTCTGGCTGCTGTACATCCTGATCGCCGTCCAGTCCGGAGCCGCGGGCATCAACCAGCCCACGCGGAGCTCGATCATCCCGCGCCTCGTCCGTCCGGAACTGCTGCCCGCCGCGAATGCGCTGAGCATGATCACCTTCGGGCTCGCGTTCACCGTCGGGCCCCTCCTGGCCGGGCTCCTGGTGGCGCAGGTCGGCTACGCCTGGACGTACACCGTCGACGTCGTGACCTTCACCTTCGCGCTGTGGGCTGTCTTCCGGCTTCCGTCCCTGCCTCCCGAGGGCCCTACCCGGCGGGCGGGCCTGGCCACGGTGCTCGAGGGGTTCCGGTTCCTCGGTACACGGCCGAACATCCGCATGACCTTCGTCCTCGACCTCATCGCCATGATCACGTCCCAGCCGCGGGCGCTGCTGCCCGCGGTGGGCGCGGTACTCATCGGTGGGGGCGAGCTGACCGTCGGCCTCCTGCTCGCCTCGGCCGCGTTCGGTTCGGTGCTGGCGGGCCTGTTCTCCGGTCCCCTCGGCCGGGTCCACAAGCACGGCCAGGCCGTGATCTGGTCGATCGTCGGGTGGGGTGCATCCGTGGCGGGCTTCGGTCTCGTGGTCGTCATGGCGAGTTCGTCGTCCCTGCCGGCCCCCGGCGAGGGGGAACTGTCGGTGTGGGTGCTGCCCGCCGCGGCCTGCCTCGTCCTCGCGGGCATCGCGGACTCCGTCAGCAGCGTGTTCCGCAACACCATCCTCCAGTCCGCCACGCCGGACGCCATGCGCGGGCGGTTGCAGGGCGTGTTCATCGTGGTCGTGGCCGGCGGTCCGCGTCTGGGGGACATGGTCGCCGGTGGGCAGGCGGCCTGGCTGGGGGAGGGGTGGACCGCCGTCGTCGGAGGCATCGCCTGCATCGTGCTGGTCCTCGCCGTCGCCCGCTGGCAGCCGCGCTTCGCCCGGTACGACTCCCGCCGTCCCGAGCCCTGACCCGGTTCCTCCCAGCAATCGCGCAGCGCCCCGCCGTACCATGATCGGAACAGGCCGCTCCGACCCTCCGTTGTATCGATGGGCCGCGAGGCCTCCGGATCGCAAGGGAGTCAGACGTGCACAACCATTTCAACGGTGCCAAGACGGCGTTGTTGTTCGGCGCCCTCATGGGGATCTTCCTCGTGTTCGGCGCGGTGATCGCCGCGGCGACCGGCAGTTCCATGTTCATCTGGCTGTTCGCCCTGCTCGGCGTCGGGTCCATCGCCTACAGCTACTGGAACAGCGACAAGATCGCGATCCGCAGCATGGGCGCGGTCGAGGTCACGGAGCAGCAGGCGCCGGCCATGTACCGGATCGTCCGGGAGCTCAGCTCGAGGGCCGACAAGCCGATGCCGAGGCTCTACGTCTCGCCGACCATGGCGCCGAACGCCTTCGCGACCGGCCGCAACCCCGAGAACTCCGCCGTGTGCTGCACCCAGGGCATCCTGCAGCTGCTCGACGAGCGCGAACTGCGCGGTGTCCTCGGCCATGAGCTCATGCACGTCTACAACCGCGACATCCTCACCGGCTCGATCGCGGCCGCCGTCGCAGGCGTCATCACCTCGGTGGCACAGATGTTCGCCTTCACCGGCATGATGGGCGGCAACCGGAACCAGGGCGGCAACGCCATCGGCGCGCTGCTGCTCGCCCTCCTCGCCCCGCTGGCCGCGGGCCTCGTCCAGACGGCCATCGGCCGCACCCGCGAGTACGACGCCGACGAGGACGGCGCCGTCCTGACGGACGATCCGCTGGCTCTCGCGTCCGCCCTCCGCAAGCTCGAGCGGGGCACGCAGCGGGCGCCGCTTCCCCAGGACCAGCGGCTCGTGAACACCTCGCACCTCATGATCGCCAATCCGTTCAAGGGCGGTGGCGCGGGCCGACTCTTCGCCACCCACCCGCCGATGGACCAGCGCATCGCACGCCTCGAGGGCATGGCGGGGCGTCCGCTCAGCTGATCACTGCCTCATGACGACGGCGGCCCCACCTTCCGCAGGTGGGGCCGCCGTCGTCCGTATGTGGTGCTCGGGTCAGCGCATGTTCACGAACTGCAGGTCTGCCTCGTCGAAGTTCTTGAGCAGGGCCATGGTGGCCTGCAGGTCGTCGCGCGACTTGGAGCTAACACGCAGCTCGTCACCCTGGATCTGCGACTTGACGCCCTTGGGTCCCTCGTCGCGGATCAGCTTGTTGATCTTCTTCGCGATGTCCTGGGCGATGCCCTCCTTGATGGAGGTCTCCAGCCGGAACTCCTTGCCGGAGGGGAACGGCTCGCCGGTGTCGAGGGACTTCAGGGAGATGCCGCGCTTGATCATCTTGGACTGCAGGACGTCGAGCACGGCCAGGACGCGCTCCTCCGAATTGGCCTTCATGAGGATCTTCTCGCCGCTGAAGTCCACCTCGGCGCCGACTCCCTTGAAGTCGTAGCGCTGGGCGATCTCCTTCTGCGCCTGGTTCAGCGCGTTGGCGACCTCCTGCTTGTCCACTTTGCTTACGACGTCGAACGTGGATTCGCTCGCCACGATGCCTCCTAGGGGTGGTTGGGTTCTTGCGTTAAAGACTATCCGCAACCCCCGCGCGGCGGCGCGGAGCGCTTTCCAGCCGGCGGTCAGGAACCACCGGGGGCGCACTCACGGTTCGATGGAACGGTGGGGATACCAGCACAGCCCCGAGGAGAGAGAACCGACATGCCTGACCCACGACGCCGCTACCAGGTACGCCTCCGCAAGGCGGTGGCGGGATCCTTCCTCGCCGCCGCCACCGCGGCGTCGCTGACAGGATTCACGGCGGCACCGGCGCTGGCCGTACCGCTGCGGGTGGTCAGCGCGAGCCCGGACAGCACCGACCATGAGGCCGGCGACCTCACGCTCGGGCTCGATTCCCCGTCGTCGGTCACCCCTGCTGCCCCCGTCGCCGCCACAACCGGGCTGGAGTCGTCGGAGGAACGCCTCGCGGGAGTGCGCGCCGACCTGGACCGCGCGGTGCTGCTGCATCTGGTCACGCCCGAGCAGGCGGACGGTTTCTACGCGCAGATCGAGCGTCGGGTGGCCGCCGGACTGTAGGGCCCGGCCCCGATTCGTCACAGGGGCGGTTTGTCTGTAAAGTTGTCTTGCCCGCGCTTGCTGCGGGCGGTCTTCCTGTGAAGACGTTCGGCAGATTACCCGAGCGGCCAAAGGGGGCTGACTGTAAATCAGCTGGCAACGCCTACGGGGGTTCGAATCCCTCATCTGCCACAGCAAGAAGAGGCCGGTACTACCGCTAGCAACAGCGGAAGTACCGGCCTCTTGTGTTCAAGCCGTCGGTCTCACGCCCTGTTCGCTTGTGGGACAGCGCGACCCACGCATTCTTGACCCGCATCGCGCAGCGTAGTGCCCCCGATGACAGCGCGCTCAAGGTTGCTTCCAGGCCCTTCTCGGCGCGCCTTGTCCGGAGCTATCACCATCGGACCACTCCCCGACGAGCGAGCGGAACCGGCCAGGGGCGAGGGGATCCAGGACTCCGAGATCCCGATCAGCGAGACCGACATCGCGTGGCCCAGGAACAGAGGAACGGCCTACTCGCCAACTGCAGGACCAGGTGTCGTCAGGGGCTCCATTCCCAAACGACTCGCCCACTGAACCAACGAGAGACCCGCAGGTTCTACCCAAGATTCCGCTTTCACTCCCGAATCATCGGCAACACCAGACACAAGTATGTAGCCTTCTCGCGATTACCCACCTAGCTGCACCCGGATTCTGCCGGCCTCCCGGAAGAGCCCGGCCATTCCACCGCAGCTCACGTAAGGAAGCTCATGCCTCTCAGGTTGACGAAGATTGTTGCTCTGGCAGTAGTCGGGGTCGTGCTCGGTGCCTCAGGCGCTACGGCGGCAACTGACTTCATTGCCCCCTGTACCACGACGGACGCAGCCTGCCTCGCCCAGCGGCTCACAGCCGTCGAGGCATGGATCGAGGCGAACGACACAGACGCCTCCGCGCCCGGCCCCAGCGCTAGCCCCGGCCCATCACCCACGACGGCGACCGCTTCATGGCTCGGGTCGATCCGCTACACGTCTGCCGCCGATGGGAAGGCGACCCCGCTCACCGTGGCTATCACCTCCCCGTCCGGGACACACGCGAACAAGGTCGTCTACGTGGAGGCGTGGCAGAACAATGCAAAGAAGGCGGATGTCTTCGCGGAAGGTCGGGACCTCACGGGGACAACAGCCCAGAACCTCAGCCTCCCGGCTCTCCCAGCGGGGGTCTACGAACTTCGGCTGATGGTGTTCGACGGACCTCCCGCGGGCTCCTACACGTGGGGAACCATGCGCTTCAATTCCGTCGGACAGAACCTCACTGTTGCTGCGTCGGCAGCCCCGGCCTTCACGACCACGCGGGTCCTGTACGACGGTCCCGGACAGGTCGACCAGTTCGCCGGGTATGACATCCTGAAGACCACCCCGACGGCCCGCTGGTATGCAGGCGGCACGCCGGCGGAAGCTCAGGCCGATATCCGGCAGCGAGTGACTGCGGCGAATGGGAAGGTTGTCGGCCTCCTGGTCTACAACGCACCCATCCGGGACGTCGGCAGTTATTCCGCAGGCGGTGCTGCGAACCTGGCCGCATACCGAGCGTGGATCGACGGCGTCGCCGCAGGGATCGGCACCGCTCCCGTCATCGTCTCCGTGGAGCCGGATGCGCTCGGCCACCTCAATGAGCTGACAGCCGCCCAGCAGGCGGAACGCGTCGAGTCCATCAAGTACGCGGTGCAGAAGCTCAAGGCGAACCCGAACGCGAAGGTCTATGTCGACGCTTCCAACTGGGTCGACGCGGCGGAGATGGCAGACCGCATCAAGCGAAGCATCCCAGCAGGAGTCGCCATCGACGGCATCAGCGTGAATGTGTCCGCCTACAACTCGAATGCCTCCATCATCGACTACGGAAACAAAGTCATCTCGGCTTCGGGGCTTCCCTGGAAGATGATCGTGGACACGAGCCGAAACGGTGTCGCCACGGCGAGCACGTGGTGCAACCCCGCGGGGCAGGGGCTCGGGAAGCTGCCGACCCTCACCCCCGGAGTCCCGAACGTCGATGCCTTCCTCTGGCTCAAGGCTCCCGGCGAGTCGGACGGTACCTGCAACGGCGGCCCCGGTGCTGGCGCGTTCTTCCCGGAACGCGCTCAGGAGCTCATCAAGAACGCCCGGCTCTAACCGCACGGGCTCGTCTTCGGCAGGCAGAGGCCGGTACTACCGCTAGGAACAGCGGGAGTACCGGCCTCTTGTGTTCGAGCCGGCCAGGCTGGTCATCGCGCGGGGACCAGGGCCTCGAGCGGTTCGGCAAGACGGCCCGCGAGTGATGTCACGTACGTCGCGGTCAGGTGGTCGCTGTCGCGGTACACGAGGACATCCCCAATGACGGGAGGGCATCGTTCGGCGGGGCAGATGAAGTCGTTGAGGTCGATCGCAGTGGTCCCGGGCAGGGACTCCGCCGCCAGCAGCTGGGCCAGGCCCTTGTCGTCGGACGCCACGCTGCGCGGCACCGCGCATTCGGCCAGGGCGCTGGGATTCGCTGCGACGCATTCCGGGATGTTGATCCCCGGGGCCGGGGTGTCCCTGATGACGACGACGGGAATCCCGCGTTGCGTGAAGGTGCTCCATGATCGCCGGAAGGCTTCCGACATGGCGACGACGTCGCCATCCGCCCCGGAGATCCCGGCGGCCATCGTGTAGCTGCTGGTGATGACCATGCTGAGCTGTCCGTCGTCTCCCAGCAGGTCCTGCATCCGGGCGTTCCATTCCATGCAGGTCGTATACAGCCTGCCCTTCCGCTCCAGCTCGCCGGTCGCGAAGGGGCAGGCGTCATGGATGTACGCCGTGAGTCTCCAGCCTCGGTCCCGGGCTATGCGGTCGAGGGCCGGAATCCACTGCTTCGCGTGCGAGTCGCCCACCAGGGCCACGTGACGGTCCGATGCTGCGTCTCCGTACTCGCAGGACGTGATCCGGGTCTCGCTGATCTTGGCCGAGTCGCAGGTCGGGAAGTCCTTCGCGGCGACGACGGGCATCGGGGTCACCTCTTCCGCTGTTCCCTGCGGTTCGTGCCCGGCTGTCCTTGGCGCCATCGGCAGCGTCATCGCCCCATGGAGGACCGTCCCCGCCCGATGGCGGGCGGACTCCGCTTCCTCGACCTCCACGCGGACCGCGTGGACGAGCAGGCTGCCCGCGATGCCCCCGACCACCATGAGGACCACTCCGGCACAGATGCCGTGACGCGCGGCGCCACCGAGGGCCCGCCATCCGGTGAAGGGCTTCTCGACGAACCGGTGGGTGAGGTACGCGAGCCCGATGGACAGCCCGGTGATGGCGATGCTCACCTCCTGGCCCGGGTCTCCGAAACGCGCCGTCGCGAGGGCGATGGGCGGCCAGTGCCAGAGGTACAGGGAATAGGAGATGTCTCCGAGAAAGGTCATGGGCCGGGTGCCGAGCACGAGCCCGGGTCCGCGCTCCGCCCGTCGGACGCCCGAGGCGATGACGAGGGCGGAAGCGACGGAGGGGAGCAGGGCAGCCGCTCCGGGGTAGGGGACCGAGCCGTCGATGAAGACCAACGAGCCGAGGATGCCGGCCATTCCGGCCCAGCCCGCGATCGTCGCGACCCGCTCCGGTACTCTCTCGAGCTGCGTGACGGTCACGGCGAGAAGCGCGCCGAGCGCGAGCTGCCAGAACCGTGTGGTCGAGGTGAAGTAGGCGGGCCCGGGTTCTGCTGCCGTGTAATGGATGGACCATGCCAGCGAGGGCAGGAGTACCAGGGCGAGCGCGAGCATCAGCAGTCGGCGCAGTCCGGCGCCGGCGATGGGTCCGGGGTGGCGCTTCTTCCTCGTCAGGAGCCAGCCGGCAGCAACGAGCACCAGGGGCCACGCCAGATAGAACTGCTCCTCCACGCCGAGCGACCAGTAGTGCTGGAGGGGGCTGGGAGCAGCATCGCTCGTGAGGTAGTCCACCGAGTCCTCGGCCAGCCGCCAGTTCTGCACATAGAAGGCCGATGCGACGGTGTCCCGACCGATGGAGGCCCAGCGCGTGACGGGCAGGAGCGCGGCAGTCAGCGCCGCTGTGGCGACGAGGACGAGAGTCGCGGCGGGCAGCAGCCGCCTGGCCCTGCGGGCATAGAACCCGGTCAGCGAGAAACGTCCGGTATCGATGAGCTGCCTGAGCAGGAGCCCGGTGATCAGGAACCCGGAGATGACGAAGAAGACATCGACGCCTACGAATCCTCCCGGCACGAAGGGCACCTCGAGGTGATAGAGCAGCACCGCGACCACCGCCACCGCCCGCAGGCCCTGGATGTCCGGGCGGAAGGACGACGTCCTGACGACGTCCTCCGTGCGCGTGGCCGGGCTGAGCAGATCACCTGCCAAGAGGACCTCCCGAAGGGACTGTGCGAGCCTTCATCCCAGCCTAAATGCCGCGACGTGGTCGCACCGGTCTTGTATCTGGCTGCTTGATCTGATTCAAAAGGCGGCGACCAGGTGCGTCCCGACAGGTTCTACCACGTGAGGTGCGGATTGCGGCGGCGAGCCATCCTCCTGCGGTCCACCAACGAACCTTCCGTACGCATGCCTAGGATTACCGGGTTCGACGGGGGAGGCCACGATCAGCACGACCACGGGTACGCGCATCGGCTGGCTGGACAGCCTGCGCGGCGTCGCCATCCTCCTCGTCGTCGTGCTGCACGCAGGGGAGTCCCTCCGGATCGCGGGTGCGGCCATCGCCGGTGTCGACGGGTTCAACCTCTTCCTCGAGCCCTTCCGGATGCCCGTCCTGATGTTCCTCTCAGGCATCCTCCTGCCGCGATCGGTGGCCAAGACCGGGAGGGAGTATTTCGCCGGCAAGGTCTCCATGGTGGCGTGGCCGTACGTCCTGTGGTCGCTGATCATCCTGGCGGCGAGCGGCGACCTCCGTCCGGGCGGTGTCCTGCAGATCCTCTACCTCGCCCCGACCTACCTCTGGTACCTCTGGTTCATCCTCGTCTTCTACGCGCTCGCCTACCCGCTGCGGCGCATCCCGCCGCTGATGGCCTCGGCCACGGGGTTCGCGGCGTCACTGGTCCTGCGCGACGGCAGCCGCCCCGGGATGATGGCCTTCCTCGCCGCCTTCTTCTTCCTCGGAGCCTGGTGTGCCCGGCAGCCCCGGTTTGTGGAGCAGACTCTCGCACGGCGGTGGGTGCCGGCCGTGGGAGCGGTGTCGGCGGTGGCAGTGGGGGTGTTCAACGTCCTCAACCACGATGTCCTGTACCGCGCGGAGTATGCCTGGGGAGTCCTCGGCGGTCTCGGCGTCGTCTGCTGGGCGTTCCCGAGGCTCCGCAGCAATCGCGTGACGGCTGCGCTGGAGTTCGTGGGGCGCTACTCGATCGTCTTCTATGTGGCCCACCTCGGGCCGATCATGATCACCCTTGCCCTGGCCGATGCCGCGGGCCTCGCTGGGGAGTGGTTCATGTTCCCGCTGCTGCTCGTGGTCGCCGTCGGAGCCCCGCTCGGACTCGCCTGGATGTACTCCACGAGGGAGCATCTCTCGGTCAACCTGCTGTTCGAGCTGCCGGCGCTGAAGCAGCGACCGCGCGAGCGCACATCGCCCGGCCGCCGGGCAGGAGCCTGACCGGCCCCTTCAGTCCTCGCGCGTGAGCGTCGTGGTGAGCAGGAGGTCCTTCGCCGGTCCCGTGACGTCCCAGGAGTACTCGACGGTGCCGGGAGACGTGATCCGGAAGTCCACGAGGTAGGTGTCCGGCATGCACGCATGCTCATCCCGCGCGGCGCCGGAGCGGAGGTCGAGGCGGCAGAGCACCCGCCCGTCGGGGAAGCGGACCGCGAGGGCCGCCTCCTCGGCCACGACCCCGTAGGAGCGGGAGGCCGGTCCCTGGAAGGTGGGCCAGGACACCGTGCCCTCCTCGTCCCAGCGGAGGCCGTTGTCGTCGGGCGTGAAGACCGTGGTCCCGGAGAAGGTTCCCCGTAGGCCGGTGGAGCGGTCGAGCAACCCTCGCTGCGTGGACCACCTCCCGGTGAGGAAGGAGAGCGGGTCCTCGACGGAGATGGTGGCCGGTGGTGCGGCGTCCTGCATTCTTCCCCCTGACGTGTCCTCCGGATCACGCTAGCGCCGTGAGGAGGGCTGCGCATCTTGCCGTGGAGGGCCAGAAACGTTAGGCTACCTAACTATGAGCCCTTCTTCGGATCCACGCCTGCTGGAACTCGCGCAGTCCTTCCGCACGACCCTGCGCCACGCCGTCTACCTGAGCCGGTCCATGGACGGCGACGGCGAGCTCACCACCATGCAGATGAGCACCCTGAGCATGGCCGCCGAGGAACCGCTCCGCGTGAGCAGGGTGGCCGCGAACCTCGGGGTCCGGGTACCCTCCGCCACCGAGCAGATCATCAAGCTGGAGCAGGCGGGCCTCGTCAGCCGCCAGCCGGATCCGACCGACTCCCGCGCCGTCCTCGTCCAACTGACGGACAAGGGGCGAACGGCCTGGGAGGACGCCGGCCGGCGCCGCAACCAGCGCGTGGCCGCACTGCTCGAGCATCTCGACGAGGACGACCGCGCCACCCTCGCAGCCGCCCTGCCGATCATCGGAAAACTGAACCGCACCGCCTAGGAGTGCCCGAGCGACCACGACCAGAGGAACCAGGGAACGACGGCGTCATCCCGCGAGGATGGACGTCGTCGCCTCGTCCTCCGCTCCCGCGTAGTACCGATCCAGCACGGCCTTGAACCACGGCTCCTGGGGGCCGGCCTGGTTGAAGAGCGTCATGGAGGACTGCAGCTTGCGGGCGTCGATCCCGCCGAGCACCGCGACCGGATCGTCGCCCTGCAGGTTGAGGAGGGCATGGACACTCTCCAGCAGGCGGGGTCCCAGCACCGGATGCGCGAGGTAGGCCTGCGCCTCGTCGAGGGACGTCACGGCGTAGCGCACCGAGGTGGGGCTGCTGCCGAGTCCCGCGACCTGCGGGAAGACGAACCACATCCAGTGCCCGGTCTTGTGCCCGCGCCGCAGTTCGTCGAGGGCCTGCGTGTACGTGCCATGGGCGTCCTGGGCCTCGACGAACCTCGTGAGGTCATAGGGATCGTTCACGCGTGCCTCCGTGCGTCGACGTGCTCGAGGATTCTTCATCGGTAGCGAACAGGCCTGACAGGGCCGAGGGTGGTCGCTAGCGTTAAGGGATGTCGACAATCAATATCACTGAGGCAAGCTTCCCGGAAACCATCGAGGGCAACGACATCGTGTTCGTTGACTTCTGGGCCGACTGGTGCGGTCCGTGCAAGCAGTTCGCGCCGGTCTACGACGCCGTCTCGCAGCAGCACGAGGACGTCACCTTCGCGAAGGTCGACACCGAGGCGGAGCAGTCGCTCGCCGCTGCAGCAGGAATCACCTCGATCCCCACGCTCATGGCGTTCCGGGACAAGGTCCTCGTCTTCTCCCAGCCCGGTGCGCTCAACGCGACGCAGTTCGGCGAGCTGGTCGAGGCCGTCAAGGGCCTGGACATGAAGGCCGTGCACGAGCAGATCGCGCAGCAGCAGGCCCAGGGCGCTCCCGACGCCGAGTAGGACCGCAGACACGAAGGAGCCCCGCACCCACCGGGTGCGGGGCTCCTTCGCGTCCTGCTAGGCCGCCTGGTCCGAGCGGACGACCTCCGCCGGCCTGGCGAGCAGTGCGCTCAGTGATTCGCCGAGGTCCTGCACGGCCGGCCCGCGCAGGTGGGTGTCCAGCAACTCCGTGGACTCCCACTGCTCGGTGAGGACGATCCGGTCCTCCTGGGCGTCGGTGATCTCGTACCGGATGCACCCGGGCTCCTGCACCACCTGTTCGATGGCGATGTCCAGGGCGAGCTTCACGCGGAAGAACTCGCCGTCGAGCGGGGTGAATACTGCAGTGACGTCTACGGTTTGGCTCATCCTCCAACCCTAGCGGCGGCCCGGCCGTCCGCCGCATTCCTGCGTGCCCTAGCGTCGGCGGTGGTCCTCGGGGGAGAGCCGGGGCCCGAAGGTCGGCTTGCGGAATCCGCTGGAGTAGAGGGACCGGACCACGCGCTGCCGCTGGCCCTTCCACGGTTCGAGGAGCTCGATCATCCCGGCGTCGTCCGTGCGCCGTCCCGTCAGCGCCGCGCCGACATAGGCCGCGAGGTGGTAGTCGCCCACGGAGATGGAGTCGGGGCAGCCATGTGTCCGCTGCACCACCTCCGCCACCGTCCAGACCCCGATGCCGGGCACGGACCGCAGGCCCGCACGGACGGCGTCGCCGCCCGGGAGGGAGGCCAGGCGCTCCAGCCCGGTTGCCACGAGTGCTGCCTTGAGGATGGTCGCCGAGCGCTTCGAATCGACGCCTGCCCTGTGCCATTCCCAGGAGGGGATGCGGCGCCACTGCTCGGCGGTCGGGGGGAGGCGGAGCCCTGCGGGGGCGACGTCGCCGGCACCGGGAGCGGGATCCCCGTGGCGGGTCAGCAGGTAGCGCCAGGCGCGCTTGGCCTCGATGCCGGTCACCTTCTGTTCGAGGATCGCCCGGGCCACGGTGTCCAGCATGCGGCCGCAGGCGGGCAGGCGCAGCCCCGGATCGAGGTACCTGCCCTTGCGGGCGAGTTCGGGGAGCGTTGCGCGGAATTCCGCGTGATCGAAGGCGCTCCAGTCGTCATCCGCGCCGAGGAGGCGGGGAACGGACTCGAGGGCCCGGGCCGCGCCGGGCCCCCAGGCGGTCGCCTGGATGCGGCTGTCATTCAGCGGGCCACGCTGCCGCAGGGCCAGGGTGGCCGGTCCGTCCACGGTCCGGAAGGCGAGCCACGCGTCCGGTCCCTGGACGATGAAGGCGGGATCGTGCGCCCCGCACTGGAGGGTGCCGACCGTCCCGGCCAGGTTGTACGGGCCGCCGGGTATCCACTCCGTGGCCTCCGCACCCGGAGGCACGACGGCGGGGACGATGGTCATGCATCCATGGTGTCACGGCCGGCCTGCCGGGCCCGCTCGACCCGCGACGGCGGCCGCGATCGTCCCGCCGAGCGACGCCGTCGTCCCCGTCCCGCCCAGGTCCCGCGTCAGGGTATCGCCGCCGGAGGCGAGCACCGCTTCGATGGCGGACAGGATCCCGGCGGCGGCTTCCGGTTCGCCGAGGTGCTCGAGCATCATCGAGGCACTCCAGATCTGGCCCACCGGATTCGCGATCCCCTTGCCGGCGATGTCGGGGGCGGACCCGTGGACGGGTTCGAAGAGGCTGGGGAAGGTGCGGTCCGGGTTGATGTTGCCGCTGGGCGCCACGCCGATGGTCCCGGTGCAGGCCGGACCGAGATCGGAGAGGATGTCGCCGAAGAGGTTGCTGGCCACGACGACGTCGAACCAGTCAGGGTGGAGCACGAAGTTCGCGCACAGGATGTCGATGTGGAACTTGTCCACGCGGACGTCGTCGTAGTGCGCGGCCATCGCCTCCACGCGCTCGTCCCAGTAGGGCATGGTGATCGAGATGCCGTTGCTCTTCGTCGCCGAGGTGAGGTGCTTCGCGCCCCGCTTCCGCGCGAGCTCGAAGGCGTAGCGGAGGATGCGGTCCACCCCCGTGCGCGTCATCACCGTGTCCTGGATGACGGTCTCCCGGTCGGTGCCCTCGAACATCCTGCCGCCCACGCTCGAGTACTCGCCCTCGGTGTTCTCCCGGACCACGTAGAAGTCGACGTCGCCGGGCTCGCGCCCCGCCAGGGGGCTCGTGATGCCCGGCAGCAGCCGCACCGGGCGCAGGTTCACGTACTGGTCAAAGTGTCGCCGGAACTGCAGCAGGCTGCCCCAGAGGGACACGTGGTCCGGGACGACGTCGGGCCAGCCGACGGCCCCGAAGAAGATCGCATCGAACGTGCGCAGTTCCTCGAACCAGCCGTCGGGGAGCATCTGCCCGTGCTCCTGGTAGTACTCCGCGCTGGCGTAGTCGAACTCGACCGCGTCCACCGAGAACCCGTACCGGTCCGCTGCCGCCCGGAGCGAGCGCAGACCCTCCGGCATGACCTCCTTGCCGATGCCGTCCCCGGCGATGACCGCGATCCTGTAGGTGTTCGTCATGGCTGCTGCTCCCTCTCGACACGCGGCTCTCCTGTCCAGCCTAGGCTCGGCTGCCCGGCAACCACAGCACGACGACGGCGCCCGACGGCCGTCCCGCCCAGGGCTACGGGGATCCACCGCGTCGCCGTCGGGCGCGTCCCGGGACGTAACGGCGGCGTGGAGGTACGTCCGCCAGCCGGTAACTTTGTAGTCATGAAGTACGCAAACTCCATCGTTGACCTGATCGGCAACACCCCGCTGGTCAAGCTCAACTCCGTCACCGACGGCATCAAGGCCACCGTCCTCGCGAAGGTCGAATACCTCAACCCGGGCGGATCGGTGAAGGACCGCATCGCCGCGAAGATCCTCGACGCCGCCGAGGCCGAGGGCAAGATCAAGCCCGGCGGCACCATCGTCGAACCGACCTCCGGCAACACCGGCGTCGGCCTCGCCCTCGTCGCGCAGCAGCGCGGTTACAAGTGCGTCTTCGTGGTGCCGGACAAGGTGGGCGAGGACAAGCGCAACGTGCTCAAGGCGTACGGGGCGGAGGTCGTCGTCACGCCCACCGCCGTCGCCCCGGACAGCCCGCAGTCCTACTACGGCGTGTCCGACCGCCTCGTCCGCGAGATCCCCGGCGCCTACAAGCCCGACCAGTTCTCCAACCAGAACGGGCCGCTCAGCCACTACGAGACGACCGGCCCCGAGATCTGGAACGACACCGACGGCAGGCTGACCCACTTCGTCACGGGCGTCGGCACGGGTGGCACCATCACCGGCACCGGGCGCTACCTGAAGGAGGTCTCGGCGGACCGCGAGGGCGGGCCCGTGCGGATCGTCGGTGCCGACCCCGACGGCTCCATCTACTCCGGCGGTACCGGCCGCCCCTACTTCGTCGAAGGTGTCGGCGAGGACATGTGGCCCGAGTCCTACGATCCCTCCATCCCGGACGAGATCCACGCCGTCACCGACGCCGAGAGCTTCGAGATGACCCGGCGCCTCGCCCGCGAGGAGGGCCTGCTGGTCGGCGGCTCCTGCGGCATGGCCGTCGTCGCGGCCCTGCGCGTCGCCAGGGACCTGACCGAGGACGATGTCGTCGTCGTCCTCCTCCCCGACGGCGGCCGGGGCTACCTCGGCAAGATCTTCAACGACGACTGGATGAAGTCCTACGGCTTCATGGACAGCGGCGACGACGCGAGCGTCGGCGAGGTGCTGCGAGCCAAGAGCGGCTCCATCCCGGACCTCGTGCACACCCATCCCACCGAGACGGTGCGCGACGTCATCTCGATCCTGGACGAGTACGGCGTCTCCAGCATCCCGGTGCTGTCGCAGGAGCCCCCCGTGAAGATGGGCGAGGTGCTGGGGTCGGTCGACGAGCGCTCCCTAACCGCCAAGATCTTCCACGGCGAGGCGAAGCTGACGGACCAGATCTCCCAGCACATGGACGGGAAGCTGCCCCTCATCGGCTCGCTCGAGTCCATCGCGACGGCGCGGGAGAGGCTCCAGGACAGCGACACGCTGATGGTGACGTTCGTCGGGTCGCCCGTGGGAATTCTTACGCGCCACGACTTGCTGACATACATGAGCAAGTAACAACCCCACCCGCATCTCAGGAGCATCGTGACGCACTCGAACGCCCAGGGTTTCAACACCCGAGCGGTCCACGCCGGCCAGACCCCCGACCCCACGACCGGAGCGGTGATCCCGCCGCTGTACCAGACCACCACCTTCGCGCAGGACGGCATCGGCAAGCTGCGCAACGGCTACGAATACGGGCGCGGCACCAACCCCACCCGTGATGCCCTGCAGGTCCAGATCGCGGCGCTCGAAGGCGGGAAGCACGCCTTCAGCTTCTCGTCCGGGCTCGCCGCGGAGGACGCGCTCATCCGGGCAGCGCTCCGTCCGGGTGACCACATCGTGCTCGGCAATGACGCGTACGGCGGTACCTACCGCCTGATCGACCGCGTGCTGTCCCAGTGGGGCATCACGAACACCGCCGTCGACATGGCCGATGCCGACGCCGTGCGGGCCGCCATCGCCGGGAACAACACGAAGATGGTCTGGGTCGAGACGCCGTCGAATCCGATGATGAAGATCACCGACATCGCCGCGACAGCCCAGCTCGCGCACGAGGCCGGCGCCCTGCTCGTCGTCGACAACACGTTCGCGTCGCCGTACCTGCAGCAGCCGCTCACCTTCGGCGCCGACGTCGTCGTGCACTCGACCACCAAGTACATCGGCGGGCACTCCGACGCCAGTGGCGGCGCCGTCGTGGTGGACGACGACGAGCTCGCCGAGAAGGTCGGCTTCGTGCAGTTCGCCGTCGGTGCCGTGTCCGCGCCGATGGAAGCCTGGCTCACGACGCGCGGGCTCAAGACCCTCGGCGTGCGCATGGACCGGCACTCCTCGAACGCGATGACGATCGCCCGGTGGCTGCAGGAGCAGGACGAGGTGGAGCACGTGTACTACCCGGGCCTTCCGGAGCACCCGGGCCACGACCTCGCCGCAGCACAGATGAAGGACTTCGGCGGCATGATCTCCGTGACCTTCAGGGGCGGGGCGGAGGCCGCGAAGAAGGTGGCCGAGTCCACGCACGTCTTCCTGCTCGCCGAGTCCCTCGGCGGCATCGAGTCCCTGATGAACTACCCGTCCGACATGACGCACGCGTCGGTCAAGGGCACCGAGCTGGCCGTCCCCGAGAACCTGATCCGGCTGTCCGTCGGCATCGAGGACATCGAGGACCTCGTGGGCGACCTCGAGCAGGCCATCTCGGCTCTGCGTTAGTCATTCTGTACCGAAAGGCCCCTCCGTCGGGAGGGGCCTTTCGTGTGTCCGGGGGTGTCGGTGCGGCGTCGTGCACGCGCGTGATCCTGATGCGGCCCGCTGCGCGGCGTGTCCCGGCCCGACACGCACGTCGGCCGCCGAAGGGCGTGCACGACGCGGCACCTGCGGCCGGCCGAGGACCGCCGTCGTCCCGGGCTTTTTGCGTGAGGTGCCCGGTGATCTCGGCGTGTCCTCGGGTGACACGCCACTACGTGCCAAGAGCCGGGAACGACGGCGGCCGTGTCGGCAGATTCCGGCGCGGGCCAGGGGGCCTAGCGGAGTCCCGGGAGGCGCAGCCGCTTCTTCGCCTTCGGCTGGGTGAGCTGGAAGTAGTCGCTGCTCTGCGGGAGCCACATCAGCAGCACCGCGACCAGCATCGCCCCGGCGATCAGGGACAGGCCCGGCGTCCCGCGCACGATGATGGGCACCCCGACGATGATGCCGATGGTGCTCAGGAGCTCCCGAGCACTCCTCCTGCCCCGCCGGAGCGGGAGCAGGAGGAGCAGCTGGAGGACGGCGAGTGCCCCGAAGAGCGCGCCGAGCCCGATGAATCCGGCACGCTCCAGGTCCTGCACGGCGGCGGAGGTGAGGAAGGTCCCTGCCGCGACGAGGAGCAGGACGGCGATCACGAGCCACAGGACGATCGCGGCGCGCAGCGGGAACGGCCGTGGCGGCAGGGGGTCCTTGCGGGGCCTCACCGGGAGGACTGCCTAGCCCCGCGGAGCGACGGTGCCGCTGCCGGTCGCGGTGTCGTAGGAGTAGACCTCCGTGCCGCCGATCCACACCTGCAGCGCCCGCTGCATGACGTCGAGCGGGTCACCGCTCCAGAGCACGAGGTCCGCGTCCTTCCCGACGGCGAGCGAGCCGAGGCGGTCGGCGAGGCCGAGCACCTTCGCCGGGTGAATCGTGATGGAGCGCAGCGCGGTCTCCCGGTCGAGTCCCTCCTTGACGGCCAGCGTCGCCTGGTGCACCAGGAAGTTGATCGGGATCACGGGGTGGTCGGTGATGATCGAGATCTCGACGCCGGCCTTCGCGAGCTTGCCCGGGTTGGCGATCGAGCGGCCGCGCAGCTCCACCTTCGACTTCGTGGTGAAGAGCGGTCCGATCAGCACCGGCGTCCCGCGTTCGGCGAGGATGTCGCCGAGCAGGTGCGCCTCGGTGCCGTGGTCCAGCACGAGGTCGTACCCGAACTCGTCCGCGATGCGGATGGCGGTCGCGATGTCGTCCGCACGGTGCGCGTGCTGGCGCCACGGGATCTCGCGGCGCAGCACCATGGCGAGGGCCTCGAGGTGCGGATCGCGCGCGTTCTCGTCGGCCTTGCCCATGTAGTTCTGGGCCTTCATGAACGCCTCGCGGATGACGAGGGCGGTGCCGAGGCGGGTGGACGGTGTCTTGTCCTTGCCGCCGTACACGCGCTTGGGATTCTCGCCGAGGGCCGACTTGAGTCCGCTGGGGGAGCGCAGCACCATCTCCTCGAGGTAGCGGCCGTGCGTGTGGATCGCGACGGCGAGCCCGCCGATCGGGTTCCCGGAGCCGGGGTTGACGTTCACGGTGGTCACGCCTCCCGCGAGGGCGTCGTCGAACCCCGGGTCGAAGGGATTGATGGCGTCGATCGCCCGGACGCCGGCGGTGTTCGGATTGGTCATCTCGTTCGTGTCGTCACCGGCAGCACCCTCGCCCTCCTCGTGCGTACCGAGGTGCACATGGGCGTCGACGAAGCCGGGCAGCAGCCACTTGCCGCCGGCGTCGATCACGGTGGCGCCGTCGGGCACCGCCACGGAGGCGCCGAGGGCCGTGATGCGGCCGTCCTCGACGACCACGGTGCCGTCGAAGGGCTCGCCGTCGATCGGGACGACGTGGGCGTTGGTGATGGCGGTGGCGGGAGGGGTGTTTCCGCTGGGGGAGGGCATCGGTGCATCGGCCTTTCGCAAGGGGGCGGGGTGATTTCCAACATACCCGCCCGCGAGCGCCTCTCCGGGGCCGTGCCTACACTGGATGAGCCGTTCCGCGGGGAAGAACCCGGGCCGGCGCCGGCACCCGGTCCTTCGGAAGGAAAGCATGAGCGAGCGCAGTACCCCGGCAACGGTCAGGGCGCTGGGCGTCGTCGCCGCAGTGGTCGTGGCTGCGGCGCTGGCGGTCTGGGCGTTCGCCTGGGCCGATTTCATCGGCCTCGATTTCCGCGTCTACCGCATGGGCGGGCAGGCGGTGGTCGACGGCGACGGTTCGCTCTACACGCGGTCCTTCGGCGAGGGGGAGGGCTCGCTGCTGTTCACGTATCCGCCGTTCGCCGCGCTGGCCTTCACCGTGCTGACGCTCGTGAGCGCCGAGACCGGCGCAATCCTCTTCGTGGGGCTGTCGGTCCTCATCGCCGCCGCGACGTCGCTGCTCATCACCCGCTACCTCGGCGGGTTCGCGGGCGTACGGGAGGTCGTGGCCCATCCGTCCGCGCTGCCCCTGGCGATCGCGGGCACCGGCGTCGTCTGCCTGCTCGGACCGTGGCGGGAGACCATGGCCTTCTCGCAGGTGAACATCCTGCTCTTCGCGATGATCGCCGCGGACCTGCTCTCCGGGCCGCACCGCCGGCTGCCCACCGGGCTGCTCACGGGCGTCGCCGCGGGTATCAAGCTCACGCCCCTGGTCTTCGGCCTCTACTTCCTGGTGCGCGGCGAGTGGAAGCAGCTGTTCACCATGGCGGGCGGGTTCTTCGGGACCATCGCGCTCGGGTTCCTCCTCCTGCCCGGGGAGTCGGCGACGTACTGGCTGCAGATGCTGAGGGATACGGGCAGGATCGGCGGTGAGGGCTATGTCGACAACCTCTCGGTCCGGGGGGCGATCCTCCACTTCCTGGGGCCCGGCTTCCCCTCCACCGTGCCGTGGCTGCTCATCTCCCTGCTGCTCGTCGCCGCGACGGCGTACATCGTCCGGGCGGCCCAGCGGCGCGGTGACCGGTTCCTGCCGATCGCCATGACCTCGCTGCTCATGCTCCTCATCTCGCCGATCTCGTGGTCCCACCACTGGGTCTGGATCGTGGTGGTCCTCGCGGTCCTCGCCGGCCAGGCAGCCGGACTTCCCGCACCGCTGCGGGCGTACCGGAGGACGGCGGCGGTCCTGTTCGTGATCACCCTCCTCGTCTTCGTCTACTCCCCGAAGACCATCGGCGTGCTGTTCGGCGCCGAGGACCTCGACTCGCAGCTGACCACCGGCTGGCTCATGGCCTCCAGCGCCGGAGTCTTCTGCGCCCTCGCCATCACCGCCTTCTGGATCCTCCTGTCCCGGACCCTGCCCGCCACCGGGCCGGAGGAGGAACGATTCCTCCGCGACGACGAGGCCGGCGTCCGCGCCCTGGACGACGACGCCGTCCCCGGATCGCGGAACCACTGATGGCCTCGGCGGCCCGGCGCACCCTTGCGGCCCCCCTCGGCCGCCTGCGCCTCGCTGCCGGATGCGCCGTCGCCCTGGTCCTGCCCCCGCTGCTCGAGGGCGCCCTGTTCTCGGTCGGCACGTCCCTGCTGGCCGTCGACGTCCTCTTCCAGCTGGCCGGGGTCATCGCCGTCGCGCTGATCGGCGGCCTCTGGCCCGCCCTGCTCGCCGCGCTCTGGAGCACCATCATCCTGAACTACACGTCGACGGAGCCCTTCGGGTCCCTGGAGATCTCGGACGCCGAGAACGTGGTCACGGTGCTCATCTTCATCGCCGTCGCGGTCACGGTGTCGCTCGTGGTCGGGCTGTCGGCCCGCCGCTCGCGCGAGGCGGTCCTGGCGCAGCAGGAAGCGGCGCTGCTCGGCGAACTCGCGCGCGGGGTCCTGGCGGAGGAGGACACCCTGCAGGGGTTCCTGCGCCACGTCCAGGCCCAGTTCGACGTCGACGGCGTGGCCCTGTTCGGCCCTGTCGACGGCGTGGGCGACGGGCAGGACGGCACGGAGGGCATGGAGGGCATGGAGCGCAAGGCGCTCGCCGTGCGTGCGACGGCCGCGGCCGACGCCGGGCAGCAGCGGGCAGGGAAGCAGCCCGCGGCACGCGAGGAGCCGGGCCGCTGGACCCTCGAGGACGCGACGGCGGTGGAGCCGGTCGACGGCGGCTTCTCGCTCGCCCTGTACGGGCACCCGCTCTCCGCGCGCGACCGCGGCCTGCTGACGGCCTTCGCCGGCCAGCTGCGGTCGCTGCTGCAGCGGCAGGAACTCCTCGCGAGCACGCGGACCAACCGGAGGCTCGTCGAGGGCAACGTCATGCGTACGGCGATCCTGCGCTCGGTGTCCCACGACCTCCGCACGCCGCTGGCCGGTATCAAGCTCGCGGTCAGCAGCCTGCGGCAGTCCGACGTGACCTTCTCCCAGGAGGACGAGGACGAGCTGCTCGAGACCATCGAGGACTACTCCGACCGGCTGGATGCGCTCGTGAACAACCTCCTCGACATGTCGCGCATCACCGGTGACGCGGTCAACGCGCACGTGCGGCCGCTCAAGTGGACCGACGTCGTCGGGCCCGCCCTCGCGAATGTCGCCGAGGAGCGCGTCCGTGTGCACATCCCGCCGAACCTGCCCGCCATCGAGGCGGACCCGGGGCTGCTGGAGCGCGTGCTCGCGAACATCGTCGAGAACGCCGTCAAGTACGCGCCCGATGCGCCGATCGAGGTCACCGCGTCGGTGGGAGGGACGGGCAGGGCACTCGTCAACGGCTTCCCGGCCAGCGAACTGCGCGTCATCGACCACGGGCACGGTGTGTCACGGGAGGACGTCGCGGCCATGTTCCGTCCGTTCCAGCGGCTCGACGATGCGCCGTCCGGCGCCGGCGTGGGGCTCGGACTGGCGGTTGCCAAGGGTTTCACCGAGGTGATGGGCGGCATGCTCGACGCCGAGCAGACGCCGGGCGGCGGCCTGACGCTCGTGGTCCGCCTGCCCATCTCGACCGGGGTCGTCGAGCCATGACGCGCGTGCTGGTGGTCGACGACGAACCGCAGCTCCTCCGCGCCCTCGAGATCAACCTCCGCGCCCATGGCTACCTGTGCGTGACGGCGGTCGACGGCGAGACGGCGCTGGCCGCCGCGTCGGAGCACCACCCGGACATCATCGTGCTGGACCTCGGCCTGCCGGACATCGACGGCGTGGACGTCATCCGCCGGATCCGCGGCTGGTCGCAGGTGCACATCATCGTGCTGTCCGCCCGCCACGGCTCGCAGGACAAGGTCGATGCGCTCGATGCCGGGGCCGACGACTACGTGACGAAGCCGTTCGGGCTCGAAGAGCTGCTGGCGCGGCTGCGGGCAGCGACACGGCGTGCGGCGGTCGAGGCCGAGGCGCCGGTCATCGAGACACCCGATTTCACGCTCGACGCCGGTGCCCGCCGCGTGGTGAAGGACGGCGGGGACATCCGCCTGACGCCGACCGAGTGGAAGATCGTGGATCGGCTGATCGCCCATCCGGGCCGGCTCGTCTCCCAGCAGCAGCTCCTGCTCGACGTGTGGGGGCCGGCCTATGCGAAGGACGTGCAGTACCTCCGCGTGTACATGGCGCAGCTGCGCAAGAAGCTCGAGCCGGACCCGGGGGCGCCCCGGTACTTCGTCACCGAGAGCGGGATGGGCTACCGCTTCGAGCCGTGAGCCCGCCCGCCGCAGCCCCGCGCATAGGATGGTCGCCATGACCACCGGTACCCTCCTCGCCGTCTGCCGCGTGCACGAACTCCTCCCGACGAGGGACTCCACCGGCGTCACCGCGATCGACAAGAGAGCGGCGGACGGGCCCGTGAACGTGCACCCCCTGGGCCTCACGGGTGATATCCAGGCCAGCCGCAAGCATCACGGCGGACCCACGAAGGCCCTCTACGCCTATGCGCAGGACGACGCCGACTTCTGGAGCGGGCAGCTGGGCCGCGAGGTGACGCCGGGTCTTTTCGGCGAGAACCTCCGGGTCGCAGGGATCGACGCCTCCCAGGCCGTCATCGGTGAGCGCTGGAGCGTGGGGGACCAGGTGCTGCTCGAGGTCACCATGCCGCGCACGCCCTGCGTGAACTTCGCCCGCCACCTCGGGGAGAAGTCCTGGGTGAAGCGCTTCGCGGAGGCCAATCGCGTGGGAACCTACCTGAGCGTCGTCACGAAGGGCAGCATCGTCGCGGGCGACACCATCCGCGTGGTGAGCGTCCCCGACCACGGTGTCACCTCGGCGCAGGTCCACGCGGGCCTCGATGAGCCGCAGGCCGAGAGGCTGCTCGGCTCCGCAGCCGCGGGGCACCTGACGCTCACCCCCCAGGTCCGCAAGGCGGCGCTGCGGGCGCTGAGGGTAGCCCTGCCGGCCTGACGTGCCGAACGTCACCTCCCCGACGGGCCCTGGATGGAGCGGATGAGGCCCGTCGTGCAGTAGACTGGATATATCCCCCACACCGGTATTCCCTTTATTTCCGCCCCTTTCGGGCCGGATAGGTTGTGTTGGGGCTCGGAGCACAGACTCGCGAGCAGATTCATCAGGGAGCGCCGGCTAGAAGAAAAGTCACACATCACTGCTGAGAGAGCAGAGAACACGGTGTGACGAGGAAGTTCGGCCTCGGGATTGAAACAGTGCCGGATTTCCATGTTCATTCGGCACTGCAGGCTCCTTCCTGTCAGGCCGTCCGGCACCTACCTGAAGGAATTCTTCCGTGCCTGAAAACCTGTCCGAGCAGATCACCACCCCCCTCACCGAGGCCACTGCAGCGGTTCCCGCAGCAGAGTCCGACGACGACGGCGTGACCATCCGCTTCACCGAGCTCAACCTCGACGGCCGCATCCTCGCGGCGCTGACCGACCTCGGCTACGAGAAGCCCTCACCCATCCAGGCGGCGACCATCCCCGCGCTGCTCGAAGGCCGCGACGTCGTCGGGCTGGCGCAGACCGGCACCGGCAAGACCGCCGCGTTCGCCGTTCCCGCGCTGTCGAAGATGGCGGAACTGGCCGACGTCAACGGTGGCCCCAGCAAGAACACGCAGGTCCTGGTGCTCGCACCGACCCGCGAGCTCGCGCTGCAGGTGGCCGACGCCTTCACCTCCTACGCCAAGCACATGGAGGGCTTCACCGTCCTCCCCGTCTACGGCGGATCGCCCTACGGCCCCCAGCTCAACGGCCTGCGCCGCGGTGCACAGGTCGTCGTCGGTACCCCCGGCCGCGTGATCGACCACATCGAGAAGGGGTCGCTGGACCTCTCGAACCTCGAGTACGTCGTGCTCGACGAGGCCGACGAGATGCTGCGCATGGGCTTCGCCGAGGACGTCGAGAAGATCCTCGCCTCCACCCCGGCGGAGAAGCAGGTTGCACTGTTCTCCGCGACCATGCCCCCCGCCATCCGCCGGATCGCGAAGAAGTACCTCAACGATCCGGCCGAGATCTCGGTCAAGGGCAAGACGACGACGGGCACCAACACGCGCCAGCGCTACCTGCAGGTCATGGGCCCGCACAAGCTCGACGCGATGACCCGCATCCTCGAGGTGGAGGACTACGACGGCATCATCGCCTTCGTCCGCACCAAGGCGGCTACCGAAGACCTGGCGGACAAGTTGCGTTCACGGGGCTTCTCGGCCGCAGCCATCAACGGCGACATCCCGCAGCAGCAGCGCGAGCGCACCGTCGACGCGCTGCGTGACGGCAAGATCGACATCCTCGTCGCCACGGACGTCGCCGCCCGTGGGCTGGACGTGGAGCGCATCTCGCTCGTCGTGAACTACGACATCCCGAACGACACCGAGTCCTACGTCCACCGCATCGGCCGCACCGGCCGGGCAGGGCGTTCGGGCGATGCGGTCCTCTTCATCACCCCCCGCGAGAAGTACCTGCTGCGTTCGATCGAGAAGGCCACGCGCCAGCCGGTCGAGCAGATGCAGCTGCCCTCCACGGAGAAGATCAACGAACTGCGCCTCAGCAAGTTCGCGGACAAGATCACTCAGACGCTGGCAGGCAAGGACGTGGCGCTGTTCCGCGACCTCATCGCCACCTACGAGCGTGAGCACGATGTGCCCGCCAGCGAGATCGCTGCAGCCCTTGCCGTCATGGCGCAGGGCGGCCAGCCGATCCTCGTGCAGGACATCCCCGTCGCTCCCGCCGGTCAGCGCGAGCGTGCCGAAGGACGCAAGGATGCCTTCGGTTCGCGTGGCCCGACGCGCACGCTCACCGAGGGCAACGCCACGTACCGCATCGCGGTGGGCCGTCGCCAGCGCGTGATGCCCGGCTCGATCGTGGGTGCGATCGCCAACGAGGGTGGCCTGTCCTCCTCGCAGATCGGTGGCATCGACATCCGTGCCGACCACAGCCTGGTGGAGCTGCCCGCGGACCTGTCCACGGACCAGCTGCGCGCGCTCTCCAAGACGCGCATCGGCGGCGAGCTCATCCACCTCGAGCTCGACAAGGGACGCAAGCCTGCAGGCAACCGCGGTGCGGGCGAGTTCAAGAAGCCCTTCAAGAAGGACTTCCCGAAGCGTGACGGCGACACCCGGTTTTCGGGAGACGCCAACCGCAAGCCCCGCTCCGCAAAGGGCGCCGGCGCCGGTGCAGGACGCTCCTCGGCGCAGTCCGAGCAGTGGTAGGAACTAGCTAGCCGAACCCCGTCGGATCCGTGCCTGCACGGGTCCGACGCGGAATCCGGGGTCCGTCCACCAGGGCGGCTGTCGATTTCGCACCAGCGGCCGGGAACTGGTAAAGTTTCTTGCTGTTGCCCCCCTAGCTCAGTGGTAGAGCGCGTTCTTGGTAAGAACGAGGTCACCGGATCGATTCCGGTGGGGGGCTCGTAAATGAGGGGGCCCGTGACGATCATCAGATCGGTGCGGGCAGCCTCATTTAGGGCGGTGTAGCTCAGCTGGTTAGAGCGCACGACTCATAATCGTGAGGTCGTGGGATCGAGTCCCACCACCGCTACAGGCAAGGCCCCGGAGCTTCGGCTCCGGGGCCTTTTCCGTTCTCGGGATGCCGGGAACGGAGAAGCCCGGCAGGCGTACCCGCCGGGCTTCGATCGGGCCTTCGGTGCGGCTGCTAGCGCTTGCCCGCCGCCGCATCCTGCACGGATCGCGGGGTCCTGCGGCCCAGTTGCTGATCGAGGGCCACCCGGAGACGTGCTTTCGCCGCTGTCACCCGCGGAGTGTCGGCGGGTCGTCGATGGGCGGTGTGCCCGGTCGTCGCTTGCCGTGTGCCTGCTGCATCGGTCATCGGCGCTCCCCTCATCCTCCGGTCCTCGTCCGGCCGTCCGGCAGCGCCATCGGGCAGTCCGGCGTCGGGGTCGTCCGGATTGGCCACCGGGTTGCTCACCCAGATCGCGTCCAGGATCAGGCGGTCCTCCCCGGTCGCGAGGTCGCTGCAGGACAGCTGGAGCAGCGCCTCCACTCCTGCTTCCTGCCGGATCGGGTCGAGGGAGGTCGCGGCGTCGATGGCCCACTGCGTCCTGCGCCACCATTCGGCACGATCGTCGGCACGCCTCTTCTGCTCCAGCGCAGCGCGGTCTGCTGCCGCCCGCTGCCGGAGGCTCACGAAGGCCGTCGCGGCCGCCAGGACGGCTGCGAGCAGAACGGCGAGGGGAGCGAGGGCTTCGACGATCTCCCACCAGCGCGGTGCGTGGGCTGCGACCTCAACCACGATCGGATCGGGCGGCTGCGTGGCGGTCAGGAGCGACATGGCGCCAGCCTAACGGTTGCCACTCCGGTCGACGGCGCCTGCCGGGCCCGTCAGTCGCCCTTCACGTTGATGATCTGACGGAGGGTGTGCCGGACGTCCACGAGGTCCCGGGCGTCCTGCATCACCGCGTCGATGTCCTTGTACGCCGCCGGGATCTCGTCGAGGAATGCAGGGGTGTCCCGGAACTCGATGCCCCGCATGGCGGCGCGGAGCTGGTCCTGCGTGAACGTCTTCCGCGCGGCGTTGCGCGAGTACTCCCGCCCCGCTCCGTGCGGGGCCGAGTTCATCGCCTCCCTGTTGCCCTTGCCCGTCACCACGTAGGAGCGCGTGCCCATCGAGCCGGGGATGAGGCCCGGACGCCCCGGGTCCGCTGCGATGGCACCCTTGCGGGAGAGCCACACGTCCTTGCCGAAGTGCGTCTCCCGGTGGGTGTAGTTGTGGTGGCAATTGATGCGCTCGAGCTCCTGCACGGGCTTGCCGACCCAGTGCGTGAACTGGCCGAGGACGCGGTCCATCATCTCCTCGCGGTTGAGCAGGGCGAACTTCTGCGCCCACAGCAGTTCGCCGATGTAGCGATCGAACTCGGGCGTGCCCTCCTCGAGGTACGCCAGGTCCTGGTGCGGCAGGGAAATGGACCGGCTCGAACAGTAGTCCTGCGCCGCACGGATGTGGCGCTGCGCGATCCGGTTCCCGATACCCCTCGAGCCCGAATGCAGGAAGAGCCAGACGTTGTCCTCTTCGTCGAGGGACACCTCGATGAAATGGTTGCCCGAGCCGAGGGTACCGAGTTGCAGTCGCCAGTCCTTCACGTAGCTCGACGGGTCGAAGCCCGCCGACCGGGCGTCCTGTTCGAGGGTGGTGATACGTGGCTGCGCGGTGGCACGCATCCGCTTGTTGTTGTTGCCGGCGGAGAGGGGAACGGCCCGCTCGATCGACTGGCGCAGGATGCGGCGATCGAGGCGGCCGATCCCGCCCGCAGTGTGGTCGGTGCGCACGGCCACCATGCCGCAGCCGATATCCACGCCGACCGCCGCCGGGATGATCGCACCGAGGGTCGGCAGGACGGACCCGACGGCGCAGCCGAGGCCGAGGTGGGCGTCGGGCATGGAGGCGAAGTGCGGGTACACGAACGGCATGGAGCTGGTTCTCCTGTTCTGCGCCAGCGTCGCGTCATCGATGATGCTGGCGAAATTGACGTAGTTCTCGGTGATCCACTCCATGCGTCGAGGCTACCGAGGAGCCCGGTGGAACGGCACGCCGGATACCGTCCCACCGGGTCCTTGCGCAGGTCTCAGCGGATCCGTACCGCCGCGAGCACGGCATCGCTGATGTCGACGTCGCGGCCGTCCGCCGTCCGCTCCACCCGCGGCCGCGACTCGCACACACGGATGTCCCACGCGTCGTCGAGCAGCGCCGCGATCTCCTGCGGTGCGTAGAAGATGTCCGCATGCGGCGGTCGGCCGATCCCGGTATGGAGATCCGAGGGGTCGTGGGCGACGATCAAAAAGGTGCCCCCGACGCCGACGAGCTCCGCCAGCGCCCGGAAGATGCGTGAGCGCTCCGGTTCCGGGAGGTGCATGAACTGGACGGACACGAGGTCGAGGCCGCCGGGCAGCCCGGGCGAGGCCAGCAGGTCCACCTGCCGCCACTCGAGGCGGTCCGCGACCTGCTCGCCGAGTTCCTCCGCATGGGTCCGGGCGCGGGAGAGTGCCACCTCGGAGACGTCGATGCCGAGCACGTCCCACCCGCGGGAGGCGAGCCACACGGCATCGGCACCCTCGCCGCAGCCGACGTCGAGCGCCCGGCCCGGTGCCAGGTCCCCGGCCACCGCGACGAGCTGCCGGTTCGGGTTGCCGCTCCAGATCCTCGTGCGCTGCCGGTAGCGGTCGTCCCAGAATTCCTGCGTGTACTCAACCCGCACGGCGCACCCCTTCTTCCGTTCCTGCCCCATCATCGAGCCCATGGCGGCGCGTGCCAAGGACGCGCACCGAGACCTCGGCCTCCGAGGACGCCGAGAAGGGCCCGCTGTGACCTTCGACGGCCCAGGCCGTCTCCTCCTCGACGAGGTCCGCGTTGATCGCCGCGCCCGCCATCGTGCCCTCTGCTGCGGCGACGATGACCTGGGCTGCGAGGTTGGAGGCATTGCCGGCGACATAGACGCCCGGCACCGCCGTCGAGCCCCGCGGGCCCGCCTCGACGAAGCGGCCCATGCCGGACGGGTGGTCCTGTGCGATGATCCCGAGCGGTTCCAGCAGTCCGCCCCGGGACTCCATGCGGGTTCCGACGGCCAGGGCCTGCAGGTCGAAGCTCCTGCCTGCCACTGTCACCCCCGTGAGGACGCCGTCCGTCGCATCCACACTCGACACGGCGCCGTCGACCACGCGGATGGAGCGCGCGGCGAGGCGGTCCCACTCCTCGTCGGTGGGCTTCACGGTGTCGTTGAGGAACAGTGTGATGTCCTCCGACCACTGCCGGAAGAGAAGGGCCTGGTGCATGGACAGGGGACCCGTGCCGAGGACCCCGATGCGCCGGCCGCGGATCTCGTAGCCGTGGCAGTACGGGCAGTGGACCACGCCCTTGCCCCACTGGTCCCGGAGTCCCGGGATGTCGGGGAGCTGATCGGAGAGCCCGGTGGCGAGGAGCAGTCTGCGGCCCAGGACCGTGCGCCCGTCGGACAGTTCCACCGCGAACCCTTCGGTGTCGCGCCGCAGCTGGGAGACCTCGGCGGCAAGGACGGTGGACCCGTAGGATTCCGCCTCCGCACGGCCCGCGGCGAGCAGGGCGAGCGGATGCATGCCCTCGCGCGTCAGGAAGCCGTGGACGCCCTGGGCGGGAGCGTTGCGGGGCGCGCCGGCGTCGACCACCAGGACGGAGCGGAGCGCGCGGCTCAGGGTGACGGCGGCGCTGAGTCCCGCGGCTCCGCCTCCGACGACGACGACGTCGTACCTGTCCTGCAGGGGCTGGGTGATGGCTGGCATGGTGGTTCTCCTTTTGTTCCGCTGATGGATCCAGCATCAGCGGATCAGCACGAATTGTGCAAAGTTCTTTGCCAGGATGGCAAGATGGGACTCATGGAAGCAGACCTCACATCCGTGCTCGACGCCGTCGGGCCACGGCTCCGCGCTCTGCGCACCGAACGCAACCTGACCCTCGGTGAGGTGTCCGCGGCGTCCGGCGTGTCCGTCAGCACCCTCTCCAGGCTCGAATCCGGCCGGCGGCGTCCGAACCTGGAACTCCTGCTGCCCATCGCGCAGCTCTACGGCGTCCCGCTCGACGACCTCGTCGGCGCGCCTCCCACCGGCGATCCCCGGATCCACCTGCGCCCCATCGAGCACCACGGCACCACGGCCATCCCCCTGACGAGGCGGCCGGGCGGGGTGCAGGCGTACAAGATGGTGCTCGCGGGCGACGCGCGCGGCACCGAGCCGGAGCTGCAGGTCCACGAGGGCTACGAATGGCTCTACATCCTCAACGGCTTCCTGCGGCTCGTGCTCGGGAGCAACGACTTCGTGCTCGGCCCCGGCGAGGCGGCCGAATTCGACACCCACACGCCCCACTGGTTCGCGAGCGCCGATGGGGAAGCGGTCGAGTTCATCAGCCTCTTCGGGCAGCAGGGCGAGCGGATGCATGTGCGCGCCCGGCCTCGGAGGCCGTAGCCGGAGGTCCGGCGGGGAGATGCTCAGCTTGCTTATCATCGCGGCGGTTCCTAGGCTGGAAACGGTACGACAGCCACGCTCTACGCAAGGGAGAACAGCATGTCCGAACACAACATCTCAGGCAAGAAGGTCGCGTTCCTGCTCACGGACGGGGTGGAACAGATCGAGCTCACGAGCCCCTGGAAGGCGGTCGAGGAAGCGGGCGGCGTCCCCACGCTGGTCTCACCCAGGACCGGGACACTGCAGGGTTTCGAAGGCATGGACAAGGGCGACACGTTCCAGGTGGACCTGGCGGTGTCCGAGGCGAAGGCCGACGACTACGACGCCCTGGTCCTGCCGGGCGGCGTGGTCAACGCCGACTTCCTGCGCGTCGACAAGGACGCCCAGGCCTTCACCCGGGCATTCTTCGAGCAGCACAAGCCCGTGGCGTCCATCTGCCACGGACCATGGCTGCTGATCGAGGCCGGCGTGGTCAGCGGACGCGACCTGACGTCCTACCACACGCTCGCCACCGACCTGAAGAACGCCGGCGCCAACTGGAGTGACGAGGAAGTGGTGGTGGACCAGGGGCTGGTGACGAGCCGCAACCCCGGAGATCTCGACGCCTTCAACGACAAGCTCCTCGAGGAGATCGAGGAAGGACCGCACGAGGGGCAGACCGTGTAGTTCCGGTGCTGCGTAGCCAAGCGCGGGTCCCATGCGACAGGATCGGGACATGACCGACCTGCCGTTCCCCGTCCAGCCGATGCTGGCGAAGGCCGTGGACTCCGTGCCCGAACCCGACAGCGTTCCCGGTGGGCTCGTGTACGAGCCCAAATGGGACGGCTTCCGGGCGATCGTGAGGATCGAGGACGGCACCTGCGAGATCGGGAGCCGTGGTTCGAAGATGCTGACGCGGTACTTCCCGGAACTCGTGGACGCCCTGCTGGAGAACCTCCCGGAGCGCTGCGTCCTCGACGGGGAGATCGTGGTGCGGCAGGGCGAGAACGGCGCGGAGAGGCTGGACTGGGAGGCCCTGTCCCAGCGCATCCACCCGGCCGAGAGCAGGATACGGCTCCTGGCCGGGCAGACGCCGTCGTCGTTCGTGGCCTTCGACCTCCTCGCCATCGATGACAACGACCTCACCGGCGTGCCCTTCGGCGAGCGCAGGAAGGCGCTCGAGGGCATCGGGGAGGCCTTCTCCGCGCCGGTCCACCTGTCGCAGGTCACGCACGACGTCGAGCTCGCCCGGCGCTGGCTCGTGGAGTTCGAGGGGGCCGGCCTCGACGGCGTCGTCGCGAAGCCCCTCGCAGCGGGGTACGAGCCCAACAAACGGCGCATGCTCAAGGTCAAGCACCATCGCAGCGCCGATGCCGTGGTGCTCGGGTACAGGGTGCACAAGTCCGGCCAGGGAGTGGGTTCCCTGCTGCTCGGCCTGTACGACGACGACGGCGAGCTGCGGAACGTCGGTGGCATCTCGGCGTTCTCCGACAAGCGCCGGCTGGAGCTCGTCGGAGAACTCGACGCGGATGTGCTGCGGAACGACGACGGCGACGTCGAACTCGGTGCGACCGACCGCAACCGCTTCGCATCCGCCAGGGACGTGTCCTACATCCGGCTGCACCCACGCCGCGTGGTTGAGGTCCGGTACGACCAGATGGAGGGCGACCGGTTCCGACACACCGTCCAGTTCGAACGGTGGCGGCCGGACCGCGAGGCCCGGTCCTGCACCTTCGAACAACTCGACATCCCGGCGGCGTACGACCTCAGCCGCGTGCTGGCAGGCGGGGCAGGGTCTCGCACGTGATCACCGTCAGTACCGTTCCGGCTCCTCGCCCAGTTCGAAGTGGCGGCCGTGGACGTGTGTGGGCGTGATCTCGACGTAGGTGTATTTCCGCGTCGGGATCCAGGGCGTGAGCGGTAGCTTGTCCGCTTCGTCCACCTCGGACTGCGACACGATCACCCTCGCCGTGCCCTTGAGCACTACGCTCCACGCCTCGTCATCGGTCACCTCGTCCACCTCGAAGGCGACCCGCTCGTTCACGGTCAGTTCGGCCAGCTTCGTGCCCGGATTCGTCCGCATGAACAGCGCCCCGTCGTGCGCCACGAAGTTGATCGGATAGATGTCCGGCTCGCCCAGCACGCTCATGGCGAGGCGCCCGTACCGGCAGCGTTTCAGCAGGTCCCACGATTCGTCGTCGGACAGGACTGTCCCGGGTCGTTCGTCACTTTCCATGGCGTTCTCCTCCTGATCGTCAAGGCTCCGGCCTCTCGGTGGAGCGCGCAGTGGTGCGAACCAGTGTGCCGGACGTCCGCGGCCGGCAACAGGGTCCGGCGACCCTGAATGCGCGGATGGGTCGCCGCGGGCGGACCACCCTTCGGTGCCGGCCCAGCCCGCCGTCGTCGTCGGTGCCCCTACGCTGGATGGATGGACCCCACCTATCTCTGCAGCGGCGTGGACTGGAACGCCGCGGGGCCCGCCCTGTCGATGCGGGAGGTTTCGGCGCTGCACGGGCCCGAAGGCCCCGGCCGGGAGGACGAAGGACGGCACGACGTCCTGCTCGCGCCCGGCACGAGACTGGCCTTCGAGGTCACCGCGGAGGGGAAGCACTGCCTCGGCTTCCATCGGGTTCACGGACGCGAGGACCGCACGTGGGTGCCATGTGCCGACCAGTCGCCGGCGGAACGCGGCTACCAGTGCGCGCGATGCTTCGCCCAGGACGACGTGCGTTTCATGCACGACATCCACCGTTCCGGCATAGCCCCCGCGGGGCTGAAGCGCTACCTCGACCAGCCCCACTGGCTGTACGTCGCGACCTTCGCCGACGGCTCGACCAAGGTCGGGACGGTGTCGGATCCACGGAAGCGGGCACGTCTCGTGGAGCAGGGCGCGGTGGTCGCCCAGCTCGTCGCCCATGCAGCCGACGGGCGGATCGTCCGGATCCTGGAGGACGAGGTGACCCGCAGCGTCGGCCTGCAGCAGGCCGTGAGGTCCGCGACGAAGGCGGCGTCCCTGTGCGCGCCGCTGCCCCCGGCGCGGCTCGAGCACATCAACGACGGATTCGCCCTGGCAGCGCGGGGGCTGCTCGAGGGCGGGATCGGCATCGAGGGCTTCGAGGTGGTGCACGAGGAGTTCGAGCCGCCGCCGTCGTGGTCCGCCGTCCTCGGGCACAGCGGGCTGCAGCCCTACCCGGAGTTCCTCGGAAGTGGCCGGCACGGCTTCCGCCTCCGCGACGTCCTCGGCCCGTCGGCGCTGGTCACGATCGACGGCTCGGACCTCGTCTTCGTCGCCGATCTCGCGCAGCTCAAGGGCCGGCGGCTCCGGTTCGGTGACTTCAGCACTCCCGTCCCGACCGTCCAGGAAGCACTCTTCTGATTCACCGCCCGGCGGCTGGCAGTAGAATCGAACCATGCTGAATACGCCCTGGGAGACCGGCTCGGACCTGTACCGCAAGCTGGTGGTCTCCGCACTCGTGGCCACGGCGATCGGCATCCTCGTCGCGGTGGGCGGCGCCGCGACCGACCAGCGCTCCCTCGTCCTCACCGGCATCCCGATCATCGTGGTCGGCATGGTGTGCCACCTCGCGGGCATGGTCGTCCGCTCACGCGACGCCCGACGCCGCGTGAAGGACATGCGCTGAGCCTCGCGCAGTCCCTCGCCGCCCGACACCGCACGCGATCCATCGCCAACACCCACGCCGCTTCCAACGGAGGATCCATGACCATCGACCCAGACCTGCAGGGGCGCAGCTACCCCGCAGGAGATACCTATTCCGTGGGCCGGGAGGCCATCCGCGACTTCGCCCGCGCGGTGCAGGCCACGCACCCGGCGCATTTCGACGTGGATGCCGCCGTCGCCCTCGGCCATGCCGACCTCGTGGCCCCGCCGACCTTCGCCATCATCGTCGCCCAGCGCGCCGACGCCCGGTTGATCAGCGACCCGAGCGCCGGCATCAACTTCACCCGGGTGGTCCACGCCGACCAGCGCTTCATCCACCACCGCCCCATCATCGCCGGGGACCAGCTCGTCGCCGAACTGCACGTGGACTCCGTGCGGGCGATGGGCGGGGGAGCGATGATCACCACGCGCGCCGAGATCTCAACCGTCGACGGTGTGCCGACGGCCACGTCGACGTCGTCTATCCTCGTACGCGGAGAGGACCAGTAGCCATGGCAGTATCGCTTTCCACCCTCGAGGTGGGCCGGCAGATCGGCTCCACCACCATCGGCATCACACGCCAGGACCTCGTGCGCTACGCCGGTGCCTCGGGGGACCTCAACCCCATCCACTGGAACCAGTCGTTCGCCGAGGGCGTCGGCCTCCCCGGCGTCATCGCCCACGGCATGTTCACCATGGGCGCCGCCGTCCAGCTCGTGACCGACTGGGTCGGCGACCCGGCCGCCGTCGTCGACTACCAGACGCGCTTCACCAAGCCCGTGGTCGTCCAGGACACGACGGCGCAGCCGGGCGAGCCCGGAGCGGTCGTGGAGGTCACCGGGGTGGTCGGTGCGATCGACACCGAGCGTTCGACGGCGCGCATCGACCTCACGGTCACGTTCGCCGGGCAGAAGGTCCTCGTGAAGGCGCAGGCCGTGGTGAGGCTGCCATGACCGCACCCCTGACCGGTACGCGTCTCGCAGACCTCACCACCGCGCGCGTGGGAGGACCAGCACGCACGCTCGTGGAGGCCTCGACCGAATCCGAGATCGTCGAGGCGGTCCGCGCCGCCGATGCAGCGGGTGAACCGCTGCTCATCCTCAGCGGCGGGTCCAACCTGCTGATCGGGGACGACGGCTTCGAGGGGACCGTCATCCACATCACCTCCACGGGTTTCACGGTCGACGACGACGACGCCACGTGCGGTGGCGTCATGGTCAAGGTGCAAGCCGGCCAGGACTGGGACGAGCTCGTTCGGTATACGGTGATGCACGCGTTCTCGGGCCTGGAAGCCCTCTCGGGCATCCCCGGTTCCACGGGTGCCACACCCGTCCAGAACGTGGGGGCGTACGGCTCGGACGTGTCCCAGACCATCGCCACGGTACGGACGTACGACCGCGAGACGGACAGCATCAGGAGCTTCACCAATTTCGAGCTGAAGTTCGGCTACCGGGACTCCCTCCTCAAGCGCACCACCGTCGAGGGATCGCCGCGCTATGTGGTGCTCTCGGTCGAGTTCCAGCTGGGGCTGGGGCGCATGAGCAAGCCGATACGGTACGCGGAGCTCGCGCGGGCCCTGGGGATCGAGGTGGGTGCCCGCGCCTACGCGAACGACGTGCGCCGCGAGGTGCTGAAGCTGCGGGCCGGCAAGGGCATGGTGCTCGACGCCCCCGATCCGGACACCTGGAGCACAGGGTCCTTCTTCACCAACCCGATCGTCGCCCAGGACGTGGCGGAGGGCCTGCCGGAGGACGCTCCCCGGTACCCGTCCGGGACGGAGGGTCGGGTGAAGCTCAGTGCGGCCTGGCTGATCGAACACGCCGGTTTCTCCAGGGGCTTCGGCCTGGGAGACGACGACGGGCGGGCTGCGGCGGGCGGGCGTGCGTCCCTCTCGACCAAGCACACCCTCGCGGTCACCAACAGGGGAGGCGCTTCGGCGTCGGACCTGCTGGCGGTTGCCCGGTTGGTGCGGGACGGCGTGGAACGGTCCTTCGGCATCCGGCTGGAACCCGAACCGCTGCTCATCAACTGCAAGCTCTGAGCTTTTTCACCGGGTCCCACCGATCGGCGCTTCCGAGCCTGCAGGACCTGTTGTCCTGAGTCCCTGCCGAGGGGCCTTGTCCTGCAGGGAGCAGGCCGGCGGCGCCTGACGGGTTTCGCCGGTCTGCGGCCTCGCGGGCGGTTTCCTGCCGGTTCCGTATGTGGACAACGGGGGTCGTCTTGTCCTCCACAATGCCCTGTCTCCCTCGTGGTTAGTACACGTGTTCGATAAAATCGGGGTATGGCCATCGCCCCGATCGAGC